>NZ_CP030051.1:6847500-7456045 GCF_004114975.1 Bradyrhizobium guangdongense
CAACTAAGGACGGGGGTTGCGCTCGTTGCGGGACTTAACCCAACATCTCACGACACGAGCTGACGACAGCCATGCAGCACCTGTGTTCCAGGCTCCGAAGAGAGGGTCACATCTCTGCGACCGGTCCTGGACATGTCAAGGGCTGGTAAGGTTCTGCGCGTTGCGTCGAATTAAACCACATGCTCCACCGCTTGTGCGGGCCCCCGTCAATTCCTTTGAGTTTTAATCTTGCGACCGTACTCCCCAGGCGGAATGCTTAAAGCGTTAGCTGCGCCACTAGTGAGTAAACCCACTAACGGCTGGCATTCATCGTTTACGGCGTGGACTACCAGGGTATCTAATCCTGTTTGCTCCCCACGCTTTCGTGCCTCAGCGTCAGTACCGGGCCAGTGAGCCGCCTTCGCCACTGGTGTTCTTGCGAATATCTACGAATTTCACCTCTACACTCGCAGTTCCACTCACCTCTCCCGGACTCAAGATCTTCAGTATCAAAGGCAGTTCTGGAGTTGAGCTCCAGGATTTCACCCCTGACTTAAAAACCCGCCTACGCACCCTTTACGCCCAGTGATTCCGAGCAACGCTAGCCCCCTTCGTATTACCGCGGCTGCTGGCACGAAGTTAGCCGGGGCTTATTCTTGCGGTACCGTCATTATCTTCCCGCACAAAAGAGCTTTACAACCCTAGGGCCTTCATCACTCACGCGGCATGGCTGGATCAGGGTTGCCCCCATTGTCCAATATTCCCCACTGCTGCCTCCCGTAGGAGTTTGGGCCGTGTCTCAGTCCCAATGTGGCTGATCATCCTCTCAGACCAGCTACTGATCGTCGCCTTGGTAGGCCATTACCCTACCAACTAGCTAATCAGACGCGGGCCGATCTTTCGGCGATAAATCTTTCCCCGTAAGGGCTTATCCGGTATTAGCACAAGTTTCCCTGTGTTGTTCCGAACCAAAAGGTACGTTCCCACGCGTTACTCACCCGTCTGCCGCTGACGTATTGCTACGCCCGCTCGACTTGCATGTGTTAAGCCTGCCGCCAGCGTTCGCTCTGAGCCAGGATCAAACTCTCAAGTTGGACTTGAACTTTGAACCGGCTGATCACAACGTTTGACGAGGTCCCACCATTGTCGACCGAAATCGACTTGCTGTCTGCGATTCACATCGCGGACAACGATGGTGTTTCCTTTGAAACGTGTACCGCCGAAGTCTTTCGTCCTCTCTCAGTACTCAAAAGCCGAAGCTCTCAAGTGGTCCGAGAGGCGCAAGGACTCCGCCGTCCACGTTTCTCTTTCTTCATCTTCACTTGTCAAACAGCCCGGGGCCGTGGAGGCCCCAACCTTCCGGAGTGGAAGGGTTCCGACACTCTTACCGACGTCGAATGACTCCAACCGATTGTGTCGGCTGTTGTGTCACTCAACAAGTTGAGGAGCATCAGTGGCGCGTTCGCTCGCCTTGGTCAGTGACCCGGCGGCGCCGCGCTCAGTGGTTGGGGTTATAGGCCCCACCTTCCGGGCTGTCAACGCCAATCGTCAACAAATCGTCGCACAGTGGATTGGCGGAAAAATTCTAGCGATTCCAAACGATTAGGAGACCCTGAAGCGAGCAGAGCGACGGTGTCCGGCAAAAAATCTGAAAAAAAGTTTGTCGCCCTGGGGGCTCGTGAGGGGCTCCTGAAGGGGGTCTGGACACGGCCCCGGGCGCCCCTCACCCCCAAGGCCGCGCCGGCCCGTTCAGGAAACTTTTTCCATCTTATGCGCCGTACTAGAGCCACAATCCCGCGGCGTTCTGATAAGAGACAAGCTTGAATCGCAGGGAGGCCAGTGGGGGCTGCCGGCGGTTTTCATGGGGTTCAGAGAAGGCGATCTGACGATGACGCGGCCTTCTTCGGACGTTCGAAAGACATCGAGAGACCTTCACCTGCCCAGCTGTTCGTAATTTCGGCCGGGCCTCACCTGAGGCCTTCTGAGCGCGAGCACCTGTGCGGCATGGCTTTTCCCGCGATGCCCCTTCAAGAGGGCGACCGGGGAGAGACACGAAGCAAGGCTGTCGGGTCGTTGATTGGGGGACTTGGGTTGAACCAGAGGACGTCACGCGGCGCTTACGGGCGTGAGACCGGGATCATCGATCTCGGCCACGAGCCGCCGCTGTCCGTCGATGGTTCCGAGGCCGCCGTGATCGATCGCCGTCGCGTCTCGGTGCAATGGTTCAGCGGCACAATTCTGACCGGACTCTGCGGCGCGGCCTTGATCGGCGGCGCCGTTTTCGCATCGCTCGACGGCGAAATGACCTTCGCCAAGGTGCCGGAGCGCGTCGAAGGGGCGCTGCGCGGTGCCTTCGGTACCGCCGATCGCACCGCCACACTGCACAAGAGCGATCGCCTGCCGCCGCCGAACGATTCCACCGCCTCGCGCAACATCGTGCGCGTCTCGACGGTGGCCCGCGTCGGCAACCGCGACGTGATGCGCGTGCGGCCCTTCATCCGGATCGCCGGCAATCTGTCGATGACGACGAGCGATCTGTCGGCGAAGATTCCGCCGTTCAACGCCCAGCGTCTGCTCACCGACGTCGGCTCCGATCCGAAGACCGCCTCCGACGATCCGAACAATCCCGAAGCCGTCGAGCCCGACGCCGAGGTCTCCTTCGTCACGAAGGATCTCTCGCCGGTGCTGCCGAAGGCCAAGATCTCCGCGGTGGTGGCGCTCGACGACATCCTGATGCGGGTGCGCGATGCCGCCAATTGGCGCGGCAATGGCGGGGTGCGCTATGCCTCGCTGGCCAACGCCGCCGCCGACGTCTCGGGCGCGACCGGCGCCACGGACATGAAGATGGCCTACGCCACCGAAGCGTCGTCGTCCGATCCCTATGCCGGTTTCGAGACCCGCGTGGTGCCGGAAAACGTCACGCTGCTGCCGAAGACCAAGGAGCAGATCACCGGCGGCAATCCCACCGGCGAGCGCGTGCACCTGGTCAAGAAGGGCGACAGCGTCGGCTCGGTGCTGCGCGATCTCGGCGCCACGACCGAGGAGATCAAGGCGATCACCGCGACCCTCGGTCCGCGAGGCCGCGACGGCGGCCTGAAGGAAGGCGAGAAGCTTCGCATCCTGATGGCGCCGGCAAGCCCCGGCGCACGGCTGCAGCCCTATCGCGTCGTGGTTGCAAACGACACCGTGGTCGAGGCGATCGCAGCACTGTCCGATCTCGGCAAATACGTCGCGGTCGACGTCTCGAGCATGAACACCGTCGCCGACGCCACGACCAGCACCAGCAGCGAGGACGACGACGACGACGACGGCAGCGGCGTGCGGCTCTACCAGAGCATCTACGAGACCGCGATGCGCAACAAAGTGCCGATGCCCGTCATCGACGACATGATCAAGATCTACTCCTACGACGTCGATTTCCAGCGCAAGGTGCAGCCGGGCGACTCGTTCGACGTGTTCTATGCCGGCGAAGAAGACGGCACGACCTCGAGCGAGAAGAACGACGTGCTGTTCGCCTCGCTCACGGTCGGCGGCGAAACCAAGAAATATTACCGCTACCAGAGCCCCGACGACGGCGTCGTCGACTACTATGACGAGACCGGCAAGAGCGCGAAGAAGTTCCTGGTCAGGAAGCCCGTCAACAGCGCCATCATGCGCTCCGGCTTCGGCGGCCGCCGCCATCCGATCCTCGGCTATGTGAAGATGCACACCGGCGTCGACTGGGCTACCGCCTACGGCACGCCGATCTTCGCCGCCGGCAACGGCGTGATCGAGAAGGCCCAGCTCGAGGGCGGCTACGGCAAATATATCCGCATCAAGCACAACAACGGCTACGAGACCGCCTACGGCCACATGTCGGCCTTCGCCAAGGGCATGGAAGCAGGCAAGAAGGTGCGGCAGGGCCAGGTCATCGGCTTCGTCGGCTCGACCGGCCAGTCGACCGGCCCGCACGTTCACTACGAAATTCTCGTCAACGGCCGCTTCGTCGACCCGATGCGCGTGAAGCTGCCGCGTGGCCGTTCGCTGGAAGGGCCGATGCTGGCCAGCTTCGAGAAGGAGCGCGACCGGCTCGATGCGATGATGAGCGGCCGGGGCGGCGCCATCGCCCGCCTGTCGGACGCCACCGGCGGGCCGTTGCAGGTCACCAACCGGTAATTGCAACCGGCCGGGATCGGCCGCACGTCTCCGCAAAAACCTGGCCCTGATGCGGCGGCATATCACGGCGGCACAATTTCAAGTTTCGTTTGCCAAAGCCGCGTGACGGGCGAATACTTTCCAAAAATCGGGAGGTCTCGCCATGACGACCAGGCTCGCCTGCGCAGCGTTTGCGGCTGCGATTTTCGCAAGCACGAGCGTTTTTGCCGAGAGTTGGCAGGTCACGAGGCTCGTGCCGGGCTCGGCCTTTCATGGCGTGCACGGGCTCGGAATCGACAAGGACGGCCATCTGTTTGCGGGCAGCGTCGCGGGTGCAGCGCTCTACGAAGTCGACGTCGCTGCGGGCACCGCGAAGGTTGCAATCCCCGCTCCTGTCGGCATGGCCGACGACATCGCCTTCGCGCCCGACGGCACCATGGCCTGGACCGGTTTCTTGACCGGCGATCTCTATTCACGCAAGGGCGACGGCCCGATCAAGAAGCTGGCATCCGGCCTTCCCGGCATCAACTCGCTCGCCTACCGCAAGGACGGCCGGCTCTACGCCTCAACGGTCTTCCTCGGCGACACCCTCTATGAGATCGACGTCGAAGGCGTCAAACCGCCGCGGCAGATCATGGAGAAGATGGGCGGCCTCAACGGCTTCGAATTCGGCCCCGACGACAAGCTGTACGGACCGCTCTGGTTCAAGGGACAGGTCGCCAGGATCGACGTCGACAAGGCCGAGCTGACGGTGGTTGCCGACGGCTTCAAGGTGCCCGCCGCGGTGAACTTCGATTCCAAGGGCAATCTCTGGGTCGTCGACACCGCGCTCGGCCAGCTCGTCCGGGTCGATCCGAAGTCCGGCACCAAAGCCATGGTCGCGCAGCTGAAGCCGTCGCTGGACAATCTCGCGCTCGACGACAAGGACCGGATCTACGTCTCCAACATGGCCGACAACGGCATCCAGGAGGTGGACCCGGCGACCGGCCAGGCCAAGCAGATCATCATCGGCAAGCTCGCTTTGCCCGGCGGCATCGGTGTCACCTCTGAGGACGGCAAGGATACGGTCCACGTCGCCGACGTGTTCGCCTATCGTACCGTGGACGGCGGAACCGGCGAGGTCACCGAAAAGGCGCGCATGCACGCCGATGGCACCACGCTCGAATATCCGATGAGCGCGACGGCGAAGGGCAACGATGTGGTCCTGTCGAGCTGGTTCACCGGCACGGTGCAGGTGATCGACGGCAAGACCGGTGCGACGCGCGAGATGCTGCACGGCTTCAAGGCGCCGCATGATGCGATCGTGCTTGCCGACGGCAACATCCTGGTGGCCGAGCTCGGCACCAAGTCGCTGGTCAAGGTCAGCGGCGAGCATGGCAAGGATCGCACCACTTTGATCGGTGGTCTCGAGGGCCCGATCGGCCTCGTCGGCGGATCGAGCGACGAGGTCTACGTGACCGAAGGCTTCGCCGGCACGGTCTCCAGGATCGACGCGAACGGCGAGAAGACCGTGCTCGCCAAGGACCTGAAAATGCCTGAAGGCCTCGCGCGCGGCAGCGACGGCCGATTGATCGTGGCGGAGGTCGGTGCCAAACGGCTGATCGAGATCGCGCCGGAGAACGGCCAGCTCACCGAGATCGCGGCCAATCTTCCGATCGGCCTGACCGGCGCGCCGAACGGCCTGCCGACCCACATCCCGACCGGTGTCGCCATCGGTGGGACCGGCGCCATCTATTTCAGCTCCGATATCGAGAATGCGATCTACAAGGTGGTGAAGAAATAGCCTCCGCGCGCAACGGGCCTGCGCGCGGAACCGAGGCTGGGATTCCCGGTTAGAGGCAATCGGGAAGCCCATCAGCAGGAGGATCGCCCATGACGCGCCTCTCACGCGACGATGTCGCCAAGGCCGTGGACCGGGCCGACGAGGTCACCATTGCCCAGATCATCGGAACCGGCGCAACCGCCGAGGAGCTTGCCGAAGCCCAGGCTTGGCTCGCCAATGACGAGCCGATGATCAACGATTTGCGCCCACTGGCGCAGGGACGCGTGCGCGAGCTCGTGGATATTCTCTCGGAGCTCGACCAGGACGATGACGAGCAAGGTCTAACAGGACCCGGCTCGGCGTTCGCAATCAGCTAGGCTCGATCAAGCGCAAAAGAATGCCCCGGAGAGGCGACCTCTCCGGGGCGGTATTCGTAGTCGCGAGTTCAGTGCTCAGTTCAGCTTGCGCTTCGACACCGGCGCTTCGAACTGGGTGATCTCCGCGGTCTGCGGCGCCTTGCCGTTGAAGGTCAGTACGTTGCCTTCGGACGAGATCGCAACATTGTCCCCGTCCTTGACGTCGCCGGCCAGGATCATCTCGGCGAGCGGATCCTGGAGGTAGCGCTGGATCACCCGCTTCAAGGGCCGGGCGCCATAGGCGGGGTCCCAGCCCTTGGCTGCGAGCCAGTCGCGGCCTGCGGCATCGAGCGTCAGCACGATCTTGCGATCGGTCAACAGCTTCTGGAGCCGCGCGAACTGGATCTCGACGATCCGGCCCATCTCGCTCCGTTGCAGGCGGTGGAACAGGATGATCTCGTCGACACGGTTCAGGAACTCGGGACGGAAATGTCCCCGCACCATGCCCATCACCTGCTCACGCACGGCCGAAGTGTCTTCGCCCTCGGGTTGATTCACCAGAAACTCCGAACCGAGGTTCGAGGTCATGATGATCAGCGTGTTGCGGAAATCGACGGTACGGCCCTGGCCATCGGTCAGGCGGCCGTCATCGAGCACCTGCAACAGGACGTTGAAGACGTCGGGGTGCGCCTTTTCGATCTCGTCGAACAGCACCACTTGGTAGGGCCGGCGCCGCACGGCTTCGGTGAGCGCGCCGCCCTCGTCGTAGCCGACATAGCCCGGAGGTGCGCCGATCAGCCGCGAGACCGAGTGCTTCTCCATGTATTCGGACATGTCGAGGCGGACCATCGCGGTCTCGTCGTTGAAGAGATATTCGGCGAGCGCCTTGGTCAGCTCGGTCTTGCCGACGCCGGTCGGGCCCAGGAACATGAACGAACCGGTCGGCCGGTGCGGATCCTGCAGGCCCGCGCGCGAACGGCGCACGGCGGTGGCGACCGCACGCACGGCCTCGCTCTGCCCGACGACACGTTGCCCGAGCTGCTCCTCCATCTTCAGGAGCTTCTCCTTCTCGCCCTCCAGCATCTTGTCGACCGGCACGCCAGTCCAGCGCGAGACCACCTGCGCGACGTGATTGGCGGTGACAGCCTCCTCCATCATCTCGCCGGAGTTCTCCTTGGCCTCGATGTCCGCAAGCTGCTTCTCGAGCTGCGGGATCCGACCATAGGCCAGCTCGCCCGCCTTCTGGAATTCGCCGCGCCGCTGCGCGTTGGCCAGTTCGACCCGCAGGCCGTCGAGCTCGGCCTTCAGCTTCTGGGCGTCGGAGAGCTTGCTCTTCTCCGCGCTCCAGCGCGCCGTCAGCGAAGCCGACTTCTCCTCGAGCTCGGCAAGATCCTTCTCCAGCGTCTGGAGCCGGGACTTGGAGCCGAGGTCGCTTTCCTTCTTGAGAGCTTCCTGTTCGATCTTGAGCCGGATGATCTCACGATCGAGCGAATCCAGCTCTTCCGGCTTGGAATCGACCTGCATCTTCAGCCGCGCCGCGGCCTCGTCCATAAGGTCGATCGCCTTGTCGGGCAGGAAGCGATCCGTGATGTAGCGGTTGGACAACGTCGTGGCCGCAACGAGCGCGGAATCCGTGATCCGCACGCCATGGTGCTGCTCGTACTTGTCCTTCAGGCCGCGCAGGATCGAGATGGTGTCCTCGACCGATGGCTCGCTGACGAAGATCGGTTGGAAGCGCCGGGCCAGTGCGGCGTCCTTTTCGACGTGCTTCTGGTACTCGTCGAGCGTGGTCGCGCCGATGCAGTGCAGCTCGCCGCGCGCCAGCGCCGGCTTGAGCAGGTTGGAGGCGTCCATCGCGCCGTCGCCCTTGCCGGCACCGATCAGCGTATGCATCTCGTCGATGAACAGGATGAAGGTGCCTTCGCTGCCGGTGACTTCCTGGAGCACGGCCTTCAGCCGCTCCTCGAACTCGCCGCGGTACTTCGCGCCGGCGATCAGCGCGCCGAGATCAAGCGACAGCAGCTTCTTGTCCTTGAGGCTCTCCGGCACATCGCCATTGACGATGCGCAGCGCCAGTCCTTCCGCGATGGCGGTCTTGCCGACGCCGGGTTCACCGATCAGGACGGGATTGTTCTTGGTCCGGCGCGAGAGCACCTGGATGGTGCGGCGAATCTCCTCGTCGCGGCCGATGACCGGGTCGAGCTTGCCATCGCGCGCCGCCTGGGTCAGGTCGCGGGCATATTTCTTCAGGGCGTCATACGCGTTCTCGGCCGTGGCGCTGTCAGCCGTGCGGCCTTTGCGCAGCGCTTCGATCGCGGCGTTGAGGTTCTGCGGGGTCACGCCGCCCTTGTTCAGGATGGCGCCGGCTTCGCTGGTCTTCTCCAGCGTGAGGCCGAGCAGCAGCCGCTCGACCGTGACGAAGCTGTCGCCGGCCTTCTCGCCGGCCTTTTCGGCGGCATCGAACGTGCGCGCGAGTTCCGGGGCCAGATAGATCTGGCCTGCGCCGCCACCACTGACCTTCGGCACCTTGCCCAGGGCGTCCTCGGTCGCCTTCAGGATTGCGCGGGAATTGCCGCCGGCGCGGTCGATCAGACCGGCAGCTAACCCTTCATTGTCGTCCAGCAGGACTTTCAGGACATGGAGCGTGGAAAACTGCTGATGCCCCTCGCGCATCGCAAGCGACTGCGCGGACTGGATGAAGCCCCTGGAGCGTTCGGTATACTTCTCGATATTCATAGCTTTTCTTTCCCTCGGCCTGCCCATGGGGCCCTGCAAGGCACCCCAAACGGCATCTTCATTGGGTTTCCGCTCGTCGCGTTGACATTCCTCAACGCAACAAACGGTCGTTATCAGCCCGCGCTGGCGCCGGCCTGACCCAGATGTGGGAAGTGCGTCCTCGGATCGGAAGAGGCGTATTCACAATTTCGTGCGCTGATCGGGCCGCTTGGCGGGTGCGGGGCGAATCCCCTAAGTAGCGGCATGACAGCCAGCCACACCGCCGAAATCACCGCCCTTTACCGCTACCCGATCAAGGGGCTGACGCCGGAATCCCTGCCCCGGGTCGCCTTGCGGTCCGGTCAGACCCTGCCCGCGGACCGCCGCTACGCCATCGAGAACGGCCCCAGCGGGTTTGACCCCGAGGCCCCCGAATGGAAGCCGAAGGTCCAATTCCTGATGCTGGCCCGCAACGAGCGGCTGGCGTCTCTGGACAGTCGGTTCGAGGATGCGACCAATCGCCTGACCATCCGTAAGGACGGCGAGATCGTCGCCAGCGGCGATCTCGAGACCGCGGCTGGGCGCGCTGCGATCGAGACCTATTTCAGCGAGAACTTTCAGCCCGAGCTGAAGGGCCCGCCGAAAGTCCTGTCCGGCCGCGGCCACAGCTTTTCCGACGTCGCCCGCAAGGTGGTGTCCATCATCAATCTCGACAGCGTCCGCGCCATCGAGGCCATGCTCGGCGGCGTTGCCGTCCATCCCTTGCGCTTCCGCGCCAATCTCTACGTGAAGGGCTGGTCGGCCTGGTCCGAGCTCGATCTGGTCGACCAGACGCTCGCGATCGGACAGGCGCGCCTGAAAGTGGTCAAGCGCATCAAGCGCTGCCCGGCCACCAACGTCGATCCTGACACCGCCGTGCGCGATCTCGATATTCCGCCGACGCTCTCGCGCCATCTCGGCCACATGGATTGCGGCATCTACGCCGAGGTGATCGAAGGCGGCGAGATCGGCGTGGGTGATACGGTCGCGGTGGAGCAGCCGAAGCTGGTGTGAGCCGATATCGGCGCACCACACTCGGTCATTGCGAGCGCAGCGAAGCAATCCAGAGAGCTGCCGGTGAGACAGCCTGGATTGCTTCGTCGCTTCGCTCCTCGCAATGACGCCGGCGACGAGCTTCAATTCGGCATCACATACGCATAGATCCTGCCGCGCGAGATCGGGGCCTCGCGGACGCGATTGCCGTTGTTGCCGGAGATCATGATCGGATTGCCCTGCGCGTCGATGCCCGTGATGATGCCGACATGACCGCCGCGGCGGCCGCGCGACATCACTGCGATGGCGCCGACCTGGGGACCTGAGACGCGCGTGCCGTAGTGCGCGAACGAGCTCGCCATGTCGGAGCCGGTGCCCTGATGGCCGGTCTTCTGCAGCACCATGTTCATGAAACGCGCGCACCACAGGCTGCCGCGCCCCGTGGGATTGCCGCCCAGATAACGCCGCGCCTCGGAGACCAGACCCGATCCGCCGCCGAAGCCGCCGCTCATGCTCGCGGGCGCATTGGCGCTCGGATCATAGCTGGCCTGCGTGTTGGCGAATTCGCTGGACCGCAACGCCGTCGCGCTGCGCTCGAAGCGCGAGCCGCGGGTGGAGTGGCGATAATGATGATGTCTGGCGTGATGCACGTAAGCGTGCCGCTCTGCGCTATGACGATGATGCGGCCGCGCGGAGGCCGGAGAAACGAATGCGGCAAAAGCCGCGACGAAGATCGCCAGCGCGACAACACAACGCGACAGGCGAGACGCAAACAACTCAACCATTCTTCATCCTACGTTGACACCCCACTTTCCCATCGGCCGTGCGGTGGCCGACATCGATGAGGCCGTTAAGCCGCCCGATGTGGCGAGAAAAAGACACGGTGCCTGCGAATAGCTGCGATGATTTTGCGTCAGTGCTGGCAGGAAGCTGCCTCATTGCGGACATCAGCATTAACTGCGATCCTCAACTCATGGCTTGAAGAGAGGGAAACGGTTAATGCCCCACGCCACGACCAGGGACGACGTCCGCATCTATTTCGAGGAAGCGGGCCAGGGAACGCCGATACTTTTTCTGCACGAGTTCGCGGCCGACTACGGCAATTGGGAGCCGCAGATGCGCTACTTCTCGCGCGGCCACCGCTGCATCACCTATTCCGCGCGCGGCTACACGCCGTCTGATGTGCCCGACGGCGAGGTCTACAGCTACACGCATTTCTACACCGACGCACTCGCCGTGCTTGATCACCTCGGAATCGCGCGCGCACATCTCGTCGGCCTGTCGATGGGCGCCTACTCGTCGCTCCAGATCGGATTGAACGCGCCGCAGCGCGCGCTGTCGATGACGCTGGCCGGCGTCGGCTCTGGTTCGGAGCTCGAGAATTTGGAGGCCTGGCGCAAGCAGTGCCGCGCCAATGCCGAGCAATTCGAGACGCTGGGCTCCGCCGAGGTCGCCAAGGCCACGCGGGAAGCGCCGAGCCGGATTCCATTCCTCGTCAAGGACCCGCGCGGCCACGCCGATTTCTATGCCGCGCTGGCGCGGCACGATGCCAAAGGCTCGGCCAACACGATGCGCGGCTTCCAGGGCGGCAGGCCGTCGATCTACACGATGACGGAGGCGATCGCGAAAGCGGCCACGCCCGCACTGATCATCTGCGGCGACGAGGATGATCCGTGCATCGGCGCAAGTCTGTTCCTAAAAAAGCACCTGCCTGCCGCGGGCCTAGCGATGTTTCCGAAGTCAGGCCACGTGCTAAATCTTGAGGAACCCGCGCTGTTCAACGAAAGCGTGGAACGGTTCGTGACCCTGGTGGAAGCAGGCCGCTGGCCGATGCGCGATCCGAGGTCGCTGGCGGCGCACTAGAGCAACGGCGCCACCACGCATGGTCATTGCGAGCGCAGCGAAGCGATCAGACCTTGGGAGCCGCCGGTAGCGGTGGCAATGCGGAATTACCCGCCGAGGCCAGCCGCCTGACGCTGGCCTCGATCGATACCAGCAAGAACAGGAACATGATGAAGATAAAATAGGAGAAGGCACCTGCTGCGACGTACAGGGCGACAGGAGCCATCAATCGCAGGGCTAGCCTGCGGTCTTGCTCTTCCTGAAATTCCTGGGCGACGAGTTGCAGTTCGCCCTGCAGCTTGTTGAAGAACCACACCACGAAATACGGCGCGCGGGTGGGAGGCGTAGCGGCCGTGAAGCGATCGATGGCGGACGAATACTGCTTGTCCTTGTTTGCCGTCGCCAGGGCCGGTGCTCGCGCGCTCAGTCGCCTGGCGTAGTCGAAGATGAGGGAGCGCCACAGCACCTCGATGTTGCCCTCATCAAGCGCGTTTCGGTCCTCCAGCGCGGAATAGCCGCGGAACCGCACACCGTTGTTGTGAAGCCAATCGGCGAACTGGGACGCGTTCTCAAAGCTGGCTCCCAGCGCACCATCGAGAAACTTGTTGAACTGCTGCAAGATCTCCGGATCGAGACGCTTTCCCTTTTCGTAAGCCACATTGTCGGGCCCACCAGTCTCCTTGACGATAGGTGCCTCCGCCGGAAAGACCTCCCTGATCAATTTGACCGGATCCGTCACCTGGCGAAACCGGTCGATCTGATCGGCGAGCCTCACCTTCGGATTCGGCGCGAACTCCGCATACAGTGCGAAGAGCAGCGCCAGCATCGTGATGATGAAGGACACCATCGCGGTCGCGATGACCGTCCCTCTCAGGAGGCGAACAAACAACGTTTCGATATTGCTCAGCATGACAATCACTTCTTGTTCAGGATGATTCCCGACCCACTGAGCCTGGATTGGCGATCCTTGTAGTCATCGTAGCTCTCGATGGTCTCAAATCCGTTCGCCTTGGCAGTTGCGAGGCGATCAAGTCGGCCCGTATCGTAGAGGGCGTTAAGCGAACTGAGGGCTGCCTTTAGCGCGGCAAGATCTCCTTCGGTCTGAGCATTCCCGACGCCGCCGACGGCGGTCTTCAGGTCCTGCACCAGCGGCGCGTCGAAGCTGATGCCTTGCAGCTTCGCGTTCACGATCGCCACTTTCCGCCCTGCTATTTCGGAGACTCGGGTGAACTCGGCAGCTTCGTCGAAGATCGCCGAAGCTGCATCGCAGTCCGACATAAGGGTCTTCAGCGTGGCCGAATCCGCGCCGTTACTGACCGCAGCAAGGCGCGACGCGATCGCATCCAGCTTGGTCTTGAAGTTATCGTTCGGAAGATCGCCTCGATGATAGGAAACCCTGCTTAGAGTATCCTTGATCCGTTGCCGCGCGCGCTCATCGGGATTGATGCGGGTGACCGCCGGGGGCGGTGAAGCTGGCGGCGGAGGAGGCGCGGTCGAGACCGGCGGCGATGGTTGAGCGGCGGAGACCGGCGGGGGCGACGGCGAAGCAGGTTCCGACGCGGCTGAATCGGCAATCGAAGACGTGCCGAGATTCGCCTGAACCTGCGGCTGGACCGGAGCGGGTCCTGCGAATGTGGACGCATCAACAGCAAAGAACCGCAGCGTGCCCCGCCCGCCTTGGTCCCAGTTGGCAGCCCAGACGAAACCCGGCCCACCGGCCAGGCGGTAGATGGGCAAGCCGAGCTGCGCGGATCGGCGGAAATTGCCGAGGAAGTCCACCATGAAGCCGGCCCTGATGTCGCGGCCCTGCGCGAGCAGGGCCAAATTGTTCGCGTCGAGCGGCAGCAGCGTGACCGTGCCCCAGCTGGCCATGAGCCCTTGCACACCTTCAGCTTGCGGCATGGCCATCACGTTGGGCTGGCCGTACTTTCTCGCAAGTCGTCCGATGTCTTCATTCGCCTCGTTGCCGCTGAACCATGCCGGCTCCAGGTAGCGGTTGACGTAGGACACCGTGCCGTCGGGCGAATGCAGGATCGAGTAGGACGACACGAACGGTCCCCGTCTCGAGCTTTCCGCCACCTTGCGGGTGCACCAGCTGAAGCCGTCGAACTGTTCGCTGGGACTACACTGATATTGCCGATAGACCGAGCTTTCGAAGTTGACCTTCGCGCCGAGGTTAAGTCCGTCGACTGCATAGATCGAGATCACGCTCGGGCTCACGGCTATGCCCGATGGATTTTGCGCGAGGCCGCTTCGGCAGAAGCGGCGCACGTCCGCAAGCCGCCGTCGCCGGGGCTGATGCCTTGCTGAACCGCTTGCGCAATCGACAAGCCGCGCTGGCGCAGGTTCTCGTCGATGCAGGACATCTCGGCCGCCGGAATCTTGCGCCACTCGGCCTGGGTCGCCTGAGTGATCGCGGTCTGAACCAGGCCACCAAAAATGTTAACGATGTCGCTTCCGCTCTGGGCGAGTACCGGTTCGTACGTCAAGCCCACACTGAACAGCACAGCGAGTGCCGGCAGCGCTCTACCCATCGTCTCAGCCCTTCATTTCCCCAGCGGCATTATGGCTGAAGGAATCGAGGACATGCAACCTAGAGGCTCAACTTTGGTTAGCCGCAGGATTGGATACTTGGTCTAGTTCCCTGAGTCAGGTATCGCCGTCCGCCGCCGCAATGACGAAAAACTACTTCCCACCGCCTCGGCTGAGCAGGAACACCCCCTGCTCGCCGAACAGATTCCACACCCACCAGGGCAACCGCAGGCGCAAGGGGCGGCCGTAGAGGTCGAGCGCTTCGGCACGCTCCATCTTGACATGGATTTCGTCGCAGAGCTCGACGAAATCCTTGATGGTGCAGAAATGGATGTTGGCGGTGTCGTACCAGCTGGCCGGCAGGTTTTCCGTGCGCGGCATGTGGCCGCCGATCAGGAGCTGGAGGCGCATCCGCCAGAAGCCGAAATTCGGGAACGAGACGATGGCGCGGCGGCCAATGCGCAGGAGGTTTTCCAGCACGACCTTGGGCTGCCGCGTCGCTTGTAGCGTCTGCGACAGGATCACGTAGTCGAAGGCATCGTCCGGATAATTCACGAGATCGGTGTCGGCATCGCCCTGCACCACCGCGAGGCCCTTTGCCACGCAGCGGTTGACGCCTTCACGAGATAGTTCGATGCCGCGGCCGTCGATCCCGCGGGTCTCCAGCAGTTGAAGCAGATCGCCCTCGCCGCAGCCGACGTCGAGCACCTTTGAGCCCGGCTTGACCATCTCGGCGACCAGCAGATGGTCGGCGCGATAGTTTCCCGATTGCGTGGTCACGATGCCGTTGAACGGCAGCACTTCTTGCGCGGACATGTCAGCCGTCCTTGTCGGTGAGCCCGCGCGCCTTGCCGGCCGATTGCAGGAAGGCGCGCGAGATGTCGAAGAATTCGGGCACGTCGAGCAGGAAGGCGTCGTGGCCGCGATCGGTCTCGATCTCGGCGAACGACACCCGCGCGCTCGATGCGTTCAGCGCGTGCACCAGCGCGCGCGATTCGGATGTGGGAAACAGCCAGTCACTGGTGAAGGAGACCACGCAGAAGCGGGTCTGGATCCCCGCGAAGGCCTTCGCCAGCACGCCGCCATGGTCGGCGGCGATGTCGAAATAATCCATCGCGCGGGTCAGATAGAGATAGGAGTTGGCGTCGAAGCGCTCGACGAAGGACGAGCCCTGGTAGCGCAGATAGGACTCGACCTGGAAGTCGGCGTCGAACGAGAAGGTCGGCAGCTCGCGGTCCTGCATGCGCCGCCCGAACTTGCGATGCAGGGCGGCGTCCGAGAGATAGGTGATGTGCGCAGCCATCCGTGCGACCGCGAGGCCGCGATGCGGATGGATGCCGTGATCGGCATAGCCGCCATTGTGCCAGTCCGGATCGGCCATCACGGCCTGGCGGCCGAGTTCGTGGAAGGCGATGTTCTGCGCCGAGTGCCGCGTCGCACAGGCAATCGCCAGCGCGGAGTAGACGCGTGCAGGGTACGCCGCCGTCCATTGCAGCACCTGCATCCCGCCCATCGAGCCGCCGACGACGGCAAACAACGTGTCGATGCCGAGCCGGTCGATCAGCATCGCCTGCGCGCGCACCATGTCGGGAATGGTGATGACGGGAAAATCCAGGCCCCACACCTTGCCGGTCGCGGGATTGATCGAGGCCGGGCCGGTCGAACCCATGCAGCCGCCGATCACATTGGAGCAGATGATGAAGTACCTCGCAGGATCGAGCGGCCGGCCGGGGCCGACCAGCGTCTCCCACCAGCCGGGCTTGCCGGTGACGGGATGCACATTGGCGACGTGCTGGTCTCCGGTCAGCGCATGGCAGATCAGCACCGCGTTGGAACGGTCGGCGTTGAGTTCGCCATAGGTCTGATAGGCGATCTGAAACGGCGAGAGATCGACGCCGCAATCGAGCCGCAGCGGCTGCTCAGTGCCGAACAGCGCAAGCTGCGAGCTCGGATGATCGACCTCATGCGAGCGATCGTCGGCACTGATCGCGGGACTGGGCACGGACTTGACGCCAACCATCATCGACCTCGTTTGCGACGGCCACGAGAACCGCCGCTGACATCAGGCCATGAAAAACCCGGCCTGAATGATAGGTTCGGCCGGGATCGGAAGCGTCCCCGGCCTGTTTAGCGAGTTTTTTAACGTGGCTGCAAGCCGGCCGGCTCAAATGACCACGGAACGGGCAAAAACCTACCGGCTCAGGCTGATTTCGTCAAGTCACGGTCCGGATTGAGCAAAATCGGCTCTCGCCGCGCGGACCGGCAGGTCTCGCGTCCTCTTGCATTTCTCTTTGCTTTCGCCGCCCCGACTGCCTAATCAGAACCTCGACCGCTCCCTCACAACACAGCCTGTCAGATATGTCCCAACGTCCGCCGGCGCCACCATCGCTCCAGGAATTGCGCAAGGAGATCGACGCGATCGACGAGGCCATGCATCGCCTCCTGATGCAGCGTGGCGACATCATCGATCGCCTGATCCAGGTCAAGCAGACCCAGGAGGTCGGCTCGGCGTTCCGCCCGGCGCGCGAGGCCTCGATGATGCGTGAGATCGTGCAGCGCCATCGCGGCATTCTGCCGCTCGACACGGTCGAGAGCATCTGGCGCGTCATCATCTCCACCTTCACCTATGTCCAGGCGCCGTTCTCCGTGCACGCCGACATCTCGGTGAGCGAGCCTGCCATGCGCGATTCCGTGCGCTTCCATTTCGGCTTCACGGTGCCTTACGTCGCCCATTTCAGCGCGCAGGCCGCGGTCGAGGCGGTGGCGAAATCCAAGGGCGATCTTGCGCTGGTCTCGGCGACCTCGAGCCGCACGCCGTGGTGGCTGGAGCTGGAGGCCGACGGCGCGCCGAAGATCATCGCGCGCATGCCCTTCGTCGAACGCGCCGACCATCCGGCGGCGCTGCCCGTGTTCGCGATCTCGCGCGTCGCCGACAGCGCGCTGGTCACGGAAGTGGAGACCTTCAGCGTGCGCGTCTCCGGCTGGAACGCCGAGGTGGCGCGCGCGCTGTCGCCGCTGGCCGAGATCGTGGCGGTGCCCGATACCGCCTTCGACGGCGCAGCGCTGCTGGTGTCGGTGACATCAGCCACCGGCATCGACAAAATCAGGGCTGCCCTGATCGAGGCGGGGGCCTCGGTGCGCTCCACGGCCCTCGTCGGCAGCCACGCAACGCGCTATACGGTGCCCCCGACCGGGGCGAAATCGTAAGTTCGCGCCCAGCCAATCTCGGAGTTGAAGATGTCCCGCCCCGTGCCGAATCCCGGCATTCTCGATATTGCGCCCTACACGCCCGGCAAGAGCCCGGTGGCGGAGCCGGGCCGCAAGGTGTTCAAGCTCTCGGCCAACGAGACGCCCTTCGGACCCTCGCCCAAGGCGATCGAGGCCTTCAAGCACGTCGCGGATCATCTGGAAGACTATCCGGAGGGAACCTCACGCGTGCTGCGCGAGGCGATCGGCCGCTCCTTCGGCCTCGACCCCAATCGCATCATCTGCGGCGCCGGATCGGACGAGATCCTCAATCTGCTCGCCCACACCTATCTCAGCCATGGCGACGAGGCGATCTCGACCACGCACGGCTTCCTGGTCTACCCGATCGCGACCATGGCGGTCGGGGCCAAGAACGTGATTGCGGCCGAGAAGAACCTCACCTGCGACGTCGACGCCATCCTGAAAGCCGTGACGCCGAAGACGAAGCTGGTCTGGCTCGCCAACCCCAACAACCCGACCGGCACGTACATCCCGTTCGACGAGGTCAAGCGCCTGCGCGCCGGCCTGCCGTCGCATGTGCTGCTGGTGCTCGATGCCGCCTATTCCGACTACGTCTCGCGCAACGATTACGAGATGGGGATCGAGCTGGTCGCGACCACCGAGAACACCGTGGTGACGCACACCTTCTCCAAGATCCACGGCCTTGCGGCGCTGCGCGTCGGCTGGATGTTCGGCCCCGAGCACATCATCGATGCGGTCAACCGCATCCGCGGCCCGTTCAACGTGTCGACGCCGGCGATGTATGCCGCTGTCGCCGCCATCGAGGACACCGCGCACCAGGCGATGTCGAAGCAGTTCACCGAGACCTGGCGCAACTGGCTCACCGAGGAGATCGGCAAGCTCGGGCTGAAGGTGACGCCGAGCGTCGCCAATTTCGTGCTGATCCACTTCCCGACCGAGAAGGGCAAGACGGCCGACGACGCCGACGCCTTCCTCACCAGGCGCGGTCTCGTGCTGCGCGCGCTGAAGAATTACGGCCTGCCGCATTGCTTGCGCATGACCATCGGCACCGAGGAGGCCAACCGCCTCGTCGCCGAGGCCTTGCGCGACTTCATGGCCGGCAAATGAGCGAGCAGGCACACTTCCGGCGCGTCGCGCTGATCGGCTTCGGCCTGATCGGCGGCTCGATCGCGCGCGCTGCGAAACTTCAGGGCCTGGCGGGCGAGATCGTCACCACCGCGCGCTCGGAAAAGACCCGCGCGCGGGTGATGGAGCTCGGCATCGTCGACCAGGTCGTGGCGACCAATGCGGAGGCGGTAAAGGATGCCGATCTCGTCATCCTCTGCATTCCCGTCGGCGCCTGCGGCGAGGTGGCGCAGGAGATCGCCGCACATCTGAAGCCCGGCGCAATCATTTCCGACGTCGGCTCGGTCAAGGGCGCGGTGGTCAAGGACATGGCGCCGCATCTGCCGAAGAGCGTTCATTTCGTGCCGGCCCATCCCGTCGCGGGCACCGAGCATTCGGGGCCGGATTCCGGCTTCGCCGAGCTCTTCATCAACCGCTGGTGCATCTTGACGCCGCCGGAAGGCGTCGATGCCGGGGCCACCGCGCATTTGCGCGCATTCTGGGCGGCGATGGGCGCCAAGGTCGAGGTGATGACGCCGGATCATCATGATCTCGTGCTCGCGATCACCAGCCATCTGCCGCATCTGATCGCCTACACCATCGTCGGTACCGCCGACGAGCTGGCACAGGTGACGGAGTCGGAGGTCATCAAGTTCTCCGCCGGCGGCTTCCGCGACTTCACCCGCATCGCGGCCTCCGACCCGACGATGTGGCGCGACGTCTTCCTCGCCAACAAGGACGCCGTGCTGGAGATGCTCGGCACCTTCACCGAGGATCTCGCCAAGCTCACGCGCGCGATCCGCCGTGGCGACGGCGAGGCGCTGTTCGACCATTTCACCCGCACCCGCGCCATCCGCCGCGGCATCGTCGAGATCGGTCAGGATTCGGCGGCCGCGGATTTCGGCCGCCAGCACGGACAGCTCGACAAGAAGCCCGGCTAATTGCGACCCTTGACCTGCGTAATGCGGCGGCGGCCGGCGAGACCGGCGCCGATCTGCATGCACACCCCCAGCATCCAGGTGGCGCCGAACAAGAGGTTGCTGGCGGGAGCAGACGTTTCGTCGATCACGAAAGCATAGAGTGCGAGTAGGCCGGCTCCAGCCGCGAGGAAGGTGCCGGTCGCGCTGGCAAGACCGATCGCGGGCGATCGATGCGCCGGGCCGGCCTGGAGCTGCGGCCAGCGCGGGATGTCGATCCCGAGATAGGCGCCGGTCATTCCGAGCACGATTAGCAGAACAGTGAATTCGACGGTGTCGAACCAGGGCAGATCGGCCCGCATCAGCAATGCGGCGACGAAGGTGGCGCCGACCGCGCCCGTCATTGCCAGGCCAAGCCGGGCGACGACGTGCGCGAGCCGAAGGATCAGTAGACCGTCGGACAATTGCCACCCACAGAACATCAGAACGGATAGTACCTGACCTGCGTCATGACGATGTTGTCGTCGGTCTTGGGTGCGCCGCCGACGCCGGCGAAGGCGAAGCGCTGCGTGTAGGAGTACTGTACGCCGGCTTTGACCGTGCCGTAATTGCCCTGGTAGACGGTGTCGTAGATGCCGGCGGTGACCTGCCGGACTTCCCTGGTATTGCCGTTACAGCTCGCTGCCGGCGTGTTCTCGGTGAAGCAGCCGGTGTTGTTGTAGAGCGGATTGCCGTAGCCGAACGGCACCGTTCCCACATTGGCGAAATTCGCCTTGGTCTTCTCCAGTCCCGCGTAGCTGTAGACATCGAGGCTCGGCGTCGCGTGCCAGATCAGGCCGGC
Organism: Bradyrhizobium guangdongense; assembly: GCF_004114975.1. NCBI lineage: Bacteria > Pseudomonadati > Pseudomonadota > Alphaproteobacteria > Hyphomicrobiales > Nitrobacteraceae > Bradyrhizobium > Bradyrhizobium guangdongense. The sequence goes on from NZ_CP030051.1 coordinate 6,867,943, forward strand.
CGCGGCCGCCGTGATCGTCAGCGGCAGCACCGTGCCGTCCTGCGCCACCGCCGCATCGGGGAACGGCGTCGCCGTGAAGCGGCCGAGCACGCCATGTGCGCCGTAGACCTGCAGGTCGAGGGTCTTCGGGATCAGCTCGGCGAAGACGTGGCCACCGAAGCTGCCGGTGTCGTAGGTGTGATTGGCGCCGTCGAAGCGATCGAACAGCTGGCGATAGAGCGCCCACGCCTCGACGTGCAGCTTGTAGGGACCGAGCCGTGGATCCCATGCCGCCTTGACGGTGACGTCAGGCACCTGGTTCAAGCTGACATTGTTGAGGTTGTTGAAGAAGCTGCCGCCCGGCCCGGTCAGATTGACCTGCAGGTTCGGGTTGAGCACGCCCTGCGGGCCGACCGCCGGCGTGCCGACTGCCGGGGTGTTGCCGCCGAAAAACGCGGTCTGCGGATTTTCAACCGACGCGGCGAGCTTGAATTCGGGCCCGATATCTTTCCAGACGCGCAGTCCTGGCTGGCGTGCCGCCAAAAATCCCGGAACGGATTCGAAGTCGATCACGCCGGGCGCATCGACGCCGCGGGGATCGATGCCCGACTTGGTCGGCGCGTTCAGCGACCAGGATTGTCCCGCGAGGAAATGCAGACCGAGATCGGTTCGATCGACCTCGAGGCTGAGCTGCCGCATGCGCGGATTGAAGGAGTTGGTGGCCACCGAGCTCGCCGTCTGCGCCGCCCCCTCGAAGTCGATTTCGCCGTAACCGGCGAGATGCGTATCGGCATCGGCGTTGCCTTCGGCCAGCACCGAGAACCTGCTCTGGCGCGCGGAGAATCGCGTCTCCGGGAGGTAGAAATTGTGGGCCTGCGGATAAGGGATGAAATTGTAGACCGAGCCGGTGTCGGAGGCGATGTTGCGCGTGCGGTAGATCCCGGTGAGATCGACCCAGCCGCCGAATGTCAGCGTGATGCCTTTGTAGCAGACCCTGTCGCCCGCGCATGCCTCGACAGGCAGCGCCTTGTAGGTCCCCGGCATCGGCATGACTTTGGCCTGCACGGCTTCGACCTGGCGCGTCTTGCGCGCCTCCGAATCCACTCTCTGCTGCAGCTCCTTCAATTTGGCCTTCAGTGCCTGAATTTCCGACGCGACATTGTCGTCGGCACGCGCCTGCCCCGAACAGGCAGCGAGCAGTCCCAGCATGAGTCCGCGAGTGATGATGCGCACGTAAACCTCCCTCCACTTGGGAAGCAGGTCCTGATGGTTGCGCCCCCGGCGCGTGCTTGCTTCCCTGGTGTGGAGTGATTTGAATGCGGCCACGCTTATTCGCCGGCTCGCGCATCTTCTGCATCACGTTTTCCTGACGATCATGTTCGGAATATTTGCATCGCTCGACCGATCCGCACGCGCGCGATGACCCGCGCAGGCGAGCAGCGTGCATTGGGCCCGGCCGGGACATGGCCGGGCCCAACTCCGCGACGCGCTAGGTCTCAAGGGGGATGGCGGCTATTTGCCCTTGGTCGCGCGGATCACCGTGGGGCGCGGTGATTTCGCAGACGGCACGTACGCCACGCTCGCGCGCGTTGCCGGGCTCGACAGATTGCGGTCGCCGTTCGGGTACTGGGCCTCGTACGCAGCCGGCTCCTGCGACTGCCACTGCGCGAACGCAGGCGTCGCAAAGGCGGCCGTGAGGGCGATGGCGGCGACGAACAGCTTGGAAGTTGTCATGATATCTCTCCTGCCTGGGCGGCTCGCTTCATCGTGCGGCCGACATGGAGAGAGAGCGGAGATCACGGCTTCGCATTCCCGATGCGAAGCCGCCGCGTCATCACGTTGATGCGAAGGCGCCGTGAGCGCAGATCAGTACAGCGGCGGGATCTGGCCCACCTTGACCGGGCCGAGCAGCACGGCGCCGTCGGCGAATTTGAGCGGGAAGCTGCGCGCCTTCTTGCCTTCGAGCGTGCTTTCGGTCCCGATCGAATTGATGCCCGCGGCAACCCCGGCATTGGCGTTCTGCTTGATGACCTTGCCAAGGCCGGGAACGGCGCGGTCGAGCGCGCCGAACAGATTGTTGAGGTCCTGCGTCTTGACGCCGGGCGCGACGCGATCGAGCGTTGCCTGCGGCACGCCCTCTTCCAGCATCTTCTCGATGCCGAGCGCCGGAATGACGCGCTCGAGGCCGGTCACCGTCATCTGCAATTCGCCGTCCAGCCGGCCGTTGGCCGACAGACCCAGCGTACCTGCCGCGACCGCGATCATTTCGCCCTGCTGGATCCGCGACTGCACGATCTCGATATGGCCGCCTGCCGCCTGGATCTCGCGGAAGCGTTGCGGCCAGGGCTTTGGCGTGAGGTCGGTGAGCCCGGTGATCTTCGCGCGCGTGTCCGCTTCGAACGGCTCGGCCAGCAACGGATGAACGCCCTGGATGCTCCCCTGCGAGATCTGAAGCACGGTCTCGATCACGGGATGATCGGAGGTCGATCCATCAGCGAGGCGCCCGTGCAACTCGACTTGCTTGGCGCGTGCGAGCGGCACCTGCACGCTGCCATCCATCCTGTTGATGCTGGGATCATCGAACACGATCGAGGCGCGCTCCGGCACCGCCGGCAGGCCGATCACGCTGCTGCGGCCCTTGGTCCAATTCACGACGAAGGTGTTCTGCGTGACGCCATCGACCAGCGTTGCAGGCGCCGAGAACTCGGCGATCACGTGCTTGGGATCGTAGACCTGTCCCACGACGAGAATGCTGTCGAGCTTGGCCGTGAACGGCGTCTTGCTTGCATTCTGCGAGACCAGCGCCACGCTGGCGCCGGAGCACTGCACCTCGAAGCGGAACGGGAAACCCGAGATCGACCGCTTGGCGCAATCGTAGATCCGGCCCGCCTTGGCCTCCTGCGCACGCCAGGCATCGGCCGCCACCCCGGCCTGCGAGGCCGCATAGAACCAGAAGCCGCTCCAGGCGGCCGCAAGGATCAGGAGGAGGACGGGAGCAATGAAGAGCCCCCAACGGGAGCGCCGGCCTGCGGTAATGGTCATATCGGACATGCGGCGACCCTTTGGCCCCAGATTTTGTCAAATGTAAGCGAGGCCGCCCCCGGACGAAAGGCGGAGAATTCGCTTCGCATGGAAGTCCGGTTCTGATAGCCGTGCCCGAAATGTCGGAAATCACCCTCCCCTCCGTCACGACAGCCAAGGGCGACCTCTGGGTGTTCGGCTACGGCTCGCTGATGTGGCGGCCGGGCTTCGCATTCGAGGAGCGCGTCCCGGCACGGCTGGTCGGCGAGCACCGTGCGCTGTGCGTCTATTCCTTTGTCCATCGTGGCACGCCGGAGCAGCCGGGCCTGGTGCTGGGGCTCGACCGCGGTGGCGCCTGCCGCGGCATCGCCTTCCGCGTCGCCGAGAAGAACCGCGCGGACGTGGTTGCCTATTTGCGGGCCCGCGAGCAGGTGACGTCGGTCTATCGCGAGGTGATGCGCTCGGTGTGGCTGGAGAACGAAGCGCGGCAGCGCGTCTCCGCGCTTACCTATGTGGTCGACCGCGGCCATGTCCAGTATGCCGGACGGCTGTCGCTCGCCGATCAGCACCGCCATGTCGTCCAAGGCCACGGCCAGTCCGGCGCCAACCGCGATTACGTCACGGCGACCGTGAAGGCGATCGAGGCCGAAGGTTTTCGCGACACGCAATTGCATCAGCTCGCGATGATGCTGCATGGCGATGCACATTCGCTGCACGCTCAGGCTCCCGACGAGAGCAGGGACAGCCGCTAGGTGCCCGAAGCCGCGTAGCTCGGCGCGGAGCCGATCAACTGCTCCTGCTCTTTCCGTCCTGCCTCGACGAGGCGGCCGGTCGCATCCTCGATCGCCGCTTGCACGCGCGCGAGAAACTCGTCCTTGGGCAAACCCTGCGGCAGCGGATCGAGGAACTCCACCACCAGCGTGCCGGGATAGCGCATGAAAGTGCGGCGCGGCCAGAACAGGCCGGAATTGAGCGCGACCGGCAGGCAGGGCACGCCGCAAGACGAATAGATCTGCGCAAAGCCGGTCTTGTAATCCGGCGGCGCCCCCGGCGCCCGGCGTGTGCCTTCCGGAAAGATCACGAGCTGGCCGCCGGCGCGCACCGCCTCGCGGGCGCGACGCGTCATGTCCAGCAGCGCTTTCACACCGGCATTGCGATCGATCGCGATCATCCCGGTCTTGACCAGGAACTGGCCAAACACCGGAATCTGCATGAGCTGACGCTTGAGGATGAAGATCGGGCGATTGAAGAAACCCGGCAACACGAAGGTTTCCCAGAACGACTGATGCTTTGCGACGATCACCAGCGGTCCTTGCGGGATCTTCTCGACGCCTCGGAACTCAACCTTGATGTTGCAGACCACGCGCATCAGCACCAGCGTCGTCTTCGCCCACCATTCGGCAACCGTCAGCATCGCGCGTGGCGGCATTGCAAAGGTCGGCAGCGCCACGATCGCGAGGCATACCAGCACTGTGTAGAACAGCACGTTGAAGACGAGCGAACGCAGGAAAATCAAAAACATCGACGATCCGTTAGATGAGCCAATCAATTCGCCTGTGCGGTTGTGGGCCGCTTGGGCTGCAGGCCCGCAGGCTGCTCCGACACCTCAGGCGCAAGGTCAATCCCGAAATCTTCCAGCCGGACCCTGACTTCGGCGGCGATGTACTTGACATATTCGGACAAGAGCAGCCGCAGCGTCGAGGCCGACGTCCACCAGGGCTCCTCACGCCATTTGTCGCCGACCACGGCGAACGGGATCAGGGCCGTCTTCGGCATCGCATGCGAGAATTCGACCAGCGCGCGCGGCATGTGATAATTGGAAGTCACCACGATCAGCGATTTGAAGCCGCGCCCCTCGGCCCAGCGCCGCGCCTCCGCCGCGTTACCACGGGTCGTGAGCGCGGTGCGGTCCAGATCGACGCAGCAGGTCATGAAGGATTGGTTCTCCGGCAGCGTCCGGGAGATGTCGCTCGCGGTCGAGGTCGGGTGCACGCCGGAGATCAGCAGCCGCTTGCCGTAGCCGGCAGCCAGCAGCTCCATCGCATCGGACACCCGCGAGGAGCCGCCGGTCAGCACCACGATGCCGTCGGCCTTGCGATCCGGCGCGATCTCGGCGCCGCGCAACTGCGACAGGAACGCCACGAAACCAGCCGCCGCGCCGACGAAGGCGAATGCAATCGTCGACACGACGGCCGCGCGGAGCCAGCCGCGCGGCAGTTTCGGCGATCGTTCGTCGGTCGGCGAGGTCATATGATGTCGGTGATCCCTTCCCCGAGCTATTTTAGGACGTTTTGAGGCGAAGTGGAGTCCGGTTTATCAGGCTCAATCCACGTCATTCAGCGTCGCGAACAGGGTCTGGCGTGAGGCCACGGCGGTGATCGCGCCGATCAGGACAGCCTGCACCGCGAGCACGATATAGCCGGACGGCCGCAGCGAGAATGTGCCGAGCAAGGCCGCGAACTGATCGCCGACCGGCGTGCCGGAGAACCAGCCGGCGATCGACTCGGAGAAGCCGAACAGCAGCATGGCGACGCCGCCGCCGATGACGCCGCCCTCGAGGCCAAGCCTGAGGAAATGGCGCAGGAAGTGATTGGCGATGTAGCGATCACCGGCGCCGACGAAATGCAACACTTCGACGATCGGACGGTTCGCCGCCATCGCGCCGCGCGTTGCGAACGAAACCGAGATGATGGTCGCGACGATGACGAGCGCAAGGATGCCGATGCCGGCAAGCACGGTGGCATTGGTCATCGAGCGCATCCGTTCGATCCAGGCGCGGTGATCGTCGACGCTGGCGCTTGGCGCCACCTGCGTCACCCGAGCGCGCAAGGCGCCGAGATCGAGCGACGTGCCCGGCTGCACGCGCGCGACGATCATGCGCGGCACCGGCAAGTCATCCATCGACAGCCCGGTCCCGAGCCAGGGCTCGAGAAGCTTGCCGCTCTCCTCCTTGGTGAACGGTTTGACCTCGACGATACCGGGCTGCGCGCGGATCGCCTCGGTGACGGCGGCGGTGTCGCGCTCGATGTCGCGCCCTGATTGCGGGCGGACCTGGATGGTGATCTCGCTCGCGACATCCGACTGCCATTCCGCGGCGGAGGCGCTCACCAGCAGCACCGCGCCCGTCGTCATCGAAGCGAGGAAGGTCATGATGGCGACCACGGCAACCAGCGCGCGACCATGGATAGAGGCGCGCGGCACGATCGGTGACAGGTTGCGCGCCTTGGCCGGCAGCGGCGGACGCTCCTGTCCGAGATCGACCAATACGCCGCGCTCGTCGGTCCTACTCATAGACGTGCAACCGCCCCTGATGCAGGACGAAGCGGCGCGCTTCGTACTGGTCCATCAACGCGATGTCGTGGGTCGCTATGATGACGGCCGTGCCTGACTTGTTGAGCTCGATGAACAGCCGCAGCAACCGCCGCCCGAGCGTCGGATCGACACTGCCGGTCGGCTCGTCCGCGAGCAGGAGTTGCGGCCGCGAGATCACCGCGCGCGCGATCGCCGCGCGCTGCTTCTCCCCGCCGGACAGGATCGGTGGCAGCGCATCCATGCGATCGCCGAGTCCGACCCAGCGCAACAGGTCGATGACCTCCTTGCGATAGCTCGATTCACTGCGGCCCATGACACGGAACGGCAGCGCGACGTTCTCATAGGTCGTCATGTGGTCGAGCAGGCGGAAATCCTGCAGCACGATGCCGATGCGCTTGCGCAAATCCGCGATCTCGTCCTTGCCGAGCTGGGAAACGTCGTGGCCGAACAGATTGACGAGGCCGCGCGTCGGCCGATGCGACAGGAACAGCAGGCGTAGCAAAGACGTCTTGCCGGCGCCGGACGGGCCGGTCAGGAACTGGAAGGAATGCGCAGGGATCTGGAAGGAGAGATCGCGCAGGATCTCCGGCCCCAGACCGTAACGCAATCCGACATTTTCGAACCGAACCAAGCTCAGCTCCGTTCGAGAGGGGACGTAGGTCGCACGGCCGGCGAGGTCTTGCCGCATGCGATCAAGGGGGTTGTGCGACCGTTATGGTTTCCGGTTCGTTAACGGTCGGCCTGTAGCATCCCGGCAGCACCCTTAGAAGTATTCCTTCTCAGGAGTATCCTTCTTAGGAATATCCTTGGCGCCCGGTTCCGCGACAAGGTTCATCGTCGAGGCCGTCCATGCATATTGTCTGCCCGCATTGTACGACATCCTACGCCATCAAGCTTTCGAGCCTCGGGGCCAATGGACGGACGGTCCGCTGCTCCCGCTGCAAGGAGACCTGGATCGCGCATCCGGAGGATGCCATCGAGGAAGCGGCCGTGCCGGCCATGGCCGCAGCCAGCCGGGCCGAGGACCAGTCGGATCTCGCCGAGCAGTGGAACTCCTATGCCAAGGACGAGGGCGAGGCCGACACCCCTGTGGTCGAAAGCCCCTCGATCGCCAGCGACTGGCCGACCGAGGATGCACCGGAGACCGAGGACGAGTGGTCGGCGGCAGCCCGGGCCGCCGAGGAGGAAGTTGTCGGCGCGCAGCATCAATCCTGGTTCCGCGGCCTGTTCAGCCGTCGCGGAGCCAAGGTGAGCCGGCCGGTTCCTGCGGTGGAAAGGCGGAAGTCCCATTTCGGCTTGGCGACCGCCTCCGCTGCCATGGGCGCGCTGGTGCTGGCGCTGGTGATCTGGCGCAGCGACATGGTCCGCCTGCTGCCGCAGACGGCCGCCTTCTACAAGCTGGTCGGTCTGGAGGTGAATCTGCGCGGGCTCGCCTTCAAGGACGTCAAGCTCTCGACCGAGACAGTGGACGGTAAGCAGGTGCTGGTGATCGAGGGCGTCATCGTCGGCCAGGGCAAGAAGCCGATGGACATCCCCCGCTTGCGTTTTGCTGTGCGCGACGCCCAGGGCGCCGAGATCTACGCCTGGAATTCGGTGCTGGAGCAGACCGTGCTGCAACCCGGCGAGCGCGCCTTCTTCCGCTCGCGCCTGGCCTCGCCGCCGCCGGAGGGGCGCAATATCGACGTTCGCTTCTTCAATCGGCGCGACATTGCCGGCGGCAGCGTATAATCAGGCTCGCAAGGTCCGACACCGGAGGTCGGTCCCAAGGTTGATCTTATGCCCAAAGTCTTGATCGCCGACGACGAGGATTCGATGCGCCAGCTGGTGGCACGCGCCATCGCCATGGACGGTCACGAGACCGTCACCGCACAGGACGGCGCCGAAGCGCTCGAGATCCTGATCCGTGAGGACGGCGCGTTCGACCTGTTGCTGACCGATATCCAGATGCCAGTCATGGACGGCATCGCGCTGGCGCTCTCCGCCGCGCGCGATTTTCCCGATCTGACCATCCTGCTGATGACGGGTTTTGCCGACCAGCGCGAGCGCGCGTCGAACCTCAATGCGCTGGTGCATGACGTCGTGACCAAGCCGTTCTCGGTCGCGGACATCCGCACGGCGGTTGCGGATGCGCTGGCGGCGAAGAAGGGCTGAGCGGGCGGTATCACCGCATCGTTATTGCGAGCGCAGCCCTCAAAAATCCTTCAGCAGCCGCTCGATATAATCGAGTTCGATCTGCGGACGCGAGGGGTCGCCGAGGCGGCGACGGAGTTCTTCGAGGATGCGGCGGACGCGCTGCACGTCAATCTCGCCGGGAATCTTGACGGTGTAATCGTCGCCGAATTCGCGGCCGAGCAAGGGACGGCCGAGCGGGTCGGTCTGGTTGCCGCCGCTCTGCTGCCGGCCGGCGCGATTGCCGGGACCATCGCCCTGGCCGTCACCGTCGCCCTGCTGCATCGCTTCGGCCATCTTCTGCGCACCCTTGCGCATGGCGTCGAGCGCCTTGCCCTGGGAATCCACGGCACCGTCGGCATTGCCGTCGCCAAGCTTCGAGCCGGCGTCGCCCATGGCGCTGTCGGCGGAATCGAGCCCGCCGTCATCATCACCCTGATCAGCGTCCTGATCGCCGTCCTGGCCGCCCTGTCCCTGATCGCCCTTCTGTCCCTCTTGGCCCTTCTGTCCCTGTTGGCCTTTCTGGCCCTTCTGCGACAGGCCGCGCCTGGCCATTTCGTCCTGGAGCTTCTTCAGGCGGTCGCGCAGCGCCTGCTGGTCCTGCTGCAGATCCGACATAGACTGGTCGCCCGGCTGCTGCTTGCCGCGCATGCGGTCGCGCCGGGAATCCTGCCCCTGCTTGTAGGTCTTGTCGCGCAATTGCTGCTGCTTGCGGATCATGTCGCCGAGCTCGTTCAGCGCCTGCTCCATGTCGCTCTCGCCGGACTGTCCCGGCTGCGCCATCTGCAGGCCTTCCAGCATCTGCTGGAGTTGCTCGAGCAACTGCTTGGCCGCGTCCTTGTCGCCGGACCGCGACAGGCGCTCCATGCGATCGATCATGTTCTGAAGGTCCTGCTGGCGCAGGATCTTGGTGTTCGGATCGAGCGGACGCGCCAGATTCTGCGCATCCTTGTTGTTGCGGAACTGCTCGGCAAGCTGGCGCATGAAATTATCCAGCGCCGCCCGCAGATCCTGCGTGAGCTTCTTGATCTCCTCGTCGCTGGCGCCGCGCTCCAGCGCCTGTTTCAGCGCGTCCTGCGCCGCGCGCAAGGCCTTTTCGACGTCGGAAATGTTGCCGTCCTCGATCGTCACGGCGAGCGCCCACAGGCTCGCCACGACCTCGCGCAGCGCATCGTCCGTGCGCGCCGCCTCGAGCTGGTGCGCTACGCTGTGGAGGCCGAGATATTGCCCGGTCTCCTGCGTGAACAGTTCGGGCGCAATCATCAGCGCGTCGAGCGCGGTATAGACCTCGGAATTCTTGTTGGCATCGAGCGCGAGGATACGGCGCTGCTCGATCAGCGCGCGTGCGAGCGGCTTCGTGAACAGCCGCTCCGGCAGGCGCATATTGAAGGGTTCGCTTCGCGCTTCGTTGCCGGCCTCGTCCTTCGCGGTCAGCGTCAGCGTGACGTCGGCGCCGGCATAGGGGTCCTCGCTGAGATCCTTCACCGTCTGGCCGACGCCGTTGCGGGTGCGCGCATTCGGCAGCACCAGCGGAAACTGCGGCGGCTGGAACAGCGGCCGCGCCGCTTGTTTGTTATCGCCGTCCTTGCCGCCATCGGCGGAACGCGTTGCCACGTGCGCCTCGGCGCCGGTGACGCCGTAATCATCCTCGATCTTGTAGACGAGCTGAAGTGCGCCGCGCGCCTGGCGCTCCGGATCCTTGGCGAGCGCAATCGTCGGCGGGCGGTCCGGAGTCGCCGCGAAGGCCCATTGCGGCTGGCCCGAGGGCGCGCGGACATGCGCGGTGCCGTCGCCGGTGATGGCAAAATGCTTCTCGTTGGTGCCCTTGGGCGTGGCCTCCGTGGGCGCGACTTCCTTGAGGCCACCGGACACGACGACATCGAGGCTGCCGCCGGAGGAGCGCACGATCAGGGTCGAACCGGCGGGCACGGCGAGCGGGCCGCTGGCGGGAAGCGCTGCGGCCTCCTTGTTGGCGGCCGACAGGATCACCGGCGGCTTGCCGGTATAGAGCGGTGGCGTGACCCAGGCGTCGACGCGGACATTGGCCGGCGCCAGCACGCCGTTCCAGTCGAAGGCAGCACCGAGCCGCATCGCGCGCTCGTCGCCGGCTGCAAAGAAGGTCGCGACCAGCATCACCATGACCAGCGCGCGGAGCGCCCAGGGGTCGTGGATGGCAAGGCGCGGGTGCGGCAAACCGGCGCGGATGCGCTTGAGCGAGGCCAGCGTGCGCTCGCGCTGCGCCTGCCACAGCGCCTGCGCGACCGGATCCCGCGATGTCAGCGTGTCCGTCAACGTGGTGGCCGGGCGGTGGCGGATTCCCGAACCGCGATCGAGCCGGGCGAGCGCCTCTTCGCGGCGCGGCCAACGAAAACGAATCAGGGGGAACAGGGCGCCAGCAGCAAGCCCTGCAAAGATGACGAGACCGACGGCGCGCGCGACAGAGGGCAGCGCCAGCCAGAGACCGGCCCAGGACACAGCCAGAAACAGGCCGATAACGGTCAGGAGACGCGCCAGAGCAGGCCAGGCACGCTCCCACGCGATGGCATAAGTGGACCGCTGAAGGGCCTGCGCCAGCTTCAACCGCGACAGAGCATCGCCATCGCGGATCGGGTCTGACGGGTCGGGGGTGACGCCGTTCAATCAACTCTCCAGGTTGCCCGGTAGAGAAGCGTACCACAACGGCAGCACTGAGGCATCCGTTCCTGTACGGGAGACACCCCTTTTCCCGCATAACACGAGGACGTGACTGCCCCGGTGCAACCCCGTAATTTCCGCGCCGCCACCCAATGCAAGGGACGTAGAGGAGACGCCATGGACAAGAAGATGCACGACAAGGGCCTGGAAGTCCGCAAAGCGGTACTGGGCGAAGCCTATGTCAACAACGCGCTGAAGAACGTCGACGACTTCAACCGTCCGTTCCAGGAGATGCTCAACGAATATTGCTGGGGCACGGTGTGGGGCCGCGAGGAGCTGCCGCGCAAGACCCGCAGCATGCTCAACATCGCGATGATCGCCATCCTCAACCGCCAGCACGAATTCCGCGCCCATCTGAAAGGCGCGCTCACCAACGGCGTCACGCGCGACGAGATCCGCGAGATCCTGATGCAGGTCGCAATCTACGGCGGCATGCCGGCGGCTGTCGACAGTTTTCGCATCGCGCGCGAGGTGTTCGCGGAGATTGATGGGAAGGCGTGAGCCGAGCTGACCGCTCTCAACTTTATTGCTCCGTCATTGCGAGCGGAGCGAAGCAATCCAGAACTCCGCTAGCGGAAATAGGCTGGATTGCTTCGTCGCTTCGCTCCTCGCAATGACGATGGGGAAGGAAATTAACACCATGGACATCGGATTCATCGGCCTCGGAAACATGGGTTTGCCGATGGCGCGGCGGCTGATCGAGGCTGGACACAACCTGGTCGTATTCGACACCCGCAAGGAGGCCGTCGACAAGCTTGTCGCGCGCGGCGCGAGCGCTGCGACCTCGCCCAAGGAGGTGGCCGACAAGGTCGAGACGGTCATGGCGAGCCTGCCATCGCTGCAGGCATCGCTCGAGGTCGCGACGGGGGCGAACGGCGTGATCGAAGGAAGCCGCGCCAAGCGCTTCATCGATCTGTCGACCGTGGGCTCCCAGATGGCTTCGAAGATTCACGGTCTGCTGGCGAAGCGCGATATCGTGCAGATCGACTGCCCCGTGTCGGGAGGCGTCGGCGGCGCCGAGAAGGGCACACTGGCGGTGATGGTGTCAGGGCCGAAGGCGGAATTCGAGCTGCTCAAGCCCGCGCTCGACGTGATCGGAAAGGTGTTCTTCATCGGCGAGAAGCCGGGCGCGGCGCAGACCATGAAGCTCGCCAACAATTTCCTCTCGGCCACCGCGATCGTGGCGACGTCGGAAGCGGTGGTGATGGGCGTCAAGGCCGGGCTCGATCCCGCCGTGATGATCGACGTCATCAATGCGGGCTCCGGCATGAACACCGCGAGCCGCGACAAGTTTCCGCGCTCGGTGCTACCGCGGACGTTCGATTTCGGCTTCGCCACCGGATTGATGGTGAAGGACGTGCGGCTGGCGCTCGAGGAGATGAAGCAACTCGGCCTGTCCATGGAGGTCGCCGATGCGGTCGGGCGTCTCTGGGAGACCGTGATAGCAGCGGAAGGCGCCGAATCCGATTTCACCGCGGCGATCAAGCCGATCGAGAGGAAGGCGGGCGTGGTGGTCGGCGGCAAGAATTAGCGCCAATGTAGCCCGGATGGAGCGCAGCGTAATCCGGGGTTGTTACGGGCCTGGCAAGGACCCGGATGTCGCTTCCGCTCCATCCGGGCTACGTCAATGCCTCACAGCCACGGCGCCGGCTTGTCCATCGCGATGAGCTGCTCGACCTCGATGCGCGGACGCACCACGGCGTACTGATCGCCCTTCACCAGCACCTCCGGCACCAGGGGCCGCGTGTTGTAGGTGCCGGCCTGCACGGCGCCATAGGCCCCCGATGTCATGACGGCGATGAGATCGCCGGGCTTCGGCGTCGGCAGCGTGCGGTCCAAGGCAAGGTAGTCGCCGGTCTCGCAGACCGGACCGACGACGTCGGCCATGATGGTCGCCGCGCCCTTCTCCGGCTCTATCACCGGCAGGATGTCGTGATGCGCCTCGTATAGCGTCGGGCGGATCAGATCGTTCATGGCGGCGTCGATGATGACGAAGTTCTTGCCATCACCGTGCTTCACATAGATCACCTTGGCGACGAGGATGCCGGCATTGCCGACGATCATGCGACCCGGCTCGAACATCAGCGTGCAGCCGAGATTGTGGCTGACGCGCTTGACCATGGCGGCATACGCGTCGGGCGCGGGCGGCGCCTCGCGGTCCATGTAATAGGGAATACCGAGGCCGCCGCCGAAATCGACGTGGCTGATGTTGTGGCCGTCGGCGCGCAGCGTCTGCACGAATTCGGAGAGGATACGGAACGCCGTCTCCATCTTGGAGAGGTCGGTGATCTGGCTGCCGATATGCACGTCGGTGCCGGTCACTTCGATGCCCGGCAGCTTCGCGGCGCGCGCGTAGACCTCGCGGGCGTGCACGATCGGGATGCCGAACTTGTTCTCGGACTTGCCGGTGGAAATCTTGGCGTGGGTGCCGGCATCGACGTCAGGATTGACGCGGATGGAGATGCGCGCGGTCTTGCCCATTTCGGTCGCGAGGCGCGACAGCAGCTCGAGCTCCGGCTCGGATTCGACGTTGAGGCAAAGGATATCGGCGGCGAGCGCAGCCCGGAGCTCTTGTTCCGTCTTACCGACGCCGGAGAACACGATCTTGCCGCTCGGAATGCCGGCCGCGAGCGCCCGCTTCAGTTCGCCGCCCGAGACGACGTCCGCGCCGGCGCCGAGCTTGGCGAGCGTGCACAGCACCGACTGGTTGGAGTTCGCCTTCATGGCGTAGCAGACCAGCACCTTCTCGCCGGCAAAGGCCTCGGCGAAGACGCGGTAGTGCCGCTCCAGCGTTGCGGTTGAATAGCAATAGAACGGCGTGCCGACCGTCGCGGCCAGCTCGGACAGGTTCACCGCCTCGGCGTGCAGCACGCCGTTGCGGTAGTCGAAATGGTTCATGGCGTTGGCTCAGCTAATCCCGGCTCATCTTTTGCCGGAAGGTTCGTCCAGGAGCGGGTCGAGGATAAACGATTTCTTCTGGCCCCTGGTCGCCGCCGGCGCGGCTTCCGCGCCATAGGTCGGATTGAACACGCTCGGCGTCTTCTGGGCTTCGATCTCGGTGTCACCAGGCGCGGCGATATTCGCCGTCGACGCGCTGGAGGCGCCCGGCGGCAGATCCAGCGGACCCTTGCGGCCGCAGCCGGCGAGCGCAAGCGCGCTCACGCTCAAGACAATGATGGCCCACCCCGACCCGGCCGGGCGAAACTTTGACGTCACGACGAAATCCCCACTACGCGCGCGCACCATACAGAGATTGGCGCGCTCTGGCGAGAGCCGGATGACCATGAAACATAAGCGAAATTTTGCCTTCAGCCCAATTTTCGCTCTTTTTCCAGCCGCTTCAGCCAGCTCTTTGCCTGCGACATCACGTTCTTCGGCGCGGTGCCGCCGAAGCTGGTGCGGCTCTTCACCGACGATTCGACCGAGAGTACGCCAAGCACGTCCTTGGTGATCTTGGGCTCGATCGCCTGCATCTCCTGCAGGGGCAGCTCGTGCAGCGCCACGCCGCCCTCGGCGGCCTTGGCGACGATGCGGCCGGTGACGTGGTGGGCCTCGCGGAAGGGCATTTTCAGCGTCCGCACCAGCCAATCGGCGAGATCGGTCGCGGTGGCATAACCCTCCCCCGCGGCCGCCTTCATCTTCGCCTCGTCCGGAACGAGGTCGCGGACCATGCCGGTCATGGCGCGGATCGCCAGCGACAGCGCGGCAAAGCCCTCCATGGCGCCTTGCTTGTCCTCCTGCATGTCCTTTTGATAGGCGAGCGGCAGACCTTTCATCACGATCAAAAGACCATTGAGCGCGCCGATGACGCGGCCGGTCTTGGCGCGCACCAGCTCGGCCGCATCGGGATTGCGCTTCTGCGGCATGATCGAGGATCCCGTCGTGAACTTGTCGCTGAGCCTGACAAGGCCGACCAGCGGCGAGGTCCAGATCACGATCTCTTCGGCGAAGCGCGACATGTGCACGGCGCAGATCGAGGCCGCCGACAAGGTCTCCAGCACGAAGTCGCGGTCGGAGACGGCGTCGAGCGAGTTCGCCATCGGCCGATCGAATCCCAACGCCTTCGCGGTGGCATGACGGTCGATCGGGAACGAGGTGCCGGCGAGCGCGGCAGCGCCCAGCGGGGATTCGTTGAGCCGCTTGCGGGCATCCTGAAAGCGGCCGCGATCGCGCGCGGCCATCTCGACATAGGCGAGCAGATGGTGACCGAAAGTGACGGGCTGCGCGGTCTGCAGATGGGTGAAGCCGGGCATCACGGTGCCGGCATGCTCCAGCGCGCGTTCCACCAGCGCCTGCTGGAACGCGGCGAGAGCCGCATCGGTCTCGTCGATAATGTCGCGGACGTAGAGACGGAAATCGGTCGCGACCTGGTCGTTGCGCGAGCGGGCGGTGTGCAGGCGGCCGGCGGCGGGACCGATCAGCTCGGACAGGCGACTCTCGACATTCATGTGAATGTCCTCGAGCGCGCGCTTGAACTCGAAGCCACCCTTGCCGATCTCTGACAAAATCGTGTCTAGACCCTTGCCGATATTTTTCGCATCAGAGGCGGTGATGATGCCGTTCGCGGCAAGCATCGCGGCGTGCGCCTTGGATGCGGCAATGTCCTGGGCGAAGAGGTGACGATCGACGTCGATGGAGACGTTGATCTCTTCCATGATCTCGTCGGGACGTTCCGAGAACCGGCCGCCCCACATCTTGTTGCTCATGATCCCCTGCTCGCGCCTTGATTTGCCGCACGTTTGCTGGCGAAGGCCAGCCGTATTAAGAGGCCCCTGATAGCCATATCTGCGACCGGATGACAAACGATATGCTCGACCCCAAACCCTCCGCCACACGCCGGATCCCGATCGTCATCGCCACGGTGGTGGTCGGCGGCCTGGCCGGCTTTGCCGCGCTGTACGGGCTGGGCCTGAGCCGGACGCCATCAGGGGATCCGACCTGCAAACCGGCCGTCGCGACGGCACAAAGGATTGCCCCGCTCGCCCATGGCGAGGTGGCGGCGCTGACCATGGCAAGCGCACCCCTGAAGCTGCCCGATCTCACTTTCGAGGACGGTGACGGCAAGCCCAAAAAGTTGTCGGATTTCCGCGGCAAGACGGTGCTGGTGAATCTCTGGGCGACCTGGTGCGTCCCGTGTCGAAAAGAGATGCCGGCGCTGGACCAGCTCCAGGCCAAGCTGGCGGGCCCCAATTTCGAGGTGGTGGCGATCAATATCGACACCCGCGATCCCGAGAAGCCCAAGACCTTCCTGAAAGAGGCCAATCTGACCCGCCTCGGCTATTTCAACGACCAGAAAGCCAAGGTTTTCCAGGATCTTAAGTCTATAGGCCGGGCCTTGGGAATGCCGACTTCGGTGCTGGTCGACCCGCAGGGATGCGAGATCGCGACGATCGCGGGACCGGCGGAATGGGCGAGCGACGACGCGCTCAAGCTGATCCGGGCCGCGCTCGGGCCGGCCGCCGCGTCGCTTTAGGGAGGTTCAGGCGGTGACGTTCAGGTTGCCGCCGACGCCGGGGCCGACATTGGCAAGGGAAGGCTGACCGGCGCCCAGCAGCGTCAGGACCGTGGATTTCTCCATATCCATGTTCTGCTTCGTCACGGTCGCTGCGATATTCGATTGCAGCGCGCCTTGTTGAGCGGCCAGCATGCTGCTGACCATCGCCATCATGTCCATTACGCGAACCCTCGTACCGGCTGTAACCTAGAGGCGAGGAGTTAACGGGACATGAATTGTCACGTTAGCGGACCCACCGCCGAGGAGCCGCAGGGTGGGCAAAGCGTAGCGTGCCCACCAATTCCAACGCATGATTTGAAAGATCGTGGGCACGGCGCGTTGCGCCTTTGCCCACCCTGGGGCACCGCCGCTTTATCTTGTCGGAACCGGCTTGGCGCCGCGGTAATCGTAGAAGCCGCGCTGGGTCTTGCGGCCGAGCCAGCCCGCCTCGACGTATTTCACCAGCAGCGGGCATGGCCGGTATTTGGAGTCGGCGAGCCCCTCATGCAGGACCTGCATGATCGACAGGCAGGTATCGAGACCAATGAAATCGGCCAGCTCCAGCGGGCCCATCGGATGGTGCGCGCCGAGCTTCATCGCCGCGTCGATCGCCTCGACGTTGCCGACGCCTTCGTACAGCGTGTAGATCGCCTCATTGATCATCGGCAGCAGGATGCGGTTGACGATGAAGGCCGGGAAATCCTCGGAAACCGCGACCTGCTTGCCGAGCTTGGCGACGAATTCCTTGGAAGCCTCGAAGGTGGAATCGTCGGTGGCAATGCCGCGGATCAACTCCACCAGCTCCATCAGCGGCACCGGATTCATGAAGTGAATGCCGATGAAGCGCTCGGGCCGGTCGGTGGCGGCGGCAAGACGGGTGATCGAGATCGAGGACGTGTCGGAGGCGACGATCGCCTCAGGCTTCAGGATCGCGCAAAGGTCGTGGAAGATCTTGCGCTTGACCTCTTCCTTCTCGACCGCCGTCTCGATCACGAGATCGCAATCGGCGAGGTCGTCCAGCTTCTCGGCAAGCTTGATCCGCGCAACCGCCTTCGCCTTGTCGTCCTCGGTAACGGCCTTCTTCGAGACCTGACGCGCCAGATTGCCGTTGATGGTGGCCATGCCGGACTTGAGGCGGTCGGCCGAGATGTCGTTGAGCACCACGTCGAAACCGGCCAAGGCCGCGACATGCGCGATGCCATTTCCCATCTGACCCGCGCCGATTACGCCGATCTTCTTGATTACTGCCGCCATAATGTCATCCACCGGAACGGCGCGCATATCGCGCCCTGCCTGATCCCCTGAGCCGGGAGGACCAATCCAATCAGAAACTCGATTAGATCAGAATCCTGGCTCGAAACCTAGATTGGATCGCCTTCCAGGCGCGCCCCACGCCAAAGAAAACGCCTCAGAAATGAAACACCGGCCGGAGTTTATACCTCCGGCCGGTGTTTTGAACGGCTTTTACTTGCCGAGCTTGGCGAGTTCGGCGGTCAGCTCAGGAACCGCCTGGTAGAGGTCGGCGACCAGGCCGTAATCGGCGACCTGGAAGATCGGCGCGTCCTCGTCCTTGTTGATCGCGACGATCACCTTGGAGTCCTTCATGCCGGCCAGATGCTGGATCGCGCCGGAAATGCCCACCGCGACATAGAGCTCGGGGGCCACCACCTTGCCGGTCTGGCCGACCTGCCAGTCGTTCGGCGCATAGCCGGCGTCGACCGCCGCGCGCGAGGCACCGACGCCGGCGCCGAGCTTGTCGGCGAGCGGCTCGATGTACTTGGCGAAGTTCTCACGGCTCTGCATGGCACGGCCGCCGGAGACGATGATCTTGGCCGAGGTCAGCTCCGGACGGTCGCTCTTGGCGACTTCCTCGCCGACGAAGGTCGACAGGGCCGGGTCGGCGGCCGCCGCAACGGTCTCGACCGGCGCGCTGCCACCCTCGCCGGCAGCGGCGAAGGTCGAGGTGCGGACCGTGATGACCTTCTTGGGGTCCTTCGACTTCACCGTCTGGATGGCATTGCCGGCATAGATCGGACGCTCATAGGTGTCGGGCGCGACCACCTTGATGATCTCCGAGACCTGCATGACGTCGAGCAGGGCGGCGACGCGCGGCATCACGTTCTTGAAGCGCGAGGTCGCGGGCGCGACGATGGCGTCATAGGACGGAGCCAGCGAGACGATCAGCGCGGCCAGCGGCTCGGCGAGATCGTGCGCGTAGGTCTCGCCCTCGGCGAGCAGCACCTTCTTGACGCCAGCGAGCTTGGCAGCGGCATCCGCCGCGGCCTTGGCGTTCTGGCCGGCGACCAGGATTTCGACATCAGCGCCGAGCGCGGCGGCCGCGGTCAGGGCCTTGTTGGTCGCATCCTTGAGCGAGGCGTTGTCGTGTTCGGCAATCAGAAGCGTCGTCATCAGAGCACCCCGGCTTCGTTCTTGAGTTTCGACACCAACTCGGCGACGTCCTTGACCTTGACGCCTGCCTTGCGGCCGGCCGGTTCAGTCGTCTTGAGAACCTCGAGGCGCGCGGTGACATCGACGCCGGTATCGGCGACGGTCTTCTCCGCGATCGGCTTCTTCTTGGCCTTCATGATGTTCGGCAGAGAAGCATAGCGCGGCTCGTTGAGGCGAAGATCGGTGGTGACGATCGCAGGTCCCTTCAGCTTCACGGTCTGCAGGCCGCCGTCGACTTCGCGCGTGACCTTGAAGTCGCTTCCTTCGACCTCGAGCTTCGAGGCGAAGGTCGCTTGCGACCAGCCGAGCAGCGCGGCCAGCATCTGGCCTGTTTGGTTCGAGTCGTCGTCGATCGCCTGCTTGCCGAGGATGATCAGGCCGGGCTGCTCTTCTTCAGCAACCTTCTTCAGGATCTTGGCGACCGCGAGCGGCTCGACGGTGCCCTCGGCCTTCACAAGGATGCCGCGATCGGCGCCCATGGCCAGACCCGTGCGGATCGTCTCCGACGCCTGCGCCGGTCCAATGGAGACCACCACGACTTCGGTCGCCTTGCCGGCTTCCTTCAAGCGCAGCGCTTCCTCGACCGCGATCTCGTCGAACGGATTCATGGACATCTTGACGTTGGCGAGTTCAACGCCCGATCCGTCGCCCTTGACGCGAACCTTGACGTTGTAATCGACCACCCGCTTTACCGGCACTAAGACCTTCATCGATCCTCTTTCACACAATTTGGGAGGGGGGTTATTCAACTGGCGCGGAACCTAAAGGCCTGATCCGGCCCGGTCAACGCGCGAAGGGGTCTATTTTTAGGCCCCAGGAGTGCTGATCTCAATGGGGTCCGCGCCCCCGGGCTCAGCGGTTCTGCCCCGGAACCCAGAGCACGTCGCCGGCGCCGTTATGGTTAGCGGTGCGGCTGGCCACGAACAGGAAGTCCGAGAGGCGATTCATATATTGAATGCCAGCGGCGCCCACGGACTCGCCGGGTTGGGCAGCCAGTTCCACCATCACGCGTTCCGCCCTGCGGCAAATCGTGCGGGCGACATGGAGGTAGGCGGCGGCCGGCGTTCCTCCCGGAAGCACGAAAGAGGTGAGCGGCGCGAGCTTGTCGTTGAGCGCATCGATGTCGTGCTCGAGCCGCTCGACCTGGCTCGCCACCACCCGCAGTCGTTCCGCCTTGCCTTCCCGTTCGGGCACCGCAAGATCGGCGCCGAGATCGAACAAATCGTTCTGGATGCGGCCGAGCATGGCATCGAGATCGGGCGCATCCTTGGTGTGAAGGCGCACCACACCGATCGCGGCGTTGGTCTCGTCGACCGTGCCGTAGGCGGCGATACGCAAATCATATTTCGGACGGCGCTCACCGGTTCCGAGCGCTGTCGTGCCGTCGTCACCGGTTTTGGTATAGATGCGGTTGAGCACGACCATGTTCAGCGCCCCATCGCCCAGACCGCGATCATGGCGATGACGATGGCCACGAACTGAAGCAGCACGCGCCAGCGCATCAGTTTCTGCGAGGTGTTGGGCGAGCCGCCACGCATCATGTTGACGAGGCCGAGCAGCAGCACCACCGCCACGGCGGCCACAGCAATCGGCAGGATGAAAGTACCAAGGAGAGATGCCATTTGGGGGTGATAACACCGTGTGCGGCGGTGCGCCATCTCTCACCACCGTCATTCCTGGGCGATGCGAGGCATCGAGCCCGGAATCCATTCCTCCAATTGCGTCGCGGCCAATGGATTCCGGGCTCGCGCTTGCGCGCGCCCCGGAATGACGGCGAGGCGCTTCGCGATCTGGCTTTTGGGCCGAGAATATCAGAAGCTGGAGGCATGATTTCCGATTTGCGCGCATGCCTCATCCTGTTCGCCTCGCCCCGCTTGCGGGGAGAGGCCGGCGCGCGGCACGCGCGGCGGGTGAGGGGGACTCTCCCCGCAAGCGGGGCGAGGCGAAGGCAGGCCGCAAGCGGAGCAAGAGCAACATTGCTCTGGGGCACGCCGTGAAAGCCATCCGCACCATCTACTGCGTCGTGGAGGACGCCTTCTACACATTCCTCGCCGACGACGGCTGGGCGATCGCGAGCCACATCGCGCTGTCGACGCTGATGGCGCTCTTCCCGTTCCTGATCGTGCTGACGTCGCTGGCCGGCTTCTTCGGCTCCAAGGAGCTCGCCGACCAGGCCGCCAGCCTGATGCTTCAGGTCTGGCCCAAGCAGGTCGCCGATTCGATTTCGGGCGAAGTCCACGACGTGCTGACCACCACCCGCTCCGGCGTGCTGACCGTCGGCGCAGTGCTATCGGTCTATTTTGCCTCGAACGGCGTCGAGGCACTCAGGGTCGCGCTCAACCGCGCCTATGCGGTGGTGGAGATGCGGCGCTGGTATTGGCTGCGGCTGGAGTCGAT
The DNA here is from genome assembly GCF_004114975.1 of Bradyrhizobium guangdongense. Classification (NCBI taxonomy): domain Bacteria; kingdom Pseudomonadati; phylum Pseudomonadota; class Alphaproteobacteria; order Hyphomicrobiales; family Nitrobacteraceae; genus Bradyrhizobium; species Bradyrhizobium guangdongense. The sequence goes on from NZ_CP030051.1 coordinate 6,889,457, forward strand.
CGGCTACACGCTGGTCGCCGCCTTCACGGCGCTCGCCATGGCGTTCCTGATCGTGCTCGGCCCGCTCATCATCGAGGCGGCGCGGCGACACATTCCGCTGTTCGTCGAATCCAACGAGAGCATCTTGACCTGGTTGCGCTACGGCATCACCATCGGCGCGCTGGTGGTGGCGCTGTTCATCCTGCATGCCTGGTTGCCGGCGGGGCGCCGCAGCTTCCTCCAGATCCTGCCCGGCATCGTCTTCACCATGGTGGCATCGCTGATCTCAGGCGTCGTGTTCGGCCAGTATCTGGCGCGCTTCGCCAACAATTACGTCACGATGTATGCGGGGCTTGCCTCGGTGATCATCGCGCTGGTGTTCCTGTATTTCATCGCCGCGATCTTCGTTTACGGCGGCGAGCTCAACGCTGCGATCATCAAGTCACGGCTTCCTCACGGCGTGTCGCTTCAAGCAGCGCAGTCGCTAAAGCCCGCGGAGACACAGGCTTGAGCAGGAAGGCGTCGGCGCCGGCCTCGCGCGAGGCCGCCTCGTCCTCGCCGCGGCCGGACACGCCGATGATCGGGATCTGAGCCAGCGGCATCTGCATCTTGCGGATCCGCCGGATAGCCTCGACGCCGTCGATCCCCGGCAACACCATGTCCATCAGCACCGCGTCGAAGCCGCCTTGCGTAAGCCGGCCGACCACATCCTCGCCGCGCCCGATGAACTCGGCATGATGTCCGAGCTCGGTCAAGATCGTGTTGAGCACGACACGGCCGAACGGATTGTCCTCGACGCTGAGCACGCGTAGCGACACCAGCGCGTCGGCCTCGTCTCCATCGGGCTTTCGCGGCTTCGCCGGCCCTGCCGCGTCGAGCGTGACCGTCAGCGTGAAAGTGGCGCCGCCCCCACGGCGCGGCGCGACCGTGATATCGCCGCCCATCGCGCGGGCCAGCTGCTTCACCGAGGACAAACCGAGCCCTGCGCCGCCGAAGCGCGAAGCGATGGTGACATTGGCCTGCGTGAACGGACGAAACAGCCGCTTGATCTCGGCCATGGTCAGGCCGATGCCGCTGTCGGAGATCGAGAAGGCGACACCGACCCGGCGTTTATCCCTGGCCTTGGCAGTGCTGCCTGCCCTGCCCTTGGAACTCCAGGGCACCGCCGAGATCGCCACGCCGCCCTGCTCGGTGAATTTGACTGCATTGTCGATCAGGTTCTCGAGCGCAGCGCGGAGGCGGACGGGATCACCGACCACGAGGCCCGGAAGCTTGTCGGAGATCTCGACTTCAGCCTGGAGACCTTTGGCGGCGGCGCGCCCAGCCAGCGAATCGCCGGTGCTGCGGGCGAGCGCCCGCAGGTCGAACAGATCCTGACGCAGTATCCCGCCGGCCTTGGCCGCCCTGTTTCCGGTCTTGGCAGCATCGACGAACAGCGTGGCGAGGTTGGCCAGATGCTCGGCACCGGCCTTGATCGTGTCGGCCCAGCGCCGTTCCCGCTCCCCCAGATCTGAAGTCGACAGCAGGTCGCTGATCGCCAGAATGCCGGTCAGGGGTGTACGGACCTCGTGGGCAAAGGCCGCCAGCGCGGCCTGGACCACGTCGGGTGCAACCGCCTTGGTGCTGCGCTTGCGCACCTTGCCGGCTGGCCGAGCCCCCTTTCCAGGGGCCCGCCTCGACGTCCGCATGGTGCGTGCTGGGCGCGTTTTCGCCGCCATAAATTCCCTTCGAAGTACCCGCTTCGAACCCCGGACTATTGGCTGAGCATGGCACGGGGGAACCCCTGGAGTCACGGCGGCGTTTGGCTAACCCCCAGAGAAACTTGACCTAATCCCACCAACTGGCAGATGCCGGCCGGCGTCACCCCGGCTGCGCGCAGTTCGCGCAGACCGGTCGCCTGATCCGATTTCGACAGCTTCCGCCCCTCGCCATCGCGAATCAGGCGGTGATGGCGGTAGGCAGGCTCAGGCAGCCCAAGCAGGGCCTGGAGCAGGCGGTGCACCGAGGTGGCGTGAAACAGGTCCTGGCCGCGCACGATCTCGCTCACGCCCTGAAGCGCATCATCGAGCACCACGGATAGATGGTAGCTGGTCGGCGTCTCCTTGCGGGCAAGAATGACGTCGCCCCACACCTCGGGGCGCGCGGCGACCCTACCGCGCTCGCCATCCGGGTCCTCGCCCAACTCGTTCCAAGTCAGGCCGGCGACGCGCCCGCAGGCCGCTGCCATGTCGAGACGCAATGCGTAAGGCGCGCCTGAAGCGATCATTCGGCGGCGCTCGTCCGTGGAGAGCGACCGGGCATTGCCCGGATAGAGTGGAGCGCCATCGGGATCGCGCGGCCACGGGCCATCCGCCTCACGCGCCGAGACAAGCCTTGCGATCTCGGCGCGGCTTTCGAAGGCGGGATAGACGAGCCCGAGCGCGGAGAGTTTTTCCAGCGCGGCGCGATAATCGGCCAGATGCTCCGACTGTCGCCGCACCGGCACATTCCAGGTGATTCCCAGCCAGGCGAGGTCCTCGTAGATGGCTGTCTCATATTCCGGCCGGCAGCGTGTTGCATCGATATCTTCGATCCGCAGCAACAGCCGTCCGCCGGTCTCGCGCGCGCGGCCGAAGTTCAGTAGCGCCGAATAAGCGTGGCCGAGATGCAGGTAACCGTTGGGGCTGGGGGCAAATCGGAAAACGGGTGGTACCATCAAGTGAATCTCGTCATGGCCGGGCCTGAGCGCGCAGCCGTCATTCCGGGGCGGTCGACAGGACGAACGTGGAGCGCGATTGCGCTCCTGAGAATCTCGAGATTCCGGGTTCGATGCTCCGGCGTCGCGCTGTGCGCGATCCAGTCGCATCGCCCCGGAAAGACGGAGTAAGATATTCGAGGCCGGGTCAAGCCGGTCAAGCCCGGCCATGACGTCGGAGAGAGCTGACCGAATTGCAATGACCATCCACCTCCAGACCCAGTCTGACCTCGAAGAAGCGATCCACACACTGGTCAGGCGCGATCCGCGCCTCAAGCCCGTGCTGGAGATCGCGGGCATGCCGGCGTTGCGGCGGCGTGAGCCGGGCTTTGCCGGGCTTGCCCATATCGTCTGCGGGCAGCAGCTTTCGACCGCAAGCGCGGCCGCGATCTGGGGGCGGCTGTCGGCCGCGTTCGATCCGTTCGACCATGAGGCGGTGCGACGCGCCCGCACCGACCGTTTGGGGCGGCTCGGCCTCTCCGCGGCCAAGATCAAGACGCTGAAACATCTCGCGCGCGAGATCATCGCCGAGCGGCTGAATCTCGAGGTGCTCGCCGAAGAAGACGCCGACGCTGCACATCACACGCTGATCTCACTGCCGGGCATCGGACCTTGGACGGCCGACGTCTATCTCTTGTTTTGCCTCGGCCACGGCGATGCCTGGCCGGCCGGCGATCTCGCGGTGCAGGAGGGCATCAAGATCGGATTCGATCTGAAGACGCGGCCGACGGAAAAGCAGATGGCGCCGCTCGCCGAACCCTGGCGCCCCCTGCGCGGCGCCGCGGCGCATCTATGGTGGAGCTACTACCGCGCGGTCAAAAAGCGCGAGGGCGTGCTGTCGACATGACCAGAGCCTATTCCGCCTGAGCAGGGCGACATGCAGGCGCGCACCGGCAAAGCGCTGTTGACGTGGACTGATCCGGTATAGCCTCGACTTCAGGGAAACGCCGCGAAGACGGCCACGAGGTCGCGCATGCTGGACAAGACCGAGGATATTTCCGCCGTCGCGCAAGCCTGGCTCGATGAGCTCGAGCGCACGCTGGGCAAGCCGGATGGTGGGGCGCTGGACCGACTCTTCCTTGCAGAGAGCTTTTGGCGCGACGCTCTCGCGCTGAGCTGGAACCTGCAAACGCTTGCCGGCCGCGAGACGATTGCACGGGCGCTGGCCACGCTCGCGCCCATGGCTGTGCCGGCGAGGTTGAGGATCTCGGCGAACCGCGCCGCACCGCGTTGGGTGCGCCGCGCCGGCACGAACACGATCGAGGCGATCTTCAGTTTCGAGACCGCTATTGGCCGCGGCAGCGGCATCGTGCGTCTCGCGCCCGATGCCGCCGATGGCAACCACCTGAAGGCATGGACGCTGCTCACAGCGCTCGAGGAGCTCAAGGAGTTCGAAGAACAGCTCGGCACATTTCGGCCGCGGGGACAGGCCTATTCGCGCGACTTTCGCGGGCCGAACTGGCACGATCTGCGCGAGGCCTCGCGCAACTATGCCGATCGCGATCCGGTCGTGCTTGTGGTCGGCGGCGGCCAGGCCGGACTTGCAATCGCAGCGCGGCTGAAGCAGCTGCAGGTCGATACCCTGATCATCGATCGATGGCCGCGGATCGGCGACGTCTGGCGCAAGCGCTATCACGCGCTCACCCTGCACAACCAGGTGCAGGTCAATCACATGCCCTACATGCCGTTCCCGCCGAGCTGGCCGACCTACATCCCAAAGGACAAGCTCGCCAACTGGTTCGAAGCTTACGTCGATGCGATGGAGCTGAATTTCTGGACCGGCACCGAGTTCGAAGGCGGCACCTATGACGAGGCCAAGGGCCACTGGACGGTGACGCTGCGCCGCGCCGACGGCAGCAAGCGCACCATGCATCCGCGCCATGTGGTGATGGCGACCGGCGTCAGCGGCATCGCGAACATCCCCGACATTCCGACCCTGGATCGCTTCAAGGGTATACTCGTGCACTCGAGCCGCTACGAGGATGGCGAGAACTGGACCGGCAAGCGCGCCGTCGTCATCGGCACCGGCAACAGTGGTCACGATATCGCGCAGGATCTCTATTCCAGCGGCGCCGAGGTAATCCTGGTGCAACGCTCGCCGACACTCGTCACCAATATCGAGCCGTCGGCGCAGCTGGCTTATGCGACATACAACGAGGGGACGCTGGAGGATAACGATCTGATCGCAGCCTCGATGCCGACGCCGCTCGCCAGGAAGACGCATGTGATGCTGACCGAGCAGTCGAAGGAACTCGACAAGGAACTGCTCGATGGCCTCCGCCGCGTCGGCTTCAGACTCGACTTCGGCGAGGCCGGCACCGGCTGGCAGTTCAAATACCTCACCCGCGGCGGTGGTTACTATTTCAACGTCGGCTGCTCCAACCTGATCGTCGAGGGTGCGATCAAGCTGAAGCAGTTCGGGGACATCGAGAGCTTCACGGCCGATGGCCTGCAGATGAAGGATGGTAGCGCCATTCCGGCTGATCTCATCGTGCTCGCCACCGGCTACAAGACGCAGGAATATCTGGTGCGAAAGCTGTTCGGCGATGCCGTCGCCGACCGTGTCGGCCCGATCTGGGGCTTTGGCGACGGTTTTGAGCTGCGCAACATGTACGCGCGCACGGAGCAGCCCGGCCTGTGGTTCATCGCCGGCAGCCTTGCCCAATGCCGCATCAACTCGAAATTCCTCGCGCTGCAGATCAAGGCGATCGAGGAAGGGATCCTGCCACGTGAGGCGCACACCGCTTGAGCCCGCCCTCATTGGTGCGCGCGATGCGGTGCTTGCAGAAGCTGGAGCGAGTTCGGGAATAAAGTACCGGCGGCCGCCCCCGTGGTTCCGATGTGGCCAGCGTCCGTCCTGACATCACGTGGTTTTTAAGCGCTTTGCCACCCCGCCGCCGCATTGCTTGCGCCTGAATAAGTCGCTCAACGGGCTTCACAATCCCGTCACGCTGCATGTAGTATGTCAGTACATGCTGCTTCGCAGCGTATATTGGAGGCCGGGAGCGTTACTTGAACGCACATGTCTCGCAAGGCAGTTGGCCGGTGTTGGTGCTGAATGCGGACTTCCGGCCGCTGAGTTACTACCCACTGTCTCTGTGGTCGTGGCAGGACGCGATCAAGGCGGTGTTCCTCGACCGCGTCAATATCGTAGCCCATTACGATCAGGCGGTTCACAGTCCCACGCTGCAAATGCAGCTGCCGAGCGTGGTCTCGCTCAAATCCTTCGTCAAGCCGACCACCCATCCCGCCTTCACCCGGTTCAACGTCTTCCTGCGCGATCGTTTCGCCTGCCAATATTGCGGCTCGCCCGAAGACCTCACTTTCGATCACATCATCCCGCGCAGCAAAGGCGGCCAGACCACCTGGGAGAATGTGGTCGCGGCGTGCTCGCCCTGTAACCTGCGCAAGGGCAATCTCACGCCCGCACAGGCCAAGATGTTTCCGCGCCAGAACGCATTCGCGCCGACCGTGCACCAGCTCCACCGCAACGGCCGCCTGTTTCCGCCGAACTATCTGCACGACAGCTGGCTGGACTATCTCTACTGGGATACGGAGCTGGATCCATAGCCGGGCAAGGACGGGTGGCGGCGCTGCCGAATCCTTAGCGTTTCGTTACCGGACCTTAAGATTCAATCCGCAATCTCACCGGCGGATCGGCGCCATGCCGTCCCCGAGAGATTAGCAAACCGATGCTCACCGCTACATTGGAGCAGATCCAGGCCTCGCCGCGGAGACGGGCGATCTATGTCTGCGCCATCCTTGCGCTGCTGCTGGCCATCCTCGCTTTCAAGACGTTGCGCTTCTTCGAAGGCGGCCTCTGGTACGGCGGCCAGACCGCGGACTTCGGCGCCTTCCACATTGTCGCGCAGCGGATCTGGCTCGGCGATCTCGATCTGGCCTATCAGTTCGCCTCGTTCACGAAGATGCAGATGGCGGCCGCAGGCGGCACCACCGGTGTCATGCCCTGGACCTACCCGCCGCAATTCGACCTCCTCGTTGCACCCCTCGCATTCCTGCCGGGCTGGGCCGCCTATTTTCTCTTCACGACGATCACATTGGCTGCCTATCTGATGACGCTGCGCGTCGTCGCGGGACGCAATTTCGCCCTCGTGCTCGTCGTCTTTTTTCCGGCCATCGCAATCACGATCGGTATCGGCCAGAACGGGCTTTTGACCGGCGCGCTGATCGGGCTGGTCTGCATCAACGCGGAGCGACGGCCGGTGCTGTCAGGCCTCGCGCTCGGCCTCATGGTCATCAAGCCTCACCTCGCCATTGCAGCCGGCATCTACATGCTGCTGACGCGCCGCTGGCCGGCGGTGCTGACCGCCGCAATCGTCGTGATCGCAAGTTCGCTCGCCTGCACCCTCGCCTTCGGTCCGCAGATCTGGCTCGCCTGGCTCGGCAGCATCCACGAAGCCGCCAGCTATCTCGAGGAAGGCCGTTATCAGCTGTTCCGGATGATCTCGGCTTACGCGGCCTTGTACACGGCCGGCCTGCCGCCTGCCGGCGCGTTCTGGGGACAGGTGGCCACGGCGGTCTTGGCGCTCGTCGCCGTCGCGTTTGCGATCGCGCGCGGACCGTCGACCCGCTTCGCGCTCGGCATTGTCGCGGTCGCGTCCGTGATGATCAGCCCCTACGCCTATGACTATGACCTGCCGATCGTCGGGATCGGGCTTGCGCTGCTCATTCCCGACCTTGCCGGCCTGGCAAGCCCGCGCCAGCGCGGCGCGATCTACGCCCTCCTCCTGCTGGCCAACGCCTACGGGCTGCTGCAGTCGGCGCGACTGTCCGCAGAGAACGTCGCTGCGGGCGGCCTGGAGCGCTCCCTGACGCCGGCCGTCGGAGGATTCGCGCTGATGGCGGTGCTCGCCATGCTGCTATGGGTCCTGCGGCGCGAGGCTAGGCCCGCGGCAGTCCGCCTGCACGGCGAGCCCGCGTAAGCTTCGCGCGCGCATAGGTATCGCGGGGGAACCGGATCGACCGGTGCCCGTTCAGACTCGACGCGACGGCAAACGCCGCAGCGCAACCGAGGGAGGCTCGCGATGGCCACTGCCGAGAAGGACCATGTCTACAAGATACTGGAACTGGTGGGATCGTCGGAAAGCTCGATCGAGGACGCCATCAAGAACGCGATCAGCCGTGCCTCCAAGACCGTCCGCGAGATGAAATGGTTCGAGGTGGTGCAGACGCGCGGCCACATCGAGAACGGCGCCGTGCGTCACTACCAGGTGACGCTGCGCGTCGGCTTCACACTGGAAGGGTGAACGAATTTGACGTCAGGCGAGATCGACGCCGCGGCGCTCCGGGATCAGCACGAGCAGCGATACGATGTCGATCAGGTAGAGCAACGCAAGCCCCGCGATCGCGGTCGGAAAGCCGTAGGCTGCGCTGACGATGCCGACCACCAGCGGGCCGAAGCCTGCAACCGCCCGTCCGATGTTGAAGAACACGTTCTGAGCGGTTGCGCGCGCCGCGGTCGGATAAAGCTCGCTCATCAGCGCGCCGTAGCCGCCGAGCATGCCGTTGACGAAGAAGCCCATTACGGCCCCGCCGACCAGCAGCGCACCAGCCGTCGTCAGCTGCGAGTAGACCACCACCATGACGGCCGCGCCGAGCATATAGGTCAGGAACGCCGCACGGCGGCCGAAGCGATCGGCCGCATGGCCGAACAGGAAAATGCCGAGCGCCATGCCGGCAATCGTGACTGCGGTCCAGACCGCCGATTGCGTCAGGCCATAACCGAACCGCGTCGAGAGATAATTCGGCAGCCAGATCATGATGCCGTAATAGCCGAAGTTCTGCACCGAGCAGAGGATGATCATCCCCATGCCGATCCTGGTCGTCTCGGCGTCGGCCACGAGCGCGCGAAGCGACGAGCCGCTATCTGCCGCCTTCGCCTTGTGCGCGATGAAGACGTCAGGCTCGTGCAGCTTGCGCCGGATCACGTAGGCGATCACCGCCGGAAACACGCCGAGCGCAAACATCCCGCGCCAGCCGATGATCGGCAACAGGACGGGCGTCACCAGCGCCGCCGTGAGCACGCCGAACTGCCAGCCAAGCCCGACATAGGAAGTCGCCCGCGCGCGCTTGGCAGCAGGCCACGCTTCGGCCACCAGCGCCATGCCGATGCCGAATTCGCCGCCAAGACCGATACCGGCGATGGCCCGGTAGGTCAGCAGGTCCCAATAGCCTTGCGCCAATGCGCATAGGCCGGTGAAGACCGCGAACAGCACGATGCTCCAGGTCAGAACCCGGACGCGGCCAAGCCGGTCCGACAGCATGCCGAAGATAAAGCCGCCGACCACCGCGCCGACCAGCGTCCCCGTCACCAGCGAGGCCGCCTGCGGCTGCGTGAGATGAAGATCTTTCGAAATCGCGGTCAGCATGAAGCCGAGGATGAGAAGATCGAACCCATCCATGGCGTAGCCGAGCGCCGACCCCCACAGCGCCCGCCGCGCCGCCGCGTCGCGATCCGTCGCGGCCATATCAATCGCGCCGAGAGTTGCATCCTGTGCCTGGCTCATACCTTTCCCCTTTGCGTCAGCTCAGGCCAGATGGCACGCCACGAAATGTCCGCCCGCGCCTTCCTTCAGCTCCGGTGCGGCCTCGGCGCAGCGCGGCTGGGCGATCGGGCAGCGGGTGTGGAAATGGCAGCCCGACGGCGGCTTCATCGGGCTCGGCACGTCGCCCTTGAGGCGGATGCGATTGCGCTTGAGCTTGGGATCGGGCACCGGCACCGCAGAGAGCAGCGCCTTCGTGTAGGGATGCTGCGGATTGCGATAGAGATCGCTCGCCTTCGCAAGCTCGACGATGCGGCCGAGATACATCACCGCGACCCGGTCGGAGATGTGTTCGACCACCGAGAGGTCGTGCGCCACGAACAGATAGGTGAGATTCATCTCGGCCTGGAGATCTTCCAGGAGATTGATGACCTGCGCCTGGATCGAGACATCGAGAGCGGACACCGGCTCGTCGCAGACGATCAGCTTGGGCTCGACCGCGAGCGCCCGCGCGATCACGATGCGCTGGCGCTGACCGCCGGAGAATTCGTGCGGATAGCGCCGCATATGCTCGGCCTTCAGGCCGACCTTGACCAGCAATCCTGCGGCGCGCTCCTCACGCTCCTTGGCACTGGAGGCGAGATTGTGGATGGTGAAGGCCTCGCCGAGGATCGAGCCGACCGTCATGCGCGGATTGAGCGATGCGAACGGATCCTGGAACACGAGCTGCATGTTCCGCCGCATCGCGCGCAGATCGTTGCCGCCGAGCTGACGCACGTCCTGGCCGTCGAACACGACTTCGCCGTCGGTCGGCTCGATCAGGCGCAGCACGCAGCGCCCCGTGGTCGACTTGCCGCAACCGGATTCGCCGACGAGGCCAAGCGTTTCGCCACGGTTGACCGAGAACGAGACCCCGTCGACCGCATAGACGCTGCCGACCTGGCGCGACAGCAGGCCGCCGAGCACGGGGAAATATTTCTTCAGACCGCTGACGCGGAGCAAGGGCTCGCTCATGTCGCGCCTCCCACTTGCGCATCGCCGAGATGACAAGCCATGCGATGGCCGGGAGCGATCTCGCGCAGCCGCGGCTCCTTCTCGATGCAGACGTTCATGGCGAACTTGCAGCGCGGCGCGAAGCGGCAGCCGACCGGCGGATTGATCAGGATCGGCACCGAGCCGCCGATCGCCTCGAGCCGCGTCTTGTGCTCGCTGTCGAGATCGATGCGCGGGATCGAGCGGATCAGGCCCTGCGTATAGGGATGGCGCGGATCGGCGAACAGAGCGTCGACGCCGGCCTCCTCCACCACCTTGCCTGCATACATCACGACGACGCGCTGCGCGGTCTCGGCGACGACGCCCATGGCATGGGTGATCAGCATCACCGCCATGCCGAAGCGCTCCTTCATGTCCTGGAGCAGGTCGAGGATCTGCGCCTGGATGGTGACGTCGAGCGCGGTGGTCGGCTCGTCGGCGATGACGAGCTTGGGCCTGCAGGCGAGCGCCATCGCGATCATCACGCGCTGGCGCATGCCGCCGGAGAACTGGTGCGGATAATGGTGCACGCGGCCTTCGGCGTTCGGGATCTGCACCAGCTTCAGCATCTCGATGGTCCGATCGAGCGCCTGCTTCCTGGTCACGGCCTCGTGCCGGCGCAGGCTCTCGGCGATCTGCTCGCCGATGGTGAGCACCGGGTTCAGCGAGGTCATCGGCTCCTGGAAGATGAAGCCGATCTCCTTGGCCCTGATCTCGTCGAGCTGGTTGCTCGTCAGCGGCACCAGATCGCGACCCTCGAAGATGATCTCGCCGGCCGCGATGCGGCCCGGCGGCATTGCGATCAGCTTCAGGATCGACATCGCGGTGACGGTCTTGCCGCAGCCGGATTCGCCGACGACGCAAAGCGTCTCGCCCTTGTTGATGGTGATGTCGACGCCGTCGACGGCCTGCAGGATGCCGTCATCGGTGGAGAAGTGGGTCTTCAGTCCCTTGATCTCGAGCAGCGGCGCCATCAGATCACCCGTCGCGCATCGAGCGCGTCACGCAGACCGTCGCCGATGAAGTTGATGGCAACCACCGCGATGAAGATCGCGCCGCCCGGGAACAGCGCCCAATGCGGGCCGATATCGAGAAAATCCTTGGCATCGAACAGCAGCCGCCCCCAGGTCGGGGTATCAGGCGGAAAGCCGAGACCGAGGAAGGACAGCGTCGATTCCGCGATGATCGCGGCGGCAACGTCGATGGTGCCGGCGATGATCACCGGACCGAGCGCATTGGGCAGGATGTGCCTCACCACCTGTCGCACCGGGCTCGCACCGAGGGCACGCGCGGCCTCTACGAACTCCTTCTCGCGGATCGACAGGAACTGGGCGCGGACGAGACGCGCCACCGGCATCCAGCGCAGGCCGCCGATCACGAGCACGATCAGGATGAAGATGCCGCCCTCTGGCCCGAACACTTGCTTCAGCCCGTCGCGGAAGAGATAGATCAGCAGCAGCAGCAGCGGCAGTTGCGGCAAGGACAGGAAGAGGTCGGTCAGCCACATCAATCCGTGCCCCAGCGCGCCGCGCGACATGCCGGCCAGCGCGCCGATCAGCGTGCCGATGAACACCGACACCAGCATTGCAGCCAATCCGACTGCGAGCGAGATGCGCCCGCCATAGATCATGCGCGCCAGGATATCCTGGCCGAGATCGTCGGTGCCGAAGGGGTGGGCGAGCGAGGGCCCCTGCAAGCCCGCTACGATGTCGATGTCGTTGATCTTGACGCGCCAGATGAAGGGACCGACCACCACCGCCAGAATCAGAATGAGCAGCAGGAAGGCGCTGATGACGGCGAGGCGGTGGCGGCTGTAGCGCCGCCACGACTCGCGCCAGGGCGAGTAGACGCCCCGCTCAGCGGAGGGAGATGCGAGGGTCAAGCCAGCCATAAAGGACGTCCGCGATGAGATTGAACAGCACGACGAGGCACGCGAAAACGAAGGTGACGGCCATCACGACCGGCGTGTCGTTGGAAAGGATTGAGGAGATAAGGAGCGAGCCGATGCCGGGAATACGGAATATCTGCTCGGTGACGATGGCGCCGCCGAACACCGCCGGCATCTGCAACGCGATCAGAGTGACGACGGGGATCATGGCGTTGCGCATCACATGTTTGACGATGACCTTGGTCTGGCCGAGGCCCTTGGCGCGCGCCGTGGTAACGTAGTCGAGGCGGATGACGTCGAGCATCGCCGAGCGCACAAAGCGCGTCATCGAGGCCGCCTGAAACAGGCCGAGCACCGCCACCGGCATGATCGCCTGTCGGATCATCTCGAGCACCCAGTGGATGCCGGTCGCCTTGATGTCGGTAGAATAGACGAAAGGCAGCCAGTCCAGCGTGACCGAGAAGATCAAGATGAACAGGATGCCGGTGAAGAAGGTCGGCAGCGAGAAGCCGACGAAGGCGAGCGTGTTCGCGATCTGATCGAACAGCGAATAGGGCTTCGTCGCCGCATAGACGCCGACGGGAATCGCGATCAGCAGCGCCAGGATCTGCGCCGAGCCGATCACATAGAGCGTGGCCGGCAGGCGCTGCAGGATGAGCGTGTCGACATTCATCCGGCTGACGAAGGAAAAGCCCCAGTCGCCGTGCAGCATGGCGTTGAGCCAGTGCAGGTAGCGGAGATAGATCGGATCATCGAGGCCGAACTTCGCCCGAAGCGCGGCTTGCACTTCGGGCGGCACGTTCGGGTTGGTCGCGAGGTCGCTGAAGGGGTCGCCTGGCGCAAGCGCCAGGACGACGAACAGGACAAGCGAAATCGCCAGCAGGCTCGGAACGGCAATCAGAAGGCGGCGCAGGACATACTGGCTCATCGCGGAGGATCCGGGCCTACGATCAAGCCTCCCGGTACCAGTCCTGGATGTTGTCGGTCCTGTTGGCCCAGCCCGAGACCACCGGCTTCAGCGAGGTGGAGCAGGCATCCACGGTCAGGCGGTGCATCACTGGAATGAACACGGTATCCTGCCACAACAGGTCATTGCACTTGATGTAGAGGGCCGCGCGCTTGACCAGGTCGGTCTCGGTCTCGGCCGCAGCAATCGCGTCGTCGTACTCCTTGTTGACATAACGCGGGAAATTCGGGCCCTGCCACTTGTTCTCCTTGGTGGCGACATTGGCGGAGACATAGCGCCTCATATGCAGGGCCGGATCCGGTTGGGTCATCGGAATCTGGAATTCCTCGATGTCGGAATAGAACTTCGAGTAGGTGTCGGGGTTGGCGACGTCGGACGAGAAGAACACCGAGGCGACGACGGATTTGAGTTCGACGTCGATCCCGGCTTTCTGACAGGCCTGCTTGACGATGGCCTGGGTCTTCTGCCGAGGACCGTTGGTCGAGGTCTGGTAGAGCAGCTTCAGCTTCTTTCCGTCCTTCTCGCGGATGCCGTCCGCACCGACTTTCCAGCCGGCCTCATCGAGCATCTTCGACGCCTTCTCGACGCTGAATTCCCAAGAGGTGTTCTTGGAGACGAACTTCTCGGGACCGTTGAGATAGTTCGCCGTGGTGCGTCCGGCGCGACCGTAAATCGCCTTCTTGACCGAGTCGCGGTCGACGAGGAGTGCCAGTGCCTTGCGTACCTTCGGATCCGACAGGATCGGGTGCTTGGTCTTCATCGACGATCGCTCTCCGTCGACTTCCGTGTTGGGGTCGGTGAAGTTGATCGCGATGAACTCGATGTCGCCACCGGTGGCATAAACCGTCTTGCCTTTGCCGCCCTTCTCCAAGCGCAGCAGCACCTCGTCCTCGACCTGCATGTTCCAGGCGAAATCGAATTCTCCGGTCTGGATCACGGCGCGTGCCGCGGAGACGGCATCGCCGCCGCCCTTCATGTCGATCGTGTCGAAATACGGCCTATTGGGCATGTGATAGTCGGGATTGAGTTTGCCGCGGACCAGATCGCCCGGCTTGAACTCGACGAATGTGTAAGGGCCGGTACCGACAGGGGCCAGGTTGGTCGGCGCCTCGCGGGATTTCGATCCCTTGTACTCCGCAAACAGATGTTTGGGGATGACGCAGCCGTATGCGCCGACGAAGGCATTGGCCCAGAACGGCGTTGGATTCTTGAACAGGATACGGATGGTCAGGTCATCCACCTTTTCGACCGTCAGGTCGGCATAGGTGCTGATGGAGACGGCGGCTGTAGCGGGATCGCTGGCGTATTGCCAGGTGAACACGAGATCGTCGGCCGTCAGCGGTTTGCCGTCATGCCATTTGACGCCCGGCTTGATCTTCCAGGTCACCGACTTGCCATCCGCTGCGAGACCGCCATTCGCGGTCGACGGAATTTCGGCGGCGAGAATCGGATTGAGATTGCCGTCGACGTCCCAGCTCGCGAGCGGCTCATAGAACAGACGCGAACCGTCCTGGTCCTTGGTGCCGGTGGCGAAATGCGGATTGAGCAAGGTCGGCCCCTGCCACCACAGCAGCTTGAGCGGACCGCCACCCCCACGCTTGGTCGGCGGATAGGGGGCGGGGCTCTGGGCCATGGCGACGCCGCCGATCGAGAGGAGCTGGTTGGCGAGCGGCGCGGTGAGGCCGACCGCGGCCATGCGCGTGATGAAGGCGCGGCGATCCATCCGCCCGTCCTTCACGTCACCGATCATCGAACGCAGTTCTTTGTCCAGCATGGTTGTCCCCCGTCTGGTTCCCGTATGGATGCGGGCGGCCGCGGGACGGCCGCCGGGTTTTGACTGGCCGTAGATGGCACACTGAATAGGCCGCACGTCAACTGCGACCGTGTGTATGCAAACGGTCTTCTGGCTTTCTGTTGAGCAAAACTTCGTTTCGCAGCCCAACAGTTCGGCATTCCGGCGGCAAAATCCGCCGGAAAGCAAGTTGCACTGCGGAAAATTTGTTCTTCAGATCAGACGAAGTATCGAGATGGAATTCTACGCTACGGACATATTGAGCGGCGGCGCGACGTGGTCCGGCAGCGGGCAGACATAAGGCGTCTTGGCGGTCCGCTTCGTCAGATCGGCCTTCGCAGCCTTGATCAGCTCCGGTTCAGTCAGCGCCTTGATGCCGAGGCCGGCCATGGCCTTGGCTGCCTGCACCATTGCCTTGTGGGCATGCGGGCTCTTGCCCTGTGCCACCACCTGCCAGGTGTGGAAAGGCGTGCCGATTGCAACCGTTGGTGCGTGAACCTGCACGGTCGGCACCACCCAGCTCACATCGCCGACGTCGGTCGAGCCGACCAGCGGGTTGCGCTTGGCGTCGAGCGGCACCAGGAAGTCGGCCAGCGGCCGATCGGTCGGCTCCATGCCGATCGCGTAATAGACCGACGCGATGTCCTTGTCGGTCAGCGTCCCGCGGATCTGGCTGGCAAAGCCCTTGTCGGTGTCGTCGAAATGCGGCGGTCCGAGCTCTTCCATGACCCGATGAAGCGCCTGCTCAAGCGGCGTGTTGGGCAGGATGTTGGAGACGGCGGAGATGATCTTCATCTCGACCTTGGTCTCGGTCATCAAAGCCGCGCCTTCCGCGATCTTGCTGACGCGCCCGACCAGCTCGTTCATGCCGGGAAGGTCGCGCGCGCGAATGGAATAGCGCACGCGCGCATGGGCCTGCACCACGTTGGGCGCGATGCCGCCGGTATCGAGCAGCGCGTAATGCACGCGCGCATCGCTCGGCATGTGCTCGCGCATGTAGTTCACACCGACATTCATCAGCTCGACCGCGTCGAGCGCGGAGCGGCCGAGGTGGGGCGAGGCCGCCGCATGCGAGGTGCGGCCGGTGAAGATGAAGTCGGCGCGGGTATTGGCGAGCGACGGCGTCACCGCGACTTCCCAGAAGCTGTGCGGATGCCAGGTGATCGCAATATCAGCGTCCTCGAACGCGCCCGAGCGCACCATGAAGGCCTTTGCGGCGCCGCCCTCTTCCGCCGGACAGCCGTAATAGCGCACGCGACCGGGCACCTTGTGTTCGGCGAGCCAATCCTTGACCGCGGTCGCCGCGAGCAGTGCCGCCGAGCCGAGCAGATTGTGGCCGCAACCATGGCCGTGGCCACCGGTCTCGATCGGGCGGTGCTCGGCAATTCCAGCCTCCTGGCTGAGGCCCGGCAGCGCGTCATACTCGCCCATGAAAGCGATGACCGGACCGCCCTCGCCCCATTCGCCCATCACAGCCGTCGGAATGCCCGCGACCTTCTCGGTGATGCGGAAACCCTGGTGGCGCAATTCAGCGAGATGCTCGGCGGCGGAGCGCGCCTCGGTGTAGCAGACTTCGGGCATGCCCCAGACCCTGTCACTGAGGTCGATGAAACGCCCCTTGATCGTGTCGATGCCACGCCAGATGTCGCTGCGATTGTCCATTGCTTCGGTCCGTGATCCCTTGGTCAAACGAAGCGGCAATGGTTAGCAGCTCGGGGCCGCCGCGGCCAGCGTAAGGCAGGAGATCAGCCATGCAATCGCCATCGGCGGGACACGATGCAGCCGCTATCTACTCGGCCGCCTCCAGGCCGCGATGGATCGGCTGATCGGCCGCGATCACCGCACCGTCGGCCCGCCGCAAAATCGTGAGCTTGCGGTCATGATAGGCCTCGAGCTCGGGGCGATGCCCGACGCTGATGATCGTTGCCTGCGGCAGCTCACGCGCGATCACCGCCATCAGTTCGGCCTGTCCCTGGACATGCAGCGCCGACGTTGCCTCGTCCAGCGCGATGACGTCGGGGCGATGCAGCAACAGCCGCGCAATCGACAGCCGCTGCTTCTCACCTTCCGACAAGGTGCGATCCCAGGCCGCAACATGATCGAGCCGGCCAGCGAACTGCCCGAGGCCGGCCAGGACAAGCACCCGGGACACCTCCTCGTCCGCAATCTCGGTGGAAGGCCGTGGATACGTGATGGCATCGCGCAACGTACCGAACGGAATGTAAGGACGCTGCGGCACGACCTGCACGCGCTGCCCCGAGGCCCGCGTAATGCTGCCCCCGCCCCAGGGCCAGCAGCCCGCAATTGCGCGGACCAGCGAACTCTTGCCGCAGCCGGACTCTCCCGCGATCAGCACGTGCTCGCCGGCCCTGACGCTCACATTTGCGCCGCGCACGATCGGCGTGCCGTTCTCGAGCGCCACGACGACATCCCTGAGGTGCAGCGCCGTCTGCCCGTCCTCGCGGTGCGCGATGCATGCGGCACGCCCGGATTCCGCCGCTTCGAGCTCGTCGATCGCAAGCATCAAGGCGCCGACGCGCCGCGCAGATGCCGTCCAGTCGGCAAGCCTGGTGTAGTTCTCCATGAACCAGCTCAGCGCATGCTGGACGATGGTGAAGGCCGAGGCCACCTGCATGATGGCACCAAGCGACATGCTGCCGTCGAAATAGCGCGGCAGGCACAACAGGATCGGAACGACGCCGCAAAGCTGCGCGCTGCCTTGCTGCACGATCACGGCGCGCATGTGCTGGCCCATGAGATCGCGCCAGCGCGCGACCACCGTTCCGAACCCACGATCGAGCCGCTCGGCTTCGGCGTCGGCGCCGCCGAGCAGAGCGATGCTCTCCGCATTCTCGCGCACACGGGTCAGGGCGTAGCGGTATTCGGCCTCCGCCTGGTTCTTCTGCTCGGTCAGCGGAATGAAGCGGAACGCCACCCCCAGCATCGAACCGTTGACGATCAGGGCGTAAAGCACGGCCGCGACCACCAGGAAGCCGGGAATGTCGAGCACATGGCCGCCGACCTCGAGCCTGAGCGCGCCGCCGACATTCCAGAGCACGACGATGAAAGTCGCCGCCGACAGCAGCGCGGTGACAAGCCCGGACACGAAATCCACCGGCATTTCGGTGGCGATGCGCAGGTCATCGTTGATGCGATGCTCGGGGTTCTTGTGGTCTCCCCCGATGAGTTCGAGCTTGTAGAAGCGGCTGTGCGCGAGCCAGCGGCCGAGGAGATGCGCGTTCAGCCATGCGCGCCAGGTGCGCTGCATGGTCATGCGCGCCCACATCGCGAACACGCACAGCGCTAAATAGAGGCCGACCAGCAGGGGAAACAACACCGCCTGATGCAGTGCGGTGGCGGCATCCTTGGCGCCGAGTGCGTCGTAGAAATGGCGATTCCAGAGGTTGAGACCGTAGGTGATGCCGAGGCTCGCAAGCACCACTGCAACCATGCTGATGGTGACCAGCCAAGCAAGGCCAGAGCCTTTGCCGCGCCAATATCCTCCGGCGCTTCGACAAAACCGCCACAGCCGCGACGGTGCCTCCGTCACGGGGAGCGCGCCCAGCACCACACGGAGCCTGACCATGGATCCCCCTTGCCTGGATTGGACCGCAAGCTCTAGGGAACGCAGGCTATGCCGGTAAGTTCCTGAAGGAAAGAGGAAGCTTCGCTCGCTTATCCCGCCGCGGGAATGGCCGAGGGATCGATATCGTTGTCGATCAGCCCGCGGTGCTGGCGGCGGACCAGGGAGGCGTAGTAACCGTTCTGCCGCATCAAGTCGCCATGACGACCGGATTCGACGATGCGGCCCTCCTTCAGCACGATGATGCGGTCGGCATTGACCACCGTCGAGAGCCGATGCGCGATCACGAAAGTGGTGCGTGCAGCGACCAACTGCTCGATTGCGGTCTGAACCGCTTCCTCCGATTCCGCATCGAGTGCCGAGGTCGCTTCATCCAGCACCAGGATCGGCGGATTCTTCAGAAGCGCCCGCGCAATGGTGATGCGCTGGCGTTCGCCGACGGACAGCAGGCCGCCGCGTTCGCCGACGCGCGTCTCGTAACCATCCGGCAGGCGCATGATGAAGTCGTGCGCATGCGCAGCCCTCGCCGCGGACTCGATCTCGGCGTCGGTTGCGTCCGGCCGGCCGTAGGCGATGTTGGCTTTGATGCTGTCGTTGAACAGCAACGGATCCTGGAGCACGACCCCGATGTGCCGGCGCAGCGAGCTCTGCTTGATTCCGCGCAGATCGAGACCGTCGATGGTGATGCGGCCTTCCAGCGGATCATAGAAGCGCATCAACAGCGCCATCAGCGTCGTCTTGCCGGAGCCGCTCGGCCCGACGATGGCAACCGTCTCGCCGGGCGCGGCGCGTAGCGTCAGGCCATCCAGCAGCGGACGCTGCGGCTGCTCGTAGCGGAAATGCACGTTCTCGAAGCTGACCTCGCCCTTGACGTCGGGCAGATCGATCGCGCCGGCGGAATCGCCGAGATGTTCCTGGACGTTGAGGATGCCGAAGATCTCGTCGAGCGAGACGGAGGCCTTGCGCAAGCTGGAATACACCCCGCTCAGCCCCTGCACCGGACCGAACAGGCCGCCGATATAGCCGAGGAAGGCAACCACGGTGCCGACCGTGATTTCTCCCTGCACGACGAAATAAGCCCCGAGCGCCAGCCCGCCGAGCCGCGCCAGCGCAACCGCGAGATTGCTGGCCGAGGCATAGCCGGCGTCGACCGCGACGCCTTTGATCACCACCTGGTTGGCGGCGGCGACGTCGCCGAGAAAGCGCGACTTCTCCACGTCCTCCATGGCGAAGCTGCGCACGATGACGATTCCGGACAACACCTCGTTGAAGCGTGAATAGATCCTGGCCCAGCGGTCGAGCAGCGTGCGCTCGCGGTGCATCTGCTCGGGTCCGGCAAAGGCCGCGATGGCGGCGGGCAGCGGGGCGAAGGCGAGAACAAGCAGAGCGAGCCGCCATTCCAGCCGCAACATGATCGCGATCGCGAGCACGAGGAAGATCAGCGAAGGCAGGATGCTGAACAGGATCAGCGCGACGGCCGAGGTGAAGCCCTGAATGCTGCGGTCCAGCCGCGTCATGATCGCGCCAATGCCCTCGCTGCGCTGGATCCGCAGCGGCATGCGGTGCAGCTTGCCGATGGTTGCCTCCAGCAGCGCATATTGCAGCCCGATCCGGGTCCGCCATGTCAGCCAATTGGCAAAGCCGTCCATTGCTTCCCGGCAAACGGCGAAGGCGAGCAGCAGCAACATGCCGGTCAGGATCGCGCCGGCTTGCTGCAGATCGGTGAGCTGATCGAACACCCATTTGAGCACAAGCGGCTCGAAGGCATTGATGGCGGCAACCGCGAGCACCAGCAGCATGATCACGGTGACTGCATGCCGCTGCGGCAATGCAAATCGCACGGCAGCATGCAGGCGCCGGAGCTGACCGAGCGTGCCCGGCGCATTCAGCTTCGGATCGGACCTGGTCATGCTCGTGAACGGCATGCATCGCACGTATGATTATTTTCCAGGCAAGGAAAGACGGAACTTGCAGCTATCAACGACCGGCCGGCACTCTCGTCGCGACTGGCTTGGAGAGGCAGCCGACATCCCGGCAATGCGAGCCGACTTCAGCTACATTGGTTCCTGAACGGACTGCGGAGGCGCGTGAATAGCTGCGATCAAGTCTTTCAAGATCGGCCCGTGGGGCATAGATTGTTGCTGCTTCGCACGCACGCAGCAGATGACTGACCAGGAGAACTCCATGGCCGTTCTGACCGAATGGAGAGTGCCGCCGGCGCACCAGCCCCGGGCGAGCGATTACGGCTTCGATCTTGACCGCGCGCTCGCCTCCGTCGTCGGCCTGCATGCCATCATCCCGTCGGACGCTTTCAGCGCCGAAACGCTCGGCACCGAGCGCGCCGGCAACGGCGTCGTGATCGACGACGGGCTGGTGCTGACCATCGGCTATCTCGTCACCGAAGCGGAATCGGTCTGGCTTCACCTCGGCGACGGACGCGTGGTGGAGGGACATGTGCTCGGCTTCGATGCCGTCACCGGGTTCGGGCTGGTGCAAGCGCTCGGCCAGCTCGACATCGAACCGCTGCCGCTCGGCTCGTCGGCTGATATCAGGCTCGGCGACCGCGTCGTGGTCGGCGGCGCCGGCGGGCGGACGCGATCGCTCGCAAGCCGGATCGTCGCCAAGCAGGAGTTCGCCGGCTACTGGGAGTATCTGCTCGACGAGGCCTTGTTCACCTACCCCGCTCATCCAAATTGGGGCGGCACGGGGCTGATCAACGAGCGCGGCGAGTTGATCGGCATCGGTTCGCTTCAGCTCCAGCGTGAACGCGACGGCAAGGCCGAGCATGTCAACATGATCGTGCCGATCGACCTTTTGAAGCCGATCCTCGATGATTTGCGCAAATTCGGTCGCGTCAACAAGCCGGCACGGCCGTGGCTGGGGCTCTATTCGACCGAGATCGACAACCGCGTGGTGGTGATCGGCATCTCCGCCAACGGACCGGCCGCGCGCGCCGAGCTCAAGAGCGAAGATGTCATCCTGGCGGTCGCTGGCGAGAAGGTTACAAGCCAGGCTGCTTTCTACAGGAAGATGTGGTCGCTTGGCGCCGCCGGCGTCGACGTGCCGCTGACCGTGCATCATGACGGCGTCACCTTCGACGTCACGGTGACGTCGACCGACCGCTTCAAGCTTCTGAAGGCGCCGAAGCTGCACTGATCCAGTCAAAGGACGCCGCAATGACCGAGGCCGTCGTTGACGACATTGTGGCCGTGCTGCCGCCGCTGCTCAATGCGCTGGAAGCGCTCGGCTACTTCGCCCGGCATTTGCATCCGCCGGCGTTCGGCTCGGTGATGAACGCAATCGGCGCGCCGGATGATGCGCTCCGGTCCGCACATGCAGCAATCGGCGCCTGGCCGGAGCAGTTCATCGGACTGCGGGAGCGGCTGGATCGCGCCTGCAACGAGGCGCTCGCTGCCTTTGCCGGCGTCCGCGACGTCGAGCGCGGCAATGGCGATCTCGTCGCGGTGTTCCGCGCGTTGCGCCATCTACCGCGCGCGCAGGAGGCGCTTTATCCGCTGTCGCTGCAGTTTCCGCCGGTGAGCAACTTCTTCCTCAATGCCGCCAATCGCGACAATGAGGAGTTGCTGGCGCGGCTGGAGGCCGGCGCCAGCGAGCACACCGGCATCTTCCACAATCACAACGAGCCCGGCAGCCGCGGCGGTTTCTCGGTCTATGTGCCCGAATATTATACGGCTGGTCGCGCCTGGCCGCTGGTCGTGGCGCTGCATGGCGGCAGCGGCAATGGCCGCGGCTTCCTGTGGAGCTGGCTGCGCGATGCGCGCAGCCTTGGCGCCATCCTGGTGGCGCCGACCGCGACGGGGCAGACTTGGGCGCTGATGGGCGACGACACCGACACGCCCAACCTGATGCGAATCCTCGAATGGGTGCGCGGCCGCTGGTCGGTCGACGCTTCACGCATGCTGCTATCAGGCATGAGCGACGGCGGCACCTTCTGCTATGTCAGCGGACTCGACGGCGCCTCGCCCTTCACGCATCTCGCACCGGTGGCGGCCACCTTCCATCCCCTGATGGCGGAGATGGCCGACGCCGCGCGTCTGCAGGGCCTGCCTGTCTTCATCACCCACGGCAAGCTCGACTGGATGTTTCCGGTACAGACCGCACGGCAGACGCAAGCCGCGCTCTCCGCGGCCGGCGCTGACGTCACCTATCGCGAGATCGACGACCTCAGCCACACGTATCCCCGCGAGATCAACGCCGAGTTGCTGGCGTGGCTGAACGGGTCATGAACGAGGTGTCCTTACCCGCGCCGCACTGTGGCGGAACCATCGCTCCGGGACCGACGTTATCGGTCCGTCACCGGAGGTTCGCCATGCAGACTTTTTTCGGAATGATCCTGGGCGCGCTGCTGCTCGCTTGCGGCGTCTATGTCTACGACTCCATGCAGACGTCATCAGTGGCGAATGGTGAGGTCGCAATCACCAATCGCACCATCGTGAACTGGGATGTCGCAAAGGCCGATTGGGATGCGTTGCGCGACCGCGCGCACAAGGACTGGGTCCGGATCTCGTCGAAGTAACAAGCACAATCACGATGAACAGGCGCTGTCGCGGGTCCGCGGCGGCGCCTTTGCTTGTCCGTGATCAGTTCATCTTGGCCTTGCGGGCGTCCGCGATGACCTGCTCGAACTCGTTCATGCTGAGCACGCCCGGCACCCGGTATTTGCCGACGATGAAGGACGGCGTACCACGGAAGCCGAAGGCTTCGGCCTGGTCGTTGTTGCGCTTGAGGATCGCGTCGATGTCCTTGCCGTGCGCGGCGAGATCGCTCTTGAGACGATCCATGTCGACGCCGACCGATGCAAGCAGCTCGCTGATACGAGATTCGGTCAGGGGCGAGCTGACACCCATCATGGCGTCGTGAGCCTGATGATACCTGTCCTGGAATTTCGCCGCGAGCGCGATCCGGGCAGCTGTCACCGAGACGGGTCCCAGGATCGGCCAGTCCTTCAAGACCAGCCTCACCTTGCCGTCGTCCTGGACGACCTGGCGCAGCTCGGGTTCGAGCTTTCGGCAATAGGGGCAGTTATAGTCGGACCATTCGATGATGCTGATGTTGCCCTCGGGGTTGCCGGCGACGGGAACATCAGGGTCGCGCAGCACCTTGGCTTCGGTCAGCACCTCGTCGTCGCCGCTCGCTGCGGCGCGGGCCAGCGTCGTCCCGCCAGCGGCAAACGCGCCTGCCCCGATCAACGTCAGCGCCGCACGCCGCGTCGGCCCAAAGCCCTTATTCCTGAATCCAGCCATATCTCGTCCCGTTTCGGCCCCATCCTCGCAAATACGTCTGGAAGCCGGCAATTGTTACGCTCCATATAGAGAGTCGCTGGGGCGATGTCATCGCACCAGCAGGGTCACCACCAAGGGGACCAGGAACGAGGTCACCAAAGCGTTCAGGCTCATGGCGATGCCGGAGAAGACCCCGGCGAGCTCGTCGACCTGGAATGCGCGGGCCGTGCCGATGCCATGCGCGGCAAGGCCGGCGGCAAAGCCGCGAGCGCGGAAATCGGTCACGCCGGTGCGGTTCATCAGCGGCGTCACGATAATCGCCCCCATGATACCGGTGAGGATGACCGCAACCGCTGTCAGCGAAGGATCTGCATGCAGCGATTCGGCAATGCCCATGGCAACGCCGGCCGTGACCGATTTCGGCGCCAGCGCCAGCACCACGTCATGCGGAAGGCCGGCGAACTCCGCCAGCAGAACGACAGACACCACTGCGGTCACCGAGCCCGCGACCAGCGCCACCAGCATCGGCACGATGGAGGAGACCACACGCTTGCGGTTTTCGTAAAGCGGCACGGCGAGCGCCACGGTGGCAGGCCCGAGCAGGAAGTGCACGAACTGCGCGCCGGCGAAATAGGTGGTGTAGGACGTGCCTGTCACGAGCAGGAACGCGCCGATGATCCACATCGCATGCAGCACGGGATTGGCAAACGGATGCCGCCGCGTCGCCAGCGACACCGCGTCCGTGGTCGCATAGACCAGCAGCGTCACCGTCAACCAGAGCAGCGGCGACTGCGACAGGTAAACCCAGAGGGAGAAGGAATCGTCCTTCATTGCGCGTCCTGCTGCTTCAACAGGCGGCTGACCAGGCGGAAGGTCAGGACGGTGGCCAGCAAGGTGAGGACCACGGAGAGTGCGAGCACCAGGACGATGGCGATGCCATGGGAGGCGAGCAGATCGAGTTTTTGCACCACGCCGACACCGGCGGGAACGAACAGCAGCGAAAGATGAGCCAGCAGGCCCTTGCTTGCGGATTCCACGCCGTCATTGCCGAGCGGCCCGCGCGCGAGCAGCGCAAAACGGTCGCGGGCCAGCAGCAGGATCAGAAGCAGCAGCAGGCCGAGCACGGGCCCCGGCACGGGCAGGCCAAGGCCGCGGACCACGGCCTCGCCGATCAATTGGCAGAGCAGGATAAGGCTGAGACTCGCAAGCATGCCGCATCAAGGGATGCGCCGCAGGGCTTGTCAATCACTGCTGGGCGCGGAGGCCGCGCGGTTCGTGCGAAGCACCAACGCGCGGCAGCATCGCCATCAGCGTTCCGGTCATGGTGGCGATCAGCGTGGTCTTGCCTTCGTGCTCGGCAAAGGCTCTGGCTTCGCAGAAGGTGAGCGTCCGGCCGGGCTTGACCACCTCGGCCTTGAAGACGAAGCGCTCGCCGCGGGCGGGGGCGAGCAGCGTGGTCTTGAACTCGACCGTGAGGATATCGGCCTCGGACGGCATCAGCGTGAAGGCAGCAACGCCGCAGGCGTTGTCGAGCCCCGCCGTGATGATGCCGGCGTGGACAAAACCGTTCTGCTGCGTGAAGTCTGCCGAATGCAGCATGGCCAGCTCGACCTCGCCCGGCGAGAGGCGGACGATGACGATGCCGAGCGTACGCATCGCCGGCTGGCGTTCGAACATCGCGACGGCCGCCGCACGATAGCCGGGGTTTTTCGGCTCGAACGCAGCCATGGCTCAAGCCTCGGCCGGTTCGACAAGATAGCGCTGCGCAGCCTCGCGATAGGTCGCCTCGTGCTCCATGGTCATGTCCTGCCCTGGCCCGTGTTCTTGATCTTGATACGGTAGCGTATCAAGCGGCAGGCACTGTAGCAATACGGCAGCGTATCAAAAAACGGGTGAGGCTTCGTTCATGAACGACCGCAAGGGCGATATCTGGGTCGAGGCCGGGTTTAAGGAGCTCGCCCGCGCCGGCGTCGAGGGCGTTCGGGTCGAGTTGCTCGCCAAGAGTCTCGGCGTCACCAAAGGCGGGTTCTACCGCCGCTTCGCCGATCGCGCCGCGCTGCTCGAGGCCATGCTGGTGCACTGGCGCGAGGGGCGCACGACCTCCATCGCGCAGCAGACCAGCCTCGACGGGCAAGACCCCCGCGAGCGGCTGAAGGCGGTGATCCAGCTTTATTCCGAGCGGCTCAATCCGGAAGGCATGGCGATCGAGCTTGCGATCCGGCAATGGGCGCGCTCGGACGAGAGCGCAGCGGCTGCGGTCGCGAGCGTGGATGCGGCGCGGCTCAAGCATGTGGCCGAGCTCTATCGCGCGACCGGACTGGAAGCTGAGGAGGCCGAGGCGCAGGCCTTCCTGTTCTACTGCTTCATCTTCGGCCAGAGCCTGTTGTTCGTCGAGCGCGGCCCGCGCAAGCGGTCGCAGCTCGTGGCGAAATCGGCCGAGAAATTATTGGACTAAGCAAAATGGCCGGAGCTCAGCTCCGGCCATCGCATCAATTGGAGGCTCAGGCGGCGCCCTTCAGCTTCTTGTTGCACTCGCTGTAGTAGCCGCCGCCCTTCTCGATCCACTTCATGCCGCCATTGCCGTTGGTGGCCTTGTTGGCATTGTATTGATCGACGCAGGTATGGAGACGAGCCTTGCCGGCGGTCTCCTTGGCGTATTTCGGATCGACCGCATTGGGGAAGATCGCGGGTCCGGCCGGCAAGGACGGCGCCGGAGCAGCAGCAGGCGCCACCTCCTTCTTCGCCTGCTTCGGCTCGGCGGCCGGCGGGGGCGCAGCCGGTGCCGCGGCGGTCGGCGCAGCCGCGGGCGTCGCATCGGCACCGCACTGGGCCTTGCGGAAGTCATTCCACTTCATGGTGCCGAGCGAGCCGTCCTTCTTGGCGGCCTGGTATTTCGCGCTGCATTCCTGCGAGGTCAGCGCCTGCGCCGGCGCACTCGCTACCAGTGCAGCAACACCCGACACCGCAATCGCACACAACAATCTGGCTTGAATGGTCATCCTTGGTCTCCCTCAGGCAGGCAAAACGGGATTACTATCCTAGCGTGTCCCGGACTTCGGACAAGGAAGCGATGGTGATCGGCGCCAAAATATAGTGATTCCGCCGTTCAGATTATTCATGTCGCGTTCAGCTATGCGGGCCGACGGTCGCGTCCTTCGCAATTCTCCCAAGAAGAGTGCATCATCATGACCCTCGCCTCCCGCCTAGCCGCCGTCGCCATTGCCTCCCTGTTCGCCACCGGCGTAGCCTTCGCACAGACCGCGGCTCCGGCGGCCAAGACCGACGCCACCACGACCGCCGACAAGAAGGCGCCCAAGGAGCGCTCGGCTGAATCGCTCGAATGCTCCAAGCAGGCGGATGCCAAGGGCCTGCACGGCAAGGAGCGCAAGAAATTCCGCTCCGAGTGCATCAAGAGCGCCAAGGCAGGCACCCCGCCCGCCGCCGACAAGAAGTAAATTCGTCACAATCCAGGCCTTGCTCTTGGCGGGAGGCGCACGCATTGCGGCATGACGAGCCTGCAATTGTGCACCTCTCGCCGATTTGCGATAAGGCGGCGTGAAGCAAATCACCGCCTCCCTGCCGTTCGAGTGGCCGAGCCGTGCCAAGGTTTTGAGCACAGCGGAAACGCTTGTCATCGGTGCGGCGGGCGGCCTCGTTTTCCTTGTCGCGGGCCTGCCGGGCGGACTGATCTCGGGATCGATGATCGCAGTCGGCATTGCCGCGATTGCCGGGCGCCAGCTGGCCCTTCCTCCGATCCTGACCCAGACCGTGCTGGTGCTGCTGGGCATTTCGCTGGGCTCCGTCGTTTCGCGTCACCTGATCCAGCAGGTCAGTACCTATCCGCTGACCATCGGCCTGTTGGCGCTCGCCACCTTCTGCTCGACCTTCGGCTCAAGCTATTACCTCCAGCGCGTCCATGGCTGGGACCGCACCTCGGCCTTCCTCGCCGGCAGTCCCGGTGCGCTGTCACAGATCACCATCCTGGCGGTCGAGCGCGGCGCCGACCTACCGGGCATCGCGGTGGTGCAGACCATGCGCGTGATCATCCTGACGGCGGCGCTGCCGATGGTGCTGGCAATCGCCGGCGTTGCGCCCTCCGTTGCGCCGTCGCTGACGACCACGATTGCCTCGCCGCTTGATCTTCTTGAGCTGGTCGCAGCTTCCCTGGCGGCATCGCTCGTGCTGCGGTTGATCAGGTTTCCGGCGAGCTGGATGTTCGGCGCGATGATCGCGTCCAGCGTGCTGCACGGCGCGGGCTGGGTCGATGGCGGTCTGCCGAACTGGGTGCGCGGCGTCTCGCTGGTCGGCATCGGCGCGCTGATCGGCAGCCGCTTTGCCCGGATGCGGATGAAGACGCTGGCCGGCCACATCAACGCTGCGCTGGGCTCGTTTGCCGTTGCCATCGCCGTCTCCGCCATCTTCGTCGGCATCGTTGCGCTCACCACGCAGGTGAAGTTCTCCGACGTGGTCGTTGCCTTCGCACCCGGCGCGATGGACGCGATGCTGGCGCTGGCGCTCACGCTTCACATCGACCCGATCTTCGTCGGCGCCCATCATCTCTCGCGCTTCGTGTTCGTGACGATCGCGACGCCGGGCATCGTGCACCTGTTCGGCCGCACACAGGACGACGTGGACGACTAGGCCGCGGTCGTCTGCCCCTTCAACGCCGCCAGCTCCGCCTCGAGCTCCGCTATCCGCTGGTCCCTTGCCGCCAACGCCGCCGCAACATCCGCGGCGTCGAACTTCTGCGGGATGTGCTGCGGGCAGTTGGTGTCCCAGGCCGCGATCTTGAACAGGATCACCTGCTCGGGACGCGCGCGATAGCCTTTCGGCATCAGCGCCTCCGTCAGTGCATCGTCGTCCTCCACCACGCGCGCCTCGCCCCAGATCTTCACGCGGCGGCGATGGGCATAGTCCATCACGAAGATGTAGGCCTTGGGGTTCTCGGAGAGATTGCCCTGGGTCAGGTATTGCTGGTTGCCAGCATAATCGGCGAAAGCGAGCGTCTGCTTGTCGAGCACCTTCAGAAACCCCTTCGGGCCGCCGCGATGCTGGATATAGGGCTGGCCATCAGCGGAAGCCGTGGCGAAGTAGAAGCTGTTGGCGTCAGCGAGAAAGGCTTCGAGGTTCTCGTCGATCTCGGTGCGCCAGCCGCGCTGCTCGGCGCGGGCATAGGCCTCGCGTGAACCCTTGCGCGCCTGGATGGCCTTCACCGCGGGGGTGAAGGCCACGTCGCTGGCATAGGCATGACCTGCAGTCATCGGAACATCTCCTGAAAAATTCCGGCGCGTCTCCGCATCTTTTCGACCGCTAAGGTGGGCCTGGCAGCCGTCAAAACAATCAGGCCGCTTGACACTTCATCGTTGCGATATATGCAATAATACCATGGACCGCCTTGAAGCCATGCACGTCTTCGTCACCGTCGCCGACCTGCGCGGCTTCGCGCCGGCGGCGCGAAAACTACTGATGTCGCCGTCGGCGGTGACCCGGCTGATCGCGGCCCTGGAGGAACATCTCGGCGCGCGGCTGCTGCAGCGGACCACCCGGCAGGTGAGACTGACTGACGTTGGCGCGCGCTATCTTGAGCGCGCCCGGCGGATTCTCGCCGACGTCGAGGAAGCCGACGGCTCGGCGCGGGAGGAGCGCAACCGCCCCAGCGGACGTTTCGTGGTATCTGCCCCGGTCGGCTTCGGCCGGCTGCATGTCAGCCCGGTCATGACCGATTATCTCAAGCGTTACTCCGAGGTCGCCTGCGAACTGAGATTGTCTGATAACCTCGTCAACCTCGTGGAAGACGCTGTCGATGCCGCCGTCCGCATCGGCCATCTCGCCGATTCCTCGCTCGTCGCGCGTCATGTCGGCGAGATGCGGCGGATCACGGTGGCTGCGCCCGGCTATCTCAAGCGCCATGGCGAGCCGAAGACTCCCGGGGCACTGCACGAGCACCAGACGATCCAGTTCGGCCCGTCCGCGAGCTGGCACTTCATGCAGGACGGCCGCGACATGGAGATAACGCCCTCGCCGCGCTTCACCAGCAATAGCGCCGACGCCGCCCTGCAATATGCCGAGGCCGGAGGCGGCATCACACGCGTGCTGGCCTACCAGGCCGCCGAAGGCCTGAAGCGCGGACGGCTGAAAATCCTGCTGACGAAGTACGAGCAACCGGCGCTGCCGATCCACATCGTCTATCCGACTTCGCGCCTGCTCTCGGCCAAGGTTCGCGCGTTCATCGACCTCGTCGTCGAAACGGCGGATTGGAAGTTTGGGTAGGCTCAGCCCTTCTTCGGCACCACGCGAAACGTGCCGCTGGCCCGCGCGATCACGACCCCGTCGGCCTTGATCAGGCTCTGCGCGAAGCAGATCGTCTTGCCGGTCTTGATCACATCGCTCTCGATCGAGCACCATTGGCCGATCTCGGCGGAGCCGGCGAAATCGATCGAGAGCGAGACCGTCACGAACGATGTGCTCCAGTTCGTCGCTTGCGCGCAGCTATAGCCCATCGCGTTGTCGGCGAGCGCGGCGATCAGGCCGCCATGGATCAGGCCGCGGCCGTTGGTGTGTGGCCTTGCCAGCCGCAGACCGATGACGACGGCCCGTTCGGTCTTCTTCGCGTAGAGCGGCTCCCAGGGTTCGGTGAGCGGGCTCTTGCGGGACAACGGCTCGAAGCCGTCGGGAATATCGATGTCGGTCATGACTGTCTCGCGCGCGGTGTAATGATTGCCGCTATTGAACGCGAGCGACGTGACAGATGCATCAATTACAAAGTTTTAAACGGGATTTGGGCGGCTGTTTGAAATTGCGCCGCCACAGGCGCAGTGCCGTACGGTGGGCAAAGGCGCAAAGAGTGTGCCCACGATCAGTCCGCCGCCGAGAAAGTTCGTGGGCACGCCACGCTTTGCGCACCTACGGCACCTTTTTAAAACGGCAGCCCCACGTAGTTCTCCGACAGCGACGTCATCGCGGCCTGCGATTGCGTGACGTAGTCGAGCTCCGCGAGCTGGATTCGCGTCCCGATCGTGCCGGTGTCGGGGAATTTGTGCAGCATCGAGGTCATCCACCAGGAGAAGCGCACGGCCTTCCAGACGCGCGCGAGCGCCTTGGCGGAATAGGCATCGATCCCTGCGCTGGATTTCTCGTCGTAGAACTCACGGAAGGCGCTCGATAGATAGTGCGCATCGCTTGCGGCGAGGTTCAATCCCTTGGCGCCGGTCGGCGGCACGATGTGAGCGGCATCACCGCACAGGAACAGCTTGCCGAAGCGCATCGGCTCGGCGACGAAGCTACGCAAAGGCGCGATGCTCTTTTCGATCGAGGGACCGGTGACAAGACTGTCGGCGGCCTCCCGGTCGAGGCGGCGCTTCAGCTCGTCCCAGAAGCGGTCGTCCGGCCACTGGAGGACATGATCGTCGAGCGAACACTGCAAATAGTGCCGGCTGCGCTTCATCGAGCGCATGGTGCAGAGCGCGAAGCCGCGATCATGGTTGGAGTAAATCAGCTCGTGGCTGACCGGCGGCGTCTCCGACAGGATGCCGAGCCAGCCGAATGGGTAGACCCGCTCGAATTCCTCGATCGCGGAGGCCGGCACGC
This sequence comes from Bradyrhizobium guangdongense, assembly GCF_004114975.1. Classification (NCBI taxonomy): domain Bacteria; kingdom Pseudomonadati; phylum Pseudomonadota; class Alphaproteobacteria; order Hyphomicrobiales; family Nitrobacteraceae; genus Bradyrhizobium; species Bradyrhizobium guangdongense. Next base: position 6,920,765 of record NZ_CP030051.1, read on the forward strand.
TGGCGCGGCTGACGCCGTGAAAGCCGTCGCAGCCGGCGATGAAGTCGCAATCGAGCGTGTGGCTGGCGCCGTCCTTGACCCAGGTTACGCGCGGGTGACTGCCGTCGAAATCATGCGGCTGCACATCGCTGGCTTCATAGACGGTGGTAAGACCCGCCGCCCTGCGTGCGTTCATCAGGTCGAGCGTGACCTCGGTCTGGCCGTAGATCATGACCGTCTTGCCGGTCGCGGCCTTCATGTCGATCCGATGACGGCGGCCGGCAAACGCAAGTTCGATACCTTCATGGACCAGACCTTCAGCATGCGCCCGCGCGCCGGTGCCGATCTGATCCAGCAGCCCGACCGTTCCCTCCTCCAGCAGGCCGGCGCGGATGCGTCCGAGCACGTAATCCGGGCTCTGCCGCTCCAGAATGACGTTGTCGATGCCGTATTGGTGCAGGAGTTGCCCCAGCAACAATCCTGCCGGCCCGGCGCCGATGATTGCGACTTTTGTCCGCAATACTTGCTCCTCCCGATCCTGTAGGCTTTCGTCGCGGCTCGCTTGTCGCAGCCGGCCGCGCGCGATAATTATAGCATATAACGATTGGGCAAGAGGGGAGTTGCAGTCTCCGCCGAAGGGACAAATCCAAGCAACGTGGCTGACATGGATCACGCAGCCCCTGCGACCAGTTCCGGCTTGAACGTGCTAACCAATTAGATAACATGTTAATTAAAGAGACCGGGCCATCGAAGCCCGCGGTCACAAAGAGGGAGAGACGCGTGATGAGAAAAGCCTGTCTGGCTTTGCTGCTGGCAGCAAGCGTGACGCCTGCGTTCGCGCAGGACAAGACCGTCGACCTGAAGGTGTCGCATTGGGTGCCGGCCTCGCACCCGCTGCAGAAGTCGCTGGAAGACTGGGTGGCCGCGGTGAACAAGGACTCCGGCGGCACCATCACGGGCAAGGTCTTCCCGGCCCAGCAGCTCGGCAAGGCCTTCGACCATTACGACATGGCGCGCGACGGCATCGCCGACGTCACCTACGTCAATCCCGGCTACCAGCCCGGCCGCTTCCCGATCATCGGCGCCGGCGAATTGCCGTTCCTGATCTCGGACGCCAAGGGCGGCTCTGAGGGCCTGGACGCCTGGTACCGCAAATATGCCGAGAAGGAGATGAAGGACGTCAAATACTGCCTCGCCTTCGTTCACTCGCCCTCCTCCTTCCATTCCCGCACCAAGAAGATCGTGATGCCGGAGGACGTGAAGGGCATGAAGATTCGTCCGGCGCACGCCACGATGGCGAATTTCGTCACTTCGCTCGGCGGGACCAACGTGCAGTCCTCTGCGCCCGAGGTGCGCGACATCATCGAGCGCGGCGTCGCCGACGCGGTGACCTTCCCCTGGGGCTCGCTGGTGCTGTTCGGCATCGACAAGGTGACCAAGTACGACATGGACGCGCCGCTCTACACCACGACCTTCGTGTTCGTGATGAACAAGGACAAGTACAATGCCATGTCCGACAAGCAGAAGGCCGCGATCGACAAGAACTGCTCGACCGAGATGGCCGGCGTGGTCGGCGAGCACTGGGGCAAGTTCGAGGACGCCGGAATCGACAAGGTGAAGGCGGAGGGAAGCCACGAGATCTACAAGCTGACCCCGGACCAGACTGCCGCCTGGAAGAAAGCCGCCGAGCCGCTGGTCAAGACCTGGGCCGACGGCGCGAAGAAGGCCGGCGCCGACCCGGACGCTGCGCTCGCGGAGCTCAAGGCGTCGCTGAAGAAGTACAACGCGCTGGCGGAGTAGCGGTTCTCGCAACGAACTCCGCTGCACCTCTCCCGCTTGCGGGAGAGGTCGGCGCTAAAGCGCCGGGTGAGGGCTCTCTCCTCTCGGGGGTCCTCGATCGTGGAAGCACCCCTCTCCCCAACCCTCCCCCGCAAGCGGGGGAGGGAGCGCAGCCCGCACGCGGGCGCACTTCGAACTCACCGGAAGGACTCTCTCGCCATGAAGCGCGCCTGGATGGACCGCTTTATCGACACCATCGAATGGATCGCAGCCGCGTTCGTCGGCATCGTCGCCCTCGACATTTTCCTGTCGGTGCTGCTGCGCAACACGCTGAACTATTCGATTCCCGATAGTTTTGACATCGGCCGCATGCTGCTCGGCATCCTCATTTTCTGGGGTATCGCGGCGACCTCCTATCGCGGCACCCACATCACGGTCGATCTGGTCTGGGGCAATGTCGGGCCGCGCTACCAGCGCTGGATCGACGTGTTCGCGACGCTGGTGCTGTTGTTCGTCGTCACCGTGCAAACCTGGACGCTGTTCGACAAGGTACGCGGCACCTACAACGACAACGTCCAGACCTTCGACATGCACATGCCGACCTGGCCGTTCTTCGCGATCGCCTGGATCGGCGACGTCTCGGCCGTGCTGCTGATCGCGATTCGCACGTACCGACTGATCTTCCATCCCGAAGACATGCACGACCCCAAGCTGAAGGCGACGGAGTAATCATGAGCACCGATGCCGTCGCCGTTATCGGCTTCGTTTCCCTGTTCGCGTTGATGCTGCTGCGCGTGCCCGTCGGCATGGCCATGGGCCTCGTCGGCGTCTCCGGCTTCTCCTATCTGGTCGGCGCGACCCCGGCCTTGAAGCTGGTCGGCCAGACCTCGATGCGCACGGTCACCGACTACACGTTCGGCGTGATCCCGATGTTCCTGCTGATGGGCTCCTTCGTCAGCAACTCCGGCATGAGCCGCGAGCTGTTCCGCGCCGCCAACGGCTTCGTCGGGCATCTGCGCGGCGGACTCGGCATCGCCACCGTCGGCGCCTGCGGCGGCTTCGCCGCGATTTGCGGATCTTCCGTTGCGACTGCCGCGACCTTCTCGGCCGTCGCCTATCCCGAGATGCGCCGCTTCGGCTATCCGCAGTCGTTTGCGACAGGCGTGATCGCGGCCGGCGGCACGCTCGGCGCGATGCTGCCGCCTTCCACAGTGCTCGCGGTCTACGGCATCATCACCGAGCAGGACATCGGAAAACTCTTCATCGCCGGCATCATCCCGGGCCTCCTGGCGATGACAATGTACATGATCACGATCTTCCTGATCGGCTATTTCAGACCCGACTTCCTGCCCAAGGGCAAGATGCTGCCCTGGCGCGAGAGGTTCGCCGGCCTGAAGGACATCTGGGCGCCGGTGCTGCTGTTCGTGTTCGTGATCGGCGGCCTCTACGGCCTCCCCTTCCTGCCGCGCTTCACCCCAACGGAAGCCGGCGGCGTCGGCGCCACCGGCGCTTTCATCATCGGCATTGTCACCGGACGGCTCGACCGCGAGAAGGTGCTGGCTTCGCTGCTCCAGGCGACACGCACGGCGGCCGCCGTGTTCACCGTGCTGATCGGCGCGCTTATCTTCGGCTATTTCCTGACGGTGACGCAGACGCCGCAGAAAGTGACGGAATTCCTGACCGGCCTTGGCCTCGGCCCCTACGGCGTGCTGGCGCTGATCATGGTGATGTATCTCGTGCTTGGCTGCCTGATGGACGCGATGGCGATGATCATTCTGACCGTGCCGATCATCTTCCCCGTCATCACGCATCTGGGTTTTGACCCGATCTGGTTCGGCGTCATCATCGTGATGACGGTCGAGCTCGGCCTGATCCATCCGCCTGTCGGCATGAACGTCTTCGTCATCAAGAGCGTCGTGAAGGACGTATCCTTCTCCACCATCTTCAAGGGCGTGATCCCGTTCGTGGCGACGGACCTCGTGCGCCTGGTGATCCTGATCGCCTTTCCCCTGCTGGCGACATGGCTTCCGACGCGCATGATGGCGCACTAGAGAGGTGAAGTGATGTCAACGCCGAGGCTCGAAACCAAATACGTCTTCACCATCACCGCTGAGATCGGCGACGTCGTCACTGCCGGCGAGACCGGCATCGGCGTACGCCGCATCATCCCGATCCTGGGTGGCAAGGTGACGGGCGCGGTATCAGGCAAAGTGCTTCCCTTCGGCGCCGACTTCCAGACCATCCGGCCCAACGAGCTGATCGACCTCGAGGCCAAATACGCCTTCGAGACCGACGACGGCGCCGTCGTCTATGTCGAGAACAAGGGCATGCGCTTCGGCCCGGTCGAGCTATTGCAAAAGCTCAAGCGCGGCGAGCCGGTCGATCCCAAATTGATCTATTTCCGGACCGTGCCGAGATTCGAGACCGGGCATGCGAAGTATCGCTGGCTGATGGAGCACATCTTTGTGGGCTCGGCGGCGCGGCATGCGGACCGCGTGGTGATCGACATGCATCAGGTGGTGTGAAGGCGGCTGCCGCCTCGTCATTGCGAGCGCAGCGAAGGAATCCAGAGTCCTCCGCGGGCAAGATTCTGGATTGCTTCGCTGCGCTCGCAATGACGGAGAATTTGGCAAGGTCTGCGCATCACAGCCCGCCCCAGCCCTCAAAACCTTCGGATCCGGCGCCTGGCAGATTAAGGCCCACCGCGCCACATCACAGGCTGACATCTTGACTCCCGCAGAATTCGTTATACAACATAACTATTCTGATAAGGACGCAAATGACACAGGGAAACGCCGAGACCGCTGGCACGGGCGCCTCCGGGCTGCTTCAGATCGAGAGGGTGGACCGGGTTCTGACCGTGGGTCTGAACCGGCCGGCGAAGCGCAACGCGCTCAATGACGGCATCATTCTCGAAATCGGCGAATGTTTTACGTCCCTGCCGGAGGATATCGGCGCGGTGGTCATTCACGGCATCGGCGACCATTTCTCCAGCGGGCTCGACCTGTCCGAGCTCCAGGACCACGACGCCACCGGCGGCCTCCTGCATTCGCAGATGTGGCACCGGGTGTTCGATCGCATCCAGTACAGCCGCGTCCCGGTCATCGCCGCGCTGAAGGGCGCCGTGATCGGCGGCGGGCTGGAGCTGGCCTGTGCAGCACACATCCGCGTCGCCGAACCCTCGACCTACTTCGCGCTGCCGGAAGGACAGCGCGGCATCTTCGTCGGCGGCGGCGGCTCGGTGCGGCTGCCGCGGCTGATCGGCGTCGCGCGCATGATGGACATGATGCTGACGGGGCGCGTCTATAGCGCGACCGAAGGCGCGTCCTACGGCTTCGCGCAATATGTCACGGAAGCGGGCAACGGCTTGCCCAAGGCGCTCGAGCTCGCGACCAAGATTGCGTCCAACGCGCCGCTGACGAATTTCGCCGTGCTCCAGGCACTGCCGATGATCGCGGAAGCCAATCCGCAGACCGGCTTGTTGATGGAATCGCTGATGGCGACGGTCGCGCAGAGCGACAAGGAAGCCAAGCGCAGGATTCGCGAGTTCCTCGAGCACAAGACCGCAAAGGTGAAGCCGAAGTCATGAGCGCGCAGCCGTCCTCTTCCAGCACAGAGCGCGGCGTGAGCAATTCTCCGCTGCGACCGATCTCGTTCGGCGATCCCGTCGTCGACATCGAGCGGCGCGCCGATGGCACCATCTATCTGCGGCCGCAGCAGCCGCTCGGCGACTATCCCGCCCGCATCACCGATCGCCTGCACCATTGGGCGACGACGACGCCGGATCGCGTGTTCATGGCGGAGCGCGAAGGCGGCCGCGGCTGGCGCAGGATCACCTATGCCGAGCTGCTCACCGCGAGCCGGCATATCGCTTCAAGCCTGATCCAGCGCGGCCTGTCGGCGGAACGGCCGGTCGTCATCCTCTCCGGCAATTCGATCGACCATGCCCTGCTCGCCTTCGGCGCGTTCTATGCCGGCGTTCCGTTCTGCCCCGTGTCGCCGGCCTATTCGCTGGTGTCGAAGGACTACGGCAAGCTGTCCTATCTGATGAAGCTGCTGACCCCCGGCCTGGTTTTCGCCGAGGATGCCGACAAATTCGCCGACGCGCTCGCCGCCAATGTCTCGCTGGGCACCGAGATCGCCGCATCCTACGGTCACGTCCCGGGCCGCGACGTCACCCTGCTCGCCGACCTCATGGCAACGCCCGTTCGTAGCGATCTCGACGCCGTGCACGGCAAGATCGGTCCCGACACGATCGCAAAATTCCTGCTGACGTCGGGCTCGACAGGCAATCCCAAGGCCGTCATCAACACCCAGCGCATGATCTGCGCCAACCAGGTGATGTTGCGGGAGACGCTCGCCTTCCTCAAGGACGAGCCGCCTGTGATCATCGACTGGCTGCCCTGGAACCACACCTTTGGCGGCAATCACAATATCGGGCTCACGCTCTATAACGGCGGCTCGATGTATCTGGACGCCGGCAAGCCGGTGCCCGGCGGCATCGAGGAGACCGTGCGCAATCTCCAGGAGATTTCGCCGACAGTCTATTTCAACGTGCCCAAGGGCTATGAATCGCTGCTGCCGTATTTGCGCGACGACCAGGGCTTGCGCGCAAAGTTCTTTGATCGCCTGCACGCGATGTTCTTCTCGGGCGCGGCACTGTCGCCTTTTGTCTGGAACAGCCTCGACGAGCTCGCAGTGAAGGAAAAGGGCTATCGGGTACCGATGCTGACCGGCCTTGGCGCCACCGAGACTGCGCCGTTCTTCATGTCCGTCAATCCGCGCACCAGCCGCTCCGGCCATGTCGGACTGCCGGTGTCAGGCAACGACGCCAAGCTGGTGCCGAACAACGGCAAGCTGGAGGTGCGCTGCAAGGGCCCGAACGTCATGCCCGGCTACTGGCGCCAGCCCGACATCACCGCAAAATCGTTCGACGAGGAAGGCTTCTACAAGCTCGGCGACGCACTCAAGCCCGCCGATCCCGACGATCTCAATGCCGGCTTCGATTTCGACGGCCGCGTCAGCGAGGACTTCAAGCTCGCCAGCGGCACCTGGGTCAGCGTCGGCCCGCTGCGCGCGCGCCTCACGGCCGCCTGCGCGCCGCTGGTGCGCGACGTCGTCATCGCCGGCATCAACCGCGACGAGGTCTCCGCCCTCGTGCTGCTCGATCTCGACGGTTGCCGGCTGATCAATCCGACCTTGCCGGCCGACAATCTCACCTTCACCGCGCGCGACCGGCTGGTGCGCGAAGCCTTCCGCGAGCGCCTGACCCGCTTCCTCGCATCGGCCACCGGCTCCTCGACCCGGATCACCCGCGCGATCCTCCTGGATGAGCCGCTCTCGATCGACAAGGGCGAGGTCACCGACAAGGGCTCGGTCAACCAGCGCGCGGTTCTGGAGCATCGCGCCGCATTGATCGACGAGCTCTACGCTGCCAATCCATCGGGCCGTGTGATATCGGTCGGCTAAAGAAATTATCGCCATAGGAGAACGCCATGTTGTTGAAGGATCAGGCAGCCATCGTCACCGGCGGTGCATCGGGACTGGGCGCGGCCACCGCGCGAAAGCTGGCGGCGCAGGGCGCCAAGGTCGCTGTGTGCGATCTCAATACCAAGCTCGCCGAGACCGTTGCCGCCGAGATCAAGGGCGTCGCCGTGACGTGCGACGTCTCCGACGCAGCTTCTGCTGAGGCTGCGATCGCGCAGGCAACCAAGGCCCACGGGCCCGCGCGCGTGCTGGTCAACTGCGCCGGCATCGGCGTTGCCAAGCGCGTGGTCGGCCGCGACGGTCCGATGGCGCTCGCCGATTTCGACAAGGTGATCAAGGTCAATTTGATCGGCACCTTCAACATGCTGCGTCTTGCCGCAACCGAGATGTCCAAGCTGGAGCCGCAGGCGAGCGGCGAGCGCGGCGTCATCATCAACACCGCCTCCGTCGCGGCCTATGACGGCCAGATCGGGCAGTCCGCCTACTCGGCCTCGAAGGGCGGCATCGTCGGCATGACCTTGCCGATCGCGCGCGAGCTCGCCCAGTTCGGCATCCGCGTACTGACCATCGCGCCCGGCCTGTTCCTGACGCCGCTGCTCGCCAACCTGCCGCAGGAAGCCCAGGACTCCCTCGCCGCGGCGATCCCCTTCCCGCGCCGGCTCGGCAACGCCGACGAATTCGCAGCGCTCGCGCTGCATATGGTCGAGAACTCCTACCTCAACGGCGAAGTGGTGCGCCTCGACGGCTCGCTGCGCATGGCGCCGAAGTAACTCCAAGTAAGTTGATGGGCGGATTTGCAGCAGCGATCACGACCTTACCTCTCCCATTCGGAGAGGTCGGCGCGCAGCGCCGGGTGGGGAGCCCTGCCGTATCGAGAGACCGTAATCCCTCACCCGAATTGCTCTTGACGATGCTGCGCATCGCAAGACGCAATTCGACCTCTCCCTCCGGGAGAGGTGTGGCACAGCGCCAGAGGATGCATCACCGATGTTCGTGAACCGGCGCGAGGTCCAGATCCAGTGGGGCGACTGCGACCCCGCCAACATCGTCTACTACCCGCGTTATTTCGCGATGTTCGACGATTCGACCTCGGCCCTGTTCGAGGTCGCCGGGTTCTCGAAGCAGGACCTGGTCCGCAAATACGGCCTGGTGGGCATCCCCATGGTCGACACGCGGTCCAAGTTCTACATCCCCTCGACCTATGGCGACTGGATCACCATCGAGACGAAGATCGAGAGCATCAAGCGCTCGAGCTTCGAGGTGAAGCACAACGTCTATAAGGGTGAGGCGCTCGCCATCGAGGGTTTCGAGACCCGCGTCCTGGTCGGCCGCGACCCCGTTAACCCCGACAAACTGAAATCGGCACCATTCCCTCCGGAAATGGTAGCCAAATTCACAGGGAGCTAATCCGGAACTAATTCGCCGCATCGCCAAAAGACGGGGCTGAATTCATCCCCGATTTCTGCTTTCAAAGAAGAACGTCAAGGGAGGAATTGATGAAACGCTTTTACCTGACTGCCGCCATTGCGGCGGCGACGCTGGCGTTGCCGGCCCTGCCCACGCTGGCCCAGACCGCTGAAATCACGATCGGGATCACCACCACCACCACCGGCCCCGGCGCCGCGCTCGGGATCCCCGAGCGCAATGCGCTGGAATTCGTGCCGAAGGAGATTGGCGGCGTGCCGCTGAAAGTGATCGTGCTCGATGACGGCGGCGACCCGACCACGGCAACCACCAACGCACGTCGCTTCGTTACGGAGTCGAAAGCCGACATCATCATGGGCTCGGCGCTGACGCCGCCGACCATCGCGGTCTCCAACGTCGCCAACGAAGCCGGCATTCCGCATTTCGGCCTCGCGCCGTTCCCGATCACGCCGGAGCGCGCCAAGTGGTCGGTAGCGATGCCGCAGCCGATCCCGATCGTCGGCAAGGTGCTGTACGACCACATGAAGGCGCACAAGGTGAAAACGGTCGGCTATATCGGCTATTCCGATTCCTATGGCGACCTGTGGTTCAACGACCTGAAGGCGCAGGGCGTGCCGATGGGCCTCACCATCGTCGACGAGGAGCGCTTCGCGCGTCCCGACACCTCGGTCACCGGCCAGGTGCTGAAGCTCGTTGCCGCCAACCCCGACGCCATTCTCGTCGGCGCCTCCGGCACCGCAGCCGCGCTGCCGCAGACCGAACTGCGCGAGCGTGGCTATCAGGGCCTGATTTACCAGACCCACGGCGCAGCCAGCATGGACTTCATCCGCATCGCCGGCAAAGCCGCCGAGGGTGTGCTGATGGCCTCCGGCCCTGTAATGGACCCCGAGGACCAGCCGGACAGCGCGCTGACCAAGAAGCCGGGACTTGCGCTCAATGCGGCCTATGAAGCCAAGTACGGCCCGCACAGCCGCAGCCAGTTCGCGGGCCATTCCTACGATGCCTTCGAGATCCTGAAGCGGGTTGTCCCGGTGGCGCTGAAGACAGCCAAGCCCGGCACTCCGGAATTCCGCGAAGCCATCCGTCAGGCGCTGCTGTCGGAAAAGGACCTCGCGGCGAGCCAGGGCGTCTACAACTTCACCGAAAAGGACCGCTACGGCGTCGACGACCGCGCCCGCATCCTGCTCACCGTCAAGGACGGCAAGTACCAGATGGTGAAGGAGCCCTAAGAGGGCGACAACGCCAAGGACGATTCGAGCCGGCCCTCGTGGCCGGCTCTTTCGTCTTGCGAAACGCGCGAGTGCCTCAAGCCGCCTGTTGCAGCGGCGTCCAGGCGAACTCCGGATAGTACGCGTCCATCATCCGGTCGACATAGGCAGTGAGGTTCGGGAATCCTTCCGCGCGCTCGCGCAACTGAGATTCGAAGAACGGCGTCAATATCCCGGCAAGCGCGCCGAACGCGGTCGCATCGACGCCGCACGGCTTGTTGCCCATCAGGTAGGATTTGTCGCCGAGTTGCACCGACAGTGCAAACAGCGAGCGGACCGCGAGATCGACATCGTCATCGGGGGCGTGGCGGCCAAGGCCGGAGAGCAGGTAGTTTTCGGCAACGCGGAACTGCGCATCCTCACGCAGCTTCTCGCGGCTGTGCTCGGGCGCGCCGTCGAAGAAATGCGCAGGTCCCTTGGCGAAATTGGTGGCATCGACCCACCGCGCGCCGACCAGCGCCCAGTAGACATGGTGCTCGATCATGCGTTCGAACGCCCAGGCTTGCGCGCGCTCCTGCAAGGAGAGGCCGGCGTCGAAGTCGAAACCATAGCGGCGCTCGATATGCGCGCGGATGAAGGTGGAATCGGCCACGGCCTCGCCGCCATCGTCGATGAACGGCAATTGTCCCTTCGGCGAAGCCGGTGGCATCGCGCGCTCCTTCCTGTAGGGCAGCCCCGCCATCTTGAGCTGCACCTCGGTCTTGGTGACGAAAGGGCTGATTTCCGGCAGGCCGAAGCCGGTACCAAAGCCGTAAAGCGTGATCATGAGAGCTCTCCTGGACCTACCAAAAAAGTTGACGGAACCTAGCGCCGGGCTGCTGCCACCATGGTGGCAGCAGCCGTGATATCTTCTGCGAAACGGGCCCCCCGAAAGGCGCGGCTCATGACATGGCGGGCCAGCGCATCCGCAGCCTGGATCAGCGAGCGTGTCAGCATGGTCGCAAGCGCAATGCGGAGATCGACGATCGTGAGATCGAGAAATGCGAGACGGCTGAAGGCCCAGGCATACAGCGAGGCATGCAACGGAGTCTGGATCCGCCACCACGGACCGCCCGGACCGAAATGGGTTGGAATGATCATGGACAAATCCTCTTCAGTCGATGTGTTGTCTCGGTATAGAACTCCCCTGCTGCCAACATCCTGTCAGCAGCCACGCGCCATTTTCTGATCTGCCTACGATGAGAGAATTGTCATGAGACGCGCCGACCGGCTGTTTCAGATCATCCAGGTGCTGAGACGCACCCGTAAGCCGCTGACGGCCGACGCGATCGCGGCCGAGCTCGAGACCTCGAAGCGAACGATCTATCGCGACATCGCGACGTTGATTGGCCAGCGCGTGCCGATCCGCGGCGAGGCCGGCATGGGCTACATCCTGGAGAAGGGTTTCGACCTGCCACCCTTGATGCTGACGCCCGACGAGATCGAGGCGGCGGTGCTGGGCGCACAATGGGTCGCTGGACACGCCGATTCGACGCTGGCACGTGCGGCGGAAGATTTGATGGCCAAGATCGCCGACACCGTACCCGAGCGGCTGCGTCCGTTCGTCCTGGAGCCGGCGAGCCGCGCGCGGCCGAGCTGGAACCGGGAGCCGGACCGCCTCGACATGGCGCGCACGCGCGCCCAGATCCACGAAGGCAAGAAGATCATGCTGCGCTATCGCGACGAGCAGGGCCGCCCCAGCGAGCGCATGATCTGGCCGATCTCGGTCGGCTATCTCGAGGCAGTGCGCCTGCTCGCGGCCTGGTGCGAACTGCGCAGCGACTTCCGCAGCTTCCGCACCGATCGCGTCGTGGATGCGACCTATCTCGACGAACGATATCCTGAAAGGCGCGACGTGCTGCGCGCCAAGTGGCGGCAGAGCCTGGTCTGGGGACCGCCGAAAGACACTTGATGATGCAAGAACTCGATCTCTCGAGCCTTTGCCAGAGCTGCGGCGCCTGCTGCGGCTATTCGCAGAACTGGCCGCGCTTCTCGGTCGAGAGCGACGAGGAGCTGGCGTTGATCCCTTCGGGCTTCGTCAACGCGCGCCAATCCGGCATGCGCTGCGAGGGTGATCGTTGTTCGGCGTTGCAGGGAGAGATCGGCAAGGCAACGGCGTGCGGCGTCTATGCGGTGCGGCCGGAGGTGTGCCGCACCTGCATGCCGGGCGATGCCGAATGCGCAATGGCGCGGCGGAAGTTTGGACTGCCGACGATAGAAACCGCTTAGGCGAGGACGGCTTCGCCGATCTCGTCGTCGATCTCGTCGTCCAGCGGTGCGAGCACCGAGAGCGGCTTGGTCGACAGCGTGATCGGCTTGCGGCCACCCGACAGAGACGGGGACGATTTGGCCGAACCCTCGCGCGAGAGCGCATAGAGCGTCGAGCCGACACGGCCGCCATTCTCGATCAGATCGCGCTCGCTGCAGCTGCCCGCGATCGCGACCGCCAGCGAATGAAGGTGGCTGCGGCGATAGCAGAACAGCGCCAGCCTGGCGCGCGCGTCAGGGGAAACACTCTCAACCAGCCTCGGCAGGCCACTCTCGCTGGCGCGGTACATCTCGCCAAGGAGTTCGTCGCGAACCGGGCAGAAATCGCTTTCATAAGCGTCGCGGCTTGAAAACATTGCAGTTCTCCCTCGTATCGGGAAGATGCCGCGTAATTCTCTAATGAAAGGTTAACCACCCTGGGCGGTAGTCACCCGGTGTCCTTGCCTTATGCCGCGAATCGGAACGGCCCCTAGCCGGGTTGAATACGGGAGCGGTGGCCGCCCTGCGGCCATGTTTCCGGACGCGCGCCTCTGGCAGGGTCTCAGTTCGCCGCCATGAAGATGGAGAGGCCGAAGCCCGTCAGGTGATGCAGCGCCTGGTCGACGCCGATCAGGGTCCAGAACCAGGGGTGCTCCTGGTTGACGCCGAAGTTGGCAGAGACCAGCCCCTTGGCGCGATCGACCGTGATGTGAATGACGAAATCGATCAGTGCCACGAACCAGAATTTCGGCGCAACGATCAGGATCAGCGGCAGCGCAACCACAAGGTGTATCAGGCAATGCACCAGAAGCGGCAACGCCCAGCCGTGCTTCTGGTCCTTGCCATGCGCCATCCAGGCGGTCTGCAGCACGAAATCTGCAATGATGTGCTTGAAGGTGAGCAGCAACATCCAGCCAATGAGCGCTTCGACCGGAACCGCTGATGACAGGGGTGGAAACGACAAAGCCGACGCCCTCGTTGAATCGAAAAGGAAAAATGGAGCGTTCAGCGCAACTTCTTCTTGGTCCGACAGATCATCGGGACTGCTGATTTATGACATTTCCCGCGACGGAATGCAGCCGGGGGGAACTGGAAAATCGCCAAGTGTGGCTAAACGGTGATAGCATTATCCAACGCCAAGCATCTGAGTAGTTACCTTCAGCGCCGAATTTGCCTTCTCTTGCTGGAGAGCTATCATCCCCAGGTAGAGGATTATCGTTCTTTTTTCAGAAGCTTACGAATTTTAGCGCGCCGCGGGCGATCGCCGTGGCAGCCCGCAATTCCAGGAATAAGGCCGGAGTGCTGCCATGGGTTCTGAAGGCCCAACCTCGTCGACCGAGCTCCCGCCACCCAGGCGTCCCAAGGTGATCAAGACCAACCAGCAGCAGGTCCTGCTCTATGTCGTGCTGACCCTGCTGCTGTCGCTGGCGACCGTCTGGGCCGGCCGCGCTTGGCTGCACAATTCGGAGACGCTGACCTTTGCCGTCGGCGTGCCCAGCAGCGACGAAGCGCTGTTCGCCAACAAGCTCGCCACGCTGCTGAAGAACAATGCCTCACGCTTCCGGATCAAAATCGTCAACAATCCCGACAGCGCCAAGGCGCTCGCACAGTTCGATCGCAGGCAGGCCGACCTTGCCGTCCTGCGCACCGACGCCAAGGTGCCGCTGCGGGCGCGCACATTGGCGATCCTCGAGCACGATCTCGTGCTGCTGCTCGGCCCCGGCAACAGGAAGATCAAATCGCTCGCGGAGCTCAAGAAGAAGAAGGTCGCGGTTCTCGCCGAGAACGATGCCTCGCTCGCCTTCGTCCGCAGCATCCTCGACATCCCCGCCGATAGTCCTGACGCGGCGAAGATCCAGATGGCTCCGCAGGGCGCGACGCTGGACAAGCTATTCGCGCCAACCAACGGCTTCAGCGCAGTGATCGCCATCGTTCACGCCTCCAAAGCCGTGCGCGACAAGGCCTACGAGCAGGTCGCCAAGCGGGGCGGCTTCACGCTGAATGCGATCGACGAAGCCAAGGCGTTGACGCGCAAATTCCCCGGCATATCCGACGAGACCCTGACGGCAGGCACACTGTCCGCATCGCCCGAGATTCCCGACGACGATCTCGACACGATCGGGCTCGAATGGCTGCTGGTTGCGCAATCCAGGATGTCGGCCACCACCGCCGGCGATATCGCGCGTATCGTCTACGAGAACAAGTCCGCGCTCGGGCTCGACAATGGTTTTGCGACCCACATCGAGCCGGCCTCCGTCGAGAAGGACGCTTACGTGATGGCGCATCAGGGCGCAGCCGACTACATCAACGACGACACCAAGTCGTTCATGGATAAGTACAGCGACTTGATGTATCTGGGCGCCGCGGCGCTTAGCGTCATCGGCTCGATCTTCGCTGCGATCTACGCCAAGATCACCCGCATCGCGCCGGAGAAGGCGAGCGAACTCTCCACCGCCATCCTCGACATCGGCGAACGCATCGAGCATGCCCATTCGCTGGATCAGCTCGAATGCCTTCAGGACGAGCTCGAAAGCATTCTGCGGGGCGCTGTGATCGGCTTGCGCGACGGCACGATCAGTAGCGACGGGCTCGATACCTTCAAGCTGGGCTACGAGTTCGTCCGTGACGAAATCGGCATGCGCCGCGACTATCTGAAGCGTCACGCCGGCGAGATCGAGAGGGCGGCGGGCGAGGCCGCCGCGCCCCCGCACGACGACAGCAATGTCGTGGTGGTGAAGACGGTTCAGAGTGCCTGACGTATCGATCGTGCCCGGGCCACCCGAGGCATCTCCCTGGCGCCTCGCCGCTTCCCGGTCATGGAACAGTTTGCCCTCTGCAACCGTTGGTTACGGTCACAACCGGTGAACGCACCATGCGTATGCTCCTTCTCATCATCTTGCTGGGAATGCTGGTTGCGGTCGGCTACTTCGCCTATTCGGCCATGACCGTCGAAGGCGATCCGATCCCGACAGAAGGTTATGTGGCACTGGCGCTCGGGGCGGGGTTCTCCGTGGTCGTCGGCGTCGGTCTGATGACGCTGCTGTTCCTCAGCAGCCGCCGAGGCTATGACGAACCTCCACATTTCAAGTAGCGGCCAGGCCGGCACCAGCCGGCCCCGCCGCAGCGGGCATCTGCGCCCCGTCCCTGGGGCGAATGGTGCGGCTGCAAGCCCCGTCGTTGACGGCTCCGGTGCGGGCGGGCACTTTGGCGCCGAAGTCCCAGCCCGGGACCGCAGGCATCAAGACCGAGCCACCATCCCGCATGTCCAAGCCGATGTTCCCCGCTCTGGCCCAGTTCGTGGCCGCGACCGCCGGCCGCAACATGACCAAGGCGGCCTATGTGGCGGTGACCGTCGGTGTCCTCAGCATGGTGTTGTTGACGGTCGATCAGGCCTACCAGACGGCTCACCGCTGGGTGGATGTCCTGCTTTGGATCTGCCTGGGCTATTTCATATTCGAATGGCTGGTCCGGCTCCGGCACATGACGCGGCAGAGGCGGCTGGCGCTCTACATGTCCTCCTCGGCCGGGCTGGTCGACGCATTGGGGGCGCTGGCCGTGCCGGTCGCGCTGATCCTCGGCGCCGAGCCCGGAACGGCCTGGCTGCTGAGCGTGCTGTGGGTCTTGAAGGTGGTGCCGGGCATTCCCGGCCTGCGCCAACTCCGCCGGGTGCTCGTGCTAGAATCAGGCCCGCTGGTCAGCGTGCTCGTGATCTTCCTGATGGTGGTCTTCCTCGCCTCCGTCGCCGAGTATTTCCTGGAGCGGGACGTGCAACCTCAGACATTCGGCAGCGTCCCGGCCGCGCTGTGGTGGGCGGTCGTTACGCTGACCACCACAGGTTATGGCGACGTCGTGCCGATCACGCCGTTTGGGCGCATGGTGGCGGCTTTGGTGATGATCTCCGGCCTCGGCGTGTTCGGTCTCTGGACCGGTATTCTGGCAACCGGGTTCGCGGCGGAAACGCGGCGCGACAATTTCCTCAAGACCTGGGAGGCCGTCAGCAAGGTCCCGTTCTTCGCTGCGCTAGGACCGGCGGCCATTGCCGATGTCACCCACATGCTGCGCACGATGGACCTGCCGGCGCGCACCATGATCATCCGCAAGGGTACGCAGGGCGACTGCATGTATTTCATCGCTGCCGGCGCGGTCGAGGTCGACCTGCCCGGCAAGAAGGTCCAGCTCGGCGAAGGCGCCTTCTTCGGCGAGATGGCACTGCTCGGCAACAACATGAGGGGGGCCAATGTTTCGACCACGAAGGTGTCGCGGCTGCTGGTCCTCGACCTCGTCGATTTCCGCGTGCTGATGGCGCGGCACCCTGATTTGGCCCAGACCATCGACGCCGAGGCGAAACGTCGCGCGCTCGAGAACAAGTAAGTGGAGACAAGAATGTCGGACACAGCCGACGCGGCAAGCCCCCCAGTACTGGAAATCAATGGCGCCCGCGCGACCATCCGCCTGAACCGGCCAAAGCATCTCAACCGCCTTCAGGCGGAAGATCTCGGCGAGCTGGTCAAGCTGTTCGACCGGGTCGAGGCTGATCCCGACATCCGCGCGCTGGTGCTGACCGGAACGGGGCGCGCATTCTCGGCGGGCTATGACCTCAACTCCGTCGCCGAGCGGGCGGTGAGCGCCACCGAGCAGCAGAGCGCAGGCTCGGCCTTCGAGATCGTCGTCAACCGTCTGGAGGATCTCGGCGTGCCGACGATCTGCCGGCTCAATGGCGGCGTCTATGGCGGCTCGACCGACCTCGCGCTCGCTTGCGATTTCCGCATCGGCGTCGACACCGCCGAGATGTTCATGCCGGCGGCGCGGCTCGGGCTGCATTATTACAGGAGCGGCATCCAACGCTATGTGACGCGGCTCGGCGTGGATAACGCAAAAAGGCTGTTTCTCACCGCGCAGAAGATCAGCGCCCCGGAGATGCTGCGGATCGGCTATCTGACCGCCATGGTGCCGGAGGAGACACTCGATGAGGAGGTCGACAGGCTCGCCAGCATCCTCGCCGGCAATGCGCCCATCGCGATGCGCGGCATGAAACGCGCGATCAACGAGTTCGCCCGCGGCGAGCTGGATGCGCGAGCTGCCGACCAACGCCACCGCGACAGCATGCGCGGCGACGAGATCAAGGAAGGCATCAAGGCGTTTGCCGAGAAGCGGGCACCGCGGTTTTGAAGCTCACTTCCGCTTCGACCGCATCGCGCGCGTTTGCGTGAGCTTTGAATCCTGCGACAGGACCTGATAGCGATCGCTGTCGACTGCGTAGATCGCGATACGGCCTTCGCCGTCAGCGTGCACACCCCAACCGTAGCGCTTGCCGAGGCCTGAGGCACGCATGCAGGCCTGTCCGCGCGAGAAGAAGGCAGCGCGTGCCGCGTTCTTTTCCGAACTGGTCGCCTTGGCTCCAAGTTCACGCCCTTGCGCTGAGGTCGCGAAGACGACGTCGTCGGACGTGTACCTGTAAGGTGCATTCGCGATCATCGCATATTGCAATCCGGCCACCGTCGGCCGCCCTGCCCGCGGCGGAGGCTCCTCGCCGGAGCGAGCCGGACAGTCCTCGGCAATCTGGATGAACGTATCGAAACAATTGGTCGTATGGATCGGCTTGATCATGTGAGGTTCGGCCCTTCATCCTCCCGCGGCCGCGGCATGCTGCGTCGCCATCTCCTCGTCCGCCGCAGTGATGCGCTGGAACGCCGGCCGCGAGGTGATGCGCTCGGCGTAGCGAACGAAGACGTCCTTTTTAGGCACGATGCCGAACATCATGGTCCAACTGAACGCAACCCCCCACAGGATATCGGCAGCGGTCATGCGCTCGCCGAGCAGATACGGTCCCTTCGACAGCTGCGCCTCGAGCGCGCCCAGCATGGTGTCGTAATCCGCATAAGGCGACTGCGTGATCGGTGCCGGCTCGCGCTGCATGAACTTGTCGATCAGGGCCGGCTCGAAGGAGGAGCCATAATAGGCGATCCAGCGCAGGTATGGACCGCGCAGTGGGTCGTCGAGCGCCGGGGTGAGCCCGGCCCGCGGAAACAGATCGGCCAGATAGATGAAGATGGCCACCTGCTCGGTCACCAGCGCCTCGCCGTGCCTGACGGCCGGTACCTTGCCAAGCGGATTGATGGAGAGATAGGCCGGCTGCCGCTGCTCGCCGGCCTTCATGTTGAGGACGTGGAGATCATAGGGCGCGCCCAGCTCCTCCAGCAGCACCCGCGTGCCGGTGGCCCGGCTCTGCGGCGAGTAATACAAGGTGATGCGGTTCGGATCGGTCATGGCGGGTCTCCCTCGGGCCGGCTGCGATGGCCCATGTTGTAGCCGACAATACCTGACATCCTGTGTCAGGTATGATCTAAGAAGTCATGCGCGCGAGCCGGATGCTGTCGATCCTCACCACCCTCCAGGCCAGGGGGCAGGTCACTGCGCCCGAGCTTGCAGAGGCCTGCGAGGTTTCGGTGCGCACGATCTATCGCGACATCGATGCACTCGCGGCCTCCGGCGTTCCAGTTTACGCCGACCGCGGTGCGGAGGGTGGCTATCGCCTGCTCGATGGCTATCGCGTGCGCTTGAACGGACTGTCTCCGAGCGAGGCGGGTGCGCTATTTCTCGCAGGGCTCCCCGGCCCCGCGGCGGCGCTGGGGCTTGATGCGGCGATGATCGCCGCGCAGAACAAGCTGATGGCGGCGCTGCCTGCGAATCTGCGCGAAGACGCCGGACGCATGCAGGAGCGCTTCCATCTGGATGCGCCGGGCTGGTTCGGCGAGGCGGAGCAACCGAAACATCTGCGCACGATTGCCGGCGCGACTCTGCGCGAGACGTTCATCAGGATCCGCTACCAGAGCTGGCGGGCCGAGAAGCGGCGCCGTGTCGCCCCGCTCGGCCTCGTGCTGAAGGGCGGCGGCTGGTACCTCGCAGGGCAAGTCGACGGCAACGTGCGCACTTATCGCGTCGCGCGCGTGCTGGACTGCACGGCGCTCGACGAGCGCTTCGATCGTCCCACCGGTTTCGATCTCGCCGCTTATTGGCAGGATGCGACATTGCGGCTGGAGGCCGAGATGCATCCTGACGTCGCGGTCGTGCGGCTATCGCCGCTGGGCGTGAAGTTGCTCGACGCATTGAGCCAGCCGTATGTCAGGACACGCACGCAGATCGAAGAGGCCAAAGACGCAGACGGCTGGCGCATCGCCAGAGTGCCGACCGGCAAGACCTCATGGCACGCCGCCGCCGAGTTGCTACGGCTCGGAGCCGAAGCCGAAGTGCTCGAACCCGCACACCTCCGCGAGAAAATGGCCGAGATGACGCAGGCGATGGCCCTGCGCTATCGCGCGGCGCGAAAAGCCTGACGGCGGCGCATTTCGCCCTCGCTCACGAAACAATCCTGAAACACGATTCTCCCTCTGGCGCATGAACGCATTCACGCGTCGCTTCGACCGAGGAGCAGGGACACAACAACGGCTTTGTGCCACACTGGAGAATGAAGATGCTTTGTAAGCTTGCTCTTGGTCTGATCGCCGCCGGTTCGCTCGGCGCTGCTGCTCTCGCGCCCACCGCCGCTTCGGCTCACGGCTTCCACCACTATTGGGGTCCCGGCTGGGGCTTTGGCGGGGTGTACGTCAACACCGGCATCAACAATTGCTACCAGGAGCGCGTCGTCCAGACCCGCCACGGCCTGCGTGTGCGCGTCGTGAACGTCTGCGGTTACGGGATCTACTGAATCCGCGCGTTGCTCGACCTGATCCCGACCGCTCCGCGGTCGGGATTCGTCGTCTCAGCTCGCGAGGGCTGTCGGCGTTGTGGACGCTAACCCTTCGTCCGCACTTGAATTGCGCTGCGATATCCATCGCTCGGCGCGCGAACGCCGCAGCGAAGGTGCAAAGAAGAAGCCCTGGGCGACGTCGCAGCCGATCCGACGTATGATCTCGAGCGCCTCAGGACTTTCGACACCTTCTGCCACGACCTTCATGTTGAACGCCTTCGCCAGTGCGACGGAAGCGTCGACGATCTTCATCATGTCCTCGTCGGATTCACAGCCCTTGACGAAGGACTGATCGATCTTCAGCTCGCTGAACGGCAGCCGCGCCAATGCCGTAAGAGACGAATAGCCGGTACCGAAATCATCTATTGCCGTGCCGATCTTCTTGATCCGCAGCCGCACCAGAATGTCGTTGGCACGATCGACATCCGCCATCGCAGTCGTCTCGGTAATCTCCACCATCAGCGCTGACGGGGGGACGTTCTCGCAGCGCAGGATCTCCTCGATCCGCTCGGGCAAAGTCAGGTCCGACAAGAGGGAGCCGGAGATGTTGACCGCGATGGTGAAGCCCGGATTGCGCTCGATCAGCTTGCGGCCCTGTGACATCGCCGACGACAGGATACAGTCGGTCACCTCGCGCATCAGGTCTGCTTGCTCCGCGATCGGGATGAAGATTGACGGCGGCACCATGCCGTACTCTGCGGTACGCCAGCGCGCGAGCGCCTCGGCGCCGACGACCTTTCCGGTCTGGAGCGCGATCTTCGGCTGAAATTCGACGAAGAACTCGTTCTTGGCGAGGCCAAGCACAATCCTCTCCGGCGTGATCTGGTGTGAAGGCGAAGCGGATTTCGCAGCCGGCGGCAACTGCTGCGGTAATTCCAGAGCGCTGCGCAGGCGATTGAGGTCCAGCGGCTTGGTCAGGCAGCCGCCGATCGACAGCTTGAGGCCATTTGCGACCCGGCGCGTCGCCTTCATGATGCTATCGTCGCAGCCGCTGATGACCACGATCGACATCGCCTGGAGATTTTTCTCGGCGACGAAGCGCAGCAGCTCAACCCCATCCCGCTCGCCAAGCGACAAGTCGAGCGCCATGATCTGGAAGGTTTCGCGCAGCAGAAGGTCGGTTGCTGCGTCAAAGGACGGGGCAACCACCGTGTCGTAGCCGAGCTTCGCACCGATCTTGCTAATCAAGACCCGTTGCACCAGATCGTCGTCGACCACCAGAAGACGTCTTCTTGTCGCGCTCATTGCCAATCTCTCCTGACGTCCGCGGCCTTGATGCGCGGAGAGTTAGAATGACCGGCTCACCTCGTCGTGAATACAAGACTGCTAAAACTTTCTCGATCCGCAAGAATTCGTTAATTACGTTTCGGCTGCGAACAACACGTTGACTTCAATAGAGATTTTTGCGCGGCCGGGGCGTGCGGCGATTGAGCGATCCGGCGATCGTCGCGCGCGATGAACAGATCGTAAAGCTTGCTGTCGGAAGCCGGCAAACGCATGACAGGCTTCAAGAAGCCGCTACCCTGGCAACGGTCGCGAGCCACTCTTCCAATGCCGGCGAAACCAGGCCCAGGTCTCGCGCGTCGTCCTGAGATAGCCGCGGCCGCGATAGACGATCTCGCCATCGACGATCTCGTTCAGTTTGGGCAATGCGTGAAACGGGATCGAAGGATAGGCGTGGTGCTCGACGTGGTAGGGCATGTTCCACGCAATCCATTTGACGAGCGCGCCGGTATAGGTGGTGCGGGTGTTCTGGAAGGCGCTGCGGGTGCGCTCGCATCCGGTATGCTCGGCATAGAGATAGGGCCGCAGGAAGAATTGTCCTGTTAGCAGCGGCACGATCCAGATCCACAGCAGCAGCGCCGACGAAAGCCACAACGAGAGCGCGAACAGCAGCGTATAGAGCGCGACATAGGCTCGCGCCTCGGCAACGGTGGTGGCGCGCTTGTTATTAGGGATCCAGGGCACGACGACCTTGCCGGTGACGGCGTGACCGAGCATCAGCCACAGCCGGCCGGCAACCTGGACCAATCCGCTATAGGCGAGCGCGAGCTGCGCGTCGGATGCAGGCTTCACGCCGACGATCAGTTCCGGGTCCTTCTCCGGGTCCTGGGTGTAACGGTGATGGTCCCAGTGAAACAGGCAGTAATATTCGTAAGGCAACCCAATGATGAAGGCCGAGAGATAGCCGACCGTGAGGTTGAGGCTGCGGCTCCTGAAGGCGGTCTTGTGCGCGGTCTCATGCACCGCCATGAACAGGAAGGCGACGAGATAGCCTTGCACTGCCATCAGCGGCAGCGCCCAGATGATTCCGTAACGCGAAGACACCGTCCAGATCGACGCGCCGACCAGCGCGATCATTCCGTAGTGAGCAAGGCTCTGCGCCGCGCCCCTGAGATTGGAGCGCACTGAGAGCTCGCGCAGCATGGCCGGGCTCAGCGGCTTCAGGCGATGGCCGGGCTCCGAAATAGTCGCATCTGTCATCAGCGGATACCTGTCTTACTTGGCGAGAAGCGCTGCGATCTCAGCCTTGAGAAAGGCCTTGTCACGCGGATTGCTGATGGGGTTGCCTGCGCGATGGCCGTGCGGCGACGGGATCGGGTGCAGCACAGCCGATTTCGCGTTGACGAGTCTTGCAAGCTCATCCTCATTGTCGCGAACGTCGAAATAGCGATCGGTCGCGCCCGGCATCAGCAGCATGTGAGCCTTGATCGCTCCCAGCGCCCGGTCGAGATTGCCGCCGAAGGTCGTGCAGCGGCTGATGTCGCCGCGCTGCCAGATTCCGACCTGCGCCAGCAGATCATTGCCGTCGCGCCGGGCAAAGGTCGTGTCCCAGTTGCGGACGAGATAATCCTCCAGCGAAGTGAAGCCCGCCTCGCGCCAGAGCTCGTCGCGATAGAAGCCATGAGACATCGCCCAGCCGGCATAGACGCGGCCCATGGCGCGATAGCCGGCGACGGGCTTTTCGACGAAGCGGCCGTCGCGGAAGGCGGGATCGCCTGTCAGCGCAGCCTTCACACCCTCCAGAAAGACGTGATTGTAGGGCGCACAACGCGCACTGCCGCAGACCACCGCCGCACGCGCGACCATCTCTGGATGCAGCGCAGCCCAGTGATAGGCCTGCATGCCGCCCATCGACCAGCCATAGACCAGCGCGAGTTTTGTAACGCCGAAGCGCTCGGCCAGCAGCCGCTGCTGGACCGCAATCGCGTCGTGGTAGGTGAGCTCCGGAAACGGTGCCCCGCCGGAATTTGACGGTGAGGACGACAGGCCGTTGCCGAACAGGTTCGGGATGATGATGAAATAGTTGGTGGGGTCGAGCACGCCCTCGGGGCCGATCAGCCACTCAGTGTCGAAGTGCTGCGCGCTGAACGAGGTGGGATAGAGGATGACGTTGTCCTTGGCCGCATTCAGCGAGCCGTAGGTCTTGTAGGCGAGGTTCATCGCAGGGAAGACAGCGCCCGATTGCAGCGTGACGTCACCGGCTTCAAATATCTCGTAGTCGCGCTGCCCGGTCATGCGTCCAACTCCCGTTCACGGGCCCACCGCAACAGCAATGCATTGATCGTGCCGGACCGAAAAACGCATCGTTGCGCCGCGCCTCAATAACTGTACTTATAGTACAATAATAGATCAAGGCAAACAGAATTCTGGCTGCCGCCCGGCTCAAGCGATGGCGGCGATGTATCGCTCCACTGATAAAGCGAAGGCCGTCTTGGCGCCTGAAGCAATGTTGCGCCCCCACCAGGCGCCGTAGATGCGGTCGAAGGCCAGCGGCTCGACGGCCGCAGCGATGCGCCGTACCGCGGCGGCATTGAGCGGCATGTAATTCGGATAAGAATACATGAAGCTGACGAACCTGCGGTCCATCGTCACCTGCGCGATGTCGCCGGTCAGCAGCGCGCCTTTGCCGTCGGCGCCGCGCGCATGGTGCAGCATGGTCGCGCCCGCGAAATGGCCGCCGGTATGCAGCAGCATGACATCGTCCGAGATGCGATGCTGATCGCCGCTCCAGTGCACGATCGAGGGATGCGGACGCGTCACCCATCGGCGGTCATCGGCATGAAGATACACCGGGACGCCGCCAAAGGCCTCACTCCAGTCCGCAAGCGCGCCATAATAATGCGGGTGCGAGATTGCGATCGCCGTCAACCCGCCGAGCGATCTGACATGCGCGACCGCCTCCGATGTCGCCAGCGGAATGCAATCCCACATCACCCATCCCGCGCCATCGCCAACCAGCAGCGCGCGCTGGCCGATGGCAAAGCTCGGCTCGAGCGCGATGCCCTTGAGGCCGAGATCGTCGCGCCAGACGAGGCGGTGACGCTCGGCGAGCGTCTCGCGCGCGAGGAAGGTCTGCCCTTTCCAATTCACGTATTGCCGCTCGTCCTCGCAGATCGGACAGGATGTGGGCGGCTTTCCGCTATCCGGGAATTGGGCGCCGCAGGTTTCGCAGGTCCAGAGAGGCATCGCTGTGATCCGAAAGATGGAGCTTGGTGTAAGAGGTGACATCCCAATCATCGAGCCGCAAGGGCCAAGGAACCATCGCGATTAACGCAGGTTACTTTCGGGTCCGCCCCGGCGCAAATCGCCGGTCCCGTCAGGCAGCTCGCATGAGATCACATGCGAACTGAAGCATCACATTTAGCGTATCGATGACATCGCGCCCCTCCCGCATCTGGCCTCTGTTCGCCGTCAACTTCTTCATGGCGGACATGCAGTCCGGTATCGGGCCGTTTGTCGGCGTGTTCCTCCAGGAGCGCGGATGGGCCACCGGTCTGATCGGCACCGCGCTGACGATCGGCAATGTCGCGGGCATGCTGGTCACGACGCCGATCGGAGGGTTCATCGATTCCAGCCGCAACAAGCGGCTGTGGGTCGTCATCCCCGGCATCTGCGTCGTGCTGGCATCCGCGATCATCCTGATCTCGCAGAATTTCTGGGCGGTGACGGTCTCCCAGATCGCGCAGTCGCTGGCGAGCGCGGCGATCGTTCCGGCGGTCACCGGCATCACACTGGGTATCGCCAAGCAAAAGGGCTTCAACGCGCTGAACGGGCGCAACCAGGCTTTCAACCACGCCGGCAACATGGTCGGCGCGGCACTGTCGGGCTATCTCGGCTATAAATTCGGCTATGTCGCCGTGTTCGTTCTGGCGGCCGTGTTCGGCGCCATCGCGATCGCTTGCGTATTGATGATACCAGCGAAAGCCATCGACGATCGCCAGGCTCGCGGCAGCAAGGAGGATGAGAGCAAGAACCCGCCGGATGCCATGTCCGTCCTTCTCAAGCACAAGCCTCTCCTGGTGCTGGCGCTTGCGCTCGCCCTTTTCCATCTCGGCAACGCAGCGATCGTCCCGCTTTATGGCCTTGCGGCGGTTGCGCAGGGCCAGGCGAATGGTCCGAGCTTCGTCGCGACCACCGTCGTCATTGCGCAAGGCGTCATGGTCGTGACCTCGTTGATCGCGATGAAGGCCGCAAGCAAGCGCAATTACTGGCCGGTGATCCTGGTGTCCTTCATGTTTCTGCCGATCCGAGGCGTGCTGGCGTTTTTCGTCACGGGATGGTGGGGCGTGGTGCCGATGCAGGTGCTCGACGGAATCGGCACCGGACTGCAGACGGTCGCCGTCCCCGGCATGGTCGCGCGGTCGCTCGACGGCACCGGCCGCATCAATCTCGGCCAGGGCGCTGTGATCACGGTGCAAGGTGTCGGCGCGAGCCTCAGTCCCGCACTCGGAGGCTGGATCGCGCAATGGATCGGCTACGGCCCGACTTTTTTGCTGCTCGGCGGCTTTGGCCTTGCGTCAACGGCGCTGTGGCTGGTCTTTGGGGCCCACGTGAAGAAGTACTGAGCGCGAGGAGAAAGACCCTTCACGTCTCAAAATTCTTCTGGATCGCCTTGTCGAGCGTCTCACCGCCGACGAAGCGCTGGCGCAGCTCGCGCTTGAGCAGCTTGCCGCTCGGGTTCTTCGGCAAGGCGTCGACGAAGATGACCCGTTTCGGCACCTTGAAATGTGCCATCTGACCGGCGCAATGCTTGATGACTGTATCTTCGTCGAGCGTTTCGCCGGCCTTGACCACGACGATCGCGGTGACCGCCTCGATCCAGCGCGGATCAGGCAAGCCGACGACGGCGACTTCCGAAACCCCGGGGATGCGATAGACCATCTCCTCGACCTCGCGGCTGGCGACATTCTCGCCGCCGGTCTTGATCATGTCCTTGACGCGATCGACCACCGTGATGTGACCCTCGTCATCGACGGTGGCGAGATCGCCGGAGTGAAACCAGCCGCCGGAAAACGCCGCCGCGGTTTTGACCGGATCATTGTAATAGCCGGAGAGCAGATGCGGCGAGCGGTGCACGATCTCGCCGACCTCACCGACCTTCACGTCTTCCATCGACGCGTTAACCACCCGCGTCTCCACGTTGAGCACGGGCTTGCCGGCCGAGCCGGCCTTGCGAAGCTGGTCCTCAGGCCGCAACACGGTCGCAAGCGGCGCGATCTCGGTCTGGCCGTAGAAGTTCCAGAATTTCACGGCGGGCAGGCGTCGCTGCAATTCAAGCAAGACTTCCACCGGCATGATCGAGGCGCCGTAATAGCCCTTCTGCAGGCTCGAGAGATCGGTCTTGTCGAAGTCAGGCGAACGCAGCATCGCGATCCAGATCGTCGGGGGCGCGAAGAAGGAGGTGATCTTGTGCGTCTGGATCAGGGCGAGGATGTTGTCGGCGGTCGGCTTGCCGGTGATGACGCCGGAGGCGCCGAGATAGATTTGCGGCCCCAAGAAGACATCGAGCTGGGCGCAATGATAGAGCGGCAGCGCGTGCAGGAATTTGTCGTCCACGCTCATGCCGCCGTCGACGATGCAGCTCACATATTGCCACATCACGGCTTCATGGGTCAGCATCGCCCCCTTGGGAAGGGATTCCGTGCCGCTGGTGTAGACGATCTGCGCAAGATCCCGGCTGTCGACCGACGCCTCCAGGTACGAGCTGTCAGAATGAAGCAGATCTTCGAAGGTGGAGAGACCGGCCGGCGCCGCCGCCGGATCCTCGCCCGGCAGCCAGATCATCTTCTCGACCGCGCAGTCCTTGGCGCTCGCCGCCTTCGCCGGCTCGACGAAATCGGGGCCGGTCGCGAGCAGCTTTGCCCCGGAGCTCTTCAGGATGAAGTTGATCTCGTCCGGATTGAGCATGAAGTTGATCGGCACCAGCACCGCGCCGATCCGCGCCACGGCGAAACGCAGCGCCGCGAAAGCATGTGAATTGCGCGACAGCACCGCGAGGCGGTCGCCCTTCTTGACGCCGAGCCCCAGCAGGCCGCGGCCGAGCCGGTTGCAGATCGCGTCCATTTCGGCAAAGCTCCAGCTCACGCTGCCGCAGCTCACCGCGAGCTTGTCAGGGTCGCGGCCAGCGGAGCGGCGCAGCAGATCGCCGATCGAATGCTCGCGCGCTTTTGCGATGGTGGCCGTGGTATCGCTCGACATTTCCATTCCCCCAAGGAATTTGACGCCGCGCGGCGTTCGACTTCCGCGCACTTTTCATGTTTGCGCAAACCGTAGTCGGCGCTGCGAGCCTCGTCAAATCGCAGCCACGTTGGCGTCATGACGCAAGAATTGTCGGCTCGACAAGGCACATTCGCGCGGGCGCAGCACCAGCCGACGAAGCCTTGGGCGCCGGATGATAACCTTCGCACCGGCCGAGGGACCTGCTTGCATTCGAGGCACGCGAGCTCATGACATTGCGCGGCACGGGAAAATGCACGCGTGCCTCCCGGAAAATTCTGCTTCGTTCTCTTTGCGGATGGCCGCTCTCTGCGCTAGGAATGGCGACAAGGGTGTAAAGCCCACGCCTGGATCAACAACAACGCCACAAGGTCCGGGAAGAAATCGGGGAGGCAGCGTGACTTTCGCGCGCCGACGGCCTTGGACCAACGCGTTCTCGACAGAAGCGCCGTGCACGCGCCTTCTGGAACGTCGCCGCGACTCCATTTGCGTGGAGAAGCTGCCGCTCGCGGCTGCAGGTCTCCGACCTGTTGTCGGCGCCGACCCTATGATCTCCAGCAAGCATGACCTGTCGGGCTTCGGCCGCTTCGCGAGCACCGCATTATCGCGCAGCCCGCGCATCAACAGACGCATGACCGTCGCACGCTCGCGGCCAAGGCGATTGGCGCCCCCATCGAACGCGGGAAGGACCAGACGATGAAGCGCTTTCGATTCAATCAGCAAGAGATCGTGTTCGCCGTCTTTGCGTTACTCTTTCTCGTCTTCTCGATCTTCCTGAATGGCTTCCTGACAGCGGAGAATATGTTGACGCTGCTTCAGAACGTGGCAGTGCTCGGCATCCTCGGCCTTGCCATGGCCATCGTCGTGATCGGCCGCGGTATCGATATCTCGCTGATCGCAGCGCTTGCCGTGCCGCCGGGGCTGGTGCTCCAGATGGTGCAGAACGGCCATTCGCTGCCATTTTCGCTGCTGATCGCCGTGTTGCTCACGATTGCCTTCGGCCTCGTCAATGGCTGGCTGATCGCCTATGCCGAGGTCCCCTCGCTGTTTGCGACGCTGGCGACAGGCTTGCTGCTCGCCGGGCTGGGACAGGCAGCGCTGTTCCAGCTCGACGTGGTGCAATGGAGCGCGGGCATGAATGGCTTCGAGCGGCTCGGACAGGGCACTATTCTCGGCATTCCCACATCTATCGTGATGTTCGCGATGGCATGCATCGTGGTCGCCTTTCTGCTGCGCCAGACGCGCTGGGGCGCCTACATCTACGCGATCGGCGATAATCCTTACGCCGCGCGCGTCACCGGCATGCCCTCGCGCCCCATCATTGTGTTGCAATATGTGATTGCTGCATTGATCGGCTGCTTCGCGGGCCTCGTGATGGCCGCATCGGTCAATTCGATGCCGACCCGCGTCTTCAACTCGACGCTGATCTACGACGTGATCCTGGTGGTCGTGCTCGGCGGCATCGGCCTGTCAGGCGGCCGCGGCGGCGTGCTGAACGTCATCATCGGCACGCTGCTGATCGGCACCATGCTCAACGGCATGACCATCATGGACATTTCCTACGCCGGGCAAAATCTTATCAAAGGCGTGGTCCTGCTGCTCGCCGTCATCACGGACTCTTTCCTGAATCCGCGCAACGAAGAAACGGCACAGCAGGGCGATATCTGAATAACCACAACAACGACAATGACAACCAAGGAGGAAGCAATGAAGAATTCTGGCAAGCCGACCAGGGCGATCCTGGCCGCCCTGACAGTCACAGCGTTGACCGGACCGGCGCTGGCCCAGCAGGGCCTGGACGAGCCGTTCCAGAAACCCTTCAAGGAGGCGCTCGCCGGCAAGACCGTGGCCTATGTGCCCGTTGCCATGAACTTCGACCTGACCGAGGGCTGGTACGCCGGCTTGAAGAAGGAGCTCGAGCCGTTCGGCGTCAAGTTCGTGATCCGCGACGCCAACTGGAACACCAACGCCGGCGCCCAGGCCGTCACCTCGCTGATTTCCGAGAAACCGGCAGTGATGGTGGTCCATAATCCCGACGTGCAGACCTACGCGAAGCTGCTCCAGCGCGCCGAGAACGAAGGCATCTACGTCATCCAGATCAACATGGGCTCGGCCTATCGCAGTTCCGCCTTCGTCGGCGCCAATTGGATCGAGATCGGCGAGCGGGACACCGAAGCCGTCGTCAAAGCCTGCGAGGGCAAGTCGAACAAGATCGCGATCGTGCAAGGCGCGCTGTCGGCGGCGGCGAGCGCTTATACGCTGAAGGGCGTCGAGAACGTGCTCGCCAAGCATCCCGAGATCAAGGTGGTGTCGAGCCAGGCGGCCGATTGGGACGCGGCCAAAGCGAAAGCGATCACGCAGACCGTGCTGAAGCAGAACCCCGATCTCTGCGGCATCGTCGGCTTCTGGGACGGAATGGACATCGGCACCGCTGCCGCGGTGAAAGAAGCCGGCCTGACCGGAAAGGTGTTCCTTGCGACATCGGGCGGCGGCGAGCGTAAAGGCGCTTGCGAGCTGGTGAAGTCCGGCGCGTTCGATCTCAACATGAGCTATGACGTGCCGACCCAGGCCGCACAGATGGCGGGCACGATCAAATGGCTGCTGTCGTCGGGCGCCAAGCCCGGCTCGATCAAGGGCTCGGAATACACCACGCTGATCCCGATCACCAAGGAGAACGCCGACAGCCAGATGTCATGCTGGAACCTGAGCGACCTCAAGAAATAGTCCGCGCTGACGCTCGTGGTCCCGGGATCAACACCCGGGACCACACACTCTCAGTCGTTTTCCATGCCCTATTGGAATGCCGATGCGCGACACCATCACACGCCTGCGCTACCGCTACTGGCCCGATCATCTCCTCGGTGAAATCCTGTCCAAGCGATGGACCGAGACAGCCATCCCGGTCATCCTTCTCCTGATCGTCGGCTTCGCCTTCAGCCGGTCCATCGACAATTTCCTGTCGCCTGCGAGCCTTGCGGACACCGCGCGCCAGGCCGGAGAGATCGGCTTCATTGCGCTCGGGCTCGCATTGGTGGTCATCGTCGGCGGCATCGATCTCTCTGTCGGGTCGATCTTTGCATTGACCGACTTCTGCGCCCTCTATCTGCTTGACGTCGCCGGCTGGCCGGTCCTGGCGGTGGTGGTCGCCACGCTGCTCTGCGGTGCCCTGCTCGGCGCCGTCAACGGCATCCTGGTAGGATATCTGCGACTGCGCGCCTTCATCACCACGCTGATCACCCTGATCATCTATCGCTCGGCTTACGACCTGCTGATCCAGCGCTACTCCAACGCGATCGCCTCGGCCTTTCCCGATATTCCATCCTGGGATTTCATCGGCGCCGGTTCTGTGCTCGGCATTCCCACCGTAGCGCTCGCCTATATCGTCATCGCCATCTTCGGTCATATCTTTATGACGCGGCTGCGGCCGGGCTGGCACATCACCGCGATCGGCGGCTCGCGCCGCTCGGCCTATAATTCGGGCATCCCCGTTCGCCGCACGATCGCGCTCTGCTACGTCGCGAGCGGCGCACTGACCAGCATCGGCGCGTTGTTCTTCGCCTCCCGGCTCGGCACCGTCGGCGGCGATATTGGCGTTGGGCTGGAGGTGATCGTGCTGACCGCGACCGTGCTCGGCGGCATCACGCTCGGTGGCGGCAAAGGTTCGGTTGCCAAATCGGCGGTCGGCGTGCTGATCGTGCTCCTGATCACGAACGGTCTGACGACGATGAACGCCCGCGGCGGCGTCAACCGCATGGCGCTCGCCGGCATCCTCCTCGTCGCCGCGATGGTCGACATCCGCTGGCAGAAGAACCGCACGCGTATCATCAGCAAGGTCTACGTCGCGCCGACCTATCACGAGCTGCCGCCACCGCCATCGACCGAGATCGGACAAGGCGGCCCGTTCGAGCAGAATGACAAGCTGCGTGACGTCGAGGCGATCGGCCTCGGCCGTATCGAGGCGCCGGAGGATGTCATCCTAGACCGCCACGACAATCTCTATGCCGGCTCACGCCACGGCGACATCATGCGCTTCCTGGCACCCGATTACAAAGAAATGGAGGTGTTCGCCCATATCGGCGGCCAGCCGCTCGGCATGGCTTTCGACCGCGACGACAATCTCTACGTCTGCATCGGCGGCATGGGGCTCTATCGCATCACGCCCGACGGCACGGTGGAAAAGGCGACCGACGAAACCAACCGCAGCATGCGTTCGGTCAACGACGACAGCCGGCTGCGGCTCGCCGACGACCTCGACATCACCGATGACGGACTGATCTTCTTCTCCGAGGCAACGGTCCGCTACGAGATGGACGAATGGCCGATCGACGGCTTGGAGGCGCGCGGCAACGGCCGCATCATCTGCTACGATACCAAGACCGGCACGACGCGCACCGAGCTGCGCGGCCTCAAATTTCCCAACGGGATCTGCGTGGCCAGCGACGGCCAGTCGATCCTGTTCGCCGAAACCTTCGGCTGCTCGATCAAGCGCTATTGGTTCGCGGGGCCGAAGAAGGGCCAAGTCGAAGTCGTGATGGACAATCTGCCTGGATACCCCGACAACATCAACCTCGCCTCAGACGGCAATTACTGGCTCGCGTTGGTCGGCATGCGTAGCCCCTCGCTCGATCTCGCCTGGAAGATGCCGGGCTTTCGCCGCCGCATGGCTAAGCGCGTGCCGGTCGACGAATGGCTGTTCCCCAACATCAACACCGGCTGCGTGGTCAAGTTCAACGAGCAGGGCAAGATCGTCGAGTCGTTCTGGGACCTGCACGGCGAAAATCATCCGATGATCACCTCGATGCGCGAGCATCGCGGCTACCTCTATCTCGGCGGCATCCTCAATAACCGTATCGGTCGCTACAAGCTCGAAAATGCCGATCCGAACTTCGTCCAATATGACAAAAGGTGGGGGAAGCAGTCGTGATCGCCGCCGTCAGGGACTTCGCCAACCGTTTTCTCGGGCGCGGCGAGGCCACCATTACCGTGCCGTCCTTCGACGGCGCATTGAAGCCCAACCAGAGACTGGAAGCGGCCGAGACCTTGCTGACATGCGAGGCTCCCGAAGACCTCGCCACCGATGGAAGCAGCCTCTTCATCGCCGACGGGCGGCGGTTGATGTGCCTGACAGGCGGCACCGCATCGGAGGTGCGCAGCTTCGAGCAACCGATCTCGGCACTCTGTAGCCTTCCCGGCGGCGGCCTTGCCGTCGCGCTCGGAGGGCGCGAGGTCCGCCTTTACGCCAGCCCCTCGACAGACCAGCCAAGCGCGACGTTCGCCGACGCCGCGTTCAACGCGATCAATGCGTTGGCGCTGGCGGACGACAACACGCTGATCGCGACGGACGGCTCGACGACATCAGGTGTCGAGGATTGGGCGCGCGACCTGCTCGAGCTCAACCGGACCGGCCGCGTGTTCAAGCTTGATCCCCGCAACAAGACCGTGACGTGCCTAGCCCAGGGGCTGGGCTATGCCTTCGGCGCCTGCGCACGCGGCAATTCCGTGCTGGTCAGCGAGAGCTGGCGTCATCGCCTCGTTCTCGTCGCGCCCGGCGCATCGCCAAAAACCGTGCTTGCTCACCTCCCTGTCTATCCGTCGCGGCTGTCGAAGGCTTCCGGTGGAGGCTACTGGCTCACCGCCTTCACCGCACGGACCCAACTCGTCGAGTTCGTGTTGCGCGAGCCGGGCTATAGGCGCCGGATGATGGCGGAGATCGATCCGGCGTATTGGGTTGCGCCGCGCCTGCGTTCCGGGCGTTCGTTCAAGGAGCCGATGCAGGGCGCGCACATCAAGACCATGGGCTTGATCAAACCGTGGGCGCCGCCGCGCTCCTACGGCCTCGTCATCCGTCTCGATGCGGACGGCCAGCCGCTCTATTCGCTGCACAGCAGGGTCGACGGCATCAATCACGGCGTCGTCGCCGCCATGGAGCTCGGCGACGATCTCGTCCTGATCGCCAAAGGACCGGGCCGTGTCCTGCGATTGCCCCTTGCCTGCCTTGCCGAGGAGATCAGGACATGAGCGACATCGCACTCTCGCTGCGCAAGGCGACAAAGCTCTACGCCGGCGTGCCCGCCATCGACGGAGTCGACTTCGACCTCCGCCGCGGCGAGATCCATGCACTCGTCGGCGAGAACGGCGCCGGCAAGTCGACCCTCACCAAGGTCATGGCCGGCGTGGTGACGCTGACCTCGGGGAGCATGACGATCGACGGCGCCGAGGTCGCACCGAAGACGCCGCTGGAGGCGCGCAATCTCGGCATCGCCATGGTGTTCCAGGAGAACAGCCTGGTACCGACCATGACGGTCGCGCAAAACCTGTTTCTCGGACAGGAGAAGTTCTACAACCGCCTGCGCGGCATCTACATCGCCGCACAGCAATTCCTGCAATCGCTCAATTTCGACGTCACGCCGACCGCCACCGTCAGCGGCCTCGGTGCGGCCAAGAAGCAGATGGTGGAGATCGCGCGCGCGGTCCTGCACCGCGCCAAGGTCATCATCTTCGACGAGCCGACAGCGTCGCTGACGCCGGAAGAGAAGAAATACTTCTTCGACCTGGTCCGCGACCTCAAAAAGCGCGGCGTCTCGATCGTCTTCATCTCGCATGCCCTGGAAGAGGCTCTGCTGCTCGCCGACCGCATCACCGTGCTGCGGGACGGCAAACATGTCGTGACCGACGATGTCGGCAGGTTCGACCGCGCGGCGATCGTGCAGGCCATGGTCGGACGCGATCTCTCCAACACGCTCTATGGTGCACGAAAGAGCAGCGTGCGGCCGGCCGGCGCACGGGTGCTCACCGTGCAAAACTTGAAGATGGCGCCGATGGTGAAGAATAATTCGCTGTCGGTGTTCGCGGGGCAGATCACGGGTGTATTTGGCCTCGTCGGTGCGGGCCGTACGGAGACGTTCAAGATTGTTGCCGGCGTGCTCAAGCGCGACTTCTTCCATGGCGGCGAGATCCTGCTGCACGACCAGCCGGTGCGCTATCGGGTGCCGGCGCCTGCCGTCAAAGCCGGCATCGCCTATGTCACGGAGGATCGCAAGATCGAGGGGTTCTTCGAGACGGCCTCGATCGCGCGCAACATTTATCTTGGACTTCTGTCGAAGTTTCCGCGAGGCCGCGCGCTGCTATCGCGGCGGGAAGCGGATGCCGTCGGCAAGACCTGGATCGAGCGGCTCAAGGTTCGGGCCATCGGCGATCATGGCAAGGTCGTCGAGCTTTCCGGCGGCAATCAGCAGAAAGTGGTGATCGCGAAATCGCTGGTGCAGGAGCCTGATTTGATCATCTTCGACGAGCCGACCCGCGGCGTCGACGTCGGCGCCATCGTCGAGATCCACGAGTTGATCAATCGACTAGCTGACGAGGGCAAGGCGGTCGTGGTCATCTCGTCCTATCTGCCCGAGATCATGGCGCTCTCCGACCGCATCCTGGTCTCCCGCCAGGGCAAGGTCGTGGAGGAGTTCTCCGCGCTGGAGGCCACGGAGGAGAAGATCATGTATGCGGCAATTCACTAGATCTTGAATTCATACGGCGTTACCCGGTGCGCTCCAGGTCGATGAATTGCCTGAGCCTTGGGCAGAGGCGATAGCCGCTATCTGATCTGCATCAAGCTGCGCTGCAAAAATCGCTGCATGTTACGCAAGGCCTTCCGCACAGTCAGCGGTCAGGCCGTTTCGTAACATGTGGGCGCCGCCGCGCGGCGTTATAAACAAATGAACTTTGCACCGGGTCGCGTCCTCGCCGCGATCGCCATCGTCCTCGCGGGCGGCGGCTACTACTATTGGCAGCATCGCGATTCCAATCCACTGCCGCCGGGCTTCGCCCGCGGCAACGGTCGCATCGAGGCAGTCGAGATCGACATCGCCACCAAGACGCCGGGCCGGATCCGCGAGATCCTGGTCAACGAAGGGGATTTCGTCAGTGCGGGCCAGGTTCTGGCGCGCATGGACACCGAGCAGTTGCAGGCCCAGCGCCGGCAGGCCGAAGCGCAGCTCCAGCGCGCTACGATCAACGTCGAGACCGCAAAGAGCCTCGTCAACCAGCGCGAGGCCGAGCGCAAGGCTGCCGAGGCCGTGGTCGACCAGCGTGTCGCGCAGCTCGACACCACGAGCCGCAAGCTCGATCGCTCCGAGCAATTGATCAAGACGAGCGCGGTGTCGCAGCAGGTGCTGGATGATGATCGCTCCGCCAATGCCACTGCGAAGGCCGCACTCGCCGCGGCTCAGGCCCAGGTGGCGGCATCGGAAGCCGCAATCAGCTCCTCGCGCGCCATGGTAATCGATGCCGGCGCCGCCGTCGACGCAGCGAAGGCTGCCATCGAAAGCATTAACGCCGACCTCAATGACAGCGTCTTGAAGGCGCCGCGCGAGGGCCGCGTGCAATATCGCGTGTCGCAGCCGGGCGAGGTGCTCGCGGCCGGCGGTCGCGTCCTCAACATGGTCGATCTCGGCGACGTCTACATGACGTTTTTTCTGCCGACGGCCGATGCCGGACGGGTCGCCATTGGTACCGAGGTCCGCCTCGTGCTCGATGCCATCCCGCAATACGTGATTCCAGCCAAGGCCACCTTCGTCGCCGACGTCGCGCAATTCACGCCCAAGACGGTCGAGACCGAGGAAGAGCGCCAGAAACTGATGTTCCGGATCAAGGCGCATATCGCGCCCGACCTTCTGCGTCGGCACATCGAACACGTGAAGACCGGCCTGCCCGGCATGGCCTATGTGCAGCTCGATCCAGCCGCGCAATGGCCCGACACCCTCAAGATCAAGCTGACCCGATGAATGCGAGTGCCACAGCCGACGTCACGGCCACCGCTGGCAGCGTCGTGCGCCTGGACGGTGTGGGCCTGAGTTACGGCAACATCCGGGCACTCGATGCCATCACGCTCGACCTGCCATCCGGCTGCATGGTCGGCCTGATCGGCCCCGACGGCGTCGGCAAGTCGAGCCTGTTCGCGCTGATCGCCGGCGCACGTGAAATTCAGGAGGGGAGCATCCATGTGCTCGGCGGCGACATGGCGAGTTCGCGCCATCGCCGCAACGTATGCCCCGACATCGCCTACATGCCACAGGGACTCGGCAAGAACCTGTATCCGACGCTGTCCGTGTTCGAGAATATCGACTTCTTTGGCCGTCTGTTCGGACACGACAAGGCGGAGCGGAACAGGCGCATCGCCGGCCTGTTGCGCGACACGGGTCTCACGCCCTTCGCCGACCGGCCGGCGACGAAACTTTCCGGCGGAATGAAACAGAAGGTCGGCCTCTGCTGCGCCCTGATCCACGATCCGGAGTTGCTGATCCTGGACGAACCCACCACCGGCGTTGATCCCTTGTCGCGGCGCCAGTTTTGGGAATTGATCGCCTCGATCCGCAACGGCCGCCCCGGCATGAGCGTGATCGTCTCGACCGCCTATATGGAAGAGGCCGCGCAATTCGACTTCCTGATTGCGATGAACGCCGGCCGCGTGCTAGCGACGGGAACGCCCGCCGAACTCAAGGCGCAGACCGGCGCCGAGACACTAGATGAGGCGTTCATCCGCCTTCTGCCCGAGGCAGACCGCGGCAACCACACCAGCGTCGTTATCCCGCCCCGCCGCGAAGATCATGACGAGATCGCGATCGAGGCCGACCATCTGACCCGGCGGTTCAATGACTTCGTTGCCGTGGAGGACGTCAGCTTCCGCATCAGGAAAGGCGAGATCTTCGGTTTCCTCGGCTCGAACGGCTGCGGCAAGACCACGACCATGAAAATGCTCACCGGCCTATTGCCGGTGAGTGAGGGCAACGCACGACTTTTCGGTAAGCCAATCGATGCCGGCGACATGTCGATACGGCGGCGCATCGGCTACATGTCGCAGGGCTTTTCGCTCTATTCGGAGCTGACGGTCACGCAAAACCTCGATCTGCATGCGCGGCTGTTCGAGCTGCCGGCGGACGCCATTGCCGCACGCATCGACGAGATGATCGCAAGGTTCGATCTTGCAGACGTCGCGGAATCCCTCCCCGACGCGCTGCCGCTCGGGCTGCGGCAACGTTTGTCGCTGGCGGTCGCCATGATCCATGGTCCCGACATCCTCATCCTCGACGAGCCCACTTCCGGGGTTGATCCCGTGGCCCGCGATCGCTTCTGGCAAATCCTCGCCGAGCTCTCGCGCAAGGACAACGTCACCATCTTCGTCTCCACGCATTTCATGAACGAGGCGGAGCGCTGCGACCGTATCTCGCTGATGCATGCGGGCCGGGTTCTGACGTCGGACACGCCGGCGGCGATCGTCGCCGCACGCGGCGCTGCCACACTGGAGCAGGCCTTCATCGCCTGCCTCGAGGAGGCGATCGCCGACGATAGCGAGACGACTCGCCAGCCCGCCACCGTATCAGCCGAGACCAGGGCAACGACGGCGACCACGCCACGCAAACGCGGCGCGAGGTTCAACCTGACCCGCATGCTGGCCTATTCCCGGCGCGAGGCGCTCGAACTGCGGCGCGATCCGATCCGCGCCACGCTCGCGATTCTCGGCAGCGTGCTGCTGCTGTTCGTGCTCGGCTACGGCATCAGCATGGACGTCGAGAACCTGACCTTCGCCGTGCTTGACCGCGACGACAGTGCGATCAGCCGCGACTACAGCCTTCAGATCGCAGGCTCGCGCTACTTTACCGAGAAATCCGCGATCACCGACTACGCCGATCTCGACCGCCGCATGCGCGCAGGCCAGATCGGCCTTGCCATCGAACTGCCGCCCGGGTTCGGCCGCGACGTCAGCCGAGGCCGGCATGTCGAGATCGGCGCCTGGGTCGACGGCGCCAATCCCACCCGCGCCGAAACGCTGCGCTCCTATGCCCAGGCGATCCATGCGACCTGGCTGGCCCAGAAGGGCCGGGAGCTCTATGGCGAAGCCGCAATCGCCGGGTCCTACCAGCTCCAGCTGCGCTACCGCTACAATCCCGACGTCAGGAGCGTTGTCGCCATGGCGCCCGGAATCATTCCGTTGCTCCTGATCATGATTCCGGCAGTGCTCGCTGCGCTCGCGGTGGTGCGCGAGAAGGAGCTCGGCTCGATCGTCAATTTCTACGTGACGCCGGTGACGCGGCTGGAATTCCTGCTCGGCACGCAACTGCCCTACGTCGTGCTGGCGTTCGGAAACTTCCTTCTCCTGGTCGGGTTCGCGCTGACCGTCTTCGGCGTGCCTTTCACCGGCAGCTTTGCCACCTACGCGCTCGCCGCCCTGCTCTACGTCACAGCCACGACCGGCATGGGGCTGGTGATCTCGGCCTTCATGAAGAGCCAGATCGCGGCCCTGTTCGGCACGGTGCTGATCACACTGATTCCTGCGATCCAGTATTCCGGACTGATCGATCCGGTGTCGTCGCTCCAGGGGCTCGGTGCGCTGATCGGACGAATCTATCCCACCACCTATTTCGTCACGATCTCGCGCGGCACCTTCTCCAAGGGCCTGTCGTTCGAAACGCTGCACAACGACCTGCTGGCGCTTGCCATCATGGTCCCGGTGCTGGTGACGGCCGGCGCAATGCTGCTGAAGAAACAGGCCCGCTGATCATGCGCATCGATAACGTGCTTCAACTCGGCATCAAGGAGCTGCGCGGCCTCGTCCGTGATCCGATGCTGCTCGTGCTCATCGTCTATTCCTTTACGCTGGCGGTCTACGCCGGCGCGAAGGCGTTGCCGGAAACCCTCAACCGCGCCGCGATCGCCATCGTCGACGAGGATCATTCGCCGGTCTCGACCCGCATCGGGATGGCATTCACCGCGCCGTATTTCTCCGAGCCGCGTCTGATCTCGCAATACGAAATGGACCGCAGGATGGATGCGGGGCTCGACACGTTCGCGCTCGACATTCCGCCGGACTTCCAGCGCGACCTGCTGGCGCGAAAGTCGCCGGCGATCCAGCTCAATATCGATGCGACGCGCATCTCGCAGGCCTTCAACGGCGGCGGCTATGTCGAGCAGATCGTCGGCGCGGAAATCGCCGAATTCCTGGCCCGTACGCGCGATGCGCAGGCGCCGCCGATCGAGCTGGCACTGCGGGCACGCTTCAACCCGGAACTGACGAAGTCCTGGTTCGGCGCCATCGACCACGTGATCACCTCGATCACCATGCTCTCGATCATCCTGACCGGTGCGGCGCTGATCCGCGAGCGCGAGCACGGCACGATCGAGCATCTCCTGGTGATGCCGGTCACGCCGCTGGAGATCATGGTGAGCAAGGTCTGGTCGATGGGAGCGGTGGTGCTGGTCGCCTCCGCTTTGTCGATCGTGTTCGTGGTGAAGGGATGGCTGGCTGTGACCATCGACGGCTCGGTGGCGCTGTTCCTGCTCGGCGCGGCGCTGCAACTCTTCGCTACCACCAGCATGGGCATTTTTCTCGCAACCGTTGCCGGGTCGATGCCGCAGTTCGGGCTGCTGCTGATCATGATCCTGCTGCCGTTGCAGACCCTGTCCGGCAGCATGACGCCGCGGGAGAGCATGCCGCAATTCGTCCAGGACATCATGCTGGCGGCACCGAACACGCATTTCGTGATGCTCGCCCAGGCCATCCTGTTCCGCGGCGCCGGCCTCGAAGCCGTCTGGCCGCAGCTTCTCGCGCTCGCGCTGATCGGCGTCGTCTTCTTCCTGATCGCGCTACGGCGTTTCCGGGCCTTCCTGGCCTAGCCATAGCGGCGTTCAATGGTGCTCGTACATCAGATTGTCGAAGCGGCGCGATTGCCTTGCCGCCGGCGCAAGGGACTTGTCGTCACAGCGCGGCCGCCCTGCTCCCAAAAAGCAAAAACAACCCCATGCACAGTAGCTAAATCCTTGCAAAATTTATGAAATTCATTCCGCCCGCCGGGCAGAAGCGCACGCCGACGCCACGGCACGTCAGCTCGGCTGCTCGCCGCCCGCGAGCAGGCCGTTCAGCATCGCCTCGGCCTTGCCGAGCAACGGACTGGCACCACTCCCGGAGGCGATTGCGATCGCGGCGCGCAGAGCGGCAAGGATGACGGTGCGGTTCTCCTCGCCCGATCGCGGCGTCACCACGGCCTCGCCGAACAGCGCTTCGGCCTCGAGGCCGGAAAAACCCTGCTGGCGCGCGGTGTTGCGCGCCTCGCGCAGCATGTTCTGCGCCGCCTGGGCGTCGCCGAGCTGGTGGCTCGCCAGAGCCAGGTAGATCGAGGAGCGCAGCACCGCCGAGGTATAGCCGACCGCCCTCGCCTCCTCGCGCGCTTCAGTCAGCATGCGGCGGGCCCGGTCGAACAGCCCCTGCTCGAGATAGGCGATGCCGAGATGGCAGGCGAGGACCGGCACGAACAGCCTTATGCCGTGCTTCTGCGCCAGCACGAAGCCGTCTTCGAGAACGGCGGCGGCAGCTGCCGGATCGCCCCGGCCAAGCATCAGCCAGCCGCCGCTATAAGCGGCGGCAACGCGGTCATAGGGCCGACCGGTTTCCTCAGCGATCGCCGCGGCCTCGCGCTGAAGCTGCTCGGCGATATCGAACTCGCCCATGACGGTGTGGGTGATGCTGCCCATCATGCAGCAGAGAAGCAGGAGATATCTTGGGGTAGAGCCAAGCGGGGCACTGGCCTCCGGATCCATCAACCGGCCGCGGACGGTTTCCAGAATCTCTTCGGCGCTATGGTAGCGGCCGGCAAGGAAATAGGCCTGCCCCAGCCCATATTGGGCCAGATTGCTCCATCCCTGATCACGTTCCCCTCGCGACAGGTTCGCGACAGCCTCGCCGATCGCGACGGCCTCGGCCGGCGTTCCGTAGAAGTTCTGCGCACTCGCCCGGACAGTCATGGCCGCGATCTTGCGACCGAGGTCATCGATGGCATCGGCGCGCCGCTCGGCTTCATTTCCCAGCTCCAGCGCCCGAGCAACGTGACCGGACCACATAAACGCCATGCGCGCCTCCATCCGGAGATCGACGGCATCCGCCTCACGCGACCGGCTCGTCGGCGTCTTATCGAGCGAATTCATCGCGATGTCGAAATAGTCAGCCGCATCGGTATAGGCAGAGCGCACCAGGCATTTCCGTGCAGCACTCCTTCCGTGATCGAACGCTTTTCGCCAATCCTTCGCCTGGGTCGCATGGTAGCAAAGTCGCTCGGGTGTATCGCGCCAGCTTTCTTCGGCCTCGAAAGCTTCGATGATGCGTGCATTCAGGTTTTCACGAACCTTTTCGACCATCGAGTCGTAAGTCACTTGACGAACCATCTCGTGTCGGAATTCGAGAGAATCTTCCAGATCGGTATCGATACTGACCAGCAACTCGGCGCGATCGAGCGCGGAAAGACAATTTTTCAGCACCTCTTCGGGCAGCCCGGCAACCTTTGCCAGCATCGCTTCGGAAATGTTTCAATTCGGAGCCACCGATCCCGATGAAAACCCACATCACGACCCACGAAGAGACCGACCCGGGCGCGGATACGCATGAGATCCGGCTGGAGTGGGAGTACGAGGGAGACAGCAAGACACCCACGCTGCTCTATCTGACGATGGTCTGTCCGTACAAGCCGGCGCGCGATGCTCGCGCTCAGTCCGTAGAAGCCGGCGAGGCGCTGAGCCTGGGTTAGAGAGCGCACCATTTTCCGATCTGAACCGCGCGGGCCGGCGTTTGCTGGCTCGCGCTTTTTTGGCTCGGCGCACAGCGAACCGGTACTATGGCTGTGTGCCGCTCCTTCCACCACGGGCCTTTCCGGCTGGCCGCTCTCACGCGTGCTGAGCTGCATGCCAGCTCAGGCCGGTGTTGCTGGATGCTGTCCATGTGCCCTGCACCCCGCCGACAGCCCCTGGCCAGCTGACGGAGCTCCCGGCCGTTCCGTTCGCGAAGACGATCGCACCTGTGC
This sequence comes from Bradyrhizobium guangdongense, assembly GCF_004114975.1. NCBI lineage: Bacteria > Pseudomonadati > Pseudomonadota > Alphaproteobacteria > Hyphomicrobiales > Nitrobacteraceae > Bradyrhizobium > Bradyrhizobium guangdongense. The sequence continues at coordinate 6,963,013 of NZ_CP030051.1, forward strand.
TGCCCAGAACACCGTCGCCTCCAACAACCATCTCCAGTTGCTCGAGCGACAGGTCCATCGGTTCAGTGGCCTTGGTCATGATCTTCTCCATTGGACTCTTTCCGAAGGGCGCGGCGCGACAGGTCACGCCGGACGCCAACTCAGGCCGGATTTGCTCGATGCGGTCCACGTTCCCTCAACACCCCCGACGGCTCCCGGCCACGACACCGACGCTCCGTGGTTTGCTCCCACACCGAACTGGATGCTTCCGGTTTGCCCCATGACGCCGTCCCCGCCGGCGACGATCTCCAGGTCTTCGAGCGATAACTCGATCGCAGGTCTGCTGGTGCGCATGGTGGCTTCTCCATCCCGAAATCCAGTCGGTCCATCCGAACTGATGTCTTGGAAGATGGAGCAATCATCTGCAGCAGACCGTGACCCGGGTCACATGGAAGCCGGCAAGGACGCAAGCGGATGCTTTCCGCTTCAGAATGCTACGCGCTGCCCCGCGCACCCGCTGACGACGTTGGATGGACCGGACTGCGCGGGATAAAGGCGAGCCCGAGCAATTAGCCCTCCAAAATCGCGACCGCCCGCGTCCATCCGGCCGAGGCGCGCTCGATCTTCACGGGGAAGCATGACACCTTGAAGCCTGACGGCGGCAGCAGCTCGAGATTGTGCAGCTTCTCGAGATGGCAATAGCCGATATGGCGGCCGGCCTTGTGGCCTTCCCAGATCAGGCCGGCGTCCTTCGTCTCGGCATATTTCTTCGCGGTGTGGACGAACGGCGCGTCCCAGCTCCAGCCGTCGGTGCCGGTCAGGCGCACGCCGCGCTCGAGCAGGTACATGGTGGCTTCATAGCCCATGCCGCAGCCCGAGGTGACGTAGTCCTGCCGGCCGTATTTGGCGCCGGCGCTGGTGTTGACCACGACGATCTCGAGCGGCTTCAGCTCGTGGCCGATGCGCTTGAGCTCGGCCTCGACGTCCGCGGCCGTCGCGACATAGCCGTCCGGCAGATGGCGGAAGTCGAGCTTCACGCCTGGCTGAAAGCACCATTCCAGCGGCACCTCGTCGATGGTCCAGGACTGCTCGCCGCGGTTCATGGTCGGGTGGAAATGCCAGGGTGCGTCGAGATGGGTGCCGTTGTGGGTCGAGAGGCTGACCTGCTCCACCGCCCAGCCCTGTCCATCCGGCAGATCCTCGGCCTTCAGCCCGTCGAAGAACTGCAGCATGCGCGGCAGGCCCTGCTGGTGGTCGATATACTGGATGGTCGGATGATTGCCGGGCGGATCGGCCGGCACGTCGTTCTGGAGGGGAACGGAGATGTCGATCAGCTTGCTGGTCATGGCCCTTCCTGGGTGATTGTCTTTCGTTGGCGGCTCAGGCGTTGCTTCAGGCGTCTTTCCGCTCGATTGCGATGACCTGCAATGGACCAACGTTCATGCGTCCGGCGGCCCCAATTCACTCAGGAGAGCCGTTACGGTGGCACGCAGGGTGGGCAGCATTGACGTAACGATCTCCCATACTCGTCCGTCATCGACAACCGCATAGCCGTGGGTCAGGATGTTGCGAAAGCTCACGATCCTCCGCAGGTCGGGTACCCGATCAGCGATATCCGGCGCGTCCTTCGAGAGCCGGTTCAGCGCCTCGCCAATGACCTCGAACTGCCGCTCTACGGCCGATCGGATCAGCGGGCTCGCTCGATAACCTGAGGCATCAAGACCCGCGGTGAATTCGGCGATCGCCTGGCCGGCCTGCTGCACGTCCCATAGAAACGCACGCGGATCACGCGGCATAAATCAATTCTCTCGACCGGTTGATCGTTGCGCGCACATAGGGGTTCTTGAGGGCCGAAGCCTCGACGAGATCGACAGGACGTCCGAGAAGCCGTTCGAGCCCTTCGGCGAGCCCGAGAAACTGGTCGAGCGGCGGCATGCCACTGTTTTTGTCGAACTCGACGAGAAAATCCGCGTCGCTTCTCGCCGAATCGAAGTCGTCGCCGCGCGCTCCAGAGCCAAACAGTTCGAGCCGCACGACGCCATAACGATCACACAGGGCCCTTAGTGCGTCACGATGCCTTTCGATTTCCGCGTGCATGCCCGTCTCCTGCCGGCCCCGTCAGAATACATGTTACAAATCATCCCACCAAAGCTTCGTTTGGGTGTTCTTCCTCCGTAAGGACATAGGGCTGAAGCCAGGACAGACCGGTTTCCTTCGTGCGGAGACAGAGCCCAAAACAAGAAAGCCGCCCGGAGGGCGGCTTTCTAGGACCTCGTAGACTGGCCTATTTGGTTGCGGGGATAGGATTTGAACCTATGACCTTCAGGTTATGAGCCTGACGAGCTACCGGGCTGCTCCACCCCGCGTTAAACCGTTGCGCGCCTTCGAGAAAATGCCGGGGACGATGGATTGAGGGCCGACGCTGTGCGCGTGGCTTTCTTCTCCCGTCCCGAAGGCTTCCCTGGAAGGCAACCCCGGGCCAAGGCCCTTGGGTGCGGGGGGTATGTATCAAGGCGGGCTGGCTTTGGAAAGGGCCGCGGGGACGTTTTTTTCGACTTTGTGACAGGGAGCGGGCGCAGATTCCGGCCGGCTTGCCCGGCACTTGCCAGAAGTTCCACAAACCGCCAGCTTGCGGCAACAAAACAGCGGCGAAACGCCTGACGGGGAGAACCGCCTTGAACAGCACTCTGGACCGCGCGCCGGCGAGCGCGCCGCTGGCCGCACTCACCGACAGCTTCCAGGCGATGCTCGCGCGCTCGCGGGCCGAGCCGGCGCCGGACTGTGCCGCGCGGCTCGACCGGCTGGCGCGGCTGCGCGCGGTCGTCGCCGACAATGAAGAGCGTTTCAGGCAGGCGATCTCGGCCGATTTCGGCCACCGCTCGGCAATCGAGACCACCATCGCCGAGGCCATGATGGTGTTCTCCGAGATCCGGCATGCCACGAAACACCTGAAGAGCTGGATGGCGCCGCAGCGCGTGGCGACGGCGCTGCAATTCCTCCCCGCCCGCAACCGGCTGATGCCGCAGCCGCTCGGCGTGGTCGGCATCATCGCGCCCTGGAATTATCCGCTGCAACTGACGCTCGCGCCCGCGATCGGCGCCATCGCCGCCGGCAACCTCGTCATCATCAAGCCGAGCGAGCTCGTCCCGCACTTTTCCGCGCTGCTCAAGCAGACGATCGCCGAGACGTTCGACGCCACGGAGCTGCTCGTCACCGGGGTCGAGGACGAGGTCGCAAAGGGTTTTGCCCATCTGCCGTTCGATCACCTCGTCTTCACGGGCTCGACCCGGGTCGGGCGGCTGGTCGCGGAAGCGGCGGGGCGCAATCTCACCCCCGTCACGCTCGAGCTCGGCGGCAAGTCGCCTGCGATCGTCGATGCCTCCGCCGATCTCGACGAGGCGGCCGAGCGCATCGCCTACGGAAAGCTGCTCAATGCCGGACAGACCTGCATTGCCCCTGACTATGTGCTGGTGCCGGAGCGATCGCTGCAGGCCCTTGCCGAAAAAGTCAGCGCGCAGATGCGGCGCATGTTCGGCACCGATCCCGCCAACAAGGACTACACCTCCATCATTTCCGACCGGCATTATGCCCGGCTCGAAGGGCTGGTCACTGACGCCGCCGAGCGCGGCGCCAAGATCCTGCAACCGGCCAGGGCTGACGATCCCAACTGGAAGGCGCATCGCAAATTCCCGCCGACGCTGATCCTCGGTGCGACCGAAGCGATGGCCGCGATGCAGGAGGAGATCTTCGGGCCGGTGCTGCCGGTGCTCCCCTATCGCGAACGCGCCGATGCCATCGCCTTCATCGTCAGGCGCGACCGGCCGCTCGCGCTGTACTGGTTCGGCACGGACAGCAACGCGCGAGACGAGATGCTGGCACGCACGGTCAGCGGCGGCGTCACCATCAACGACTGCCTGTTTCACTTCGCGCAAATCAACCAGCCGATGGGCGGTGTCGGCGCCTCCGGCACCGGCGCCTATCACGGCGAATGGGGTTTTCGGACCTTCAGCAAGCTGAAGCCGGTGTTCTATCGCTCCAGGTTCAACCGCCTCGCCGACCTCTATCCGCCCTATGGCGGCAAGATCGCGCGGCTGGAGAAGATGATGCGGTTCATGTCGTAGCTGCCCGTCATTCCGGGGCGATGCGCAGCATCGAGCCCGGAATCCATTTCGCCATGTGCCAAGCGGATGAATGAATTCCGGGCTCGCGCTTCGCGCGCCCCGGAATGACGAGAAAAATGCAAATGGGGGAGACATCAATGACAGATACATTCGATTTCATCGTCGTGGGCGCGGGCTCCGGCGGGTGCGCGGTGGCGGGGCGGCTGTCGGAGGATGCGGCGACATCGGTGGCGCTGCTCGATGCCGGCGGCACGAACGACAGCTGGCGGATCACGACGCCATTCGGGCTCGCGCTGCCCTACAGCGCGGCGAACTGGGCCTTCGAGACCGTGCCGCAAAAGGGGTTGAACGGACGTGTCGGTTATCAACCGCGCGGCAAGGGCCTCGGCGGCTCCTCGGCAATCAACGCCATGGTCTATATCCGCGGCCACAAATGGGACTACGACCACTGGGCCTCGCTCGGCAATCAAGGCTGGTCGTATGCGGACGTGCTGCCCTATTTCAAGCGTTCGGAGAACAATGCCGATTTCGACGGCGATTATCACGGCAAGGGCGGGCCGCTGCACGTCAACCGGCTGCGCTCGGACAATCCTGTTCACGACATCTTCCACCAGGCCGCGCGCGAGGCGCAGTTCCGCATCCGCGACGACTTCAATGGCGAAGACCACGAAGGGCTCGGCAGCTATCAGGTGACGCAGCACAAAGGCGAGCGCTGGAGCGCGGCGCGGGCCTATCTGCAGCCGCACATGGGCAAGCGCGCGAATTTGCGCGTCGAGACCGGCGCGCATGCCACCAGGATCCTGTTCGAGGGCGGACGTGCGGTCGGCGTCGAATATGTGCAGGGCAGGCAGACGAAACAGCTGCGCGCGCAGCGGGAGGTGATCCTGGCTGGCGGCGCCTTCCAGTCACCGCAGCTCTTGATGCTGTCGGGCGTCGGCGACGGCGAGGCGCTTCGCAGGCACGGCATCGGCGTCGTGCATCATCTGCCGGGCGTCGGGAAAAATCTGCAGGACCATCCGGATTTCGTCTTCGTCTATGCTTCCGACTATCCGCACTTCGTTCACTCGTCGCTCGGCCGGCTGCCATCGCTGCTCCGCGCCATTCAGCGCTATCGCCGCGAGCGGCGCGGCCTGATGACCACCAATTTCGCCGAGTGCGGCGGCTTCCTGAAAACCCGCCCGGATCTCGATGTGCCTGACATCCAGCTGCACTTCGTCATCGCGATGCTCGACGACCACGGCCGCAAGAAACACAAGGAGGCAGGCTTCTCATGTCACGTCTGCCTGCTCAGGCCGAAGAGCCGCGGCAGCGTGTGGCTGAAAAGCGCCGATCCGCTTGCCGCACCGATGATCGACCCCAACTTCCTCGGTGAAGACGATGATCTCGAAGCGATGGTCGCGGGCTTCAAGACCACGCGGCGGCTGATGGAGACGCCTGCGCTGCGTGCCTTGCAGAAGAAGGACATGTTCACGGCCGATGTGCGAACGGACGACGACATCCGCGCCGTCCTGCGGGGTCGCGTCGACACGGTCTATCATCCCGTCGGCACCTGCAAGATGGGCACGGACGCCATGGCGGTGGTGGATCCGAAGCTGAAGGTGCGTGGGCTGGAGGGCCTTCGCGTCGTCGACGCCTCGATCATGCCGACGCTGATCGGCGGCAATACCAATGCGCCTGCCATCATGATCGGGGAGAAGGCGGCGGATATGATCAAGGCCGGGATGCGGCCGAGTTAGGCGACGCGGACCGTTCCTCACCTCGCGCGCAATTGCGCGTGCGGGGCCGGGACGGCAGCCAAAGAGATAGTTTCTTTACTGACGTCGAATAGTCATGAACGAATGCAATCCTGAGCTGTAGGGAGCCAATTACAGACGATTTTAGCGAGCTGAAACCGGAACGATCGGTTCGACGTTCATACGTTCCGTTGGCAGGGTTTTGCTCATGAACAGCTTTGATCTCGCGATCTACGTCGCACTCGCCATTGCGATCGGTTTCGGTTTCAGGACCGGCCTGCTCGGCAGCGCCGTGACCATCCTCGCCTATCTCCTCGCCGCTCCCATCGCGGTCGCGCTGATGCCGCTGATCGTGCCGCAGGTCGCCGGCAACCCGAACGCGTCGCTGTTTCAGAACTGGATCTGGTTCTTCGCCATCTTCGTGGTGGTCGGCATGCTGTTCGGCTATCTCGGACGTCTCGCGCTGAGCGATACGATCCGCGACGCCGGGATCGTCGACCGGATCGGCGGCGCCGCGCTCGGCGCCATCAGGGTCGGGCTCGTCGCCACCACGCTGGTGCTGGTGTTCGACCAGATCGTGCCGCCGAGCCGCCAGCCGCCCTTCCTCGCCGGCTCGCGTCTGCGCCCATTGTTCTCGGCGGTCGGGCAGATGGGATTCAAATCGCTGCCGCCGGAGGCCGCCGAGGCAATCGACCGCCTGAAGCAGGAACGGCGCATCTAAAGCATGGGCGCGGGCGCGCCATGCATTTTGACGCGGACCCGTCCCTTATCAGGGCCGCCGATGTTGGCTAGAGTGCGCCCCGTTCAAAAACCTGCGTGCTATTTCGGGAGTGAAACAGTGGATCTTGGGATCAAAGGTCGCCGCGCCATCGTCTGCGCATCCAGCAAGGGCCTGGGGCGCGCTTGCGCCATGGCGCTGGCCGAAGCCGGCGTCGACGTCGTGCTGACCGCGCGGGGCGCGGAAGCCCTGAAGAAGACAGCCGACGAAATCCGCAAAGCCTATCCGAACGTGAAGGTCACCGAGATCGTCGGCGACATCACGACGCCGGCGGGCCGCGAAGCCGTGCTGAAGGCCTGCCCCGAGCCGGACATTCTCATCAACAATGCCGGCGGGCCGCCGCCCGGCGACTTCCGCAACTGGACCCGCGACGACTGGATCAAGGCGATCGACGCCAACATGCTGACGCCGATCGAGCTGATCAAGGCAACCGTCGACGGCATGATGGCGCGCAAGTTCGGCCGCATCGTCAACATCACCTCGGCCGCGGTGAAGGCGCCGATCGACATCCTCGGCCTCTCCAACGGCGCGCGCGCCGGCCTCACCGGCTTCATCGCGGGCCTGTCGCGCAAGACCGTGATCAACAACGTCACCATCAACGGCCTGCTGCCGGGTCCGTTCGAGACCGATCGCCTGACCAGCACCGCGAAGGGCGAAGCCGACAAGCGCGGCGTTTCGCCGGAGCAGATTCTGGCGGAGCGCGCCAAGCTGAACCCCGCGGGGCGCTTCGGCCAGCCCGACGAGTTCGGCTACGCCTGCGCCTTCCTGTGCGGGGCCAAGGCCGGCTTCATCACCGGCCAGAACATCCTGCTCGACGGCGGCGCGTTCCCGGGAACGCTGTGAGAGCGGTCTGGTACGAGCAGACGGGGCCGGCGGCGGACGTTCTCACCTATGGTGAGATGGCGACGCCGGTCGCGGGCCCGGGCGAAGTTCGCATTCGCCTGGAAGCCTCCGGCGTCAATCCGGCCGATGTCGGCCGGCGCGGCGGCTCTTATCGCGCGATGGAGTTTTCTCGCGTGATTCCGAACAGCGATGGCGCGGGTTTCGTCGACCAGATCGGCGATGGGGTGATGCGCTTCAAGCTCGGCGATCGGGTCTGGCTGTTCAACGGCCAGCGCAACGGCCGCGCCTTCGGCACCGCGGCGGAGTATATCGTACTGGCCGAGCAGCTGGTGACGCCGCTGCCGGGCCATCTCTCCTTTGCGGAAGGCGCAACGCTCGGCATCCCCGCGATGACCGCGTGGTGCAGCCTGTTTGCGGACGGGGCGATCGTCGGCAAGACCGTGCTCGTCACCGGCGGCGCCGGCGCGGTCGGCCATTATGCCGTGCAACTCGCCAAATGGGGCGGCGCGCAGGTGATCGCGACAGTCAGCTCGGCCATGAAGGGCGAGCTGGCACGGCAGGCGGGCGCCGATCTCGTGGTCAATTACAAGGACGAGGATGTCGTCGCGAAGGCGATGGCCTTCACCGGCGGACGCGGTGTCGATCGCGTCGTCGACGTCGATTTCGGCGGCAACATCGGAACGACGCTGAAGCTGATGGCCGTCAATTCCACCATCGCGGTCTACGCCACCAACGGCAAGCGCACGCCTGTCGTCCCCATGCGCGAGCTGATGGAGAAATGCATCACGTTGCGCACACTGGTGCTGTTCGCACTCCCGCCGGCGCTGCTCGCGGCGGCGCAGGCCGACATTTCGAAATGGCTGGCGGCGGGGCCGCGAATTCACAATGTCGCGGCAGAGTTCGCCCTGTCGGACACGGCGCAGGCGCATCTCGCCGTCGAGAAGGGCGACAAGCTCGGTACCGTTGTGGTCAACTGCGCCAAGTGAAGCGCCGAAGCCGGCAGCATCAGCGTTGTTTGGTGGGCTCGTCTTCGTCCTGCTGACTGGGCGCGGACGAATCGGCCGTCGTGCGTTCATCCGTCCAGTCGATGCCGAAGGCGTCGAGCCCGTCGGCAAGCAGATCACCCAGCATGGGATCGCCGAGCAGGTAGCGGGCCGTTTCGCGCCGGGGAGCGCGATAAGTCGCCCGCGCCTCGACGGCGCGCGAGCGGAGATCGTCCCAATCATCGATCGTGCCCTCGCCGCGCCCCAGCCATGTCAGCGCCACGAGATCCAGCTGCTCGTCCTCGTTGAGGGCGGTGATGAAGCTGCCAAGTTCGAGACCGGCGGGATCGGAGCCATCGTCCTCCAATACGTCGATCATATCGTCATCGGCTGCGTTGGAGCCGGAATCCGGATCGGAGTCCCCCTCCTTGACGTCGAATTCGCGCGCCTTCTCGATGATGAAGGCGACCTTGTCGGCGGAAATCGTAAGCTCTGGCATGGGCTCCCCCTGCTCGTCCTTTAGGTTGGGTCCAGGTTCCCTCGATAACGCAACATCGCGACAGATGATCCATTGCGCTTCATGGCGGAAAATGCGCATCTTTCGCCGCCAAATGAAGAAATAGGGGGCGCCCGATGCAGTGGAAGGTCGGCAAGGTCAAAATCACCAAGGTGGTCGAACTGGAAACGGTCGGCTCGACCCGCTTCATCCTGCCTCTGGCCAGCAATGACGAGATCAGGAAGTTGCCCTGGCTGATTCCGCATTTCGCGACCGAAGAGGGCCGGCTGAAAATGTCGATCCACTCGCTGGTGGTGGAGACGCCGTCGCGCCGGATCGTGGTCGACACCGGCCTCGGCAACGACAAGCAGGGCCGCAACGTTCCGACCTGGAATAACCGCAACACCCCGTTTCTGGACATGATGGCGGCCGCGGGCTTTCCGCCTGACAGCATCGACACCGTGCTGTGCACGCATCTTCACGTCGATCATGTCGGCTGGAATACGAAGCTGGTCGGCGGCAAATGGGCGCCCGCCTTCCCCAAAGCGCGCTACGTGTTCGGACGCGCCGAATACGAGCATTGGCTGAAACACTCGACCGAGCCGGACAAGCAGGCCGTCTTTGACGATTCCGTGAAGCCGATCGTCGATGCCGACCGTGCCGATCTGATCCCGAGCGATCACAGGCTCTCGGACGAGATCAGCATGATCCCGACGCCCGGCCACAGTCCGGGCCATATGAGCGTCCTGATCCAGTCGGACGGCGAACAGGGGCTCTTGACCGGCGACGTCGCTCATCATCCATGCCAGATGGCGCATCTCGACTGGTCCTCCACCGCGGATTCCGACCTGACGCAATCCGCTGTGACGCGGCGTGAGCTGTTCGGCCGGTTTGCCGATACGCCGACGCTCGTGATCGGCGGGCATTTCTCGGCCGGCCACATCCGCCGGGAGGGCAATGCGTTCAGGTTTGTGGCGCAGCAATCCTAGCAAATCGTAGCAACCATTAAGTCGCCCCCGATGGCCTTGATGGTGACGCCGCGCTTGCGCCCATCAAGGCGTGGCCTGGCAGCAGCTGATGTAAGGCGGGAGCAGAGCGACGGCCAGCCTTGACGGCCGCCGCGCGCGGCGTCTTTGTTGCGGCAGGTCGGGACGAAGAAACGGTCGCCTAGTCGAACAAAGAAACGGGTCAGGCGGCGGGCCGCTTGGCGAGTTGAGGCAGCTCTGCCACCCAGGGAGTTCCGCGGGCGACGACGGCGTTGATCGTGACGAGCAGCTTTCTGGCGCAGGCGATGAGCGCGCATTTGTGGCCTTTGCCGGCGGCGATCAGGCGGGCGTACAGAGCCTTGAGCTGCGGATTCCAGCGGAAGGATGCCGCAAGGGCCGCGGTGTAGAGCGCCCGGCGCAGGCGTTCGCGGCCACCCTCGATGTGACGGGCGCCGGCGCGATTGCCGCTGTCGTCGTCGTAAGGCGCCAGCCCGCCGAGAGCTGCAGCGGGCCCACGCGTGATGTTGCCGACCTCGGGCATCCTGACCAGGACGGCAACCGCGGTCGGCAGGCCGCAGCCGGCGACGCTATAGATCAGATCGAGCCGTGCGGCCAGATCAGGGTGCTTGCGGATCGTCGCCAGCAGCGCTTTGAGTTCAGCTCGTTTGGACTTGGTCAGGAGCGCGATCTGCGCCTTCCAAACCCCTTGAATCCGCGTGTCGCGGCAACTCTCAAGCCGGTTCTTCAGTCTTGCGATGTCCTCCGTGATCTGGTCGATCATCGTCAGATGCTCGGCAAAGGGCTGCAGACGCGGATCCGGAGCGGGATGGATCGTTTTGACCGCAGCAGTGCACATCGCGATCAGCGCCGCGTCGATCGTATCGTTCTTGGCCAGCAGCTGATGGAACGTGGCATAGGCACGGACCTGCTTGGGCTGAAACAGGACGACGACGAACCGCTTGCGTCGCAGCTCAGCGACGACAGCCCGCTCATAGCCTCCGCTTGCCTCGATCCCTATCCGCTTGACCTTGTGGCCCTTCAGCCACTCCACCAGCTCCTGGCGGCCTTCTACCGTATTGTCGACCTGCAATCGCTCCGAGCTGCCGTCGACCGCCACGTCGAGCTTGTCTTTGCCGGTATCGATCCCGGCACAGATCATGATATGCTTGGCCATCTTCCTCGACCCTCCCTTGTGAATGCGAACCTGAAGTTCGTTCAACCATGCGGGTCCCGCTGAAGTGCCGACCGCGATCTTGCTACGAAACGCAGCCCTTCAGGGCTTCGGTGGGCATCGATCCGATCGATCGGCGGCCCAGCTCGGGCGGCCACCCGGGCTGGGCCATTCCTCACGGAACGTGGCCATCCTAACCCGGCGCGCTAATACAAGGGTGGGCAAAGCGCACCGTGCCCACCAACGCCGGCTATTGAGAGAAGGTGGTGGGCATGGCGCTCCGCGCCTTTGCCCACCCTACCAGGAAGGGCTGCAATGCACCCGGTTCTGGGCGGTTGAATTTCCCGCCGCCCTGTTCCATGAAGCTATTTAACCGATCAGTCCATCCCAAGGGAGAAACGAGAATGAAGCTTATTCGTTACGGCGAAAAGGGTGCGGAAAAGCCCGGCCTGATCGACAAATCCGGCCAGTTGCGCGATCTGTCGGCGCATCTGAAGGACCTCACCGGCGAGGCCTATTCGCCTGAATCCCTGAAGAAGCTGGCGGCGATCGACCCCGCTTCTCTGCCCGCCGTCTCCGGCAAGCCGCGCTTCGGCGCGCCCGTCACCGGCATCTCGAAATTCGTCGCGATCGGCCTCAACTACAGCGACCACGCCAAGGAGACCGGCGCAGCCATTCCGACCGAGCCGATCATCTTCATGAAGGCGAACACCTCGCTGTCCGGCCCCAACGACGCCGTCGAGAAGCCGCGCGGCTCGACCAAGCTCGACTGGGAGGTCGAGATCGCCTGCATCATCGGCACCCGCGCCAAGTACGTTTCGGAAGCCGATGCGCTGAACTACGTCGCCGGCTATTGCGTCTGCAACGACGTCTCCGAGCGCAACTTCCAGACCGAGCGCCTGGGCCAGTGGACCAAGGGCAAGTCGCATGACACGTTCGGCCCGGTTGGCCCGTGGCTCGCCACCAAGGACGAGATCAAGGACGTACAGAACCTGTCGATGTGGCTCGACGTCAACGGCCAGCGCCGCCAGACCGGCTCGACCAAGACCATGATCTTCTCGATGGCCAAGTGCGTCTCCTATGTCTCGCAGTTCATGACCCTGCTGCCGGGTGACATCATCACCACGGGCACCCCGCCCGGCGTCGGCCTCGGCATGAAGCCGCCGACCTTCCTCAATGTCGGCGACGTCGTCACGCTCGGCATCGAAGGCCTCGGCGAGCAGCGCCAGGAGATCGTTGCGGCGTAAGGCTGCGATCACCGCCCTCTCTCCCGTCATTGCGAGCGAAGCGAAGCAATCCAGACTATTTCCACGGAGACAGCCTGGATTGCTTCGCTCGCAATGACGAAAACAACTGCCGTCACCCGGAGGACATCCCCATGAAACTCTCCTTCTCCGCCGCCTCGCCCTTCGCCCGCAAGGTGCGCATCGCCGCGATCGAGCTCGGGCTGATCGACAGGATCGAATTCATGCCGGCAACTGTCGCACCGGGCACGGTCAACGAGGACTATTCGAAGATCACGCCGCTGAAGAAGCTGCCGGTGCTGATCACCGATGAGGGCGACGTCATCCTGGATTCCTACGTCATCGTCGAATACCTCAACGAGATGGCCGGCGGCAGCCTGATCCCGGCCTACGGTCCGGGGCGCTGGAAGGCCAAGACCAATCACTCGCTGATCAACGGCATGCTCGATTCCATGCTGCTGTGCCGCTACGAGAAAATGGTGCGACCGCAGGGCCTGCAATGGCAGGCCTGGATGGACGATCATTGGAATCGGGCCTGGACCGGCATGGCGCGCTTCGAGAATATGCCCGAGGTGCTCGACGGCCCGTTCGACATCTCGCAGATCGGCCTTGTTTGCGTGCTCGGCTACGCCGACTTCCGCTTCGCCGATTGCGGCTGGCGCAAGGCCTATCCGAAACTCGACGCCTTCCATCAGAAGATGCTGGAGCGGCCCTCGGTCAAGATCTCGGTGCCGCCGGCAGCATGAGCCGAGGAGCTCTCATGAGCCTGAAGTTTTCGGTCGGCGACCTCACCATCCATCGCATCATCGAGCAGGAAACCTCGTTCGTGCCGGCGCTGGAGATGCTGCCGGGACTGACGCCAGAGGTGCTGGCCGAGAACCGGGGTTGGATGCTGCAGGCACGCGCGCTGGACGAGCAGGACGTGCTGCTGCTGTGCTTTCAGTCGTATGTGGTGACGACGCCGCATCACACCATTCTCGTCGACAGCTGCATCGGCAACGACAAGCCGCGACCCAACCGTCCGAAATGGAACATGAAGACGGACGACACCTATCTGCGCGGCCTCAACGCTGCCGGATTTGCCGTCGAGGACATCGATTTCGTGATGTGCACGCATCTGCATGTCGATCACGTCGGCTGGAACACGCGGCTCGAGAACGGCCGCTGGCTGCCGACCTTCCCCAGAGCGCGGTACGTCTTCGCCAAGCAGGAATACGACCACTGGTTCGAGCAGAATGCGAAGGCGGAGATTCCGCCCTTTGCCGACAGCGTGCTGCCGGTCGTCGAAGCCAAACGACATGAGCTCGTCGGCAACGATCACCAGATCGGCGACCACGTCCGCATCCTGCCGACACCGGGCCATACGCCCGGCCATGTCGCGATCACCATGGGCCGCGGCAAGGACGATGCTGTGTTCTCCGGTGACCTCATGCATTCGCCCTTGCAGACGCTATACCCGGAGCTGTCGATCAAGTTCGACGTCGATCCGGCCAAGGCGGCCACGACGCGTCGCAGCTTTCTCGAGCGCTATTGCGACACCGACACGCTGTGCTGTACCGCGCATTTCCCCTCGCCGTCGGTCGGGAAGATCAAACGCAAGGGCAATGCGTTCGTCTGCGCGGCGGTGTGATCTAGCGGCTCACTGTATCTTCCGTCATGCCCGGGCTTGTCCCGGGCATCCACGGACTTACAATCAACGGCAACAAGAACGTGGATGGCCGGGACAAGCCCGGCCATGACGAGGAAACACCATGGCCGGTCTCCCAGATATCCCTCTCCCCGCCGGCATCCGCTCGCGTTATGTCGACGGCATCAACGGTCTGCGCATGCATGTGCTCGAGGCCGGGTTCGAGACCAAGGGCCGCCGCTGCATCCTGTTGCTGCACGGCTTTCCCGAGCTTGCCTTCTCCTGGCGCAAGGTGATGCCGGCGCTGGCGGCGGCCGGTTATCACGTGATCGCACCCGACCAGCGCGGCTATGGCCGTACCACGGGCTGGACCGCGGATTACGACGGCGATCTCGCGCCGTTCTCACTGCTCAACCTCGTGCGCGATGCGCTCGCACTGGTGTCGGCGTTCGGCTACACGCAGGTCGACCTGGCGGGTCATGATTTCGGCAGCCCGGTCGCGGCTTGGTGTGCGCTGATCCGCCCGGACGTGTTTCGCACGGTGACGCTGATGAGTGCGCCGTTCGGCGGCGCGCCGGCGTTGCCGTTCAACACGGCCGATAAGCCCGCACAGCCTGCGGCCGAAGATCCCGTGCATGGCGAGCTCGCCGCGCTGCCGCGGCCGCGCATCCACTATCAATGGTACTATTCGACACGCGGAGCGAACGCAGACATGCAGCACGCGCCGCAGGGCGTGCATGATTTCCTGCGCGCCTATTATCACCACAAAAGCGCCGACTGGATCGACAACAAGCCTCATCCGATGAAGTCGTGGTCGGCGGACGAACTCGCAAAGCTGCCGACGTATTACGTGATGGATCTCGGTGAGACCATGGCCGAGACGGTCGCGAAGGAAATGCCTTCGCTGGCGGCCATCGCTGCCAACACATGGCTGCCGGACAGCGACCTCGCTTATTACAGCGCCGAATATCGCCGCACCGGATTCCAGGGCGGGTTGCAATGGTATCGCTACGTCACGTCTGGCATGTTCAACAGCGAGATGCAGCTGTTCTCGGGCCGCAGCATCGACGTGCCCTCCTGCTTCATCTCGGGCAGGCAGGATTGGGGCACTTATCAACGTCCCGGCGTGTTCGAGGCGATGCAGGGGCGCGGCTGCACGAAGCTGCTCGGCTGCCATCTCGTCGATGGTGCCGGCCATTGGGTGCAGCAGGAGCAGCCCGCCGAAGTCAGCCGGCTGCTGCTGAAGTTCCTCCGCGACGCCGCAACGGCCTGACGCGACGCCACCGTCTCGTCACAAGGCATTAATCCGGGGTTCAGGGAACATTCGGCAATATCTGACGTTGCGGGATACCGGAACTGTGTCCGGCGACCATGGGAGATGAAAATGGACAAGAAAATCGCCGGATTATTGGGCGCGGTGGCTGCGCTCGGGACGCTTGGCGCGGTCGAAGCCGCACCGGCACCGGCACCGGCAGACGTTCTGCAGGCGAATTCATATGCCGACCTGCTGGAGCCGATTGCGAACGCCAGCGCCCTGCTGCAGGCCATCGATGAAGCGCCACCGGCAAAGGCGAGCGAGAATGTTCAGCTCGCCCAGTTCTATCACCACCACCACCATCATCATCACCATCACAGCTTCTATCGGCGCTACCGCTATTATGACGACGCGCCGGTGGTCGTGGTGCCGCGGTATCGGCGGTATTACCACCATCACCACCATCATCATCACCACCATCACAGCTTCTACCGCCGCGATTATTATTGAGATCGCCGGCCGCATGAATGCGATGAACAGGACCTTCGGGTCCTGTTTGTTTTTGCCGAGGCCGTCGCCGCCGGCAGCACCAGATGGAAGCACCCGCGGCTGGTACCGCACGCAGTATAGAGGAGGCGCAAGCCCGCCAGCGTTCGCTTATTCGTTGCGCGCCTTCTCCTTGGCCGCGCGATGGAGATGCCGGTAAGTGCCGTCGAACACCGTATCGGATGACGACGTCCATTCGGTGCCGGCGGCCAGTTTGGGGCGACTGTTGTAGATCCGGCGAGCCTGGAGCTCGCGCTCCGCCGCTTCCTCTTCCCCCATGGGCTCGAGCTCGAAGTTGGCCTCCTCGGGAATGACGATGATTTGAGCGAAGGGTTCGTTAGGCCGGAAGATGTGAGTTCGGCCTTCGGCCGGCGCCTTGAAGACGCAAAAGAACATCATCGGCCACCAATTGCGGATCAGCGCAGGGACCGCGATCGGCACAGTGTCGGTCCGATCGGCATAGAAGCGCGGATGCGGCTCGGTCCGAATCGCCATGCCTTTCTCGACCTTGAGATCGAGCAGGATCTGATAGGTATAGAATGCGTCGCCAAACCTGCGAAACGGCGGCCATTCCGCGCCACCTTCCGGCGGTTCGCCCCAATCGGCCTCGAGGACCAAACGGCCATCCCTGGTCGTGACACGAAGCTCGAAGTCATAGGGATAGAACAGCTCGATGCCGTATTGCGCGCCCTCGGAAAACGGCACGCAATGCCAGACCTGCTCACGCGAACCGTTCGCACGCGGCTCGCGCGTGCCGGACCATCCCGGGATTTCCATCTTGGTGCGGCGGGGCGCCAGCCGCGGATCGTTCAGACGAAACTTGACCTTGGCCATTATTCACCCGTCCATTCAAACTCTAGAATTTAAACCTGTACCTCGGGGCAGGTTTCCATGCACTCAAGCGCCATCCGTGGCGGCACGTGGATTGTCAGGATTCGCGCGGCGCGCGTGAATTGACCCTGAACGAATTGCAGCCTATATCGATTTAGAACCATTCTAAACTGATAACAGGTCCAATTCGTGAAGAACTTTGCCGATCTAACCGAGCGCGAGGTGCTTGCGGTCGCGATCTCCTCCGAGGAGGAAGACAGCCGCATTTACATGAGCTTCGCCGAAGATCTGAAGGAACGCTATCCCGACTCGGCCAAGCTGTTCGAGCAGATGGCCGAAGAAGAGCGCGGCCACCGGCACATGCTGCTGGAAATGTACGAGCAACGCTTCGGCCAGCATTTGCCACCGATCCGTCGGGAGGACGTCAAGGGATTCCTGAAGCGCCGCCCGGTCTGGCTCACCAAGAACCTGCCACTCGACACCATCCGCAGGGAGGTCGAGACCATGGAATTGCAGGCCGAGCGCTTTTACGTGAAGGCAGCCGAACAGGCCCAGGATGTCGGCGTGCGCCGCTTGCTCGGCGATCTCGCGGAAGCCGAGAAAGGCCACGAGGAGACCGCTGCGAAACTGACAGACCAGATCCTGAGCTCCGACGTGCGCGCGGAAGAAGATCGCACCCATCGCCGCATGTTCGTGCTGCAATATGTGCAGCCGGGCCTCGCCGGCCTGATGGACGGCTCGGTCTCGACACTGGCGCCGCTGTTCGCCGCGGCCTTTGCCACGCATCACAACTGGCAGACCTTTCTGGTCGGCCTCGCCGCCTCGATCGGCGCCGGCATCAGCATGGGGTTTGCGGAAGCGCTGTCCGACGACGGCTCGCTGACGGGCCGCGGCTCGCCCTGGCTGCGCGGCGTCACCTGCGGCGCAATGACGACGCTCGGCGGGCTCGGCCACACCGCGCCCTATCTCGTGCCCGACAGCTGGGCCAATGCGTTCTGGATCGCGACCGCGATCGCCTGCGTCGTCGTGTTCTTCGAACTATGGGCGATCGCGTTCATCCGCTCGCGCTACATGGACACGCCTTTCCTTCAGGCCGTGTTCCAGATCGTGCTCGGCGGCGCCATCGTGCTGGCGGTGGGCATCTTGATCGGGGCGGCGTAGGCGACGGCGATGAAGGGACATCGTTCATTCAACGCAGCAGGCCTTGCGGCGGTATTGACCCTCCCGGCCCTGGGCGGAGTCGCGCACGCGACCGATGAAATTCAAGTCTACAACGCCGGGATCGCCGCGGTCGGCCAGTTCACGATCCAGCAGCATCTGAACTACATCGCGCTCGGTCAGAAGAATCCGCCCTTTCCCGGCGGGCTCGCCTCAAATCACAGCCTGAACGGCACCCCGGAATTCGCCTACGGCGTGACCGACTGGTGGGAGGTCGGACTCTACCTGCCGTTCTCGATCCAGGACGAGCGCTTCTATTCGGACGCCTTCAAGCTGCGCACGCTGTTCGTTTCGCCGCACGCCGAACAGCGCAATTTCTTCTACGGCGTGAACTTCGAATTCAGCAACGAGACGCCGCCATTCTCCCAGTCCCGGTTCTCGATGGAGATTCGTCCCATCATCGGGGTGCGAAACAGCGAGTACGAGTTCATCGTCAATCCGATCGTCGACGTCCATTTCGGCAAGTTTGCCGAACAGCATTTCACGCCGGCGGCGCGTATCGCACGCAAATTCGGGGACGATCTGTACGCAGGCTTCGAGTACTATAGCGACCTCGGCCAGATCGGAAACTTCGACAAACTTGCGGACCAGCAGCACACGCTGTTCGCGGTCACCGACTTCAAGGCCGGCGACTTCGACGTGAACTTCGGCGTCGGCTACGGGTTGACGCGGGGGTCCGACCGCCTCGTGGTCAAGACCATCATCGGCTATGCCTTTCCGGCGCCGGGCCAGAAACCGGACGGTGGCGATCGCGTGAGCGGACCAGTCAATCCTTTCACCCATGCTGCCGTGCACGGCTTCCAGCCCTGACCGGCGCGACCTTTCAATGCCAGGGATCCTCATGACCCGTCTTCAATACGGCACGCCCGCCAAGATCTTCCACTGGGTCATCGTCGCCCTGCTGGCCGTGCAATATCCGATCGGCTGGCTGATGCCGGACATCCATCGGGGCATGAGCCCGGGCGCCGGCATGACCTTCCACCTGTCCATCGGACTGACGATCCTGCTGCTGACGGCGCTCCGGTTCGTCTGGCGCCTCACCCATCCGGTCGCGCCTGAAAGCTCCCTGCCCCCCTGGCAGCGCTTGTCTTCGGAGGCCGTCCACTGGCTGCTCTACGCGCTGGTACTGGCGACGACGATCTCCGGCTGGCTGTTTGCGTCCTTCCGCGGCTGGTCCGTCTCGTACTTCTACCTCGTGCCGCTGCCGATGCTCGCGTCCGATAACGCGGCCGCCGGGAAGGCGATCGACGGCCTCCACCAGGCGATGGAATGGGCGCTGCTCATCACCATCTGCATTCACGTCGCAGCCGCGCTGGCGCATGTCTTCATCTATCGCGACCGGGTGATGCAGCGGATGCTGCCCGGGTAGCATTCCGGACAGATCAACCGCGATCAAACGGCGGTTGCGGCATCGGCTAAAACTGCGCATCATCGCAAACCAGCGAAGCGCAGGAGCATGTCGTGGCGAAATCGGAATGGAGTTTCAAGAGCGCGGTCGAACTGTCGGCCGCATTGGCGGCGAAGAAGGTGTCGGCCGTCGAGCTCACGCAGGATGCGATCGACCGCATCGAACGTCACGACGGCAAGATCAACGCGATCTGCGTCCGGGATTTCGATCGCGCGCTGGACGCCGCGCGCGAAGCGGATGCGGCGCTGGCCCGCGGCGAGCGAAAGCCGCTGCTCGGCCTGCCGATGACGGTGAAGGAGTCCTACAACATTGCCGGCCTGCCTACGACCTGGGGCAATCCCGCCCACAAGGACTTCATTGCGAGGGAAGATGCCCTGCCTGTCACGCGGGTGAAGGATGCCGGCACGATCGTGCTCGGCAAGACCAACGTGCCGCTCGCCCTCGCCGACTGGCAGAGCTACAACGACATCTACGGCACCACCAACAACCCCTATGATCTCGGCCGCACGCCGGGCGGCTCCTCCGGTGGCTCCTCGGCGGCGCTGGCGGCGGGTTACGGCCCGCTCTCGATCGGCTCGGACATCGGCGGCTCGCTGCGCGTGCCGGCGTTCCATTGCGGCGTCTACGCCCACAAGCCGACCTTCGATCTATTGCCGTCTCGTGGTCATACGCCGCCGCCGGCTCCCGCGTTAGCTTATGAGCGCGATCTCGCCGTGATCGGACCGATGGCGCGAAGTGCCGGCGATCTATCCCTGCTGCTCGATGTCATGGCCGGTCCCGACCCGCTCGACAACGGCAAGGCTTACAGGCTCGAGCTGCCGGCCGCGCGTCACGGCTCGCTGAAAGAATTCCGAGTTCTCGTGATCGATTCCGATCCGGTGCTGCCGACCGACACCGCGGTACGCGGCAGCATCAACACGCTCGCCGACAATCTCGCCAAAGCCGGCGTCAGGATCGATCGCAGCAGTCCGCTGCTGCCGGATTTCGCGGCGTCCTCGCGCCTCTATATGCGGATGCTGCTGTCGTTCCTCGCAGCCAGCTTCTCGCCCGAGTTCTACGCTGGGGCGGCCGCCGCGGCCGCTACCCTGCCGGCCAGCAACAACAGCCTGCAGGCCGAACGCCTGCGCGGCATCGCGCTCAGCCATCGTGACTGGCTGCTGGCGCGCGGCGGCCGGACACGCCTGCGCGCGCAATGGCACGAGCTGTTCAAATCCTTTGATGCGGTGATCTGCCCGGTCATGCCGACGCCGGCCTATCCGCACGATCATTCGCCGGACCAGGAGCAGCGCCGCATCCTGATCGACGGCACGGCGCACGTCTATACCGACCAGCTCGTCTGGCCCGGCATCGCCACCCTCCCAGGCCTGCCCGCGACAGCGATCCCGACCGGCTTCGCACCGGATGGGCTGCCGGTCGGCGTGCAGATCGTCGGCCCGTGGCTGGAGGACCGCACACCGCTCAAGCTCGCCGAATTGATCGAACGCGAGTTCGGCGGGTTCGTGCCGCCGAAGATGTTCGGGGATTGAGACCTCCTGGTCGGCCCACGTGTCGCGGAGAGTTGAACTAAGCCCCCGCATTCCGCTGTCATGCCCCGGCTTGACCGGGGCATCCAGTACTCCGCGGCGGAGGTTGGTGCGGACAACTGCCGCCGGGGCGTACTGGGTCGCCCGGTCAAGCCGGGCGACGACACCGTCATTGCGGTTACTAGCTATCAAACACGATCACGCTGCGCAGCGTCTTGCCGGCTTTCATGTTGGCGAAACCCTCGTTGATCTCGCTGAGCTTCAGCTTGGCCGAAATCCAGTCCTCGAGGTGCAGCCGGCCACGCAGGTAGAAATCGACCAGGCGCGGCATATCGACACGGAAGTGGTTCGAGCCCATCGAGGAGCCCTGGATCTTGCGCTCGCGCAGGAAATCGAAGCCGTGCAGCTCGATCTTCTGGCCGAACGGGATCATGCCGACGATGGTGGCGGTGCCGCCGGAGGCGAGCATGGCAAAAGCCTGCTCCGCGGTCTCCTTGCGGCCGAGCACCTCGAAGGAATGATGCACGCCGCCATTGGTGAGGTCGCGCACCTGCTTCACCACGTCGCCGTCGGCGGGATTGATGATGTCGGTCGCGCCCAGCTTGGTCGCGAGCTGGAGCTTGGCCGGATTGGTGTCGATGGCGATGATGCGGCCGGCGCCTGCGATCTGCGCCCCGTTGATCGCGGCCATGCCGACGCCGCCGCAGCCGATCACGGCCACGGTCTCGCCGGCCGTCACCTTGGCCGTGTTCACGACCGCACCGTAGCCGGTAATGACGCCGCAGCCGATCAGTGCGGCGAGCTCGAGCGGCATGTCCTTCCTGATTTTGACGATCGCATTCTCGTGCACCAGCATCTGCTCGGCGAAGGAGGAGAGATTGAGGAACTGGTGCAGCTTCTCCGGCTTCGACCATTGCATCCGGTTGGAGACGCCGGGCAGCATCTTCACCGTCGTGTCGGTGCAAAGCACGGTGCGTCCGGTGGTGCAGTTGTCGCAGGTGCCGCAGAACACCGACAGGCAGGTGACGACGTGATCGCCCGGCTTCACATAAGTGACGTCGGAGCCGACCTGCTCGACGATGCCGGCCGACTCGTGGCCGAGCACCGCGGGCAGCGGATGCGGATAAAGGCCTTCCATGAAGTGCAAATCGGAGTGGCAGAGCCCGGCGACCGCGGTGCGGATCAGCACCTCGCGCGGGCCCGGCTTCGGCAGGCTGACATCCTCGATGACGAGCGGCTGGTTGACTTCATAGAGGACGGCGGCCTTCATCGGGTTTTCCTCGTTGTTGTTTGTTCGTTGGATCTTCGGCTGTCCACCTCTCCCTATGGGAGAGGTGAGGACCAGCCTACGCCGCCAGAACCAGTTCGCCAACCTCGCTCATTCCGGCTGTGCGATCACCGAGCAGCAGCTCGGCGATCTTCGCCTGCGTCGCATTTTCCGTCAGCCGGAACGGATCACTCGGTGCCACTCGGTGATCGATTACCAGCCGCGACAGCAGCAGGCGGCGCGCATCGCCGCGCATCTCGTGGATGCGGTGCGCCTCCCAGGCCAGCGCCACCGCGCTCGCGACATGATAAAGCACGCTCGTCGCACGCCGCGCATCGGCCTCGTTCTCGGATTTCCCCGCAACCTGGCGGGCAAAGCGCACTGCGCGATCGACCAGACCGCGCAAATTGTCGCGCCAGGCCTGCGGCACGGAGGCGCTGTCGTCGAGCCGCGCATGAAGATCGGCAGCGAGCGCGGATTCCGCGCCGTGGCGTCCGACGGCGCGCCGGAGCGCATCGATGGCGACGATGTTGCCGGTGCCCTCCCAGACCGAACCGAGATGGGCATCGCGCAGCAGGCGCGGCGTTGCGAACTCCTCGATATAGCCGATGCCGCCGCGCATCTCGAGCGCATCGCCGCAGACCTTTCGGGCATCGCGCGTGGCGCGGAATTTCAGCGTCGGCGTCAGGATGCGCAGCAGCGCTGCCGCATCCTGGCTGCCGGCTTCGGCACGATCGAGCGCATCTGCGGTGAGGAAGCTCATCGACAGCGCCTGCTCGACGGGCAGCATGATCTTCAGCATCTGGCGACGGCCGAGCGGCAGGTCGATGATGCGGCTCCCGAACACCACGCGGTTCTTCGCCACCGTCATCGCGTCGTGATAGGCGCGGCGCATCAGCGCGGTGGATTTGACGCCGTTGGACAGCCGCGACGAGTTCACCATCTCGGCCATCTGCACGAAGCCGCGATCGAGCTTGCCGACGGCATAGGCGATGGCGCCTTCGAGCTTGATCTCGCCGGAGGCCATCGAGCGGGTGCCGAGCTTGTCCTTCAGGCGCACGATCCGGTAGTGGTTCTGCGCGCCGTCGTCGAGGAAGCGCGGCATCAGGAACAGGCCGACGCCGCGCGTGCCTGGGCCGGCGCCTTCGGGGCGCGCCAAGAGCATGACGACCTTTGCATCGGCGTTCGAGCAGAACCATTTCTCGCCGTAGAGGCGCCAATGCTCGCCCTCCTGCACCGCACGGGTGGTCAGCGTGCCGACGTCGGAGCCGCCCTCCTTCTCGGTCATGAACTGGCCGCCTTGCGTCAGCTTGCTCATGTCGGTCGAGGTCAGGCCGTCGAGATATTTCGCCTTCAGGGCCTCGCTGCCGAAATTCGCCAGCAGTTTTGCGCAGCCGTCGGTGACGTTGATCGGACAGCCCATGCCGAATTCGGTCTGGTTGAACAGGAAGGTGAAGGCGTGCTTGGCCACGACGGGATATTTGTCCGGCCAGCCCATGATGCCCTTGCGAAGCGAGAGCGCGTGGATGCCGAACTCGCCGAATGCGGCATTCTCCAGCTCGCGATAGGCCGGATGATATTCGATCCATTGCACGTCGCGGCCGAACTTGTCGCGCTGGTGCAGCACCGGCGTGTGCCGGTCGGCAAGCCGCGCACACTCGTCGAGATGGCCGCCGGCGAGCTCGCCAAGACGGTCCAGATGCGGCTCGATGTGGCGAAACAGCGTCTCCGGCAGATGGATGCGCAACAGGTCCGCCAGCGCCGGATCCGCGCGGTAGAAATTCATGCCCGTGGTATCGGGCGCCAGCAGGCCGGATGATGCGGCGGCAGGGCTTTTCGCCTGCGCTGTGAGCGGCTCGTGCATGATCGTCCTCTTCGTTTCCGTCCGGCGGCATTCTTATCGCTTGCCGCTTGGGATGATGTCGATCATGCTCCCGTCGCAAAAAGCGATAAAGCCGCAAATCGTCAGGGCCGCATGATTGCCGTGAAGGAGCAGTTCGCTCTGCGGAATGTGATCGGTCCGGCTGGTTGTCCGCATGGCGGATGCCTAGATCAACGAGGTCCTGTCCCCGGGAGATCACACCATGGAACACCCGACATACAAGGTCGCCCTCATCGTCGGCGCCGGCGAAGGCCTGAGCGCCTCGCTGGCGCGGTTGCTGTCCGCGCAAGGCATCCGCGTCGCGCTGGCCGCGCGCAAGATCGAGAAGCTCGGTGCGCTCTGCAACGAGACCGGCGCCAAGGCCTATGCCTGCAATGCGACGGAGCCCGAGGAGGTCGAGCGCCTGTTTGGCCTGGTCGAGCGCGAGATCGGCACGCCCGACCTCGTCGTCTACAACGCCAGCGGCCGCGCGCGCGGGCCGTTCGTCGACCTCGTTCCGGCCGATGTCGCCAATGCGATCGCGGTCAGCGCCTATGGCGGCTTCCTGGTGGCGCAGCAGGCGGCGAAGCGCATGCTGCCGAACCAGCATGGCGCGATCCTGTTCACCGGCGCCTCGGCCAGCGTCAAGGGCTATGCGCAGTCCGCCCCGTTCGCGATGGGCAAGTTCGCGCTGCGCGGGCTGGCGCAAAGCATGGCGCGCGAATTGTCACCGCAAGGCATCCACGTCGCGCATTTCGTCATCGACGGCGGCATCCGCAGCGCGGCGCGGACGGAAGCGCCCGACAAGCCGGATTCGATGCTCGATCCCGATGCGATCGCAGAGAGCTATTGGAACGTGCTGCAACAGCCGCGCAGCGCCTGGAGCTGGGAGCTCGAGCTGCGGCCCTGGGTGGAGAAGTTTTGAGACAGTAGTTTGAGGCAATTACGTCACAACAACCGTCATTGCGAGCGAAGCGAAGCAATCCAGGAATCTTTCGGCGGAACCAGTCTGGATTGCTTGGTCGCTTCGCTCCTCGCAATGACAAAGGAGAAGGAGACCGCATGACCAGCGAAACCATCGTCGATACCGGCACCAACGAACTCCTCTGCGTCATCCGCGACCGCGTCGCGGTGATCACGCTGAACCGGCCGGAGGCGCGCAATTCACTGTCGGACGCGCTGACGCCGGCGCTGCGCACGATGATCCGCAGCTGCGGCGAGAGTGCGGATGTCGGCGCACTCCTGATCACCGGCGCCGGCGAAGCGTTCTGTGCCGGCGGCAACGTCAAGGGCATGGGCGCGCATCGCGACCCCAAGAAGCTGGAGATGTCGCTGGAGGATCGCATTGCCGATCTGCAGGAGCGGCAGCGGCTGCTCACCGGCGCGCTGGTCTCGGTACGCAAGCCGACCATCGCGGCGCTGCCCGGCCCCGCGGTCGGCGCCGGGCTCGCCATCGCGATGGCCTGCGACATCCGCATCGCCGCGCAATCGGCCTTTGTCGCCACCGGTTATGCCCGCATCGCACTGTCGGGCGATTACGGCATCGCCTGGCTACTGACCCGCCTGGTCGGCACCGCACGCGCCCGCGAACTGATGTTCGCCGGCGATCGTGTCGATGCCGCGCGCGCGGAATCCATCGGTCTCGTCAATCGCGTCGTGCCCGACGACAAATTGCAGACCGAAGCCTTCGCGCTCGCCAGGTCTCTCGCCGAAGGCCCGCGCCTCGCGCTGCGCTACATGAAAGACAATCTCGACGAGGCCCTGCTGTTCGACTTCGAGACCGCCAGGGATCACGAAGCCGAGCGGCTGGTGCGCCTCACCACGACCGCCGATCACAAGGAGGCCGTGCAGGCCTTCATCGAGAAGCGCAAGGCGCTGTTCACGGGGAAGTAGCCGGTCATCCGTAGCCCGGATGGAGCGCAGCGCAATCCGGGACCGCCAGCGCTTGCGGTACGAATCCCGGATTGCGCTGCGCTCCATCCGCGCTACTCGGTTCACGCCGAATTTGGGTCCTGCGCAAAAAAAAGCCCGGCTCTGGCTTGGCCAGGCCGGGCTTGCAGTCGTGTCAGGCCGAGGCTGAGGGGCTATCGGCCTGACGGGAAAGGGCGGCGAGACGCCAGCTCGCGCAGGGAATGTCCTTTGGCGCGCGGTGGATCTCCTTGTCGAAGCGCACCAGCTTCCAATCATCGGGATGATTGACCAAGCCGAAGCCGGATTTGCGCGCGAGCGAGATCATGGTTTGGTTGGAGCGCAGCGTGTCGGCGAACATGTGCTCGGCGCCGAGCGCCGCGGCGCGGCATTCGAGGTTCTTCATCAGTGCGGTGGCGATGCCGTGGCCCTGCCAGCGGTCATCAACCGACAGGCCGAATTCGAGCGTCGACGTCTCGGCATGCAGGGCATAGCGCGCCTCGGCGACGATGATCTCGAAGCCGTCGACCATCCTGGTGACGACCACGGTGAAACGATCGCGCTCACCCACCTGAAGAAAATCGTTCAGCAGACCCTTGGGCAATTCACTGATCGCACCGAAGAAGCGGTTGTAGCGCGAGCGGGTCGAGAGCGAACGGACATAGTGTTGAAGCTCCTCGGTATCGCGGGGCTCGACGAAGCGAACGTTGATCGCCTCTCCGTCGCGGGTGCGCAACGTATCGGAATATTGCTTCAGGTCTTCCAGACGATAAGTGCCCATGATGCGTGCCCAGGAGACGAGGGACCGCCGGCGCCCCTGTGCTCAGGCGGCGCCGGCCTGGCGGCCATCAGGCCCGCCAGAAGGGTTTGTCAGCCTCGTAGGCAACGTCGGACCAGGACAGACCAACGTCGTGCAGATCGCGGGCGGTCCAGTTGGTCAGTTCGCGCCTGTTGCGATAGCGCTCATGCCAGAGATGGAGCGTCTCACTAACCTGCTGGATCAGGCCTGCTGCATGATGATTTGTCATCGAATTGTCGGTCAACGTAGACATTTTCAGCTCCTTGAGCTAACTTGACCGCTAATATCTGCCTGTGAGTGCGCTGCGACAAACGACAATTTGTACTCCTTCGCATGAATTAAGCTCATGTATCCTGCTGCCAAATGACTGCCAGATTGCCTTCCCTGAACGGATTGCGGGCCTTTGAGGCCGCCGCGCGCCATCTCAGCTTCACGTTGGCCGCAAGCGAGCTGAACGTGACCCAGACCGCGATCAGCCATCAGATTCGGCGCCTCGAGGAGGAGCTCGGCATCCGCCTGTTCATCCGGCAGAACCGCGCGCTGGCGCTGACCCCCGAAGCGCGTGACTATCTCCCCGGTGTCCGCGCCGCCTTCAACGACCTCCGCCTTGCCACCGACCGGCTGCTGCGCAAGGACGACGACAGGGTGCTGACGGTCTCGACGATCGCTTCACTGGCCGCGAAATGGCTGCTGCCGCGTCTGACCGATTTCCAGGAGACCCATCCCGGCATCGACGTCCGCATCACCACCTCGACCAGCCTCGTCGACTTCCAGCGCGACAATGTCGATGCCGCGATCCGCTACGGCCGCGGCCAGTGGCCGGGCGTTCGCGCCGAGTGGCTGATGGCGGACGAGCTGTTTCCGGTGTGCAGTCCCTCCCTCCTTCGCAGCGACAAATCGCTGCGCACGCCGGAGGACCTGAAGGATCATGTGCTGCTGCATACCAACAACAGCGATGACTGGCGGCTCTGGCTGACGGCGGCAGGCCTGCCCGCCGGCATTTCACGGCAGCCCGGCATCACCTTCGACATGACCTTCATGACGGTGCAGGCGGCGATCGACGGCATGGGCGTGGCGATGGGCCGGACCTCCTACGTTCAGGATGACATCGCCAAGGGCCGGCTGGTGGTGCCCTTCAAGATCGCGCTGCCGGCGGACGCCGGCTTCTATCTGGTCTCGCCGGAGGGCCGCCGCGAGGCGCCGAAGCTCGCCGCCTTTCGCCAATGGATGGTCGCCGCAACCCAGAATAAAGCCTGAAAAATCATCAGCTTCCGCCGCGAAATGGGTTGACTCGCAACGTCCCGCGCGAGAGGGGTAGCCAGATTGCCGCAGCAGCAATTTGTCGCCTTGCCGTGAAATGAGTTCCGGTCCGGCCACGTCTCGAAAGGGAGTAAACGCTCATGGCTGGACCAGCCACCAATCCGCCTGCAATCAAGTCGCGCATCGGCGCGATCCTGCGCGCCACATCGGGCAATTTTCTCGAACAGTTCGATTTCTTCCTGTTCGGCTTCTACGCGCAGGATATCGCGAAGGCGTTCTTCCCGGCTGCAGACGACACCGCGGCCCTGCTCAATGCGTATGGCGTGTTCTGGCTCGGCGCGCTGATGCGCCCGGTGGGCGCGATCGTGCTTGGTGCCTATATCGACCGTATCGGCCGGCGCCAGGGGCTGATCTTCACACTCGCGCTCATGGCGCTCGGCACCGTGGTGATCGCGTTCTGCCCGTCTTACGCAGCGATCGGTGTTGCCGCCCCGGTCATCGTGCTGATCGGCCGCTTGATCCAGGGCTTCTCTGCCGGCGTGGAGCTCGGCGGCGTTTCCGTCTATCTCTCCGAGATCGCCACGCCCGGCAATCGCGGCTTCTACACCTCGTTCCAATCATCCAGTCAGCAGGTCGCGATCTTCGTCGCAGCGATCATCGGCTTCATCCTGAGGGAGCTCATTCCCGGCGACACCTTCCTGGATGTGATCGGGGGCGTTGCAAAGTGGCGTATCCCGTTCTTCGTCGGCTGCATCATCATCCCGGTCATTTTCTTCCTGCGGCGCTCGCTCGAGGAAACGCCGGCCTTCCTGGCCATGAAGAAGCACCCGACCGCGCGCGAAGTTTTCGCATCGGCGATCGCGAACTGGCGCATCGTCATTCTCGGCATGATGATCGCCGTGCTGACCACCACGACCTTCTACTTCATCACGGTGTACGCCCCGGGCTTCGGCAAGCAGCTCAATCTGTCGCCGACCGGAACGCTGTTGGTGACGCTTCTCGTTGCTGTCACCAACTTCATCTGGAATCCGGTCGGCGGCGCGCTGTCCGACCGCATTGGCCGCAAACCGGTGCTGGTGACGATCGCGGCCCTGTCATTCCTGACGGCCTACCCCGCCCTGTCCTGGCTCGCGGCAGCTCCCACACTCGGGAAGCTGCTGGCTGTTCAGATGATGTTCTCGCTCTACTTCGGCGTCTACAGCGGCACGATGCTGGGATGCCTGGTCGAGATCGTGCCGGCTCATGTCCGTACCACCTGCTTCTCGATCGCGTTCGCCTTGGCCGCGGGCATCTTCGGCACGTCGACGCCCGCGGTGGCGACCAAGCTGATCAGCATGACCAACGGCGACAAGGCCTCGCCGGCGTACTGGCTCATGTTCGGCGCGGCGCTCGGCATCATCGCCGCACTCGCCGTTTATCGCGGGGGCAAGCAGGCGGTGCCGACCTATGACACGGCTACCGAGCCGGCGACGGGGCGTTGATCGTCATTCCGGGGCGCGACAAAGTCGCGAGCCCGGAATCCATTTCTCCCAGCATTGCTGACGCACGATGGATTCCGGGCTCGATGCTGCGCATCGCCCCGGAATGACGGAAGGGACTTACAGCTCCACCACCACGTAATCGCTCTCGACCGTCACTGGGATCGTCTCGGCCACATACGGGCCCTTCACCACACTGGCGCCAGGCTCGACATGGGCTGGATAGGCCTTCACCCGGAAGCGCCGGGGATCGCAGTAGGACTGGCCCGTGCGGATGTCGAACTCCCAGCCATGCCAGGGACAGCGGATGATCTCGCCGAGTTTTGTATATTCGATCTCGCCGGGATCCCTGGACTGCGCAAGTCCGATCAACGGGCCTTCGCACAAGGCCGCCCCCTGGTGCGGACAGCGGTTCATCAGGCCGAAATACTCGCCCTTGATGTTGAAGACGGCGATCGGCCGTCCGTCGATCTCCAGCAACTTTCGCGTCCCCGGCGGAAGCTCATTGACCGGCGCAATCACATGACGCGCCATCAAGCTATTCCGTAGAGCTTCTTGGCATTGCCGAGATAGAACGCCTCGCGATTGGCTTCGCTGACGCCCGCCGGCAGCACGCGGGACGGCTCGTCATAATCCCAATGCGGATAGTCGGTCGCGAACAGCAGCCGATCCCAGCCGATCCAGTTGATGACGTCGAACAGATCTTCGCGCCGCTCCGGATCTTCCATCGGCTGGGTGGTCCACCACACCTGCTCGCGGATATATTCGGACGGCGGCCGCTTGACGTGCGGCACCTCGCTGCGCAGTCGCTGCCAGACCTTGTCGAGGCGCCAGGCCAGCGACGGCGCCCAGCCGAAGCCGGCCTCGATCATCACCATCTTCAGCTTGGGGAAACGCTCGAACACGCCTTCCAGCACGAGACTGGCCAGCGCCGATTGCTGGCACTGCGAATGGCCCACCATCTCCTCGATGTAATAGGACGGCCAGCCCGACGGCGTGATCGGATTGCCGCCGAAGCCGAAGGCGTGCACGCCGACCGGAAGGCCCGCCTCTTCCGCAGCCTGATAGATCGGCCAATAACGGCGCTGGCCGAGCGGCTCGACGTTGCGGCTCAGCAGCAGCACCTGCACGAAGTTCTTGTCGCCGGCGCGCTCGCGGATCTCGGCGGCCGCCGACAAGCCATCCTCATTGCCGACGACAATGGACGCCTTGAGCCGCTTGTCCTTGCTGGTCCATTTGTCGATCTGCCAGTCGTTGATCGCCGAGCACAGCGCAGCCGAGAGCTCGTGGTTGCGAATGCCCTGCCCGGTACCCAGCGGATTAAGCACGCCGAGCTGCACATTGTTGCGGTCGAGCAGCTGCTTCTGCATGAAGGAGAGCGACGAGCCCTGCGGCCCGCCTTCCGGCGGATAGGCATCGCGGCGCGAGGCGTTGGGTTGGGCCTTCGGATAGGGCGGGCCTTCCATCATGCCCTGATAGGCATGGACACCGTAGACTTCGAGGTGATGTTGCCAGCGCTTGGCGAGGTAGGGATAAAGCTCGGTCCGGGTGGCACGTGCCGGATGGATGTCGCAGTCCGCAATCGCGGTCTTTGATGTCAGAGGGGAAGCAGTTTCTTGGCTCTCGCGGAACTGGATATTCATCGCCTTGCCTCCTTTGGCAGCGGGCTCATTTCAGGCGGGGATAGGTCGCATGTGGATTGTCGATCATGATCTTGCGCACGAGATCGGGGGCGAGCCCCTCGGGCAGCGCATCCTGGCCGTCGAACTGCCAGTGCGGATAGTCCGTGGAGAATAGGACCAATTCGTCGGACTGCATATGCTCAAACAGGCGATTTAATGTCGCCGTGTCCGGCGGCGCATCAAATGGCTGTAATGAGAAGCGGATGTTGCTGCGCACAATCTCGAGCGGCGCGCGATCGACCCATGGCGTCTCCATCCGCACGCCGCGCCAGAACTTGTGCAATCGCCAGAGATAAGGCGAGATCCAGGAGACGCCGGATTCCAGCATCACCATTTTCAGCCGCGGATATTTGGCGAATACGCCTTCCACGATCAGACTGGTGAGCTGGGTCTGGAACGCCTGGGCCTGACCGACATAATCCTCGATGTGGTAGGAACCCCAACCCACTGCGGTCGGAGGGTTGTGATAGGCGGAACCGGCGTGGATACCCACCGGCAGATCGTGTCGTTCGGCCGCCTCGTAGATCGGCCACAGCGCGCGCTTGCCGAGCGGGGTGTCGCCCATGACCAGCATCAGCACCTGCACGAAGCGCCTGTCCCCTGCGCAGCGCTCGATCTCGGCGACGGCTCTCTCGATGCTTTGGGTCGGGATGACGATCGAGCCACGCAGGCGGGACTCGCGATCGAGCCACTCCTTTGCCAGCCATTCGTTGACCGCGCGGCAGAAGGCAGCCTGCATGTCCTCCGAAAACACCATCTGCACGCCGTAAAGCGGATTGCAGATCGCGAACTCGAGCTGGAAGGGATCGAGCACGTGGCGCTGCATGTCCTGCAGCCTCTCGCCGGGCTTTCCGTTCTCGGGACGCCAGTCGGGTCGCGCGGTGATCGGCGAGTTCTGCGGATAGGACTGCGAGACGAGGTCGACCATGCCGCGCGTCGTCACCTGATCGCGCCAATAGTCGTTCAGGTACGGCAGCAGGCTGGTCAGATGCGGCACGGCCGGATGCACATCGCAGTCCACCCCACCGGGGATCAGGGACGTCATGACGTCTGCCTTCTCACGTTTCCTCGCCTGGCTCTTCTTGTCTCCATCATTCAAGCAGGCCTGCCCGTCGCCCGCAACTCGGCCAAGGCTTCCGTCATATGCTAGGAAGGCGGAGCTCGGATGCGAGGGAACAGGGGTACGGGATGAAAGAGCTCATCGGCATTGCGGAACAGGCGGCCGCCAAACTGATCGCGCGCAAAGAGACTCTCGCAGTCGCGGAATCCTCGGCCGGCGGGCTGATCGCGGCCAGCCTGCTCGCGGTGCCCGGCGCCTCCGCCTATTTCCTCGGAGGCGCGGTGGTCTACACCCGCGATGCCCGACGCGTGCTGATGGATATTTCGGATGAAGGAATGAAGGGCTTTCGCTCCTCATCGGAGCCGTACGCCAGACTGCTGGCCGAACAGATGCGCGGCCGCTTCAGCTCCGACTGGGGCCTGTCCGAGACCGGCGCCGCCGGCCCGACCGGCAACCGCTACGGCGATGCCGCCGGCCATAGCTGCATGGCGGTGGCGGGACCTGCGGCCGAGGTGATGACGCTGGAAACCGATAGCAACGACCGATTCGCGAATATGCAGGTGTTCGCGGCGACGGCGCTGAAATTGTTGCTGAAGAAATTGGAGGGGCGGTGACAGCCGGCCTACTCACCGTCCCAGATGCCGTATGAAGATCCGCACCACATAGCCTTTGAACCGCGGCGCCTCGTCGTAGAGGTCCGAGGCGATCCGCTCGATGGTCTCGCGCAGCGACGTGAACTGCGCCTGCCGCGCGCTGCTCTCGGTGCCTTGCATGCCCGCGAGTTCATCCATCGCGGCATCGCTGATCTGGCACTGCACGACTTCATCCTCGCTCAGCATGGTGAAGCAAAAGGCCAGCCGTTCGAGATCATGGCCGATGATCCTGTCGCGCGTCAGTGGCATAAGTCGTCCCGGTCGAGCCCCGGCCGGACAATGCTGAAAATCGCAGCGCTTGTCAGCACCAAAGAGCGGCTTCCCGCTACTGGAACGCCACTTCGGCAAAGCTGCGAAGCTTGCGCGAATGCAGCCGCTCCGATTCCTGCTGCTTGAGCCGCTCCAGCGCCTTGAGGCCGATCTCGAGATGCTGACCGACGCGGCGACGGTAGAACTCGCTGGCCATGCCGGCGAGCTT
This sequence comes from Bradyrhizobium guangdongense, assembly GCF_004114975.1. Taxonomy (NCBI): domain Bacteria; kingdom Pseudomonadati; phylum Pseudomonadota; class Alphaproteobacteria; order Hyphomicrobiales; family Nitrobacteraceae; genus Bradyrhizobium; species Bradyrhizobium guangdongense. The sequence goes on from NZ_CP030051.1 coordinate 6,996,201, forward strand.
GATCTCGCCATGCAACGGCTTGTCGGAGACGCAGAGCAGCGTGCCGTAGGGCACGCGGAAGCGGTAGCCATTGGCGGCGATCGTGGCCGATTCCATGTCGAGCGCAACCGCGCGCGACTGGGACATACGGCGGATCACCTCGGGGCCGGAGATCTCCCAATTGCGGTTGTCGACGCTGGCGACGGTGCCCGTGCGCATCAGGCGCTTGAGCTCGAAACCTTCCAGGCCCGTGACGTCCTCGACCGCCTGTTCCAGCGCGACCTGCATCTCGGCCAGCGCCGGGATCGGCACCCACAGCGGCAGCTCGCGATCGAGCACATGGTCCTCGCGCACATAGCCATGCGCGAGCACATAATCGCCGAGCCGCTGCGTGTTGCGCAGGCCGGCGCAATGCCCCAGCATCAGCCAGGCATGCGGCCGCAGCACCGCAACGTGATCGGTGACGTTGCGCGCGTTGGACGGACCGGTGCCGATATTGATCAGGGTGATGCCGCGATAGCCGGGCGCGACGAGATGAAAGGCCGGCATCTGCGGGCTACGCAAGGGCGCATCGCCGCTCGTCGCTCCGCCGCTACGCGTGATCACATTGCCGGGCGCGACGAAGGCCTCGAGGCCGGCTTCGCCGGCCTGAAGCCGCTGCTGGCAGAGCTGCGCGAAGGCGTCGACGTAGAACTGGTAGTTGGTGAAGATCACGAAATTCTGGAAATGCTCGGGATCGGTGCCGGTGTAGTGATAGAGCCGGCGCAGCGAGTAGTCGATGCGCGCGGCGCGGAACAGCGACAGCGGCTCGGGTGCATCAGGCCGAAGCTCGAAGGTGCCGTCCGCGATGGCATCGTCCATGGTGGCGAGATCCGGCACGTCGAACGCATCGCGCAGCGATCGTGCGACGGACGAATTCTCGCTGGTGGTGATGGCCGCTTCGATGTTGATGTCGCGGCGATAGGCGAAGTGAATCGGGATCGGCTCATTGGACACGCCGATTTCGACGGGAACGCCGTGGTTCTGGATCAGCAGGCCGATCTGCTCGGTCAAATAGCTGCGAAACAAATCCGGCCGCGTCACGCTGGTCTCGTGCACGCCGGGGCCTGCGACGAAACCGTAGGACAGACGCGAATCCAGCCGCGCATGCGTGGCGGTGGTGAGGCGCACGAAAGGATAATAGGCCCGCACCCGCGCCGTGATCGCCTCGCCTGAGACATAGGCCTCGAACCGGTCGCGCAGGAACTTGGTGTTGCGCTCGTAGATTTCTTCGAGGCGGGCAACGGCCGCGGAGGCATCGGAGAAGGATTCGGTGGCGATAGAGGGTGGAGATTGCATCGTTCGAGCGCCGGGTTGTTGGGGCTTCGAGTCGAACTATAGCAAAGAAAGAGGTCTCGTAGGGTTGGTTAGGCTTCGCCTAACCCACCCTACGCAACCGAGATTGTCGCGTGTCACTTCTCGCGAAAGGCTCGCATGAACTGGTCGTGCAGCGGCTTCAAGAGATACGACAGCATGGTGCGGTCGCCGGTCTGGACGAAGGCCTCCACCGGCATGCCGGGGATCAGCTTGGAATCGCCGAGCCGGGCGACCTCCTCGGCGGACATCGACACGCGGATCGTATAGTAGCTCTGGCCGGTGCGCTGGTCGGTGGTGACGTCAGGAGAGACGCGGCTGACGACGCCGTTGAGTTCGGGCGTGGTGCGCTGGTTGAAGGCGGAGAGACGCAGCAGCGTCTTCTGGCCGATCTGCAGCTTGTCGATATCGACCGGGTTGACCTTGGCCTCGACCTGGAGATTGTCGCTCTGCGGCACGATCAACATCAGCGTATCGCCGGCGGTGACGACGCCGCCGACGGTGTGCACCGTCGATTGCAGCACCATGCCGTCCTGCGGAGCGCGAATGTCGACGCGGCGGAGCTGGTCCTCGGCGGCGACCTTGCGCTCGATCAGCTCGCCGATCTTGTCGTTGGTCTCGCGCAGATCCTTGGAGACCTCGCTGACCATGTCCTTGTCGACCTGGATGATCTGGAGCTCGGTCTCGGTGATCTTGCCCTTGGCCTGCGCCCGCGAGGCGATGTATTGCGCCCGCTCGCCGTTGAGGCGGGCGCTGTCGCGCTCCAGCGTGGTCAGGCGCGAAATCTGCACCAGATGCTTGTCGTAGAGATCGCGCACGCCGGTGAGCTCCTGCTGCACCAGGCTGATCTCCTTGTCCTTGGCTGTCTCCTGCGCCTGGAGACCCTCGATCTCCTCGTTGAGCTGCTGGATGCGTTCGCGGAGCTGCGCCTTCTGGCCGGCGCGGCCGTTGACGCGAACGTCGAACAGCTTGCTTTCGCTGTCGATCAGCGTCTTGACGTCGGGATCGCTGATGCGATCGCGCAGCGATTGCGGAAACTCGATCTTGTCGAGTCCGCGCTGCTCGGCCTGGAGCCGCGCCGCACGCGCCTGGGCGGCGTCGAGATTCTTGACCACGATGGCGAGGTTCGCCTTGGTGACGGTGTCGTCGAGCCGCACCACGATGTCGCCGGCCTTGACCACGTCGCCGTCGCGGGCGCGCACCTCGCCGACCACGCCGCCGGTCGGATGCTGCACCTTCTTGACGTTGGATTCGACCACGATCTGACCCGGCGCGATCAGCGCGCCTGAGATCAGCACGGTCGAAGCCCAGCCGCCGAGGCCGACGGCCAGCAGCAGCACAATCGAAATCCCGAGGATCAGGTGAAACCGGATCGACTCCCGGACAGTCTTGGGCGCGGCGGGCTTTGTGCCGCCAACCGTCACCGTGCTCATGCTTTGGCCACTCCGCCTTCGCTGACGACCTTGATCGGCGCCGGCGGCGCGACGCGGGGCTGGAGCACCTGGGCGAGCACCTGCTCCTTCGGTCCGAACGCCTGCATGCGGCCATCACGGAGCACCAGGATCTGATCGACTGCCTCGACCCCGATCGGGCGATGCGCCACGACGATGACGATCGCACCGCGTTCGCGCGCGCTGCGGATCGCGCGGGTCAACGCCTCGTCGCCTTCGGTGTCGAGATTGGAATTGGGCTCGTCCAGCACGATCAGGAACGGATTGCCGTAGAGCGCGCGCGCCAGCGCCACGCGCTGGGCTTGGCCTGCGGACAACGAAGAGCCCTGCTCGCCGACCTGCGTATTGTAGCCCTCGCGCATCTTGATGATCATCTCGTGCACGCCGGCTTCCTTGGCCGCGGCGATGATGGCGTCGGAGGTCGCCTCGGGATCGAAGCGGCTGATGTTCTGCGCGATGCTGCCGCCGAACAGCTCGACGTCCTGCGGCAGATAACCGATATGGCTGCCGAGCACGTCGCTCGACCATTGGTCGAGCGCCGCACCGTCGAGCCGGACCTTGCCGCGCACCGGATGCCAGACGCCGACCAGCGCGCGGATCAGCGAGGATTTGCCGGAGCCGCTCGGCCCGATCACGCCGAGCCCGTTGCCGGCCTCGAGCGCAAACGTCACGTCCTGGACGATCAGTCGCTGGTCGCCCGGCGCCACCATGGCGACGCCTTCGACCGAGAGCCGCTTGGTGGGCGCCTGCAACTGGGTCCGCAACGCCTGCGCCGGCATCTGTTCCAACAGACGGCTGAGACGGTGCCAGCTCTGGCGGGCCGCGACGAAGGATTTCCAGTGCGCGATCGCAAGATCGACCGGCGCCAGCGCGCGGGCCGAGAGGATCGAGCCCGCGATGATGATGCCGGCGGTCGCCTCCTGGTGGATGACGAGATAGGCACCGACCGCGAGCACCGCCGATTGCAGCATCATGCGCAGCACTTTTGCGATCGCACCGAGGCCGCCGGCGACGTCGCTCGCACGCTGATTGCCGGAGAGATATTTTTCGTTGGCCTCGCTCCAGCGCTGGTTGAGCCGGCCGGCCATGCCCATCGCCACCAGCACCTCGGCATTGCGGCGGCTGGACTGGGCGAGGTCGTTGCGCCGGGCGGCAAGGCCCATCGCCTCCTTCGCAGGCTGGCGGGACAGGAACTCGGTGACCAGCGTCAGCCCGACCAGGATGACGGCGCCGACCAGGGCGGTCACGCCGATCATGACGTGGAAAGCGAAACAGATGGCGAGATAGAGCGGCAGCCAGGGCAGGTCGAAGAACGCGCTCGGGCCCATGCCGCCGAGGAAGGAGCGGACATTATCGAGGTCGCGCAGCGGCTGAAGCCCCTCGTTGCGGCTGCCGACCAGCAGCGGCAGGCGCACGATGGTGTCGAACACCCGCTTGTTCAGCGCCTCGTCGAGCGCGGTGCCGACCCGTCCCAGGATGCGGCTGCGGATCATATCGAGCACGCCTTGCGCCGCGTAAAGACCGCCGGCGAGGACAATCAGCCCGACCAGCGTCGGAATGCTGCGGCTCGGCAGCACCCGGTCGTAGACCTCCAGCATGAAGATCGACCCGGTCAGATAGAGCAGGTTGATCATGCAGCTCATGAAGCCGACGCCGACGAACGCCGTGCGGCAGGCACGCAGCGCGTCACCGAGCTCTGAACGGCGAAGGCCGGGAACGGCTGCCATCAGTCTGATCTCTCTTTCGGGTGAGGGGCAAAGCCCCTGATTTCCTGGGTAAATCGAGGCTTACCTCGCCCGGATTAATATCGCGTTCTTCCCGCGGGCAACGCAATCGAATTAATCCGGCCTCGGCCACATCTACCCCGGATAGCCCGATGCGCAAGTCCGGTATTTCACAGGCTTTGCGGCTTTTTCCGGCAAAGACGGCGCCTCTCCCCAGGCCAGGGAGAGGCGGAAGGTTGATTGAGCCGCTAACCCGCTAAAGCCGGCCGCCGCCGCGCACCAGCCGGACCACCAGCAGCAGGATGACGGCGCCGATCGCGGAATAGATGATCTCCGAGACCAACCCGAGGCCGAGATGGATGCCGAGCCTGGGGAACAGGAAGCTCGCGACGAACGCGCCGGCGATGCCGATCACGATGTCGCCGACGATGCCGAACCCGCTCCCCCCGCACGACCTTGCCGGCGAGCCAGCCGGCGACCAGGCCGACGAACAGGATGATGATGAGGCTTTGGCCAGAAATGTACATAAGCTGAAGTCCCTCTCCGTGAACGAGGCCATGGAACCGGAACCGGGATGAATGGGGTCTGAATGCTGGTCTCCGAAGGGAACCACTCAAACATGAATCGCGAAAACAACCCCATGCACAGTAGACATCGCGCAAGCGGAGCGGACGCGGTGGATCGCGACAAGGGCATGTTGGCGCAGGGAATTTCGGCGTTCGGAGGCGCGCGGCCGGAGCGCGCCGATTACGTCGCAACCACCGGCCCGGCCAGCACGCATCGCGCCGCCCGCCCGGGCCCGATCTCGGTGCTTTCGGGCAGCTGCTCCAGGCAGCGCGGTTCGACGAGCTTGCAGCGGGGGGCGAAGGAGCAGCAGTTCGGCTTTTCGGCCAGCGACGGCGGGGTGCCGGGGATGGTCTCCAAGCGCTGGCCGCGCCTCGCGCCATGAATGGTCGAGGCAAGCAGGCCCTTGGCATAGGGGTGGACCGGCGAGCGGACGATCTCGCGAAGGCTCCCCTGCTCCACGACCTGGCCGGCATACATCACCGCGATGCGGTCGCAGATCTCGATGGCGACGCCGATGTCGTGGGTCACGAAGATGACGGACATGCCGAACTCGCGCTGCAACTCGCGAAGCAGGAGCAGGATCTGGATCTGCACGGTGGCATCGAGGGCGGTGGTCGGCTCGTCCGCCAGCAGGATTTTGGGCCGGCAAGCCAGCGCGAGCGCAATCATCGCGCGCTGGCGCATGCCGCCGGACATCTCGTGCGGATAGGCGTCCAGCCGGCGTCTTGCGGAGGGGATGCGCACGACATCGAGCATCTCAAGCGCCCGCGCCCTGCCCTCGGCATAGCTCCTGCCTTCGTGGCGCACGACGCTTTCGGCGATCTGCGCACCGATGGTGTAGACGGGATCGAGCGCCAGCGCGGGTTCCTGGAAGATCATCGACACCGTCTGGCCGCGGAACGACGACAATTCCTCATCGTTCATCGCGAGCACGTCTCGGCCCATCACCTTGACCGTGCCCGTGATCTGCGTGCGCTTCTTCGGCAACAGCCGCATCAATGCGCGCAGCGTCACGCTCTTGCCCGAACCGGACTCGCCGAGCAGGCCCAGCACCTCACTATCGCCGAGCGAGACACCGAGATCGTTCACGGCATGGACCGTGCGCTCGCCGGTGAAGCGGATGTTGAGGTCTGAGATCTCGACGAGCTTGGTCATGACGGCAGCTTGGGTACCCGGTCGTGATAGTCGGTGACGCGCTGGAACGCGGCGCCGATGGTGAGCAGCGTCGCTTCATCGAAGGACCGGCCGATCAGCTGCATGCCGACAGGCAGGCCGCTCCTGGTGAAGCCCGAGGGCACCGTGAGCGACGGCAGGCCCAGGAAGTTCACGGGACGCGTGAACAGCGTCAGCCGCTGCAGCAAAGCCGGCGCGTTGGGTCCGCCGCCGACATCGCTCTCCTCGATCGTCGGCGCCGGGATCGGCGAGGCCGGAGCGACGATCGCATCAACGCCTGCAGCTGCCGCATTGTGCGCGGCGAGTGCCGGGCCGCGCCAGCGCATCGCCTCGAGATAAGTAATGGCGGGAATGGCGAGCCCGTTCTGCAGCCGCATCAAGGTCTGCGCGCCATAATCCTGCGGCCGCTCGATCATCCAGCGCTTGTGGAAGGCGGCCGCTTCGGCGGCCAGCACGAGCTGGCTCGCCGACGACAATTGCCGCTGGTCGGGCAGCTCGACCTTGACGATATCGGCGCCCTCGCGCTTGAGCACGGCGATGGTTTCGTCCAGCACGCGCGCGACCTCGCTGTCGAGATCGTCGACATAGAAGGACGCGGGCACTCCTATCTTCAAACCTTTCAGCGAACTCTTGGTCGCCGCGACGTAGTCCGACAGCGGCTCATGGCTTGCGGTCGAGTCTTCAGGATCGGGGCCGGCGATCAGCGCCAGCAGCAGCGCGCAATCCTCCGCGGTGCGCGCGAGCGGGCCGACGGTGTCGAGCGATTGCGACAGCGGCATCGCGCCGGCGCGGCTGACACGACCAACGGTGGTCTTCAGCCCCGTGACGCCGCAGAAATGCGCGGGCATGCGGATCGAGCCGCCGGTGTCCGAGCCCAGCGCCGCATAGGTCAGGCGCGCGGCGACCGACGAGCCGGAGCCAGAGGACGAACCGCCCGTGATATGCGCGAGGTTCCAGGGATTGCGCACCGGGCCGTAATGGGCGTTGTGCCCGGTCGGGCCATAGGCGAATTCGGCCAAATGCAGCGTGCCGAGCCTGATCTGACCGGCGTCCTTCAGACGTTGCAAAGCCGTGGACGTCACCGTCGGCACGAAATCGCGGCGGATCAGCGAGCCACAGGTCGCGACGTGGCCGGCATCGTAATACATGTCCTTGTGGGCGAGCGGCACGCCGTGCAATGGGCCGCGCGCCTCGCCTTTGGCAAACTCCGCGTCGGCGACACCGGCCGCTTTGAGCGCGGCCTCCGATTCAATCGACATGAAGGCGTTGAGATGCGGCTGCCACTGCGCAATGCGGTGCAGCAGCGCGCGCGTCACCTCATGCGAAGACAGCTGCTTCATCGCGATCGCACGCGCGACCTCGGTGAGCGTCATCAAGGCGGGTTCGAGGCTCACTTCGACACCTTCTGGGTCTGCGCGAGAGGATAGTGCGCGGGCTCGAGGTCGAACGGCAGCGTGCCGGCGATGGCCGCAAAACCTTCGAAGGCCGGCCCGATGGAATTTGAGATGCGGGTCGCGATCTCGTCATCCACGGAGATGCCGGCAAGTTGCGCGATAGGCTTGATCTCTTTCGGTGTCGGTCTGGTCATGAATTCGTCTCCCTCGGCGCGAGGCTATGGCCCGATCCCGGAATGGCCATGTAGCACGCAGCCTCGTGGCCCATATTATCCAGCGCCGTAAGCTTTGGTGACGCATTTGCGCAGAGCGGCTCCGCAAACGGACAACGGGTATGGAAGCGGCAGCCCGCGGGCGGGTCGATTGGATTGGGCGGGTCGCCCGAGATCGGCGGCTTCTCGGTGCGCCTGTCAGGATCGGAGGACGGCATCGCCGCCAGCAAGGCACGCGTATAGGGATGCGCCGGGCTGTCCCAGACCTGATCGACCGGACCGAGCTCGACGACCTCGCCGAGATACATGACAAGCACGCGGTCGCTGATGTAGCGGACGACGTTGAGGTCATGGCTGATAAAGAGATAGGTCAGGCCGAATTCGCGCTTGAGGTCGGCGAGCAGGTTGAGCACCTGCGCCTCGACGGATTTGTCGAGCGCGGAGACGGCTTCGTCCAGGATCACCAGCCGCGGTGAGAGCGCCAGCGCACGTGCGATGTTGACGCGCTGGCGCTGGCCGCCGGAGATCTCGTGCGGATAGCGGCTCGCGAAATTTGCAGGTACCAGACCGACCTTGCCGAGCAGCTCGCGCGCCAACGCCCGCGCCGCACCATCGGCCATGCCGTGGACCTTCGGGCCGAAAGCGATGGATTCCTCGATCGTCAGGCGCGGATTGAGCGAAGCATAGGAATCCTGGAACACCATCTGCATGCCGCGGCGCAGCGCGCGCAAGCTCAGCGACGGGCCCACGGTCATGCCGTCATAGATGATGTCGCCGGTGTCGCGCGGCATCAAATGCATCAAGAGGCGCGCGGTGGTGGACTTGCCGCAGCCGGATTCGCCGACGATGCCGACGGTCTCGCCTTTGGCTACGGAGAAGGAGACGTTGTCGACGGCGCGCACGGTCCGCTTCGCGGCGAACAGCCCGCCGCGCACCGGGAAATGCTTGGTCAGCCCGTTCACCTGAAGCAACGGCTGCGCGACCCCGCCGACATCCTCGACGGGCTCCAGCATTTCAACGGAATTGTTGCTCTCGCTCATGGCCGCGGTCTCCCACCTCTCCCCGTCGGGGAGAGGTCGGCGCGCAGCGCCGGGTGAGGGGGCGCGGCAAACTCGGTGGAGCGTAACCCCTCACCCGGACCGCACCTTGCGATGCGATCCGACCTCTCCCTGTGGGAGAGGTGGGGCACCGCCGCTGTGGCAGTCTGTGTCGATCCCATCATCTCAGTTCCTGATATCCATGGCGCTGCGCAGGCCGTCCGAGAGCAGGTTGAAGCAGATCGAGACTGCAAAGATCATCGCACCCGGCAATGCCGCGACCCAGGGGTTGACGTAGATCGCGGTCCGCAAGGTGTTCAGCATCAGGCCCCATTCCGGCTCGGGCGGCTTGGTGCCGAGGCCGAGGAAGGAGAGACCGGCGGCCAGGATCATCGAGACCGAAATGAGGCTGGTGGCATAGACGAAGATCGCCCCCAACACGTTGCCGAGAATGTGCACGCGCATGATGGTGAACGGCCCGGCGCCGGAGGCGCGCGCGGCCTCGACGAAATCCATGTTGCGCACGCCTGTGGTGACGCTTTCGGCGACGCGGGTGATCTGCGGCACGAACACGATGGTCAGCGCCACGATGGAGTTGAGGATGCCGGCGCCCAGTGCGCCGGAGATCGCAATCGCGAGCAGCACGGAAGGGAAGGCGTAGAACACGTCGACCGTGCGCATGATCGCGGTATTGAGCCTGCCGCCGACATAGCCGGCAATGATGCCGACCGAGGTCCCGATGCCGAAAGCGAGGATGACAGGCAGAATGCCGATGACCAGCGACAACCGCCCGCCATAGATCAGCCGCGCCAGCATGTCGCGGCCGAGCTCGTCGGTGCCGAGCGGATAGCCTGGGGTCCCGATGTGGCGGAGGCGGCGGATCATCGAGCCCTTGTACGGATCTTCCAGTCCCAGCCATGGTGCCAGGATCGCGGAGACGAAGACCAGCAACAGCACGATCGCGCAGGCCATGCTGACCTTGTCGCGCAGGATACGGCGGCCCACGGTTGCCCAATAACCGCGCGCCTTGGTGGCAGGGGCGGCCTGCAGTGCGGCGTCGCTGGGGGCGGACAATGGAAGCTCGGTCATCGGGTCGCTTCCGAAAGTTGAGACGATCGACGCGAGCCAAGCAGGTGGTGTACCTCGCCCGCCTGCGGGAGAGGTCGCGCCGAAGGCGCGGGTAAGGGTTTTCTCCTCTTGGGGTTCCTCGCGCGTGGAGAGACCCCCACCCCGGCCCTTCCCCGCAAGCGGGAGAGGGGGCGGACCTTTTGCGCGGCTACAGCTCGGCTCATCCCACTAGCCCCGCTTGATGCGCGGATCGATCGCGGCCTGCGCGATGTCGACCAGGAGATTGAGAAAGACGAAGAACAGCGCCAGCACCAGGATCGTGCCCTGCAGCAGCGGCAGGTCGCGCTGGAAGATCGCGGAGTTGAGCAGGAAGCCCGAGCCCGGCCAGGAGAACACGGTCTCAATCAGGATCGAGCCGCCGAGCATGTAGCCGAGCTGAAGCCCCATCACGGCGAGCGCGGTCGGCGCGGCGTTCTTGACGACGTGACGGAATACGCCGCGCTCATGCAGGCCTTTTGCGCGCAGCGCCTCGACGAAATCCTGCGAGAGGATGTCGCCGGACAGCGCGCGGACCGTGCGGGTGACGATACCCATCGGGATCACCGAGGTCGTGATCGCCGGCAGCACCAGATATTTCAGGTGCGCCCAGTCCCAGGCCCAGGAATTGGAGCCGTTGGGTCCGGCGCCGACGGCCGGCAGCCAGTTCAGCTCGACCGAGAAGATGATGACGAGCAGCATGCCGAGCCAGTAATGCGGCACCGCAACGCCGGCGATGGCAAAGGAGGTCGCGACCTTGTCGATCCAGGTTTCGCGAAAATAGCCGGCGATCAGGCCGAGCAGAATGCCCATCGTGAAGCCGATGATCGCGGCAGCGATTGCGAGCGTGACCGTGTTGCCGACCGCGCGCATGACCTCGGCGAGCACGGGGCGGCCGGTGGCGATGGAATTGCCGAGATCGCCGTGCAGCGCGCGGAGCAGCCAGAGCCCGAACTGCACCGGCAGCGGCCGGTCGAAGCCATAGGCGGCGCGCAGCTGCGCGGCGAGCTCCTGCGAAGCGTCGGCCGGCAACACAGCGACCAGCGGATCGCCCGGCGTGATGTGCACGAGCAGAAAGCACACCAGCGCCACGCTGATCACGATCGGGATGACATAGACGATGCGTCTGGCGGTATAGGCGAGCACTGATTGACCTGACGTGGTATCGCAAGATTGCGTGGGCTTCAGTGAGGGACGCACAATGGGAGGGTTCCCTCCCCCCTTGTGGGGAGGGTTAGGGAGAGGGGTGGCCACAGAGAGACTGCGCGTGTGGGCCCCCTTCCCCAACCCCTCCCCACAAGGGGGAGGGGAGCCCTACCAGGGTGCTCACCTCACTGTATCGAGATCGGCGAGAAGTCGATGAACCAGCTCTTCGGCTGGATCACGCCTGTCACCTTCGGGCTCATGGCGCGCGGGCCGACGTCGTGGGCGACGTAGAGGAAGGCAGCGTCGTCGACCGAAGCGGCGTGCAGCTCGGCGAGAGCGGCGTCGCGCGCGGCAGGATCAAAGGTCTGCCGGGCCTTCTTCACCAGCTCGTCGAACTTGGGATTGTTGATGAAACCCCAATTGTTCGAGACCGGCGGCGCCATGCCCGATTGCAGGAAGCGCACCAGCGCAAAGAACGGATCCATCGCCGCATAGGTGACATTGGTCGCGTTCGAGCCATTGGCGCTGGGGTCCTTGGCGCCGCGGCGCCAGTTGGTGAACAGCGTATTCCACTCGATGACGTCGAGCTGCACGTCGAAATAACATTCGGCGAGCGCCTGCTGCAGATATTCGTTCATCGGCAGCGGCTGCATCTGACCCGAACCTGAAGCAGACGTCTGGACCTTCACCGTCAGCTTCTTGTTCGGGCCGAAGCCGGCCTCCTGCATCAGCTTCTGCGCAGCCGGCTTGTCGTACTTGATCTCGAAGCTCGGTTTTCCCCGCCAGGGATGGCCGGGCTCGAAGGTGCCGGTGGCGGGCACCATCAGGCCCGCGAGCAATCCGTCCTTGAGACCTTCGCGATCGATGCAGAGATTGGCGGCCTTGCGCACGCGGATGTCGTTCCAGGGCGAGCCTTCGATGCGCGAGAACTGCCACGGCCAGACATGCGGCTGCTCGTTGGCGTAGAGTTTGAAGCCGCGCTGCTTGAGCTCGGGCAGCGCATCCGGCGCCGGCGCCTCGATCCAGTCGACCTGTCCGGAAAGCAGCGCTGCGGTGCGTGCATTGGCTTCCGGCATCGGCAAGAGCACCATCTTGTCGATCTTAGGCACGCGGGCCTTGTCCCAATAATCCGCGTTCTTGACCAGCTCGAGCCGCTCGCGCGGGGTGAAACTCGCCATCTTCCACGGGCCGGTGCCCGCCGCGTCCTTGGCAAACGCGGCCCAGGCGGCCTGCGACTTTGCCTTGGCGTCGGCGCCTTCAGCCTTGTCATAGAAATGCTGCCACTTCGCCGGGCTCGCCATGAAGAGGTTGGTGAGGTTGATCGGCAGGAAGCTGTCGGGCTCCTTGGTGGTGAGCTCGACCGTCATGTCGTCGATCTTCCTGGCAGAAGCCAGCGTCGGCATACGGGAGGCGGTGACGCCGACCTGGCTGGCATCGAACTGCGGCGCGTCCTGCTTCAGCACCTTCTCGACGTTCCACACCACGGCATCGGCGTTGAAAGGCGTGCCGTCATGGAAGGTCACGCCGGGGCGCAGCTTGAACATCCATTTGGTCTTGTCTGCGTCATCGACCTTCCACTCGGTCGCAAGGCCGGGGATGACGACGCTGGCCTTGTCGGCCGAGGACAGGTCCCAGCCGGTGAGCGCGTCATACATGGTGACGCCGGTAAAACGGTTGCCCTCAAAGCCTTGATCGGGCTGACCGAGGGTGCGCGGAATATCGGCAGCCGTCATGCCGATGCGCAACACGGTTTCCGCGCTGGCGACGCGCGGCCATGCCGCCGCAGTCGTCAGGGCCAGCGCCGCAATCAACGCGGCGCGTGTCGTTATCCTTATAAGCATGACGTCAGTCCTTCTTCGGCTTTCGCTGATTAATTTTGATGCAAACGTATGCAATGGCTATGCCAATGGGGAAACTTATTCTGCAAATTGGCCCTGCGACGACAAGTCCTTGTGATCGCGCGTGTGCATGGGCGCCGCGCTGCCTATTCTGGCATCAAGATTGCAAGTTTGGCTCCGAAACTTCTCTGGGAGCTTTGGGCCATGCGTATCCGATTATCGACCTGTCTCGCCGTGCTTGCGCTGGGCCTATCCGCAATCTCAGCGCGCGCTGAAACGGTGGTGCGCTACGGCATCTCGATGGCGGATATTCCGCTGACGACCGGCCAGCCCGATCGCGGCGCCGGCGCCTATCAGTTCACGGCCTACACGATCTACGATCCCCTGGTTGCCTGGGAGATGGACGTCGCAGATCGGCCCGGCAAGCTGGTGCCGGGGCTCGCCACCGAGTGGAAGGTCGATGACGCCGACAAGACCAAGTGGCGGTTTACTCTGCGCAAGGGCGTGAAGTTTCACGACGGCAGCGACTTCAACGCCGATGCGGTGGTCTGGAATCTCGACAAGGTGCTCAACGACAAGGCGCCGCAATTCGACAAGCGGCAGAGCGCGCAGGTGAAGACCCGCCTGCCCTCGGTCGCCGGCTACGCCAAGATCGACGATTTCACCGTCGAGATCACCACCAAGACGGTGGACTCCTTCTTCCCCTATCAGATGCTGTGGTTCCTGGTCTCGAGCCCGGCGCAATATGAAAAGCTCGGCCGGGATTGGGACAAGTTCGCCAGCCAGCCCTCCGGCACCGGGCCGTTCAAGCTGACCAAGCTCGTGCCGCGCGAGCTTGCCGAGCTCAGCAAGAACCCGGACTACTGGAACGCCAAGCGCATTCCCAAGGTCGACAAGATCGTGCTGGTGCCGATGCCGGAGGCGCTGACGCGCACCAATGCGCTGCTCGCAGGACAGGTCGATCTGATCGAGACCCCGGCGCCCGATGCCGTGCCGCAGCTGAAGGCCGCCGGCATGAAGATCGTCGACAACGTCACGCCGCATGTCTGGAATTATCACCTCAGCGTGCTGCCGGGCTCGCCCTGGACCGACATCCGCCTGCGCAAGGCGCTCAACCTTGCGATCAACCGCGACGAGGTCGTCGGCCTGATGAACGGGCTCGCCAAACCGGCCAAGGGCCAGGTCGACCCGTCGAGCCCGTGGTTCGGCAAGCCGAGCTTCGAATTGAAGTACGATCTCGCGGCGGCGAAGAAACTGGTCGAGGAGGCCGGCTATTCAAAAGCAAAGCCGCTGAAGACCACCTTCATCATCGCGCAGGGCGGCACCGGCCAGATGCTGTCGCTGCCGATGAACGAGTTCCTGCAGCAGAGCTTCAAGGAGATCGGCATCGACATCGACTTCAAGGTGGTCGAGCTCGAGACGCTCTACACGCATTGGCGCAAGGGCGCCGCCGACGAGATCAACGCCGGCATCACCGCCAACAACATCGCCTACGTCACGTCCGACCCGCTCTACGCCATCGTCCGCTTCTTCGCCTCCGACCAGATCGCGCCTGTCGGCGTCAACTGGGGCGGCTACAAGAACCCGAAGGTCGATGCCCTGATCAACGAGGCCAAGCAGACCTTCGACACCGCCAAGCAGGACGAGCTGATCGCGCAGGCGCACGCATTGATCGTCGACGATGCCGTGCTGGTCTGGGTCGTCCACGACACCAACCCGCACGCGCTGTCGCCGAAGATCAGGCAGTTCGTGCAGGCGCAACACTGGTTCCAGGATCTGACGACGATCGGGGTGGAGTGAGGGGGCACGCCCAGCTGCCGTAGGGTGGGTTAGCCGAAGGCATAACCCACCATGCTGCAGCAAACGCCGACCGGCGTCCGTGGGTTACGCTCGACGGACTGCGCTCCGCATCCGCCGAGCTAACCCACCCTACAAGACCTACTTCGTCAGCAGCGCATACGCTCCGCTCCAATCCTGCGGCGGCGGATTGGCCTGATAATCCTTGATGCGCGCTTCATACAGCCTGAACAGCTTTTCCAGCGTGTCGGCGTCCTCGCTGCGGCGGCCGCGCTCGATGGCGTCGAGCGCGCCCTGCCAGTCGCGGCCGCGGTAGCAGCCGAGCATCTCGATGGTGATGTTGCGCAGGCGCTGGAACGCGGCCGAGTGCATCACATCCTCGCGGCCGGCGATGGCGTAGATCACCTCCGGCTCGCTCTTGCCCTTGACCATGATGAAGTCGAGCTCGAGGATGGCGAACCTGTCCTTGACCGCGAGCGCGGTCCGGGAGCCCACGATGATCGGGAAGCCGTATTCCTTGGTCTGGCCCTCCAAGCGCGAGGCCAGGTTCACACTGTCGCCGAGCACCGAATAGTTGAACTTCTTGTCGGACCCCATGTTGCCGACCACGCCGATGCCGGTGTTGAGACCGATGCCGACGTTGAGCGGGATGTAGGCATGGCCGCCGTCGGCGGCCTCGCGCTCGCGCTCCCGGTTGACCTCGTCGATCTTCTCGAGCATGCCGACCGCCGCCTCGCAGGCGTTGATCTCGTGCGCCTTGTCATCAAGCGGGGCGTTCCAGAATGCCATGATGGCATCGCCCATGTATTTGTCGATCGTGCCCCTGTGCTCTCGGATTACGTTGGTGAGCGGCGTCAGGAAGCGGTTCATCAAGGTGATCAGACCTTGCGGATCGTGCTTGTAGGTTTCCGAGATCGAGGTGAAGCCGCGCACGTCGGAGAACATGATCGTCATCTCGCGCTCCTCGCCGCCGAGCTTGAGCTTTTCCGGCGATTGCGCGAGTTGCTCGACCAGCTCCGGCGACATGTATTGCGCGAACATGCCGCGGATCTGCACGCGCTGTCGCTGCTCGCGCACGAAGCTCGCAAAGATGAAGGTCAGATAGATCGCGGTGGTCGACAGCAGGGGATAGGTGAAGTCGATAAGATACCGATACCGCGCGTAGAAGAACCAGGACGTGCCGATCAGGATGGCGGCGAACGTCGCGCCGGCGAGCACCAGCCGGACGGGGCCGAGATTCGGCGTGAAGATGATCACGAGGATGCCGATGATCATTGCAGCGAGCAATTCAACGCCGAGCGCGTAGTTCGGCTGCGAGATCACCGCGCCGCTCAGCACGCTTTCGAGCACCTGCGCGTGGATCTCGACCCCCGGCATGTTGGCCGAAACCGGCGTGGTCTTGAGGTCGTTCAGCCCGACCGCCGAAGTGCCGATCAGCACCAGCTTGCCCCTGATCTTGTCCGGCGGCACGTTGTTGTCGAGCACGTCGGCCGCCGAGACATAGATCGAGGGATCCTGCCGGGCATAGTGCACCCAGAGCTGGCCGTTCTTGTCGGTCGGAATCTCGATGCCCTTGAGGCGGATGGCGCGGATGCCGGTCTTGTCGGTGCGAACCAGCAGCGTCGGCGTCCCCGTGACGACCCGCAGGATCTCGAGGCTGAGCGAGGGCATGATGTTGCCCTGGGCGCGCATTATCATCGGCACGCGGCGGATCAGGCCGTCGCGCTCGGTCTTGATCGTGAACAGGCCACGGCCGGCCGCGACCTTCTCGATGACCGGCACGTTGCGCAGCAGGCCAGGGAATTCGAACAGGAAGTTTTCGGCATTCTCTTCGCCGACGGTCGCGACGCCAGTGAAGGGAAGTGTGTTGTCGAGCGCGGACCCGACCGCTGGCTGACCGGTCTCGCCCAGCACCACGCGCGAGCGCTTGATCGCGTCGGAGAGGATCTGGTCGTTGCTCGGCAATTCGCGCAGGCGGGCACGGGTGACGTCGTCGAGATAGCGCATCTGATCGGCCACCAGATCCGGATTGAGCCGGTCCGCTTCCGAAAACACGACGTCGAACCCGACCGCCACCGCGCCGAGATTGGTGAGATTGATGATCAAATCGGCGATCCGCGTGCGCGACCACGGCCACTGGCCGAGCCTGGCAAGGCTCTTGTCGTCGATATCGACGATGGTGACGGGCCGCACCGTCTTGTGACGCGGGTCGAGCAGCTGGAACATGTCGAAGGTACGCAGCCGCACCTCCTGGACCGGCGGCGGATCCCAGACGCGCAAGGCTGCAAATCCGATCAGCAACCCAAGGCACACCAGCCGCGCGAACCCGAACTTCTTCGTGAACCACCGGCGCCAGGTTTTGAGACGTTTCATCTCGCCCGAAATTCCCGCAATCCGCCTTCGTCAGATGTCCGGACCACAATACGCAATCGCCCGAGCGTTTGATACCGGAATCACTGCGATATCGGGTCACCGCGGCCCGCGTCATCGCAATGGAGCCGGGGGAGCGTCCGTCAGGCGTGGTTCGCCAGGATGAAGTCGCTGGCATGCATGCTGCTCGCCACGAGGTTCTTCAGCAGGATCGACTGATGGTCATCGAGCGTGACCAACGTGTCGCTTCCCTGCTGCGTAACGGCGATATCGCTGAAGGAATGGATGTTGGCAAACTGCTGCAGGTCGATCTTGTCCTGACCCGAGTCGAAATTAACGATGGTGCTCTGAACCGGAAGCGTCGAATTTGCAAACGTGAACTGGTCCTGCCCGACGGTCCCGACGAGAATGGGTCCTGTCGGTGGGTCGACGACCAGCGTGCCGCCGGCACCATCGCTCACGAAATTGAAGCTGTCGACGGTGTAGCTCCCCGAAAACTTGATGATCGCCGTGTCGGTCCGGTCGCTCAGCGTCAGCGTACCGCCCAGCTGATCGGCGTTCTGGGTATAAGTCACCCCGGTAAGGTGCGAGAAGTCGATGTCCTTGAGATCGAGCAGGTCCGAATTGGTGACGGTGCCGTCACCGGCAAAGCCGTTGATTACGCCGGTGTAATCGGCGGCGTGCTCGATCACGAGCGTGCCGGTGGTTCCGGATTCGTTGGTGAAGGTCACGTCCTGTGCGGAGGCCTCGTTGAGATCCAGCACCGTGCCGCTGCCGATCGTCATCGACGTGTCGGCGAGCGGATCAGACACCGTGGTGCCGCCATGGCCATCGCTCTGCAGATTCCAATTGATGTCTTTGCCGAGGAAGGACAGGGTAATCGTGGTCGCGCCGTTGTAGAAATCGACGGTCGTGATCTTCGTGTCCGAATTGTAGTGGGCCTGCGCCGACATCGTCGCCGTCCAGGCTAGGTCCTTCATGTCGATCTCGTTGCCGGACGACAGCGGAGCCCCGGCCGGAGACCCCGAGATGAAGCCTCGGAAATCCTTGGAATCGTCCAGGACCAGGGTTCCCAGGCCGTTGTCGTAATAGACGATGATCCCCGAAGCGGCGCCCTCGATCTCGACGACGGCCTTGTTGGAGATCTCGATGGCTCCGGTGCCGCTGACATTGCCCTTGATGTCGACAGTCGAGATGTTGTTGTTGGAGAAAGGGCCCGCCTCGATCAGGCCATTGTCGAGCAGGTCGCCGCTCACCGTGAACACGGTGCCGGGCTCGGTCAGCAACGTCACCCCCGAGATGACGGTGAGGTCGTGGATCGTGACGCTGGTCGTGCTGTCGATCATGTAGGTCCCGGCAGCATCGAGCTTGACGTCGTAGCTCGCACTGGGCACCCCCACGCTCCAGTTCGACGCAGTGTTCCAGCTGCCACCGGCCGTGTTGATCCAGTGGTCGACTGGGGCGAGTTCGACGATGGTGCCACCGGCGCCGTCGCTGCTCGTGAGGAAATGCACGTCGCTGTAGTCGCCGATGAGCGTGAGCGAGATGCTGTCACTGTGCGTATCGCTCACGACGAGCTTGCCAGTTTCGTCGTCGTAGACCGCCGTCGTTCCGCTGTCCCAGACGATAGTCGACAGATCGATCTTCTCATTGGCGGCAAAGCCGGCGATCGCACCGCCGAAGGTCGCGGTGTCGATCTCGAGCTCGGCGCCGGCGCCGCCGAAGGTGACGGTCTGCGACACCACGTCCTTGATATCGAGCGACGCGCCGGCGTCGATCGTAACCGAGCCGGAGCCGGACAGTGATCCGAACAGCGTCAGCGTCCCGGTGTGGACCTCGATGAGGTGGTTGTTGGTGATTGTGCCCGTGATCGACGCCGTGCCCCAGCTGCCGATCTCGCCCCCATTGGTGATGCCCGGCCCATTCACGACAGCCGATGCGCCATTGAGCAGATCGATTTCGCCGGCATTGACGATCGAGGACAACGTGCCGAACACGCTTGTTCCGGATACCGTCCAGATTCCGCCCGCCTCGTTGTTGAAGGTGGCGGTGGCGACCGAGATGTTGCCGTTGATGTGGCCGGTGTTGTTGATGGTGACGGCGCCGCCGGACTCGGCGATGGCATAGGTCGTCGACGTCACGCTGCCGGCATCTGCCGGCCCGATCGTGCCCGCATTGTCGATCAGCGCCGTGCCGGTCATGTTCTCCTGAACGAAGATCGCATAGTGGCCGCTCGCGCCCACGACCGAGCCGTTGTTGATGATATGGGTCGAGCCGGTGGCGACCGGGTTGCCGGTCTCGCCCGTGTCGTTCTGGGTGACGACGACACCGGCCGTTCCGGTGGCGGTGAGCGTGCCATCATTGAGAATGGTGACACTGTCTTGGCCAACCGCCACGACTCCCAGAGCGACCGAACCCGTGGCCGCCCCCTCGTTGGTGACGCTCACATCACCGCCGCCGTGGTCGAAAGCTCCGATCGCGATGCCAGCGGAGGTGATCGACGACGAGGCACCTGTCGTGACCGTGATCTTTCCGATGCCCCAGGTGAAAGCATCGATGCCGTAGCCGGCATCCGCGGTGATGGTCGCGTCGCTGATGACGGTGACGTCGCCGTTGACGGCATTCGAGAAGGTGGCGTTTCCGCCCGGCTTGTAGCCGGCGATGATGGCGCCGGGCGTGGCGCCGTCGTTGTTCAGCGCGGAGCCGGAGTGGATGATGCCATGGGCCTTGACGGAGATCGTGCTGCCGGCACCGTCCGCGATCGCGGCGGCGTAGTTGACGGCCACGATGCCGGAGCTCCCCGACGCGACGATATCGCCCGCCGCCAGGATGACGTCGATATCGCCCTGGTCGATGGTGTAGGCGAGAATGCCGTAGCTCGTCGCGCCCTTCACCGACGCGCCGGCCCCGAGCGTGACGGTAACGTCGCCGGTGCCACCGCTGAGCGCCTGGGCCCTGATGCCCTCCTCCGCGCCAACGATCGTGGTGCCGGCCGCGTCGTTCACGGTGACGTCGCCATTTCCGTAATTGTAGGCGTGGATGCCGTATCCCGCCGCGGCGGTGATGCTGGCATGGTTGTTGACCACGACCGAGCCGTTGACGTCAGCGTTGACGCTGCTGCCGTTCGTGGCGCCGGTGTAGCCGGCCTGGATGCCGGCCGGTGTATTGCCGCTGAGGTTGAGGCTGCTCCCGGAATTGATGGTGCCGTAGGCGTTGACAATGATCCTGCTATCCTCGGACGCGCCGATTGAGGTCGCCCGGTTGACTGCGACGATCCCGGAGCTGCCCGACGTTACGACACTGCCGGCCTCCGTGGTGACGACGACGTCCCCGCTGCCATAGCTGCGCGCGCGGACGCCGTAGACCGAACTGCCGGCGATATTTCCACCGGCGTCGATCGTCACGTTGCCATTGCCCCAGGTCGTCGCATCGATGCCAAAGGCACCGCCGGCCGCGCCGCCGAGCTGGGTGATCAAGATGTCGCCGGCATTGGCGGCGTTCAGGTTCTCGGCGAGAACGCCTGCCGAATTCGCGCCGGTGCCGGTCGCCATGCCGCTGAGGTCGTTGACGGTGATCCCGCCGCCGCCATCGGCGCCGAAACTCAGCCAGATGCCATGGCCGGTCGTTCCCTTGATGTCGCCGGTCGCTTTCAGCGACACGTTGCCCACGCCGTTCTGGGTGACCGCAACGCCATTCGCCGCTCCGGTCAGATTGCCGGTCAGCGTCAGTATGATCGCGGCGGGCTGGCCGCTGGCGCCACCGGTCGACGTGACATCCAGCGCGTCGCCGCTCGAGGTCGTGATGCCGGCATCGCCGGTAACGATGAAGGTGCCGGCCTGCGAGGCGAGCACCGTAATGGTCCCGGTGAAATTCTGGCCCGACACCTTGTCGAGCTGCAGCGTATCCACCCCACCGGCGAAGGTGACGGTCTGGGCGGTGGCGCCGCCAAGTTCAAGTGTTGCGCCGTCGTCGACGATCAGCGCACCGACACCGGTCAGACCGCCGGAGAGGTTCAAGGTCCCGCTCTGCACCTCGATGGCGCCGGTGTTGCTGACGCCACCCGTGACCGTGTTGAGGCCGGTGACGCCGTAGAGATTGCCGGCATTGCTGAGGCTGCCGCCATTGATCGAGGCTCCGGAAAGATAGAGCTCCGATTGGCTATCGACCGTCACCGCGCCGGTGACGCTATTGCTGATCGTCAGATTTGCGAGCTTCAGCGTGCCGTGGTTGACCGCCTTGAGATTGGCGGTGTTGGAGATGTCCTCACCGGAGATGTCGAGCTCGCCTCCGCTTGCCTGGATCAGATTGTGATTGACGATGGCGTGGAGCGTGGCCGGATCGATTGTCAGCGTGCCGCCGGTGACGGTGATCGTGCCCGTGTTGGTAATACTTGCGTCGTTGATGGCACTGGTATCGGTCGATACCAGCATGCCCGCGATCATCAGCGTTCCGCCGTCGATGGTTGCTCCGACGAGACCGAGCGTAGAGCCAGACGCGACCGAAACCGCACCTGCGGTGTTGGTCACCGTCGTCGAGATCAATTTCAGCGTGCCGCCGTTGATCGCAGCTAGCGTGCTGGTGTTGGTGACGGCCTCGTGGTCGATGTCGAGTTCGGCCCCGTTGGCCCGAAGTGTGCCGGCATTGGCGATGGTGGCCGAGGTCGTGGCGACAAGCGTCAGCAGGCCGCCGACCGCTTCGGTCAGGCCGTTGTTGGTGATGCACGCATCGGCGATCGTTGTCGCACCCGACGAATCCAGCGTACCCAGGACGGTGAGCTTGCCGCCAGTCAGATTCGCATCCGACAGCGTCAGCGTCCTGCTCGCATCGACCTTGACGATGCCGTGATTGGCGATCGCGGTCCCGGTCACGGCCGCGTCGCCGAGCGTCAGCGTCACGCCGCTCTCGACCGTGACGGCGCCGGTGCTCAGGCTGGCGTTGCCATCGATCTTGCCGGCTCCGGTGACGTCGATCGTGCCGCTGCCGTTGACGCTGCCGCCCGAGATCTCCGTGCCCGACAGCGTCAGCGTCTGTCCGCCGTCGACCGTCACCGTTCCGGTATTTGTCACAACGTCGTTGAGCAGCGTCGCGGCGCCGGCGATCTCCAGCGTGCCGGTGTTGGTGACCGCGCCACCCTGAACCCGCGCCCCGTCCTTGAGCTTGACGGTGTTGTCGAACGCGATGCCGCCATTGTCGGTGATGACCGTGCCTGACACGGTGGCGCCGTCGAGCGTCAGCTCGGCGCTCGCGATGACCGCGCGCGTGCTCAGCGTCGCACCGCCGTCGATCTTGCTGGTGCCGGTGACGTCGATGGTGCCACTACCGTCGATCGTGCCGCCCGAAATCTCCGTGCCGGACAGCGTCAGCGTCTGGCTGTCATTGACCGTTACCGCCCCATTGTTGGTCACGACGTCGTTGAGCAGCGTCGCGGCGCCGGCGACCTGCAGCGCGCCGGTATTGGTCACCGCGCCACCCTGGATCGTGGCATCGCCCTTGAGCTGAACCGTGTTGTCTAGCGTGATGCCGGAATGGTCGGTGATGACCGAACCGGACACGGTGATACCGTCGAGCGTCAGCGCGGCATCGGCGATGATCTCGCTCGTGCTCAGCGTCGCCCCACCGTTGATCCTGCTGGCGCCGGTGATGTCGATCGTGCCGCTGCCGTTGATAGTGCCGCCCGAAATCTCCGTGCCGGACAGCGTCAGCGTCTGGCTGCCATCGACGGTTACCGTGCCATTGTTGGTCACGATATCATTGAGGAGCGTCGCAGCGCCCGCGATCTCCAACGTGTCCTTATTCGTGACCGGACCGCCCTGGATCCTGGCTCCGCCCTTGAGCTGGACCGTGTCGTCGAGCTCGACGCCGGACTGAACGGTAATCACCGAACCGGACACGGTGACGCCATCCAGCGTCAGCTTGGCGTCGGCGATGACCGCGCTCGTGCTCAGCGTCGCGCCACCGTCGATCTTGCTGGCGCCGATGACATCGATCGTGCCGGTGCCGTTGACAATGCCGCCGGTGATCTCGGTGCCCGACAGCGTCAGCGTCTGACCGCCGTCGACCTTCACCGTGCCGGTATTGGTCACGACGTCGTTGAACAGCGTCGCGGCGCCGGTGATCTCCAGCGTGCCGGTATTGAGGACCGGGCCGCCCTGGATCCTGGCACCGCCCTTGAGCTGAACGGTGTTGTCGAGCTCGATGCTGGAATTGTCGGTGATGACCGAACCGGACACGGTGACACCGTCGAGCGTCAGCTTGGCATCGGCGCTGACCACGCTCGTGCTCAGGGTCGCGCCACCATCGATCTTGCTCGCGCGCGCGACGTCGATCGTGCCGGTGCCGTTGACGGCGCCGCCCGAGATCTCCGTGCTCGACAGCGTCAGCGTGTGGCTGCCCTCGACTTTCACCGTGCCGAGGGATGAATTGACGACGGTCTCGTGCAGGAGTTCAACCGCACCCTTGACGTCGACCATGCCGGAATTGTTCAGCGTGCCGTTCTCGATCAGGCTGGTGCCATCGAGCTCCAGCGTGCCCAAAATGGTGACGGTGCCGCCATCGACGGTGGCGCCGTCGACGATCAACGTCGCGCCGGCATCGGCCTTCAACATGCCGCCGGTATTGTGGATCTCGGCGAGCGTCTTCAGGGTGCCGCCGAGCAATTCGAGCGTACCTGAATTGGTGATCACGGCATCGACAGCAAAATCCCCGCCGACGGCCAGCTTTAGAGTGCCGGCATTGGTGAGCACGCTGGTGTCCAGGATCTCAGCCAGCCCGCCCACCGAGATCGTACCGGTCGCGGTGTTGGTGAGAATCGAATCGGCGCTCATGTCAAGCGAGCCCGATATCGTCAGCGAGCTCAAATTGAGCAGCTCCGGCGGCGGACCGCCGAAATCGTTCATCGTCACCGATCTGGCAAAGGCAGCCGCATCGATCGTCGCCGGAAAGGACGGCGTCAGGCCGTGCAGCTGGTCAGTGATGACGATGACGTCGTCGTCGATGGTCGGGACCGTACCGGTCGCCCAGTTCGTGGGGTTTTCCCAGAAACCGCCGGGAGGCACGTCGGGCTTCGCGGTCGCAATCCACACCACGGCGGGAGCGTCGGTACCGGTGATCTCGACCGTGATGGTCTGCTGCGCGGTGGCCCCTTGCGAGTCCGTGAGAGTCACGGTGTAGACCAGCGTCAGCACCTCGCCCTTCGGGATGAAGTCGGCGAGATAGACCGGCAGATCGGCCAGCGACCAGTTGATGGTGCCGGTGCCGTCGCCGGTGCTATCGGCGGCGATCGCGACCGACAGCGCGCTCTGGAACGCCGCGAGAGGACCCGGCGGAACGGTGCCATGATCAGGCAGGGTCGCGCTGGTCAGCGCCACCGAAATCGTGTGCTTGTCCGTGAGGTCAACGTCGGTGAAGTCCAGCGTACCCGATGTCGGCACATCACTGGTAAGCGGACCGCCCGGAACGCTGGTGCCGCCCGAGAACGTGATGACGGGAGCGCTGCTGGTGATCACAGGCTTGTCGTTGGTGCCCGTGATCGTAATCGTGATCGGGATGAACGTGGTTTCAGGCTGGACTGCGAAATTGTCGTCGACGCGGACCATGTAGGTCAGCGTCAGCGTTTCACCGGCCGCCAGGAAGTCGAAGACGTGGTCGGGGATCGTGTAGGTCCAGACGGCCGAACCGTTATTGGTGTTGCCGCCGTCAGGAACGACGCTGAGCTGGATCTGCGTCGCGGCGATGTCCTGCTTCTGCAGAGCGGTGAGCGAGCCGGTGACATCGTGCTGGCCGGCGTCCTTGTAGACATAGTTCGGCGCAGCAGCGAGATCCACCGCCACCGTCGGCCGGTCGCCCAGGTTTTGATCGACGAACGTGATCCGGCCGGACACGGTATCGGGCCCGATGGTGTCGCCGGTCGCATCCGAGTGATCGGCGGTCGCCTTCGTGTGCTCGGTGAGCTTGAACGACGATGTCACGTTGCCGTTGGCATCAAGGCTGCGCGCCTGCGGCGGGCCGGGAAAACGCTCGGCTGCCTTGTCCGCGCCACCTTGTCCCGAACCACCACCAGTGTTCACGGCATTGTTGAAAGTCGCGGTCGCGGTGGCACCGGTGTCCGTCTTGATGAAGACAATGTTGCCGTTCTGCGTGATCGTATCGGTGAAATTCGTGGTGAGCTTGGTGTTGGTGTTGTTGTCCGTGAACTTCAGCGTGAACACGTCCGTGATCAGCTTCTGAACATCGGGCGACAGCAGCGCATTGGTAACCGAGACGTTGCCACCACTGATCTGGATCATCTGGCCGGCCTGGTTGACCGTCGCGATCGGCAGCAGCGTCAGCTTGTCGAACAGGATGTAGGAGCCGGTGGTGCCGTTCGGCTCGACCAGCACCTGGAAATTCGCCTGCGGCTGCGGATCGCCGCCGCCTGCGGGGACGACGAAGTTAATCTCGGTCAGCACCGCCGTGCCGCGGATGCCCATGGTGGCGACCGGCGTGTCGATCTTCATGTCGCCATGCTTGGCGGTCTCGCCGGCGACGAAGGTGATGGTGCCCGCAACCAGGCTGAGCAGCGAGGAGTTGTTCGACCCGTTGGGGTCGTAGACCATCTCGTTCAGCACCATCCGCGCGTTGGAGGACAGGCCGAACACGGTGCCGTCGACGAAGGTGATGCCGAGCGTCGATTCCGAGCCGGTCGAGACGACGTCGCCCTTCTCGACGTTATCGCCGTTGTTCAGGACGACCGAGACGCCGTTGCGGATCGCGGTTGCGCTTCCGGTCAGCTTGGTGACGTGACCGATGACCTGCGCCGCGGCGGCACCGGGCGCGGCCTGCGCGACCTGAACGTAGCCGGTAAGCGCGCTGACGATGTCGCCGGTGAGATGGGCGCCGTCGGGCGAGGCAATCGCCGCGCGCTTGTCGCCCCTGAAATAATCGTGAACGACGACGTCGTGGCCGTCGTGGGACAGCACGAGATCGAGACCGGTGCGCTTGAACTCGCCGTGGAAGATGAGGTTGGGGTCGGCAATGACGACCGCGCCATCGGGCACATGACCGTGGGCCTTGGCGGTAAACGAATCGACATGGCTGGAGGCGGGCGAGAGGGAACCCTGGCCATCCAAAGAAAGCGCGGCGTCAAATTTGCCAGCGTAATTCAACCGGGCACCAAAAAGAGGTTAATATTTATGTAAGTATCGATTGCCTAAGCTTGCATATCATTACCAAGTCCTTAGCGAAACCATCCATTGCTTGTGTGATTTCGCGTGACTTGGCAGGGAGCGACTATGCTTACGGCGACATCGGTGGAGAGCCTGAAGTAATCGCCCGACCTATTGGAAGTATAGCTTGGCTTATCCGGGCACATTT
Organism: Bradyrhizobium guangdongense; assembly: GCF_004114975.1. Lineage (NCBI taxonomy): Bacteria > Pseudomonadati > Pseudomonadota > Alphaproteobacteria > Hyphomicrobiales > Nitrobacteraceae > Bradyrhizobium > Bradyrhizobium guangdongense. Next base: position 7,022,697 of record NZ_CP030051.1, read on the forward strand.
TCCGAACCCCCGAGTATTCTGATTTATAAATTCGACAACGGATACCTAGCTCGTCTTTTGCCCGTAGTCCCCCGCGGCATACTGGGACAAATACGGAGCTAAATCTGTGAGCCAACTAACAGAAACCGTGAAATAGCGGGTCGTTAGCCATAAGGCCCGGAATCGACCGCCCCACAACTTGTACCTGCAACTGGTCCCGTTTCGCGGCAGCGGGCCCCTTTCCTAGCCCCCGATTCGTAAAGTTTTACGCAATTCGTGCAGACCGGCTTCAGCCTGCTCCGCAGTTTTGGCACCCCGTCCGCCGCGCGTTAAACCGAACAATACGGCCCGTCTCGCACTATCTCCGCGAAAGCAACAAGCCGGCACGTCGAGGTCGAGGGACCAAAGCGAAGCCGGAAGGGGATGTCAGATGGAGACCGCCGCTCACCGGCGCGCCTGGCGCGTCATCATTGCTGTCTGCGGATTGATGCTGCTGGGCTCAGCCGCCGACCTTCGTGCCGGCACATTGCTCTCGCCGGGCGCAGGCATGCTCGTGCGCAAATCCGCCGAGCCGTTCGGCGTGTTCGCCTTCGCCATCTCCGACGGCAGCCTGCGGCAGAAATGGTTCGCGCTGAAGCAGAAGTTCGACGACGACATGGTGCAGCTTGCGCTGTGCGACGGCGATCGCGACCATTGCGCCTCGCCCGCAGCGCTGAAGCTGCTCGCCATCGTCGACCAGGCTAGGGCCCGCGACGGTCGCGCCCGGCTCGGCGAGACCAATCGCGCCATCAATCTCGCCATCCGCGCCGCCAATGACGGCACTGACGACGTCTGGAGCTCGCCGCTCGCGACCTTCGCGCGCGGCGCCGGCGACTGCGAGGACTATGCCATCGCCAAGCTCGCCGCACTGCGGCTTGCCGGCGTCGCGGTGGAAGACCTCCGCATCGTCGTGGTACGCGACGTCAGGGCCGGCGAAGCGCATGCGGTCGCCGCCGCAAGGCTCGACGGCAGCTGGCTGATGCTGGACAACCGCCGCATGGCCATGGTCGAGGACGAGAACGCGCGGACCTACCAGCCGCTGTTCGTGCTCTACCAGGCGGCGGTGCTGAAATATGTCGGCGAGCCCGTGCAGTTGTCCGACGCCCGCTAATCTCGCTTGTAGCCCATCACAAACCCGTTTCGCGGCTCGATCCAGGACGCTAGCATGGCGTCCTTGATGCGGGGGCGGCTGGAATGCGGTTGATCGTTGCGATTGTGCTCGCATTGCTGGCCTGGCCGGCGGCGTCTGGCTTCGCGCAATCCGCTCCCTCCATCGCGGACAAGCTGCCGCTGTTTTCCAGGAATAACTGTCAGCAGATCCGTGACCCCGGCAATCAATTGTTCTGCGGTGACGCGGAGCTGTCCGCGGCCGCCGAGAAGCTGGGCACGGCGATCGAGGCGCGGCTCGCCCGCCTGCCCGATCGCCTGCCCGCGATCGAGGAGAATGCGGTCTGGAATCGCCAGCGCAATCTCGGCTGCGGCATCGTCGGCCAGACCGCGGTTCGCACCGAGGATTTCGAGCGGGTGAAGGCGTGCCTGCTCAAGGTAACCGAGGATCGCGCGACGATCGTGCGCGATCCAGATTTCGACTGTCTTGCCGCCAACACCGCGGCCGGCGCGCTGATCTGCGCGGACCCGGCGCTGGCGCTGACCGAGACCGAGCTCAACAGCCAGGTGCTCGGCCTGATCGGGAAGCTGGACCCGACTGCGGCACGCTTCGCCTTCGCCGAATACGGCCGCTGGACGCGCGAGCGTGATCGCAAGTGCAATCTGGTCGGCAAGGAGAACGTGCCGCTCGAGGAGCTCGGCTCCGCGGAAGATTGTCTCGCCGATTCCCTCAAGCGCAAGGCCGACGAGATCGCGGCCGCCAAAGGCGATCCGAAGAAGGTGTTCGGCCGGCAGGTCGCGGCCCGGAAGCCCGACACCGACGCGGTCGATTTCTGCGCGGCGCGCATCCACGCCGCCAATTCGTGCGGCAATTTCCTCCGCATCAATCGCGTCTACGCCCTCGACAGCCAGGTCACTGATCAGGAGGCGCAGGTCACCGGCGAGATCGAGATGGTGGTGCTGGCGCCGTTCACCACCTGCAGCAAGGTCGCCTCGGCCTGCACCGGCACCTGCTGGGACGCGGCTACCGGCCGTCCGCAACCGGGCGCCGCCAATAAGGAGCGCGCCGCAGCCGCCTTCAACGTCACGCGCCGCCTGCGGATACAGCGGACCTTTGCCTTCGTCAAAGCTGGCGACGGTTGGCGTTGCCGCGAAGACGAACTGGCGCCGGTCAATTCGGGGACGGCGAGCGGGGGATCGTAGTTCTTTCTTCCTTCTCGCCTTGTGGGAGAAGGTGGCGCGAAGCGCCGGATGAGGGGTTCTTTCCGCTCGCCCCACTGCTCGTAAGGATGGAGACCCCTCACCCGGCTTCGCTTTCAGCGAAGCCACCCTCTCCCGCAAGGGGAGAGGGTGCACGGCTTGTGCGGCGACAACGCCGCATCAAAACATCAGATTGTCCTTCACCAGAACCCAGCGGCCGGCCTTGACCTGCTGCACCTGGGTGATGGTGTTGGCGAGGTGGTCGGTCTTGGAGAACTTGGTCGGCGGTGAGTTGAAAATGTCGAGGAACTTTTCGCCCGACTCCAGTGAATCGAGCATCTTCTGCCCGGTCAGATCCTTGCCCGCCTTGTCCGCGTAGAACGCGAACGTCATCACCGCGTTGTAGCCGATGATCGCCTGCGTGTTGGCATCGGTGCCGAACATCTTCTTGTAGTTGATCAGCCAGTCGTGGACCTTGCCCTTGGCAGTGTCCTCATAGGGAATCTCGAAACCGCTCGCCGCGTAGAGCCCTTCGACCGCATCCTTGCCCAGCGTCGGCACCTCCAGCACGTTGGTCGGCGTCGCGCCGAGGAAGGTGACGTCCCAGCCGAGCTTCTTCGCCTCGGTCATCGCGCCGATGGTCTCGCGGATCACGGTGCCGAGCACGACGAGATCGCAGCCGTCGGACTTCATCTTGGCGACCTGCGCGCTGAAATCGGAGGCGCCGCGCTTGTAGCTCGTCACCGAAGCCGCCGGGATCTTCATCGCGGTCAGCTGCTGATTGAAGCCGTCGAGCACGTTCTTTCCGTACTCGTCGTCCTGATGCATGATGCAGGGCTTTTTGAAGTTCTTCCACTCCATCATGTATTTCAAGGCCGCCCGCGTGCTCTCGACATAGGGCAGCAGATTGTTGAACTTCAGCCGCTCCTGCGGCTTGGCCGGATCGAACTTGAAGGTGAACTCGGCGGCCGTCAGCGGAAACAGCTGAAGCACGCCGGCATCGAACAGGATGTCCTGCGCGGCGAGCACCGTGGGCGAGCCCATCGGGCCGATCATCGCGAAGATCTTGTCGCGCTCGACCATCTTCTGCGAGGCCAGCACCGCCTTCTTCGGATCGTAGCCATTGTCCTCCAGGATCATCTTGAGCTTGCGGCCCTGGATGCCGCCGGCCGCGTTGATCTCCTCGACCGCCATCTTCATGCCGTTGGACACAGGCACGCCCCAGACCTTGATCGGGCCCGAGAGATCCTGATGGGTGCCGATGACGATCTCGTTCGCCGAGATGCCTTCATTGGTGACCTTGGTTTGCGCCGCAGCCGGCAGACAGGTGAGCGCCACCGCACCCACAGCAAGGCCGAACGCTTTCAACGATTTCGACATTGACGTCTCCTCTCCTTGGGGCCCGTTCGATGCGAAGGGCGGGGCCATCACCGCTTCGCTGTTTCGTTCCTGCGCGTGCACGCTTACGCCACTGCGCGCTGGCGATACATCGCGTCGATTTCGGCGGCATAGCGCTTGTTCACGAAATTGCGCTTCAACTTCATGGTCGGCGTCAGCTCTTCGTCCTCCGGCGTGAGCTGGCGTTCGATCAGGTAGAATTTCTTGACGGTCTCGACGCGGGCGAAGTTCGCGTTGACGGCTTCGATTTCGCGCCAGATCAGATCCTGGATCTCGCTGGCCCGGCACAGGCTGGCATAATTGGTGAAGGGGATGTCGTGGTCCTGGGCGAACTTCTCGACATTCTCCTGGTCGATCATGACGAGGCAGGTGAGATACGGCCGCTTGTCGCCGATCACCACGGCGTCCGAGATGTAGGGCGAGAATTTGAGCTGGTTCTCGATTTCCGATGGCGTGATGTTTTTGCCGCCCGAGGTGATGATGATGTCCTTCATCCGGTCGGTGACGCGGACAAACCCCTCGTTGTCGATGAGGCCGACATCGCCGGTATGCAGCCAACCCCTGGCATCGATGGTCTCCGCCGTCTTCTCCGGCTGGTTCAAATAGCCCATGAACAGGAAGTCGCCCTTGATCAGGATCTCGCCGTCGGGCGAGAGCGCGACCTCGCCCCAGGGCACCGCGGTGCCGACCGAGCCGAGCTTGATGCGCTCGCCCGGCATCATGGTCGCGACCCCGCAATTCTCGGTCTGGCCGTAGACCTCGTGCATGTCGATGCCGAGCGCGAGGTACCAGCGGATCAGGTCCGGCGCGATCGGCGCCGCACCCGTGAAGGCAATGCGGCAACGATCGAGCCCGATCATGCGGCGGATATTGCGGAACGCGACCCGGTAGGCGATGGCGTTGGCGATACGCAGGCCTAGCGGCGGTGTCCTGCCCTCGAGGCGGCAATCGACCATGCGATAACCGATTTTGATGGCCCGGCGGTAGACCCATTGCTGCAGCGGCGTCGCATCCTTCAGCGCAATGGTGATCGCGGAGTAGAATTTCTCCCAGATCCGCGGCACCGCGAGGAACACCGTCGGCTGCACCTCGCGCAGATTGTCCGGCACGGTCTCCGGGCTCTCGGCAAAGTTCATCACCGAGCCGAGCGCGACCGAGATGTAATAGCCGCCGACCCGCTCGGCGACGTGACAGAGCGGCAGGAAGATCAGCCGGTCCTCGTCCTCCCGCGCGGGGATGAAATCGTTGGCGTGGCGCATCTGGTGCGTGACGCTGCGGTTGGCGTGCATCGCGCCCTTGGGCGGGCCCGTCGTACCTGACGTGTAGACGAGCACGGCGAGATCATCAGCACCGCGGCTGTCGATCATCTCCTGCCACAGCGCCTCGCGGCCGACCATATGGTTGCGGCCAAGCGCGCGAAACTCCTCGAACGACATCACCATGTCGTCGGAGAAGCCGCTGAGGCCCTCCATGTCGAATACCACGATCCGTTGCAGGCTGGGACAGCGGATACGGCAGGCAAGGATCTTGTCGAGCTGCTCCTCATCCTCGGCGAAGATCACCCGCGTGGTGGAATCATTGACGAGGTATTCGACCTGCGCCGATGAATCCGTCGGATAGATGCCCGAGGAGACACCGCCGGCGCAGAGGATGCCCATGTCGGCGTAGATCCATTCGGGGACGGCGTTGGCGATGATGGAGGCGACGTCGCCGGGCATAAAGCCGATGGCGCGAAGTCCGTAGGCGATTTCCTTCGAGATCTGCAGCCATTCGCGCCAGCTCGTCGGCTGCCAGATGCCGAATTTCTTCTCGCGGATCGCGGGCCGGTCGCCGCGCACCTCTGCCGCGCGCAGAAAGCTCCTTGCGATCGTATCAGCGACCGTCAGCACCGCCGGTCGGGCCATGCACGTCTCCTCTTGCCGCCGTTAAGCTTTCATCGCCGAGTCTTCACCGTAGAACCTTCATCTCCAGGTCTTCTTCTTTTTCCATCGCCGCTCACCTCGCGCGCCGGCTTCCTTGGCGCCAAGGTAGAACTCCTGAATGTCCTGCGAATGCATCAAGCGGTCGCAGCTGTCGTTCATCACGACGCGACCGATCTCCAGCACATAGCCGTAATGCGCCGTCTCCAGCGCCACGCGCGCGTTCTGCTCGACCAGCAGGATCGACATGCCCTGCTCCTCGTTGACGCGGCGGATGATGGTGAAGATCTCCTTCACCAGGATCGGCGACAGGCCGAGCGAGGGCTCATCCAGCAGCAGCAGCGTCGGCCGGTTCATCAGCGCGCGTCCGATCGCCAGCATCTGCTGCTCGCCGCCGGAGAGCTGGCCGGCCGGCTGGTTGACGCGCTCCTTCAGGCGCGGGAAATAGCCGTAGACCCGCTCCAGATCCTCCGACACGCCGTCCCGGTCCTTGCGCGGATAGGCGCCCATCATCAGGTTCTCGCGCACCGAGAGAAACGGAAACACTTCGCGTCCTTCTGGCACATGACTGAGGCCGAGGCGGACGATGCGGTCCGCCTCCATGCGCTGGATCGGCTTGCCCATGAACTCGATCGATCCTTTCTGCGGATCGAGAATGCCCGAGATGGTCTTCAGCACCGTGGTCTTGCCGGCGCCGTTGGCGCCCAGCAGCGTCACAATGCGGCCGCGCGGCACTTCCAGCGAGATGCCGCGGATCGCCATGATCGGCCCGTAATAGCTCTCGATGTTGGAGAGCCTCAAGATGATGTCCGGGGTCACGGTCGCATCCATCGCGTCAGGCTCCCAGATAGGCGGCGACGACGTCCGGGTGCTGCTGCACCTCGGACGGCGAGCCCATCGCCAGCACGCGGCCGTAATTCAGTGCGATCACGCGGTCCGAGACGCGGTTGACCAGCGACATGTCGTGCTCGACCATCAGCACGGTGACCCCGAGCTCGCTCTTCATGTCGCGGATCCAGAACGACATGTCATCGGTCTCCTCGACATTGAGACCGGACGATGGCTCGTCGAGCAGGATCAGTTTCGGCTCGGAGCAAAGCGCGCGCGCGAGCTCGATCACCTTGCGCACGCCGTAGGGAAGGCCCGAGATCAGCTTGTCACGATAGGGCTCGAGGTCGAGGAATTCGATCACCTGCTCGACCCGGCGGCGATGCAGCTTCTCGTTGGCGCGCACGCTCGGCAGGAACAGCAGCTCCTGCCAGAGCTGCGTGGTGGAGTGCCGGTGGCGCCCGACCAGCAGATTCGACAGCACCGTGGCGTTCTCGAATAGCTCGATGTTCTGGAACGTGCGGGCGATGCCGAGCCTGGCGATGTCATAAGGCGGCTGTTCGGTGATGTCCTGGTCCTCGAAGAAGATGCGGCCCGAGGTCGGCCGGTAGATCCGCGAGATCAGATTGAAGATCGAGCTCTTGCCCGCGCCGTTCGGCCCGATGATCGACAGGATCTCGCCCCTCTCGACCGCGAACGACACCGCATCGACGGCCTTGAGGCCCCCGAAATGCAGCGACAGGTTCTCGGCGCGGAAATAGCTCATCGGTTCCGCTCCGACTTCACGTAGATCTTCTGCCGCTTGAAGGTCGCGCGCTTGTAGAGCGGGAATAGCTGGAAGAAGAGCTTGATCTTGAGCCAGCGGCCGTAGAGGCCGAGCGGCTCGAACAGCACGAACAGCATGATGATGACGCCGTAGATCGCGCCCTTGAGACCGTTGAGCGAGGCGAACGCCGCGACCTTCGACTGGATGTTGCCTGCGGTCGCCGTGCCTGCGCCAAAGGCCGCGGCGATGCCGCCGATGATTCCGGGCATGTCGTCCTTGAGGTAAGTCAGGAACGGATCGATCATCACGATGAAGATCGCGCCCAGCACCGCGCCGTGCAGGCTGAAGGTGCCGCCGATCAGGATCACGATGATGAATTCGATCGAGAGCTGGAGCGTGAACATCTCCGGCGAGATGAAGGAGAGCTTGTGCGCGAACAGCACGCCGGCAAAGCCGGTGATCGCCGCCGAGATCGCGAAGGACTTGACCTTGTACAGCGCGACGTTGACGCCCATGCTGCGCGCCGCGGTCTCGCTGTCGCGGATCGCGACGAAGGCACGCCCGGTCGGCGAGCGCAACAAGTTGAGCGTGCCGACGATGGTCAGCACCAGCACCGCAAGGCAGAGGAAATAGAAGGTCGGACTGTCGCGCGAGACTGTCACGCCGAGCAGCGACAGCGCCTTGACCCGCAGCCCCTCATTTCCGTTGGTGACGCTTTCCCAGCGCGCCAGGATCTCCTCGACGATGAAGGCGAAGGAGATGGTGGCGATGACGAGATAGATGCCCTGAAGCCGCAGCGCGGGAAAGCCGACCAGCGCGCCGATGCAGCCGGTCAGGACGCCCGCGGCAAGGAAATAGACCGGGAACGGCACATTGTATTTTTGCAGGTAAGCGGCCGTGTAGGCGCCGATCGCCAGGAACGCGGCGTGCCCGAGCGAGGCCTGGCCGGTAAAGCCGGTCAGGATCAGCAGCGCCACGCCGACGGTGGCGTAGATGCAGACGAAGACGAGCTGGCTCATCAGATAGCTGGAGAGCACGTAAGGCGCGATCAGCAGCACCGCGAACAGCAGGCCGTAGGAAACGACGTAGCCCGAATGCGGGAACAACCTGATGTCGTCTTCATAGTCGGTCTTGAACAGGAAGCGCATGCGTTCAGACCTTCTTGCGGGCGTGAAGGCCGAACAGGCCTTCGGGCTTGAGCAGCAGCACGGCGAGCAGCACGATGTAGGGCGCGACGTCCTTCCAGCCCTCCGGCAGATAGAACCCGGCCATGCTCTCGATCACACCGATCAGCACGCCGCCGACGACCGCGCCGGGAATCGAGCCGAAGCCGCCGAGCACCGCGGCCGGAAACGCCTTCAGCCCGAGCACGAGACCGACATTGGAATGAATGAAGGTGATCGGCGCCAGCAGCACGCCGGCGCAGGTCGCGACCGCCGCGCTGATCGCCCAGACGATCGACACCACGCGCTTGACCGGGATGCCCATGTAATAAGCCGCGAGCATGTTCTCGGAGCTGGCACGCATCGCGGTGCCGAGCGTGGTCTTGTTGAAGAACAGCCAGAGCAGCGTGCACAGGATCATCGTCGCCGCGATCACCGAGAGCTTGTCATAGGCCAGCACCAGAGAGCCGATCCGCAAGACGCCCTGGCTGAACGGCGTGTCGATCTTGAAATCGTCGGTGCCCCAGATCATGCCGGCGACCGAACGGAGGAAATAGCCGAGGCCAATGGTGGCCATGATGATGGAGAATTGCGGATAGCCGAGAATCGGCCGCACCACGATCCGCTCCGCCAGCATGCCGAACAGCGCCATCGCCGCCACCGCACCGGCAAAGCCGACCCAGTAGTTCAGGCCCATCATGCCGATGAAGGTGAAGGCGAAGAAGCCGCCCAGCATCATCAGATCGCCCTGGGCGAAATTGACGACCTCGGTGGCCTTGTAGACGAGCACGAAGCCGAGTGCGATCAGGCCGTAAACACAGCCGAGCGCAACACCGCTGACCAGCTGCTGAACGAAATCCAGCATCGCCGCGTCCTCCCGATGCAACCTGCGGTTCTTACGACCGCATCGCCGCATCTTGTGTCCAGCCGCTACGCAGTCGTCTCGCTGCGTGAGCGCTATTTGTCCCGGCGCCAATTCAGCCTGAACCGCAAAGCGCTGTCAACAAACGGTGACTTCTGGAGTGTCCTGCCTTTAGTCCAACATGGAGACCGGAATTTGCGGCCGCGCGATTCACGGGGTCGAAACATCTTCAGGTCATGGTCGCGACCGATGCAAAACCTGTTAGTGTGGCCGTCATGAAGCCGGACAGCTCGGCGCTCGAACTCCGAGGGTTAACGAAGCGTTTTGACCGTTTGGCGGTCGATAGCCTCGATCTCACCGTTCGTGCCGGCGAATTCTACGCGCTGGTCGGCCCCAATGGGGCCGGCAAGACCACCACTTTGCGCATGGTTGCCGGCCTGCTCAGGCCCGACGACGGCGCGGTCTCGATCTTCGGGATCGACGCGCTCGCCAATCCCGTCGCGGCCAAGCAGGTGATGGCGTGGGTCTCCGACGAACCCATGATCTATGACAAGCTCACCCCGCTCGAATATCTCGAATTCGTCGCCGGCCTCTGGGGCATCGCACCCTCGGTCTCGAAACCGGTCGCCGAGGAGCTCCTGAACTCGCTCGGGCTCGAACCGCACCGGCACGAGCGCTGCGAGGGCTTTTCCAAGGGCATGCGCCAGAAAGTCGCTCTCGCCGGCGCGCTGGTGCACGACCCCCGCCTCATCATCCTCGACGAACCGCTGACAGGGCTCGACGCCGTTTCGGCCCGCCATGTGAAGGGACTGCTCGGCGACCGCGTCCGCGCCGGCTCCACCGTCATCATGACGACGCATATCCTCGAGGTCGCCGAGCGGATGGCCGACCGCATCGGCGTGATCGCGGTGGGACGTCTCGTTGCCGAGGGCACACTCACGGAGCTGCGTCAGCAGAACGGCCACGCCGACACCAGCCTGGAAGATCTCTTCATCGCTTTGGTGACGCTGCAGGACGCGGCATGAGCTCGGCGACCGCGCTCTCCTGGTTTGCCCGTCACGAACTCAGGCTCGCCTGGCGCGAATGGTTCGCCATGATGACGGGCGGCCGGCGCCGGCGTGCCCGCGCCGCGGTGGTCGGGCTGATATTCTTCGCCGCGCTACTGCACGTGCCGGCCTGGGCCGTGATCGGCCGCTTCGCCGATCTGCAGCTGCCGCTCGACAAATCCTCGCTGATCGTGATCTCGGCGACCATCCTGCTGGCCTGGACCTTGATGCTATCGCAGGCGATCGAATCGGTGACGCGGGTGTTTTATGCCCGCGCCGATCTCGACCTGATCATGTCTTCGCCGGCGACGCTGGCGAATCTGTTCTCGGTGCGCATCGCCGCGATCGCGCTCAGCGTCACGCTGATGGCACTGCTGTTCTCGACGCCCTTCATCGACGTGCTGGTGATCGGCGGCGGGCCGCGCTGGCTCAGCGCCTTCGGCGTCGTCATTGCGATGGGACTGTCGGCCGCGGCGGTCGCGATTGCCGTCACCATCCTGCTGTTTCGCCTGATCGGCCCGGCGCGGACGCGTTTCGTCGCCCAGATCCTGGCCGCGGTCATCGGCGCCGGCTTCGTAATCGCGCTGCAGGTGGCGGCGATCATCTCCTATGGCACGCTGTCGCGCTTCACCATCCTCACCTCCGGCACCCTGGCCGCCCACGCGCCAGAGGTCGACAGCATCTGGTGGTGGCCGGCGCGGGCGACCATGGGCGACAGCGCGGCGCTGCTGCTTCTGCTGGCGCTCGGGCTGGTGCTGCTCGGATGCGTGATGGCGATCTTCTCGGGCCGCTTCGCCGACACCGCGATCGACGCAGCCGCCTATGGCACATCCAGCCGCAAGCGCGCGAGGGAGCGTGCGTTCCGCGGCGGTTCGCGGCAGCAGGCGCTGCGGCGCAAGGAATTCGTGCTGCTCTGGCGCGATCCCTGGCTGATCTCGCAAACCCTGATGCAGCTGCTCTATCTGGTCCCGCCCACGCTGCTGCTGTGGCGCAGCTTTGGCGACAGCTCCGTGGCGCTGACGCTGATCACACCTGTGATCGTGATGGCCGCGGGTCAGCTCGCCGGCGGGCTGGCCTGGTTGACGATCTCGGGCGAGGACGCACCCGATCTGGTCGCGACCGCGCCGCTGACATCGTCCAGCGTGACCCGCGCCAAGATCGAGGTGGTGCTGATCGCGATCACCGCCATCTTCAGCCCACTGGTTGCGGCGCTGGTTTTCGCCTCGCTGTTCCAGGCTGTCATCAAGGCCGTCATGATCATCGTCGGCGCGGCTTCCGCCACCGCGATCCAGCTCTGGTTCCGCGTCCAGGCCCGACGCAGTCAATTCCGCCGCCGCCAGACCTCGTCGCGCCTTGCCACCTTCGCCGAAGCGTTCTCCTCGATCGGCTGGGCCGCCACCGCCGCGCTGCTGCTCACGCTGCCGACCGCCGGCATCGTCAGCGGCCTGATCACCGCTGGCCTGCTGGCGATGACGTGGAAGTTCAGCCCGAGGCGGGAGTAGCAAGGGTGCGACAGTGACGCGCTATTGATCGCGTCCTGTTGGCGACACGGTGGGTAGCACGCTAGACTTTCCCTGAAGTCATCGGGGATGGATCTATGCGGCAATTCATTTCGGCGGCATTTGCGCTGTTGAGCGCATGTCTCTCACCAGCGTTCGCCCAGCAGCCGCCTCAGCGTAGCGAATGTCTGGCGATGGCGAACGCCGCGCCCCGCGTCATGCCGGTCTCCTTCCGGCAAGCGGCCGCAGCGGCCGAGGTCGAGATCACCTATGCCGGCCATTCCACCTATTTCATCGACACGCCCGGCGGGGTCCGCATCGCGACCGATTACAGCGGCGCCTACCAGGTTGGCCGGCTGCCCGATGTCGTCACCATGAACCGCGCCCACAGCACTCATTATTCTCTTAATCCCGACAAGCGCATCCCGCACGTGCTGCACGGCTGGGGCGAGGACGGCAAACCGGCTGTGGTGTCGGAGCGGGTCGGCGACACCTTCATCCGCAACGTCACGACCGACATCCGCCGCTATTTCGGTGACGATTCCGGCGCGGACATGATCCGCGACGGCAATTCAATCTTCATCTTCGAGGTCGCGGGTCTCTGCATCGGCCATCTCGGCCATTTGCACCACAAGCTCGACGACAGCCACTTCGCCCAGATCGGTCGGCTCGACATCGTGATGGTGCCAATCGACGGCACCTACACCATGTCGCTCGACGGCATCTCGGAGATCACCAAGCGCCTACGCGCCTCCGTGGTGCTGCCGATGCACCGCTTCGCCACCCCGCTCGACGAGTTCATGCACCGTATCGGCCAGCAATTCGAGATCGACCGCCGTACCGAGCGCTCCTTGCGGATGTCGCGGGATACGCTGCCGATGACGCCGACCGTGATCATCCTCGACGGGGTCTGACGCAATTTTCTCCAAGTCGGTCGTCGGCCGACTGTGCTGATCTCCGTGGCAACGGGAGATCGACATGACCGAATTTGCAAGATGGCTGCACGCGAACGGACCCCATCCCGAGCACGCGGCGGCGCTTCGGCTTTACGGCCGCTTCGTCGGCGATTGGGATGCCGAAATCACCGCCCACGGCGCTGATGGAACGAAGCACATCGCGCCGGGCGAAATCCATTTCGGCTGGGTGCTGGAGGGCCGCGCCGTCCAGGACGTCTGGATCATTCCGCGCCCTGCGGGCAGCCCCGCCTTTCCCGTCGCCGGCAATTGGTACGGCACGACACTGCGCGTCTACGATCCATCCATCTCGGCGTGGCGGATTTCATGGTTCGATCCGGGACGCTGCGTATTCCGCCAGCAAATCGGTCGTCCGCACGGCGAGGACATCGTACAGGAGGGCACGACCGACGGAGGCGATCTCACGCGCTGGAGCTTTACGGAAATCGCCGACGATGCCTTTCACTGGCTCGGCGAGGTCAAGCCTGCCACGGCAAGCGATTGGCGGCTGGCGGTGGATGTCAGGGCGATGCGGCGCACAAGCTGACGAGATCGCCAGGAAGCGACCGCCAGGCACAATTTGAAAAAGGGGCCGGGATGTTGATCCCGCCCCCTCTTCCGTCGTGGCCGCTGGGAAGCGTCCTTGAATGGAGTTAGCCGGCACCCATGAGGGTCGCGGGACGGCGCTCGCCGGGCGAGACGAACATCCGCTTCAACTTGTTGACGACGCGGACCATGAAGCCGATCACGGCCGGATTGGTCTTGCGGCAGAAGGCGATCTTCTTGACGTGGCCTTCGACATGCCATTTGGCGTGCGCGCCGTCGCGGAAGAAGACGACGTCGCCGACGCCATAGCGCTTCGGCGGCAGCCCGTCGCTTTCGAGTACGATCGATCCTTCCAGGATCATGATCGTCTCGTCGAAATCATAGTACCAGTTGAAGCGGCCTTCGGTGCAGGACCAGATGATGGTCGAGGCGGTGCCGTCAGAGCTGGTCGAAAGGATGTGCGAACGCGAGACCGGATTGCCCTCGATGATCCAGGCCGGCTCGATCGGCCGCAGCTCCAGATCCACGTTGCAACTACCAATTTCAATCAACGAGCGCGACATCTGCTTCCCCAGGGGATACAATATATATGGCCGGGTCTCGCCCCGGATTGTTTCGAAAGATGTCGGAACGCTAGTAGCCGGCTTTTAATTCTTTCTTACGCAGGCCCCAACAATCAGCCGCAAGTTGCAGATGCGAAGCGGTTAACGTGGAGATTTCCCCTGCAAATTCGCGCACATGAACCCTTCTTTTCCCGGGTGCGACAAAGTGCGCGAAAGCGACCATAAGGAGCCCGATCGATGCCCCTGACCCCAGAGCTGCTGACAGCCGACAGCGAGGTCGTAGCCTGGCTCGGCCGCCTCGAGGTCTCGTTCGCGCCGGACGAGGAGCCCTGGTTCACGATCGATGGCGTCGAAAGTCCCCGGCAAATCGGCATCGACGGCTCGGGCGGCGCCTTCGTGCTGCTGCCGTCGCAAAAAGTGCTGTACGTCTCGTCGGAGGGGCGCGCAGGCATTATGGCCGAAAGTTTCGAGGCGTTTGTCCAACTCGTCGTCGCCCGCCCCTATTGGCTCGACATCCTCAAATTCTCCGCCGGCGGCGACCTCGCGGAGATGCGGCGGGCGGCAGGTGCGCTTGAGGCGACACGCGAGGACGAGGACGACGTCAACGCGGCGCGAGAGGGAATCCGCGAACGCCTCGGCCTCCCCGAGGCAGACGACCCGATCGGTGGGCTCTACGAGGCGGTCGCGGCTTCCGACGCCATCGTGCGCGCCACCGACGGCAGCCCTTTCACCACATTGTTCAACCGCTTCAGCATCGACAACAACCCGATGCTGCGCAACGCGGCCGCGTGAGATGTGACCTCTCCCCACCGGGGAGAGGTGAAGGACGCTACTTCGCCCACTCGCCCTTGCGGAACACCGGCACCTTGCTGCCGTCGGCCAGGATGCCGTCGATGTCGGTCTCGGCCGAGCCGATCATCCAGTCGATATGGATCAGGCTCTGGTTGCCGCCTTGCGCGGCGATCTGCTGCGGCGTGAGCTGCGCGCCGTTGACGAAGCACTTCGAGTAGCACTGGCCGAGCGCGATGTGCGAGGCTGCGTTCTCGTCGAACAGCGTGTTGTAGAACAACAGCCCGCTCTGCGAGATCGGCGAGGAATGCGGCACCAGCGCCACCTCGCCGAGCCGGCGCGCGCCCTCGTCGGTGTCGAGCACCTTGTTCAGCACCTCGGCGCCGCGCGAGGCCTTGGCGTCGACGATCCTGCCGTCCTCGAAGCGCACCGCGATGTTGTCGATCAGCGTGCCCTGATAAGACAGCGGCTTCGAGCTCACGACATGGCCGTAGACCCGCCGGCAATGCGGCGTGGTGAAGACCTCTTCGGTGGGGATGTTGGCGTTGCAGCTGATGCCGTTCTTGGCGGACGAGGCGCCACCTTCCCATTCATGACCGTCGGCAAGCCCGATGGTGAGGTCGGTGCCGGGACCCGAATATTGCAGCGCGCGGAAGCGCTGGCCGTTGAGCCAGTTGGTGCGCTCGCGCAGCACGGCATTGTGGCTCGCCCAATTCGAAATCGCATCCTCGCGGTCGACGCGGGACGCCGCGAAGATTGCATCCGCCAGCTTGCCGATGGCGACGTCTTCCGAATCGTTCGGGAAGACCTGCTTGGCCCAGGACGGGCTCGGATAGGCGATGATGTTCCAGTTGGTGTCGAAATTGACGATCTTCTCCAGCGCAGGCTGGTAGGCCATGGAATTGGCCTTGCTGGCGCGCGCCACCTTGGACGGATCCTCGCCCGAGAGCAGCATCGGATTGTCGCCGACGATGGCAAGACGCGCCGTGTTGTCCGAGAACGCCTTCGCCATGCCCTCGTAAAGCCAGTTGGCGGCGCGATCGAAGCTGTTGTCCTGGCCGTAGCGGTAGCGCGCCAGCGTCATCTCCTCGTCGGAGAGGATCGGCGTGACGATGCCCGCGCCGGCCTTGTAGGCGTGCACGGCGATCCGGCGCACCAGCGGCAATGCGATCGCGGGCGCCGTCAGGAGAAGGTCCTGTCCCGGCCGCAAGCCCAGCCCCACCTTCACCGCCACCTCGGCCAGCCGGTCGAGCTTCACGGGATCGATGGACGTGTTGGAATTGCGTTGATCGGTCATGCGAGGCCCTCTGTCGAAATCTCTCATTCAATTTAAGTCTAGCATCACGGGACACAAGTGCGCGAGCGTCTTGCGAACCGTGAAAGATACGCAGTTTCACCCGGTTTGGTTTTCAACGCGTTGCCGATTCCGGTGTCCAGCCAGCGTTGGCGGGCCCGGGACCGAGGTCATTTTTCGGTGAGGACTGTCTTCACAAAGGGCGGTCGGATGGCTTCCGCGTTCGCTCCTCGAACGACGGCGTACAAGGCGCGCGCATGAGGCACCCACCATCCTGTCCAAATTTTAATTCAGTGCACCGCTCCACTACATTATCACTCGTCAGGCGGCGCAAATGCCGCCGCATGACGAGGAGACCACAATGTTGAAATCGTTTCGCCTGGTCGCTGGAGCTTGCCTGCTGGCAGGCCTGTCGGCTGCGACATTGACTTCGGCGTCGGCTGCGCCGATCGGACAGCCGCTCGCGATGGCACAATCGGCGCCCGGCCGGTTCGAGCAGGTGCGCTGGTACGGACATCGCGGCTGGGGCTGGGGCGGCGGCGCCTTCGTCGGCGGACTTGCGGCCGGCGCGATCATCGGCGGCGCGGTTGCGGCGCCCTATTATTATGGCTCGCCTTATTATTATGAACCGGGCTATCCGCCGCCGCCCGCTGCCTACGGACCGCCGCCGGAAGGCGACATCCAATACTGCATGCAGCGCTACCGATCCTACAACCCGAATACGGGCCTGTACCTGGGCAAGGATGGCAGGCGCCATCCTTGCCCATAGCGAGACAAGCCATGCCGACGAATGGCGGCTTGAGCACGTGATCGAGTTCTCTTGAATTTGCATCCACCCTGCTCCCTCACGGGACAGGGTGGATTTGCGTTGGGGCGTCAGCCTCGCGCCCTCTACTCCTGCATCATCTCGCCGCTGCCGCCGAACTCGGCGGGGAAATCCTTCAGCTTGGGCAGGCCGTCCCGTATCGGCAGCACCGTCTCGCTATAATTGACGTGAACGCCGGGTGCGAATTTGAGCGTCGGAATCGTGGCGGTGAAGACGTCGATCATCCCCAGCGGCGGATGATTGGTCATGAGATGACCACCACACTTCTTGCAGAATTGACGCTGGCTGAGCGGTGTCTTGGCATAGGTCCCAATATGCTCCGCACCTTGGGTAACGCGCACCGCCTCGGGCTTCCACAGGCTGAACGCGTTCACGGGGCCGCCTGACCAGGAGCGGCAGGACCGGCAATGGCAATATCCCATCGCCTCGGGTTCCCCCGTGACCTCGAGCGCGACCGCGCCGCAGAAACAACTCCCGACATGTGTCATCGTGATCTCCGTTTATGAGTCTTTTTGAATTGGCCGTTTCCTCTGTGCCTCGGTGCCGCATCCTCCTTTCGATGGACGCGGCGGAGGCGCGCGAATGTTACACCGACTTTCGCCAGGGAATAAGCATCGACACCCGTTGTTTGTACTGCCGGTATTCGTCGCCAAAGAGAGCGACGAGATCGTGCTCCTCCAGCGCGATGCCGACGAAGATGTAGGCCGTGGTCACGGCCGCGAACAGCAGATGGCCTGCGGTCATGGTCGGCGCCGCCCAAAAAGCGATGATGAAGCCGAGATAGATCGGATGACGGACGAATTTATAGAGCAGCGGCGTCTTGAACCGCGGCGGCTCGGCCCGCTTGCCGGCAAGATGGTTGGCGACCTGATGCAATCCGAACAGTTCGAAATGATTGATGATGAAAGTCGAGGTGAACACCAGCAGCCAGCCCGCAAACGACAGCGTGATCAGCGTCACGGCAAGACCCGGATTGGCGACGTCCCATACGAGCGGCGGCAGCGGACGCCACTGCCAGAACAGGAGAAGCAATGACAGGCTCGCGAACAGCACATAGGTCGAACGCTCGATCGGCTTGGGGACGAACTGCGTCCACCACGCCTTGAAGCCCTGGCGCGCCATCACGCTATGTTGAACGGCGAATAGCGTCATCAACAGCAGATCGACGATCAAGGCTTCAGCCGCCGGTGTGTCGGTTCCCATGTCGATGGTCTTCGGCACCACCAGCCCCGTCACGAAGCCGATGGCGTAGAGAATGGTGACGAAAAACACGAGATAGGCGGCAATGCCGTAGAGGAACGCGATGATCTTGAAAGCTTTTGAGCCCGACGCGTCGGGACGCAGGGAATGAATCTGATGATCAATTTGAGTCATAGGCAGCTCCGTTGCGCCGAAGCGTCGGCACCTCATGGGTCGCTGCACCATGCCTGCGCGAATGGCTGAAGACTTTCGCGGACGGTTGATTTTCGCCTGACACGGCTATGATTTTTGCTTGAGACAGAAACGTGCGATTTCTTTTTGAGAACAACGTGCTCGACGGCGATTTGCGCGAGCTGACCTGCGCCGGGACGGCCGTGCCGCTGCAGCCGCAGGTATTCGACCTGCTGCTTTACCTCGTCGCGGAGCGCGGCCGCGTCGTCAGCAAGAATGACCTGATCAGCCAGATCTGGAGCGACCGCATCGTCTCGGATTCGGCGCTGAACAGCCGGATCAATGCCGCGCGCAAGGCGCTCGGCGACGACGGCACGACGCAGCGGCTGATCAGGACGATCCCGCGGAAAGGTTTTCGCTTCGTCGGCGAGGCCCGTGAAGAAGTCGCAAGAAGGCGTGCGCAGGCCGAAGCCGCGCCGAGCTCGGCGCGTGCCGCGACGGACCGTCCAGGCATTGCCGTGCTCGCCTTCGAGAACATGAGCGGCGATCCCGCCCAGGACTATTTCGGCGACGGGATCAGCGAGGACATCCTCACCGCGTTGTCGAAGCAGCGCTGGTTCATCGTGATCGCCCGCAATTCGTCCTTCACTTACAAGGGGCGCGCGGTCCACATCAAGCAGATCGCCGAAGAGCTCGGCGCGCGCTACATCGTCGAGGGCAGCGTGCGCAAGGTTGACAACCGCGTGCGCATCACCGCGCAGCTCAACGACGCCACCACCGGCGGCCACCTCTGGGCCGAGCGCTATGACCGCGAGCTCACCGACGTCTTCGCCGTGCAGGACGAGATCACCGCGCGGATCGTCGCGGCGATCGAGCCGCAGATCCATGCCGCCGAGAACAGGGACCTTGCGCAGCTCCGGGGCTCCGAGCAGGCGCTCGTCACCAGCGCCGCCATTACATCCGCTTCCGGCGCAGATGGATGATGACGTCGAGCCGCGCGATCTCGTGGCCGGGAAGCGCAACCGGCATCTTGCTGAAGGCAAGGCCGCCGGCGACGTCGACCAGCAGATCCTCGCCCTCCAGATAGAAGTGCGGATGGACTGACGTGTCGGTGTCGAAGAACGATTTGATTCCGTCGGCCGCGATCCGGCGCAGCAGGCCCGCCTCGGTGAACTGGTTCAGCGTGTTGTAGACGGTCGCTAGCGACAGATAGGCGTTTGCCGCCACCGCCTCGGCGTAGAGGCTCTCCGCCGTGACATGGCGATGGCCGCGCAGGAACAGCAGTTTGCCGAGCGCAAGACGCTGGCGGGTCGGGCGCAGGCCGGCATCGCTCAGCATTTGCAGGCAATGCTTGGCCCCATCGTCCGAGAGCAGGCCTGGCTCGACGGCATCCTCCCCGCCCGCAGGATTGTTGGTGGCCTGGATGTCCATCGGTCGTCTTGCCTCCCGCGAAAACGGACAGGGCGCGGCTTCCCCGTGCGCCAGTTGACATCGGATCGCAAAAGGGACGGCTTGGCTTTGATCCGGATCAAATCCGGGCCGGCCTCTGACCTATCGCAAGGCAGGTCGGTTTATTCCCAGCCAAGATGTTGTGGAATCGAAGAGGCCCCCATGACGAAGCCGGTTCCCGACAAGGCAGAAATCGCGCTCGAATATCCCGACAAATTCTATGTCGGCACCTTCGAGCATTCATCGCGATTCGAGGCACATCTCGACGGCAACGGCGTGGCACTCGTGCTCGAGCGTCCCGGGACCGAGGACGTGCGCAAGTCGGTGCACCTGCACATCAACTTCGGCCTGCTCGCCGGCATCTTGCGCGAGCTCGCAGGCAGCGTCGCTGCGATTCCAAAGGACGACATCGCCCATCGCGAGCTGCTCGCCAGCGCGCTGCGTGAATTGCAAGAGGCGCTGAAAACCTGCTGAGCCTTATTTGGCTTTGACCTGGGTCGGCTTCGGCGGCGGCACGTGCGCCCATTCCTTGTCGGCGCGGGGGCCGTTGAGATCGCCGGTGAGGCCGATCAGCTGGCCGGGCTGGACGTCGAGCGTCTGCTGCCAGGCCTGAGTCTGGCACAGGAACTTGATTAGGCACCCCCTGAGCTTGAGGCGATCGGCGGATTCGCGCCAGAGCGAGACTGCATAGGTCTTGCCGTCCTCGGCATTGTAGATCTCGCCGGCGAAGCGGCCGTCAGGCGTCGCCTGCAAGCCCATGATCAGCTGGTGGCCGAACAGCGCGCGGGCGCGCTTGTCGGCATCGGGGTTTTCCTTGTCGCGATAGGGTTGTCCGCGCTTGTCGGCCGGCTCCTTCATCCAGACGATGAAGCCGCAGATGCGGTCGCGCGACGGACCGCAACGCTCGAGCCTGATGCGGGCGCGGCCGTCCTCGACCAGCCAGGTGCCGCTGGGGTCGACGGGCGTGGCGGCGCCGGCGCGGCCGTCAAAGGCCATCATCGCGATGGTGACGGCGACACGCAGCACGAAACGAAGGAGGATGTTCATCAGCAGCACCTTTTGTAGGATCGATCGCGACGTCAGTTCAGTTGCGCCATCAGCGCATCGGCGCCCTTGTCGATACCGGCATTGGCGGCCGCCAGCGCGCCGACGCTGGCCTTGATGTCGTAGGCGCCGGGATATTGCCTGGTGACGTAGGCGGAGAGCAGACGCGTGGTCGAAGCGTCGAAAATCTCGACGCTGTAGATCACCGAGCCGGTCAGCATGCCCTCGCCGTCGCGCGCGGCCTGCACGCCGTTGTAAACCGCGCCCGCCATGTCGAAGCGGGAGAGTGTGCCGAGCACCGGCGTGTTGGTGACCGCGCCGGTCAGCGTCAACCTGATCCGCAGCGTCTCCGGCCCCCGCTCGCGCACCTGCGCGAAGCGGCTGCGCAGCCGCTCGGCGAAGCGGGTCTGCATGGTGGCGGCAAGCGTCGCCTTGTCCTGGTCGGACATGTCGCCGAACTGGTGATCCTTGCCACGATACACGACGACCGGTTCGAGGATCACTTTACGATAGGAGCGCCAGTCGACCGACGTGGAGTAGCGGTAGGGTACGCGACCGGAGGCATCCGAACGATCATCCGCAAGGTAGGCCGATGAAGCCAACTCTGAATAACGTACGGGTGCGACCGAGGCGCAGCCGGCCAGGACCGTGCCAAGCACCAGCGTTCCCAGACCGCGCAGGGCGATCGAGCGATCCATTTTTAAACTCCTCTTTCAGCTTCTCGACAGGCGAGGCGCGACCGCAGCCGCGTGCGGGACCAGACGCGGCTGCGACGCTCACCTTTGCCGACCCAAGGCGTCGTCCGGGGCCATGTCGGACGCTCAGGGCCGTCTCAGTGACTTCACTTATAAACCGACCAGTTGGTTTGTAAATAAGGAAATGAACCGATGCCATTTGGTCGCAGGCGCGACTTTGGGCAGGGATCGGCAGGACTTCGTTAACGATTCAGGCGCGCTTGCGCCGGCTTGCAGCTCTCGCGGTCGATGCGGCGCCGGATTTGGCGGGACGCTTCGCCCGAGACTGTTCAAGACCGTGCCATTGCGCGTCGTCGGCCAGGCGCGCGAAAAGCCGCTGCTGCTCATCTCTGTTGAGCGGCGACATTCCGAACAATGAGCTCAACAGTAATCCGATTGCCCCAGCCCAGCGCAGCATCGCGAGATCAGGATCGGCGGCCTCTTCCCTGATCGCGGCCATCCTCTTCATCTCGCGCTCGCGCGGCAACGCCATCAGGCCGGGATTCTCGACTATGGCCGCAACCAGCGCCAGTGCAGCGGAATTCGGCGAAGTTGCCGCTTCCCGCACGGTCGCGAGCTGGGTTGCCAGATTTGGATTGGGCGAGGTCGCGCTCACCTTCGCCATATAGGCCGAGGAGAACTCCTCGAAATGCGCCATCTGCCGCTCGAGCAGCGCTTTCAGCACCGCCTCCTTGGTGCGGAACTGGTGCATCACGCCGCCCTTGCTCAGACCGCTCTCACGCGCAATCGCATCGAGCGTCAGCCGGCCGGGTCCATCGCGCGCGATGATCGCGATGGCTGCTTCGAGCGCAGCATTGCGGGATCGTTCGGAGCGTGTGGCGTTGTCCATGCGCCGACTTGTCTCCATGACGAGACAATGAATCAAGTGAAAACCGGACGCGCTGTACATTTTTTGTGCGGACACTGTCGAGACTTTCATCTTGCGGCGCGGAACGGGACCGTGTGAGCCTCGCGCCCGGATGGGGACTGGGATGGGCCGGCCGTCGCTTCGCGCGCGAGGACGTCGCGAAGCGCTGACGGCTGGTCACGGTTGAGAAAGATACGACATGTCGAAACGAGTGTTGCTTGGTCTCCTCCTCGCTTGCGGCCTCACGGCCTCGGCGCTGGCGCAAGAGCCGAAGACGGGAGGCGTGATCAACGCCGTGATCCAGCCCGAGCCGCCCGGCCTGATGCTTGCGATGATCCAGAACGGCCCGACCCAGATGGTGTCGGGCAACATCTTCGAGGGGCTCCTGCGCTACAGCCCCAAGCTCGAGCCGCAGCCGGAGCTCGCCGAAAGCTGGAGCGTCAGCGAGGACGCCAAGACTTACACCTTCAAGCTTCGAAAGGGCGTCACCTGGCATGACGGCAAGCCCTTCACCGCCGCCGACGTGCTGTTCTCGGTCGAGATGCTGAAGCAGACGCATGCGCGCGCCCGCAACAACCTCGCGCAGGTCGAAAAGGTCGAGGCGCCAGACGATTACACCGTCGTCTTCACGTTGAAGCAGCCGTTCGGCCCGTTCCTCGGCATCTTCGAGGTCGGCTCGATGCCGATGGTGCCGAAGCATCTCTATGAAGGCACCGACTGGAAGACCAATCCGTACAACAACGCACCTGTCGGCACCGGCCCCTTCATGTTCAAGGAATGGCAGAAGGGCTCGTTCATCCGGCTGGTCAAGAACCCGAACTATTACGAAAAGGGCAAGCCCTATATCGACGAGATCTACTGGCAGGTCATCCCCGACGCTGCCGCGCGCTCGGTGGCGTACGAGACCGGCAAGGTCGACGTGCTGCCCGGCGGCTCGGTCGAGAATTTCGACGTGCCGCGGCTGTCCAAATTGAAGGACACCTGCGTCACCGGGGCCGGCTGGGAGTTCTTCTCGCCGCTGGCCTGGCTGTGGCTCAACAATCGTCAGGGCCCGCTGGCCGACAAGCGGGTGCGCCAGGCGATCATGTATGCGATCGACCGCGATTTCGCCAAGGACGTGATCTGGAACGGGCTCGGCAAGGTCGCAACCGGGCCCTCGGCCTCGACCATCAAGTACTACACCGACGACGTGCCGAAATATCCATACGATCCGGCCAAGGCCAAGGCGCTGCTGAAGGAAGCCGGCTACAAGGGCGAGAAGATCCGCCTGCTGCCGCTCGCCTATGGCGAGACCTGGCAGCGCTGGGGTGAAGCCGTGAAGCAGAACCTGATGGATGTCGGCATGAACATCGAGACGATCTCGACCGACGTCGCTGGCGGCAACCAGAAGATCGGCGACTGGGATTACGACATCGCCTTCACCTATCTCTACCAGTACGGCGATCCCGCGCTCGGGGTGGGGCGCAATTACGTCTCCAGCGCCATCGCGAAGGGCCAGGTGTTCAACAACGTCGAGGGCTACTCCAACCCCGAGATCGACAAGCTGTTCGCAGACGGCGCGGTCGCAACGCCCGATTCCAAGCGCAAGGAGATCTACGAGAAGGCGCAGAAGATCCTGGTCGAGGACGTGCCGGTGGCCTGGATGCTCGAGCTGCAATTCCCGACCATCACCCGCTGCAAGGTCAAGAATTTGATCACCACGGGCATTGGGGTGAACGACGGCTTCAAAGACGCATGGCTCGAGAAGTGAGTTGTCGTTTGCGGTCGAACGTCAAGGACGGTGCACCTCTCCCGCTTGCGGGGGAGGTCGGCGCGAAGCGCCGGGTGGGGGCTTTCTCCACTCGGGGACCCTATTCGCGGAGGCACCCCCACCCCAGCCCTCCCCCGCAAGCGGGAGAGGGAGCGCACCGTCGCCGCGGCGACACTCTGGCAAAATTGACCTAGTTCTAAGATGCTCTCCTTCGTCACTCAGCGTGTCCTGAAAGGCGCGATCGTTCTGCTTGCGATCGTCGTCCTCAATTTCTTCCTGATACGGCTTGCGCCCGGTGACCCCGCGGTCGTGATGGCGGGCGAAGCCGGGGCCAGCGACCAGGTGTTCGTCAAGCAGCTCCGGGAAAAGTTCGGCCTCGACAAGCCGCTGCCCGAGCAGCTCTTCATCTACGTCAAGGGCATTGCGACCCTCGATCTCGGCTTCTCGTTCCGCCAGCAGGCGCCGGTGGCGAAGCTGATCGCGGAACGGTTGCCTGCGACGCTGTTGTTGACCTTGACGGCATTCGCGATCTCGCTAGCACTCGGCGTTGTCTTCGGCACCTTCGCCGCACGCTTCGCCGGCACCTTCCTCGACACCGGCATCACCATCTTTGCGCTGATCTTCTACGCCATGCCGATCTTCTGGGTCGCGCTGATGGGAATTCTGCTGTTCTCCGTCACCGTCGACTGGCTGCCGAGCTTCGGCTATGAGACCGTCGGCGCCAACCTCACCGGCTTTGCCCATGTCATCGACGTCGCAAAGCACCTGATCATGCCGGCGATGACGCTCGGGCTGTTCTTCATGGCGACCTACACCCGCATGACCCGCGCCTCGATGCTGGAGGTGAAACGGCTAGATTTCGTCAAGACCGCCCGCGCCAAGGGCCTCTCCGATGCCGTGATCCAGCGCCGCCACGTGTTGCGCAACGCGCTCCTCCCTGTCGTGACACTCGCCGGCGTCCATGCCGGCACGCTGATCGGCGGTGCCGTCATCACCGAGACCGTGTTCGCCTGGCCCGGCATCGGGCGCCTGATGTACGACGCACTGCTGCAGCGCGACTACAATCTGCTGCTCGGCGTCTTCGTGACCTGCTCGGTCATGGTGCTGATCTTCAACCTCATCACCGACCTGATCTATCGCCTGGTCGACCCACGCATCGAATTCGCCGCATGAAACAGTTCTGGACATCGATGCTGAAGAGCCCGAGCGGCGTCATCGGCCTCATCATCCTCCTGCTCGCGATATCGGTCGCGGTATTCGGGCCGCTGCTGTTTCCGAACTCGCCCTGGCGCATGGTGCAGCGGCCGTTCCTGCCGCCATTCACGCTCGCCGCCGTGCCGCTCGGCACCGACGCACTCGGCCGCGACGTGTTCGCCGGCATGATCTTCGGCGCACGCGTGTCGCTGCTGGTCGGCCTCGTCTCGACGCTGGTCGCGCTGGTGGTCGGCGTGCCGATCGGCGCCATGGCCGGCTATTTCGGCGGCAAGGTCGACGACGCGCTGATGCGCTTCACCGAGTTCTTCCAGACCATTCCGAGTTTTGCGCTCGCGATCGTGCTGGTCGCGATCCTGCAGCCCTCGATCTATTCGATCGTGGCCTCGATCGCCGTGGTGAGTTGGCCGCCGGTCGCACGCCTCGTGCGCGGCGAGGTGCTGTCGCTGCGCACGCGCGAATATGTCCAGGCCGCCGTGGTCACCGGGCAAAGCAACAGCTGGATCATCCTGCGCGAGATCCTGCCCAACGCGCTGTCGCCGGTGATAGTGCTGGCCTCGCTGATGGTGGCAACCGCGATCCTCTTGGAATCCTCGCTGTCCTTCCTCGGCCTCGGCGATCCCAACCTGATCTCCTGGGGCTACATGGTCGGCGCCGGCCGCACGGTGATACGCCAGGCCTGGTGGATCACCGTGTTTCCCGGCGTTGCCATCCTGATCTCGGTGCTCGGGCTGAACCTGATCGGCGAAGGCCTCAACGACGCGCTCAATCCGCGCCTGTCGCGGGAGGGACACTAATGACCGCCCCTGCCGCCGTCTCGATCAACAACCTGAAGATCGCACTGCCCAAGGGCGCCGAACGTCCCTTCGCCGTCGATGGCGTCTCGTTCGATTTGCGCCCCGGCAAGATCGTCTGCGTCGTCGGCGAGTCCGGCTCCGGCAAGTCGATGTGCGCGCATGCGCTGATGGGCTTGCTGCCGGATACGGTTTCCGTCACCTCCGGCGAGATCCAATTCGAAGGCCGAGACCTGCTCAAGCTCGACGACGACGGCTGGCGCGATCTGCGCGGCCGCCGCATCGCGATGATCTTCCAGGAGCCGATGACCGCGCTCAATCCCTTGATGCGGATCGGCGACCAGATGGCGGAGATGTTCGAGGCCCACGGCCTGCTGACGCCGAAGGAGCGGCGCGCCAAAGCGCTGTCGTTGGCGCGGGAAGTCGGCCTGCCCGACCCCGAACGCATCGTGCGCGCCTATCCGCACCAGCTCTCCGGGGGCCAGCGCCAGCGCGCCATGATCGCGATGGCGCTCGCGCTGGAGCCGGCGGTGCTGGTCGCGGACGAGCCGACCACCGCGCTCGATGTCACCACGCAGGCGCAGATCCTGAAGCTGATCCGCAATCTCCAGCGCAACCGCAACATGGCGGTGATGTTCATCACTCATGATTTCGGCGTCGTTGCCGACATCGCCGACCAGGTCGTGGTGCTCCGCCACGGCAAGGTCGTGGAGGAAGGCCCTGCCGCGACCGTCTTCAGCGAACCGCAGCACGACTACACCAAGGCGCTGCTCGCCGCGGTGCCCTCGATGCATCCGCCGGCGCGCGCGGCGCTGGACGATCAGGCCAAAGCCGTCGAGGTGATCGGGCTGGACAAGACCTACGTGACTTCGGGCGGCTGGTTTCGCGAGGACCGCCGCGTCGAGGCCGCCCGCGCGGTCAACTTCGACATCCTCAAG
The DNA here is from genome assembly GCF_004114975.1 of Bradyrhizobium guangdongense. NCBI lineage: Bacteria > Pseudomonadati > Pseudomonadota > Alphaproteobacteria > Hyphomicrobiales > Nitrobacteraceae > Bradyrhizobium > Bradyrhizobium guangdongense. The sequence goes on from NZ_CP030051.1 coordinate 7,049,634, forward strand.
GGCGAGACGCTCGGGCTCGTCGGCGAATCCGGCTCCGGCAAATCCTCGGTCGCCCGGCTCGTGATGCGACTGATCGAAGCCGACCGTGGCACGGTGCGGATCGGCGACACCGATCTCACGTCTCTTTCTGGCAAGGCGTTGCGCACTGAACGCCATCGCATTCAGATGATCTTCCAGGATCCGTTTGCCTCGCTCAATCCGCGCCGCAAGGTTGGCCACATCATCGCCGATGGCCCCATCGCGGCCGGCCTCGATCCGAAGATCGCATTCGACCGCGCCCGCGATCTCCTCAAGATGGTCGGCCTCGACGCCGGTGCGCTCGAACGCTATCCGCACGAATTTTCCGGCGGCCAGCGTCAGCGCATCGGGATTGCGCGTGCGCTCGCGCTCGAGCCCGAGGTCATCGTCGCGGACGAAGCCGTCTCCGCACTCGACGTCTCCGTGCAGGCGCAGGTCTTGAGGCTGCTCGAAGATCTCAAGGCGCGGCTCGGCCTTTCGATGCTGTTCATCACTCACGATCTGCGGGTCGCGGCTCAAATCTGCGACCGCATCGCGGTGATGCAGCGCGGCGCCGTCGTCGAGCTGAAGCCGACGGTGCAACTCTTCAGAGCGCCGGAACATTCCTACACGCGCGAACTGCTCGCGGCGGTTCCAGGGCGGAAGGAACGCGCGCCCGCTGCATGAAGCCTTTTTGTTTCGGTATTCCGGCCCGTCTTAGGAACGGACCGGTCACGGGCTTTTTATCCCCTGTGACCGCCTGCAGGGCTGCAAAGCCGAAGCCGGTACCCCACATTCGTATGAAATGATTTCCATCATCTGATGATGGACCGACGATCGATTGGAGCCGATATGGGCCAGATTATTCAGTTTGTCTCGAAGTCCGAGCGCGAGCGTCTTCGCCTCATCCAGGAAGCGCGCGCGATCTACGATAGCATCTTCCCGCCTGACGATTCGACCGGTGAGCACGCGAGTGGATCCGACGCGCGCCGAAATGACGGGAGCAATCTCGCGTGATCAAGATCATCGCTGTGCTCTGCAGCCTCGCCGCGCCGGGAAGCTGCCACGAACAACTCGTCACTTCCTCCGACTTCGCCGAGGTCTCGGTGCAGTCCTGCATGATGGGCGCGCCGCAACTCGCCGAGTGGATGAACCAGCATCCGGCAGAGCGACTGGCAGGATGGCGGTGCGTGATCGGTCAACAGAGCGGCCGCGGAATCTAGGGCCGCGCTCGTTCGACCTCGTCGATCGGTCTTTCCAGGAAACAGACGCGTAGACTAAATCCGCGGCGCGGCTTGGCAACGCTTGCCGCATCTTACCGCGGATTGGTGTTGCTCCAGGTCGGGACTGCATTGGTGACGCCGACCGACGGCCAATTATATGTCCCGATCGACGGCGCCGTGACCGTGCCTACCGTCTGTCCTGACGAGCCGTAAGATGGCCTCGGCTGCGCCGCAATCACGCCGGAGCCGCCATAGGCCGGAGCCACGACATTCGTGTTGTAGTGCCGGCTCGCACGGACCTTCTTTGCCTCAGCCGTGATCGGCGCGGCAAGCAGTCCGGTCGTGAGGAGCGCGGCGATGGCGAGCCTGGTCGTTGTCATGACTGATCCCTTCCTGCGCTACCGCCTATGATCCAGATGTTCATTCAGCAAAGAAACGCCATAGGCCTCCGTTCATAACTCCGTGTGCGCAGGAATGTGCCGGTACACGAAGGCGCCCTCCGATCAGCGCCGCTTGGGCCGGGACGCCGTGCGGCCGTGGCGCTCCTTCACCGCCGCGACCGAATGCATCAGCTCCTTGAAGGCAATGATCGCCTTGTCTTGTTCAAGCCCACGTCCGTCGTGCACCTCCAGATGTTCGATGACCGCGAGCAGCGCATCTGCAACTCGGCCGATCTGCTTTCCATAACCCGCAACATCGGACAGCACATCCTTCTCGACCTCAGGTGCCGAAGATTGCCCGACGGTGATGTTGATGAGGCCGAACTGGCCACCGGCAGGGCTGAAAAACGATGGATAAATGGACTGAACGACATCCCCCGACAGGGGCAGCTTGAATACGGGCATGATGTTCCCCTCGCTGACGTTCGACCGGCAGAGACACACTACCACGATCATGGCCGCCTTCGGATCGGCCCGAATCAGCGCTACAGGCTGCGACGACTTCGCGCCTTGAGGTGACATGACGGGCCCCGAACTGAAGCAATTGCGCGCCGACCTGTCCGAGGTGCTCGGACAGGCGCTCACCGCGGCCGACATGGCGAAGCTGTGCGGCTTGCCGGAGAAGGGCGGCGCCGACACGATTCGGCGCTGGGAAGTGAGCGGGCCGACGCTCGCGGCGACCAAGGTGCTGCGCGTGCTTGCGATGGCCAGCGAGCGCTATCCGATCATGGAGAAGTTCGACATCTTCGACCGTCATGACGTGCGGGAGGATGAGCGGCCGGCCAGGCGCGCGGCGTTCCGCGCGCAGATGCGCGACGAGGTGTTGCGGCGCCTTGGTTAACGAGATGCGTGCGCGAGGTTACCGGAAGCGCCTCGAATTAAGCCTTCCTTCAGCACTTCTTAAGCCGCCATTAAGCACGCAAATCAATTGAAGCCCAATAAGTTAGCTTAGGCGCTGCTGTGCCACACGTGTGACAGCATTTTCCTCAAAAGCAAGCTATCTGCAAAACCAACGCGGTGCGGACAGCGCGCTGCCGGGGACCTTAGTGCTGGAGTTTGGACGATGAAGAAGTTTCTGTTTGCGACCGTTGCACTGCTCGTTGTGGGCGCGGCTGCGCCGGCGATCGGCGCCGATCTCGGCGCCCGCCCCTATTACAACAAGGCTGCGCCGGCCTACGTCGCGCCGATCTACAACTGGACCGGTTTCTACATCGGCGGCCATATCGGCGGTGCGTTCTCGAGCGACAACAATTTCAGCGGCCTCTCGACCGGCAACAACGGCAACGGCCGTTTCCTCGGCGGCTTGCAGGCGGGCATGGATTGGCAGGTCAATCCGAACTTCGTGGTCGGCGCCGAAGCCCAGTATTCCTGGCTTTCCGGCAATGTCGGCGCGGTGTTCCCGGGCGGCACTTACACCAACGACCAGCGCGGCCTCGGCTCGATCACCGGGCGCGTCGGCTACACCTGGGGCCCAGGCCTGGTCTACGTGAAGGGCGGCTACGCCTATTCTGACAACAACGAGAAGGTCACCGTCGGCGGCGTGCCGGCAGCCTTCATCATCGATGGCGATCACCGCAACGGCTACACCGTCGGCGCCGGTCTCGAATACATGTTCGCGCCGAACTGGTCGGCCAAGGCCGAATACCAGTATTACAATTTCGGCGACGCGCACTTCACGGCAGGTCCGCTGGTCGGCACCGGCAACTTCACCACCGACGACCACACCTTCAAGGCCGGCCTCAACTATCGCTTCAACTGGGCAAGCCCGGTCGTCGCGCGCTACTGATCGCGCCTGAAGAGACCGCTTCACCGAGGGCCGGCATCATTGCCGGCCCTTTCTTTTTTCGCCCTGCGGAACTGCCAAGCTTTTGTGCAACTTGCGATTTTTTAACCCGGCCCGGGGATACTCCGCGACGAAAACATAAGATTACGGGTGTGGGGGAATTTCGATGGCGATCCGTCTGGGCGTTGGCCGTGTCCTTGGCCGTCTCAAGCCGCGTTTCAAAATGCCGAGATGGGGCCTGCGCGGCAGCCTGTTCGCGGCTTTCGCCGTGATCGCCGGCATGGGGCTCGTGATCGCGGGCGGCGCCGGCTTCGTATTCAACCATCTCGGCTCGACGATGATGGATCTGAGCGGCCGCGACATCCCGCGCCTCTCCGCCAGCCTTCAGCTCGCCTCGCAGAGCGCGACGCTCGCCGCGCAGGGGCCGGGCCTGCTCGCCTCACCCACCGACGATGCGCTGAACGAGCGCACCAAGAACGTGAAGGAAATCCAGCAGCTCGCGATGGGCAAGCTCGGCGAAATCATCGAGCTCGGCGCCGACCAGCAGACGGCGAGCGCGCTCCGCGACACCGCCAAGAGCATCGACGAGGCCACGCAGAGCCTGGTCTCGGCCGCGCGCGAACGGCTCGACACCGGCGCGCTGCACGACAAGCAATACGAAGCATTGCGCAAGGCCCAACAGTCCTTCGTCGGCGCCGCCGGCCCGGCCATGCTGGACGCGCAAACGCGCCTCAACGCGATCCTCGGTTCGGCGGAAGTGTCGGCCGACGACGCCACCGAAGCCGCACGCACCGTTTCGCAGATCTCGACCGTCTCCGCCAACGGCAACCTGATGGCCGCCGACATGATGGCGGCCCTCTCCGCCAACAGCAGTGATACGCTCGAGGCGATCGAGAAGGAATTCAAGACCACCCGCGACCGCGTCAAGTCCAACCTCGATGACCTCCCGAACATTCCCTCGGTCCAGGCCGTGCGCGACACCGTGCAGAAGCTGTTCGCCTTCGGAGAAGGCAAGAGCGGCGTGTTCAAGATCCGCCAGAAGGAGCTCGACTCCATCGACTACGGCCAGACCATCCTGGACGAGACCCGCAAGCTCAATGTCGGCCTCGGCATCAGCGTGCAGGCGCTCGTCGACGGCGTGCAGAAGGAGACCAACGCCTCGACCTTCCGGGCGCGTCAGGAGATCTCGCTCGCCACGACCGCCATGCTGGCCCTGGGCGGCCTCACCTTGATCGGTTCGGCGCTGTTCGTCTGGCTCTATGTCGGCCGCAACATCCTGCGCCGCATCCGCGAGCTTCAGCGCGCCATGCAGCTGCTCTCGGCCGGCGACCTCGACACCGAGATCGTCCGCTCACGACAGAACGACGAGATCGGCGCGATGAAGGAAACGCTGACCGTGTTCCGCGACAGCATGATCGAGGCCCGGGCGCTTGCGAGCGAGCAGGAAAAGGATCGCGTCGCCAAGGCCGAGCGTGCCGCGCAGATGGAAGCCAAGATCGCGGAGTTCGAGGGCACGGTGCGTGGCGCGCTCGACAATCTCGCGCAATCGGCCAATTCGATGCAGGCAACCGCGCAGAGCATGTCGACCACCGCCGATCAGTCCAACGCGCTGGTGAACGCAGTTGCGTCCGCCGCGGAGGAGACCTCGGTCAACGTGCAGACGGTGTCGTCGGGCACCGAGCAGCTGTCGTCCTCGATCGAGGAGATCAGCAAGCAGGTGGTCACCTCGGCCGCGATCGCCAAGAAGGCGGTGGACGAGGCCGGCGCCACCGACGCGACGGTTCAGAGCCTTGCCGACAGCGCCAGCCGCATCAGCGTCGTGGTCGACCTGATTCAGACGATTGCCTCACAAACCAACCTGCTCGCGCTCAACGCCACCATCGAGGCGGCGCGTGCAGGCGAAGCCGGCCGGGGCTTTGCGGTGGTGGCGTCCGAGGTGAAAAGCCTCGCGAGCCAGACCGCGAAGGCGACGGACGAAATCCGAGCCCAGATCGCCAGCATGCAGCAGGTCACGACATCGGCCGTCGGCGCCATCCAGGGCATCGGCCGGATCATCGGCGAGATCAATGACGTCACCACGACCATTGCAGCCGCGGTCGAGGAACAGGGCGCAGCGACCCGCGAGATCGCCCGCAACATCCAGCATGCCGCCGGCGGCACCAGCGAGGTCTCCAGCAACATCGTCGGCGTCTCCACCGCCTCCGCCGAAGCCGGTGCCGCGGCTAGCGAGGTGCTGAGTGCGTCAGACGCGCTCCGCCGAGAAGCCGACATGCTGCGCGGAGAGATCGACGCGTTCCTCAACAACATGCGGGCGGCGTAAAGCGGCGTCCACACGGGGACTCCACTCCCTCTCCCGCTTGCGGGGGAGGGCAGGGTGGGGGTGCCTCGGCGTTGGGAGTATCTGAGGCACATCGAAACCGTCCCCGGGTGGAGCGAGCCCCCACCCGGCGCTTCGCGCCGACCTCCCCGCAAGCGGGAGAGGTGACCGAATTCGGGGCACGATTGTCCCACATCACGGAAAAACATCACGCGGAATGACCGCCATGCGGAGACCACGGCCCGCACTTTTTCGGCTGGCGCCTCGCCCGCGCTGGGTTTAAGCCGGTAACATGAACGCGAAAACCGACACCGTGCAGTCCTCCGCCGAGGCCCTGCGCTATCCCTGGGACCAGCATCCCGGCCACGACGAGATCGTCGAAGTGCGTCCCGGCGTGTTGTGGGCGCGGCTGAAATTGCCGTTCCGCCTCAACCACGTGAACATCTATCTGCTCGCCGACGGGGATGGCTATGCGATGGTCGATGCCGGATTCGGCAACGAGGAGACCATCGAGGCCTGGACCAAGCTGTTCGAGGGACCGCTGAAGGGCGTGACCATCACGCGCCTGATCGTCACGCATTCGCACCCCGACCATGTCGGACTCGCCGGCTGGATCGTCGAGCGGTTCAACTGCCCGCTGGTGATGTCGCAGGTCGAATATCTGCAATCGGTCTATCACCAGAACCGCGGCACCGAGGAGCGGCGCGAAGCGCAGCGGCTGTTCTTCCGCCGCCACGGCATGGACGAGTCGCTCACCGAAAAGCTGCTCGGTCGTGGTCAGGATTATCTCAAGCGCGTCTCGGTGCTGCCGCCGTCCTACCGCCGCATCTCGCATGGCGACGAGGTCGTGATCGGCACACGCCGCTTCAAGGTGATCACCGGCGGCGGCCACGCGCTCGACCAGGTGATGCTGTATTGCGCCGACGACAAGCTGTTCCTCTCCGCCGACCAGGTGCTGAGCAAGATCTCGCCGAACGTCAGCGTCTGGGCGGTCGAGCCCGACCAGAATTCGCTCGGCGAATACCTGGCCTCGCTTGCGAGCCTCACCACCACCCTGCCCTATGACCTCCTGGTGCTGCCCGGTCATGGCGTGCCGTTCTACGGGCTCAAGACCCGCATCAAGCAGCTCGCCGATCATCACGAGGAGCGCTGCCGCCTGATCGCGGAAGCCTGCCGAGAGGTGCCGCAGACCTCGCGCGCCCTGGTGCCCGTGGTGTTCAACAAGCACGTGCTGGACGAGCACCAGATGGGCTTTGCCGCCGGCGAGCTCGTCGCCCACGTCAACTACATGATCGTCGAAGGCCGGCTGACGGCCGAGACCAAGGACGGCGTGCTGCAGTTCAGGACGACGTGAGCCGTCGTCTCGACCTCGCCCCGTTTGCGCGGCGAGGAGCAGATGGATGGTGCGAAGCAGCATTCTAAGTCGCGCGGACTTGATCGGGATCAAGTCGCGGCGCACCGGATAGGGCATTTTGCCCAAATGCCCCTCACGGCCGAATGTGGCATAGCGCATAGACATTGGAGCTGGAAAAGCTCTAAGTAGACGCGCCCTTTTTGGTCAGTTCCGTCTCAGGTTTGCCGATGGATTACGCCCAGTTCTTCAATTCCGCCCTCGATCGCCTCCATTCTGAACGGCGCTACCGCGTGTTCGCGGATCTGGAGCGCACGGCCGGCCGGTTCCCGCATGCGGTCTGGCATTCGCCCAAGGGCAAGCGCGACGTTGTGATCTGGTGCTCCAACGATTACCTCGGCATGGGCCAGCACCCCAAGGTGATCGGTGCCATGGTGGAGACCGCAACGCGCGTCGGCACCGGCGCGGGCGGCACCCGCAATATCGCGGGCACGCATCACCCGCTGGTGCAGCTCGAAGCCGAGCTCGCCGACCTTCACGGCAAGGAAGCGGCGCTGCTGTTCACCTCGGGCTACGTCTCGAACCAGACCGGCATTGCGACCATCGCAAAACTCATTCCGAACTGCCTGATCCTGTCGGATGAGCTCAACCACAATTCGATGATCGAAGGCATCCGCCAGTCCGGCTGCGAGCGGCAAGTGTTCCGCCACAACGATCTCGCGCATCTCGAAGAGCTGCTGAAGGCCGCGGGTCCGAACCGGCCGAAGCTGATCGCCTGCGAGAGCCTTTACTCCATGGACGGTGACGTCGCTCCGCTCGCCAAGATCTGCGATCTCGCCGAGAAGTATGGCGCGATGACCTATGTCGACGAGGTTCACGCCGTCGGCATGTACGGCCCGCGCGGCGGCGGCATCGCCGAGCGTGACGGCGTCATGCATCGCATCGACATCCTCGAAGGCACGCTCGCAAAGGCGTTCGGCTGCCTCGGCGGCTATATCGCCGCCAACGGCCAGATCATCGACGCGGTGCGTTCCTACGCGCCGGGCTTTATCTTCACCACCGCGCTACCGCCGGCGATCTGCTCGGCCGCAACAGCCGCGATCAAGCATCTGAAGACCTCGAACTGGGAGCGCGAGCGCCACCAGGACCGTGCCGCCCGCGTCAAGGCGATCCTCAATGCCGCGGGCCTGCCTGTGATGTCGAGCGACACCCACATCGTGCCGCTGTTCGTCGGGGACCCCGAAAAGTGCAAGCAGGCCTCGGACATGCTGCTCGAGGAGCACGGCATCTACATCCAGCCGATCAACTACCCGACCGTGCCCAAAGGCAGTGAGCGGCTGCGCATCACACCCTCGCCCTATCACGACGACGGCCTGATCGATCAGCTCGCCGAAGCCTTGCTCCAGGTCTGGGAGCGCCTCGGCCTGCCGCTGCGCGAGAAGTCGCTGGCGGCGGAGTGATCCAGCGTCCTGGTGAAGGCCTGGACCTATTATCCCGACCGCCATTGCTGCGGCACGCTGAAGTCACAGCGTGTCCCTAACCACGTCCGGTGGCTATGGGCCTGGCGTTCGCCAGGACGACCTCGACGTTGGCACTTTACGACAACCCCAAGTTCCCCCTTCCGCCTGCCATTTCGCTGTCGCCTCCACCCGGCCAACGCGCTAGATTTGCAGGGAAAATGAGATCGGGCGCGAAAGCGCCATGGGAGAAGCACGCTCGCCATGCTGCACGATTGGGGCGTGATTGCTGCCGCCTTCGGCTATATCGGCTTCCTATTCCTGGTGGCGAGCCATGGTGACCGTCGCTCGCCGGCTGGAGCCGGCCGCGCGTCCGGACTGATCTATCCGCTATCGCTGGCGATCTACTGCACCTCCTGGACCTTCTTCGGCTCGGTCGGCTTTGCCACCCGTACCTCGACCGATTTCCTTGCGATCTATGTCGGTCCGATCCTGATGATCGGGCTTGGCGCCGGCGTGCTTCGCCGCGTGATCCAGCTTGCCAAAGCACACAACATCACCTCGATCGCCGACTTCATCGGCGCGCGCTACGGCAAGAGCCAGGCCGTGGCGGCGACGGTGGCGCTGATCGCGATCATCGGCTCGGTGCCCTACATCGCGCTCCAGCTCAAGGCGGTGGCCTCCTCGCTCGAAGTCATCCTGAGTGAGGACCAGGCGTTCTCGCACATTCCGATCCTCGGCGACATTGCGCTGATGGTGACCTTGGCGATGGCGGCCTTCGCGGTGCTGTTCGGAACACGGCAAACCGACGCCACCGAGCATCAGCACGGGTTGATGCTGGCAGTTGCGACCGAGTCCACCATCAAGCTGGCTGCCTTCCTCACCGCGGGCATTTTCGTCACCTTCTGGATGTTCTCCCCGCACGAGTTGATCGAGCGCGCGATGAAGACGCCGGAGGCGGTCCGCGCCATCGAGTATTCGCCGTCGATCGGTAATTTCCTGACCATGACGCTGCTGTCGCTGTGCGCGATCATGCTGCTGCCGCGGCAGTTTCACGTCAGCGTGGTGGAGAACTCCTCCGATGCCGAGGTCAGCCGCGCGCGCTGGCTGTTTCCGCTCTACCTCGTCGCCATCAATGTGTTCGTGATCCCGATTGCGCTCGCCGGCCTGATCAGCTTTCCGTTCGGCGCGGTCGATCCCGACATGTACGTTCTGGCCCTGCCGATGGAAGGCGGCGCGGGACTGCTCAGCGTCGCCGTCTTCGTGGGCGGCCTGTCGGCAGCAACCGCGATGGTGATCGTCGAATGCGTCGCGCTCTCCATCATGGTCTCGAACGACCTCGTGGTGCCGCTGGTGCTGCAACGACGCCCCGAAGGGCGCACGGGGGCCACGGATTTCGGCGACTTCCTGCTGCGCTCGCGACGGCTCGCCATCTTCGCCATCATGGTGATGGCCTATTTCTACTATCGCGCGCTCGGTAATGCCCAGCTCGCGGCGATCGGCCTGCTCTCCTTTGCCGCCATCGCGCAGCTCGCGCCCGCCTTCTTCGGCGGCCTGCTGTGGCGGAGGGCGACCGCGCGCGGCGCCATCGGCGGCATGCTGGTCGGCTTCGCGGTGTGGCTCTACACGCTGTTCATCCCGAGCTTCATGGATACCTCCACCGCGGGCATCCTGCTGCTCCAGCATGGCCCGTTCGGCATCGAGGCGCTGCGGCCGCAGGCGCTGTTCGGCGCCGATCTGTCGCCGTTGATGCATGGCGTGGTCTGGTCGCTTTCGCTGAACATCCTCACTTACGTGCTACTGTCGCTGGCGCGGCAGCCCTCGTCCATCGAGCTGGTGCAGGCCGACCTGTTCGTGCCCAACACGCTCGCGCCGATCTCGCCGAACTTCCGCCGCTGGCGCACGACCGTCACGGTGCAGGACATCCAGACGACCGTCGCGCAATATCTCGGACCCGATCGCGCCCGGCACTCCTTCGAAGCGTTCTCTGCGCGGCGCAATATGCGGCTGGAGCCGGGAGCCCCCGCCGATTTCGAATTGTTGCAGCACGCCGAACACCTGATCGCCTCCTCGATCGGGGCGGCATCATCGCGCCTCGTGATGTCGCTGCTGCTGCGCAAACGCACGGTGTCCGCGAAAGCCGCGCTGAAGCTGCTCGACGATTCCCATGCGGCGCTGCACTTCAACCGCGAGATCCTCCAGACCGCGCTGAATCACGTGCGCCAGGGCATCGCCGTGTTCGATGCCGACCTGCAACTGATCTGTTCCAACAGGCAGTTCGGCGATCTGCTCAACGTGCCCCCGCATTTCATCCAGTTCGGCACGCCGCTCCGCGAGATCCTGGAATTCATGGGCGTGAGCGATCCGGCCAATGAGGGGAATCGCGAGGCGATGATCGAGCAGCGGCTCGTGGCCTACACCACCGACAGCGAGCCTTATCTCGAGCGCCTGCCCGAACGCCGCATGGTGATCGAGGTGCTCACCAACCGCATGCCCGGCGGCGGCTTCGTCATCACATTCACTGACGTCACGCCGACCTTCGAAGCCGCGGAAGCGCTGGAACGCGCCAACGCCACGCTGGAGAAGCGCGTGCGCGACCGCACCGAGGAACTGACCCGGCTCAACTCCGAGCTGGCGCTGGCCAAGAGCAGCGCGGAGGACGCCAGCATCTCCAAGACCCGCTTCCTCGCGGCTGCCAGCCACGACATTCTCCAGCCGCTGAATGCGGCGCGGCTCTATGTCACGAGCCTGGTCGAGCGTCAGCACAACGGCGAGGAGACGCGGCTGGTCGAGAATATCGACGAATCGCTGCAGGCCATCGAGGAGATCCTCGGCGCGCTGCTCGACATCTCCAGGCTCGATGCCGGCGCAATGACGACCTCGATCTCGAGCTTCAAGATGGCCGATCTGATGCGCTCGCTGGAGATCGAGTTCGCACCGATCGCGCGTGCCAAGGGCCTCGACCTCACCTTCGTGCCCTGCTCGCTGCCGGTCGAGTCGGACCGGTTGCTGCTGCGGCGGCTGCTGCAGAACCTGATCTCGAACGCGATCAAATACACCCCGCGCGGGCGCGTGTTGGTCGGCTGCCGCCGGCGCGGCGCCTCGCTCAATATCTGCGTCTACGACACCGGCGTCGGCATTCCCGCGGTCAAGCGCGGCGAGATCTTCAAGGAATTCCACCGCCTCGAGCAGGGCGCGCGGATCGCGCGCGGGCTGGGATTGGGACTCTCGATCGTGGAGCGGCTGGCGCGCGTGTTGGACCACCGCATCACCATCGACGCCAATGCCGGCGGGGGCTCACTGTTCTCCGTGACCGTCCCGACCGCGAAGGCCGTGACGCTGACCGCCGCGGTGACCAGCGCAACACCGCTGGCACGCACCTCGATCTCCGGCGCGCTGATCGTCTGCATCGAGAACGACGCCGCGATCCTCGACGGCATGCGGACGCTGCTGAAGGCCTGGGATGCCGAGGTGATCGCGGTCGCCGATCCCGAAGGCGCAATTGCGGCCATCGAAGCCGCCGGCCGGCGGGTCACCGGGCTGCTCGTCGACTATCACCTCGACCGCGGCAACGGCATCGCCGCCATCCGCGAGATCCGCCGCCGCTTCGGCGACACCATCCCCGCCATCCTGATCACCGCCGATCGCAGCCCGGCGGTGCAAACGGCGGCGCGCGACGAGAAGATCGCGGTGCTGAACAAGCCGGTCAAGCCGGCCTCGCTGCGGGCCCTGCTGGGGCAGTGGCGGACGCAGCAGATGGTGGCGGCGGAATAGGGCTCGGGCGGCCGGCGCGACGTCTCAGGGCGCGAGCCGCGTGAAGACGTAGTCATGGCTCCTGGCGCGGGCTTCATGGCAGGCAAAGCAGGTGCGGTGCTGCGCCTCGTCCACCGGCTTGCCGTCCATGAAGCGGCCAAAGCCCCAGCCGCCGGTCGCGGCATATTTCCTGGAATCCTTGACCATGACCTGGATCGTGGTGGCGGCACCGGGAACGGTTGCAGAGGCGAAGTCGGGAGACTGCGTGCGCTTCCAGGCACGCTTCACCAGAATGGTGCCGTCGGGAAATGGCAGCTTGCCATCCTGATAGGCTTCGCTTGCGGCCTGGTTGCCGACGACCGCGCGCAACTCATCCACGGGCGCGGCCTCTTCGGCCGGCGCGATCAGCTCCCACTGCTTGTAGTTCACGGGAATCGTGACGCCGAAGATCGGCAAGGCATTCGCCGCGGTAGGGCCTTGGGCGAGCGCGATCGAGACCAGATACGGCACGCATGTCAATAGAGCGACGACAAGCAGGATCGCCAGCGCGATGACCGTGGTGGGGAACGATTTTTTCTGTTCAGATTCGGGGGACGTCATGAGATGTCTTCAGGCTGGATCGCGGCCGTGCCTCGGCCCGGCGCGCGCCGGACCGGGGACAGGAACGTGCCCTCACGCGCCGTCGTCGGCGTCGATGATAGCCTTGGCAAAGGCCTGCGGCGCTTCCTGCGGCAGATTGTGACCGACGCCGCCCGTGATCAGGCGATAGTCGTAGCGGCCGGAGAATTTCTTGGCATAGGTGCTGGAATCGGGATGCGGGGCGCCGTTAGCGTCGCCTTCCATGGTGATCGTGGGCACGCTGATCACTGGACCTGCCGCGAGCTGCCTTTCGATCTCCTCGTACTTCGATTCGCCTTTCACAAGTCCCAGCCGCCAGCGGTAATTATGGATCGTGATCGCGACGTGATCCTTGTTGTCGAAGGCCTTCGCGCTACGGTCGAAAGTGGCGTCATCGAACTTCCACTGCGGCGAGGCCAGCTTCCAGATCAGCTTGGCGAAATCATGCGTGTACTTCTCGTAGCCGGCGCGGCCGCGCTCGGTCGCGAAATAGAACTGATACCACCATTGCAGCTCGGCCGAAGGCGGCAGCGGCGCACTGCCCGCCGCCTGGCCGGAGATCAGATAGCCGCTCACAGACACCAGGGCGCGGCAGCGCTCCGGCCACAGCGCCGCGATGATATCTGCGGTGCGCGCGCCCCAATCGAAGCCGGCAACAACGGCCTTCTTGATGTCGAGCGCATCCATCAACGCGATGATGTCGACGGCCAGCGCCGCCGGTTCGCCATTGCGCAGCGTCTCATCCGAGAGGAACTGGGTCGAACCGTAGCCGCGCAAATAGGGAATGATGACGCGATAGCCGGCCTGCGCCAGGATCGGCGCGACGTCGATGAAGCTGTGAATGTCGTAAGGCCAGCCGTGCAGCAGGATAGCCACGGGGCCGGTCGCCGGGCCCGCTTCCGCGTAGCCGACATCGAGCACGCCGGCTTTGATCTGCTTGATCGTGCCGAAGGAAGCGCTCGATGCGGAGGAGCGTACCGCCTCGGTTGCGGCGCGCGCAAGGTCGATCGCGCCTAGACCGACGGCGACCGTGCCGGCTGCGACGCCGAGGAACTGGCGGCGATGCTGGTCGATGATCTGTCTCATGGTCGGATACTTTCTCTTGAGGGTTGTCGGATTGATCAGATCAAATCGATCGTGACGTCGATATTGCCGCGAACAGCCTTGGAATAAGGACAGGTCCGGTGGGCCTCGTCGATGAGATCGCGCGCGACGTCGCGGTCCAGGCCAGGTAGGCTGACTCCGAGGCGGGCTCTGAGCGCGTAGGCCCCCTCGTCGAGGACGAGATCGATTTCCGCATCGATCGCGCTCTTGCTCGGAAGCTCGATTTTGCGCTTCCGGGCTGCGATCTCCATCGCGCCTTCGAAGCAGGCGGACCAGCCGGCTGCGAACAATTGCTCGGGATTGGTGCCGATGCCGGCACTGCCCGGAGGCGACAGCCGCACATCGAGACGTCCGTCGGAGCTGCGGGACATGCCGTCCTGACGGCCGCCAGTGGTGTGGGTTCGCGCGGTGTAGAGCAGTTTTTCCGTTGGGCTCATGAGGATCTCCTTGCCGTCACGACAACTGACTAGCAGGGCGCCTCGCGGTACGCCCGTTTGGACTTATGAGAAGTTGTGAGGCCGGCAGGGAACCCGATTTTAGACCCGCAAACATTGTCAGATGCCGATGCAAGACCGACCTTGCGGGATCGCCGCCCGCTGGCTACCGATGCCGGCAAATGAGCAAGACTCCGTGATGACTGAGCCGGCCAAGTCCGCTGCCGCAACACTCTCGTTCGGACCATTCACCGTCACGCCGCATGCGAGGCTGGTGACGCGCGACGGCGTCGCGCTGGCGTTGGGCGCCAAGAGCTTCGACACGCTGATCGCCCTGATGTCGCGCCCCAACGAGGTCGTCAGCAAATGGGACCTGATGGGCCTGGTCTGGCCCGGCATGAGCGTCGAGGAAGCCAATCTGCGCTTCCACATCGCAGCGCTGCGGAAGGCGCTCGGCGATGGCAAGGACGGCGCCCGCTACATCACGACCCTGTCCGGCCGCGGCTATTGCTTCGTGGCACCGATCTCGCGCGCCGAGATTCCGGAGCCGCCGCGTCCGGCGCCCCGAGCGGAATTGCCGCCTGTCAAGCTGCCGAACCGGCTGCAGCGGATGGTCGGACGCGCGGACGCGATCGCCACCGTGTCGGACAAGCTCGTCACCTCCCGTTTCGTCACGATCGTGGGCCCCGGCGGCGTCGGCAAGACGGCCGTTGCGGTCGCGATCGCCCACGACCTGATCGAAACGTTCTCCGACGCCGCGCATTTCGTCGATCTCGCAGCGCTGAGCGATCCCGATCTCGTGATCACCTCGCTTCTGCTGATGCTCGGCCTGCCGGCCCAGGCAGACGATCCTATGCCCGCTTTGCTTGCACATCTGCAGGACAAGCGCATGTTGCTGATCCTGGACAATTGCGAGCATGTGATTGCCGCGGCTGCACCACTGGCCGCGGAGATTTTTCAGGCCGCGCCGCAGGTCCATATCCTGGCGACGAGTCGCGAGGCGCTGCGCGTCGAGGGCGAGCAGGTCTACCGGCTGGCGCCGCTTGGCGTTCCCCCTGAAAATCGCGAACTGACGGCCGCGGTCGCCCGGACCTATCCCGCACTGGAGCTTTTCCTCGAACGCGCTGCCGCAGGCGGTGCCCGGATCAAGCTCGACGATTCCAATGCCGACATCGCCGCGAGAATCTGCCGCAAGCTCGACGGCATGGCGCTGGCGATCGAGCTTGCCGCCGGACGGGTCGAAGCCTATGGCCTGGAGCAGACCGCTACGCTGCTCGACGAACGCCTCAACCTGCTCTGGCAGGGACAGCGGACCGCGCCGCCGCGGCAGAAGACGTTGCAGGCTACGCTGGACTGGAGCTACGGGCTGCTGTCTGAGCTCGAACGTCTGGTGCTGCGCAGGCTTGCGGTTTTCGCCGGCCATTTCACCATCGACGCCGCGCTCGAGGTCGTGCCCGACGAGCAGGTCGACCGCTCGCGTCTGTTCGACTCCATCGACAGCCTCGTCGCCAAATCGATGGTCGCCCCACGGCCCATCGGCGCCATGATGCGCTATCGTCTTCTCGACACCACCCGCGCCTATCTGCTCGCGATCGCCGACGACGGATCGGCGCTCGCCGCCCGCCACGCCGCCTATTACCAGCGATGGCTGCAGCAGGCCGGCGCGACATGGGCGACGCTGCCGAGTGCCGATGAGCGGGCCATCCATTTCTCCGCGCTTCACAACGTGCGCGCCGCGCTCGGTTGGTGTTTCGGCGCGGGCGGCAATACCGCGATCGGCATTGCACTCGCCGCTGCGGCGGCGCCCATCTTCCTCGCAATGTCCCTGCTGATCGAATGCCGGCGCTGGTCGGAACGGGCGCTGCTGGCGATCGATCCCACCGCGCGCGGCAGCACTGAAGAGATGCATCTGCAAGCCGCGCTC
Source organism: Bradyrhizobium guangdongense (assembly GCF_004114975.1). Lineage (NCBI taxonomy): Bacteria > Pseudomonadati > Pseudomonadota > Alphaproteobacteria > Hyphomicrobiales > Nitrobacteraceae > Bradyrhizobium > Bradyrhizobium guangdongense. The sequence goes on from NZ_CP030051.1 coordinate 7,066,035, forward strand.
GGATTGACCTTGATGTTCACGCACGGTGGCAGCGAAGCGGCGCATAGCGCGCTGAGTCGCGCGCTCGCCATTGCGGACGGGCTCGGCGATGCACAAAACCAGCTCCAATTGCTCGGTCGGATGCACATCTTCCACGAGCGGATCGGTCAGTTCGAGGCCGCGCTCGAGCATGCGCAACGGAGTCTCGGCGTCGCCGAAGCGCTGGGCGATGCCGCTTCGCTTGCTCTCGCCCAGTCGCTGCTCGGCGTCTCCTTGCATCTGGGCGGTCAGCATCGCGACGCCCTGACGATGCTGGAGGCAGCCTGGCGCGGTCCTGGCACCGAACGGATCAGCACGGTCTATGGGTTCGACCATCGCAACCGCGCCGGCATCTCGCTGGCGCGTGAGATGTGGCTGCAGGGCCGCCCCGCGCAGGCGCGGCAGCTAGCCCAGCAGACGGTCGCGGAAGCCGCGCAGATGGACCATCCGATCACGCTCTGCATCGCCCTGATCTGGGCGGTCTCGATCGATCTCTGGAGCGGTGACCTCGATGGGGCGGAGGAGCACATCGACCGGTTCATCGCTCACGCCGAGTCGCGCTCGATGGGGCCTTATCTCGCGGTCGGCAGAGGCGTCAAAGGCGAGCTCGCGATCCGGCGCGGCGATGCGAAGAGCGGCGTCGAAACGCTCAGGCGCTCCCTGCAGGAGCTGCACGATGCCGGCTATGAGCTGCTCACCACGACGTTCAACATCGCCCTGGTTGAAGGTCTTCTGGCGCTCGGAGAAATCGAGAGAAGCGCGCAGTTGATCGACGATGCGATCCGTCTCGTCGCGCGGAGTGGCGATCATTTGTACATGCCGGAGCTGCTGCGAATGAGCGGCAAGGTGTTACTGTCGCAGCCCCAGCCGAATATCGAGCAGGCGGAGAGCTGCGTCAGGGAAGCACTCGAGCTGAGCCGGCGCACCGGCGCCAAAGCCTGGGAGCTGCGCGCTGCGATTGATCTGGCGACGTTTGTTGCCGACGGCGGGGAAGCGAAGCGAACGCTCCGAACCGCGTTCGAAGGTTTTGCCGAGGGCTGCGACACCATGGATATCAAGGCGGCTCGCGAGATCCTGAAACGTCTGTAGATCGCTCCTGTCCCGGACGCGCTGCCGGGACCTGGAATACCACGCCGCGTGCGGCCCGCGACTGGACTACCCCGTCGGGGCGCCCTGCTTCCACTGGCCGCCGGCGATCTTGGCGGCCGCGATCACCGCCTGGGTCCGGCTTTCGACGCCGAGCTTCTGCAGGATCGCCGAGACATGCGCCTTGATCGTCGCCTCGGAGACGCCGAGCTCGTAGGCGATCTGCTTGTTCAGCAGTCCCTCCGACAGCATCATCAAGACCCGCACCTGCTGCGGCGTCAGCGTCACCAGGCGGTCGCGCAGCTTCGTCATGTCGGGGTCGGCGACAGCGGACAGGTCCGTGTCGGCGGGAACCCAGACGTCCCCCTCCATCACCTTGAGGATGGCATCGCGCAAGGTCTCGACACCGAACCGCTTTGGGATGAACCCGGACGCGCCGAAATCGAGCGAGCGGCGGATGGTGGCGCTGTCGTCGGAGGCCGAGACGATCACCACCGGGATCGCCGGATATTGGGCGCGCAGATAGATCAGGCCGGAGAAGCCGGAGATGCCGGGCATCGAGAGGTCGAGCAGGACCAGGTCGACGTCAGAGGTCTGCTCCAAGAGCTTGGTCAGATCTTCGAAAGAACCAGCCTCGTCAATCTTCGCCGTGCTCAGGACGCCCGCCACCGCCTGCCGCAGCGCATCGCGGAACAGCGGATGGTCATCGGCAATGACGAGATGGGTGGAGGGAGCGTTCATCGATCTCTTGCTGTCGTTCGTCACCGGGCCAGTAGTCCGGACCGGGACAATGGTCAATTCTTTCCCGACCGGCCGTGGCATGCAAGAGCCCATTATTCCTTTACGGAAAAAGGGGTTAATCCGCGCGCCGGGAGCGCGGCACGGCACTATAACTCCGCACCGTCAGTTGCGTGTCAGTGCGGAAGGCCGAAAGTCGTATTGGGGCAGGTTTCACGCCGATGTTACTTTGAGCGCAAGCCTAAATTGATCCGGCTGGTCCGGACGCGCGGCTTTGCACTAACTCTTGGGAGCGAAACGATGACAATGGCTGCCACAGCGGGCTCAGGGGTCCGCGCTGGAGGAATGACTGCCGAGGAGCGAAAGGTCATTTTCGCATCCTCGCTCGGCACCGTGTTCGAATGGTACGACTTCTACATCTACGGCACGCTCGGCGCCTTCCTGGCAAAATACTTCTTCTCGAACGTGCCGCCGAACGTCGGCTTCATCTTCGCGCTGCTCGCCTTTGCGGCAGGCTTCGCGGTTCGTCCCTTCGGTGCGCTCATCTTCGGCCGCCTCGGCGACATGATCGGCCGCAAATACACCTTCCTCGTCACCATGACGCTGATGGGCATCGGCACGTTCTTCATCGGCCTGCTGCCGGGCTATGCAACCTGGGGCATCGCCGCGCCGATCGTGCTGATCGGCCTGCGCTTGATCCAGGGCCTTGCTCTTGGCGGCGAATATGGCGGCGCAGCGACCTACGTCGCGGAGCACGCCCCTCAAGGCAAGCGCGGCTACTACACCTCATGGATTCAGACCACGGCAACGCTCGGCCTGTTCCTGGCGCTGCTGCTGATCCTCGGAATCCGGACCGTGATGGGTGAGGAATCGTTCGGAGATTGGGGCTGGCGCATTCCGTTCCTGCTCTCCGGTGTCCTGCTGGCGGTTTCGATCTGGATTCGCTTGAGCCTGAGCGAGTCGCCGGTCTTCCAGCGCATGAAGGAAGAGGGCAAGACGTCGAAGCGCCCGCTCACCGAAGCCTTCGGCGAGTGGAACAACGCCAAGATCGCGATCCTGGCACTGCTCGGCGCAACCGCGGGTGAAGCGGTGGTGTGGTACGGCGGACAATTCTACGCGCTGTTCTTCCTCACCCAGACCCTGAAGGTACCGGCCGTCCCGGCGCAGATCATGATCGTGGTTGCGCTGGCGCTGGGCACGCCCTTCTTCGTCATCTTCGGCATGCTGTCCGACAAGATCGGCCGCAAGCCGATCATCCTCGCCGGCTTCCTGCTGGCAATGGTGACCTACTTCCCGATCTTCAAGGGCATCACCCACTTTGCCAACCCGAAGCTGGAAGCTGCGCTGTCGGCCTCGCCCGTGACCGTCATCGCTGATCCCAGCGAATGCTCGTTCCAGTTCAAGGCGACGGGCACCGAAAAGTTCACCACCGGCTGCGACATCGCCAAGGCCGCGCTGGTGAACCTGTCGGTGAACTATCAGAACCAGGATGCGCCGAAGGGCACCCCGGCGACGGTCAAGATCGGCGAGCAGACGCTCACGGCCACGTCGGCGGATTTCGCCAAGGCGTTGCCCGCGGCGATCAAGACCCACGGCTATCCGGCTTCCGCCGATCCGAACGACATCAACTATGTCATGACGACGGTGCTGCTCTGGATCCTCGTGATCTACGTGACGCTGGTCTACGCGCCGATCGCAGCGTGGCTGGTTGAGCTGTTCCCGAGCCGCATCCGCTACAGCGGCATGTCGCTGCCCTACCACATCGGTAACGGCTGGTTCGGCGGCTTCTTGCCGGCGACGGTGTTTGCGATCGTGGCGGCCACCGGAAACATCTATTCCGGCCTGTGGTATCCGGTCGCCATCGCGGCAATGAGCCTTGTGGTCGGCTTCCTGTTCCTGCCCGAGACCAAGGACGTCGACATCAAGCAGATCTAGCCGAGACTGGCAGGCGCCCAAAAGGCGCCGGCCTCACAACAATCAAACCGGCCGCGGACATTCCGCGGCCGGTTTCATTTTGATGTCTGCTCGTTGCTCCCAATGAATTGCAACACGACCTCGCGCCGGTGCGGCCGCGCGCGATGCTCTATCAGATAGATCGCCTGCCAGGTCCCGAGCGCGAGCTTGCCGTTCAGGACGGGGACCTGCAGCGAGGGTCCGGTCAGCATCGTCTTGATGTGGGCCGGCATGTCGTCCGGCCCCTCAGTATCATGCGTCCACGGCACGTTTTCAGGCGCGAGCCGCGCAAGCGCGGTAGTGAGATCCACGAGGACGGACGGATCGGCATTTTCCTGGATCGTCAGCGACGCCGAGGTGTGGCGGATGAATAGCGTCAGCGGGCCATCGCGCGCGCGGGCTTCAGCGACAAATTTTACAACCTCGCTGGTGAGATCGGTGAAGCCGCGGCCTTGCGTCTGCACCGTGAGCAGCGAGGAGACGATCGCCGTGGCTTGCACCGACGATGGCGCCGAGCGCGTGATGGATTTGGCTGATGTCATGAAACGTCTCTCAACGCGATAGCTGCCGTAGGGGTGGGCAAAGGCGTTCTTACGCCGTGCCCACGATGTTTCCTTCAATCGCCAAAAAGACGTGGGCGCGTCGCTTCGCGCCTTTGCCCGCCCTACGAGAACTCAACACGCGGATGGCGCGAACGGGTCCTCAAATCTTGCCCGATACGTCCTTCTGCACGCGATTGGCCATGTCGATCAGCCGGCGCCACGCTTTTTCCAGGAACGACATTGCGCGGTCGAGGTCCTGGTCACTCGGCAACGGGATCTCGAGCTTGCGGTCACCCTCGGCGACCTTCGGTTCTCGTGTTTGCGGCTCGGCCTTCTTCAGGGAATCGGATTTCGGCAGCGCTTCGTCGATCTTGCCTGATACGGTCGGCCCGGCCGCGAGCTCTCCCTTGAGCTTCTCGACCTCGGCCTGGAGCCGGCCGATCTCCGCATCGAGCGCGGAGCGTTCGTCGGGCACGGCGTAGCATGCCCAGCCGGCCTCGTTCTTGGTGCAGGTCGAGACCGCGCCGGTGCGGGTGTCGAGCCGCAGCACGCCCTCCGGGATCGGCGTCATGGTGTAACGACCGTTGTCGCCGTCTGGCGCGGATTGCGCGGCAGCCGCACCCCCGCTGGCCGCCACCGCAGCGAGGACCGCCGCCGCAAGCCACGATGTTGTGGATGATTTAACAGATCTCATCGCGCTCTCCACCACGCCGCACGGGTGGCACATCCCATCGGAATTCTACACCCCGCCGGGCGACGGCGCATCGCCGATCAGCTGGAGCCGCCGCAAAAAGCCGCAGCTGCGAAATCAACGGAAGCGGCCGTCAGTTTGATCCCGAAAGCTGCGCCAAATGTCAGCCGTATCGGCGGATCGCGCGCAAGGCTGCTGCGGTGCGGCGTCACGCTGTGTGCAGCACTGGCGTGCAAGGCGATATCTTCAACAAAGTCAGGTACATAGCAGAAGACGACGCGATCGTGACTTGGCTTGACTTGATTATGTGCGGTCAGTATGGTCCGCGCGGCTTTTGAGGGTGGCGGGCGTAATTTCCATTCAACCGCAGCGTTTCGGGTCTTCGTGGCATGGCTCAAGACACGGGGCACGGCGAGAATGGAGATCGCGATAGATCGCTCGAGGAAGCTGCGCTTTCCGAACGGCTCGGAAATCTTGATCAGCGGTTGTCCGAATTACGCGGCCGCCACATCAAGACTGAGCAACCCGCAGGTGACGGTGGAGACGGAGCGGCCAGAGCCTCGGCGATGGCGCTTGGTTTTCGGTTATCCTCCGAGTTGATCGCCGGGGTCGTGGTCGGAGCGGGGATTGGCTGGGGTTTCGACCGCTTGCTGTCGACGTCGCCTTTCGGATTTATCGTGTTCACGCTGCTGGGCTTCGTGGCCGGCGTGGTGAATGTGGTGAGATCGGCGGGCGCGGGTCAGAACAGGCGCGGTGGTTCTTGAGGCCGATCCGCAGGAGGAATTGATCGCGCCGGTTTCGCCGGCGCGGGCCGGCCCGGCCGGCAGACCGAGACCAGCCGGCATTGCCCGGCAGACCAAGAGATGCCGCGCCGATGAAAATCGATCCGATCCACCAGTTCAACATCGAGCCTCTCTTCACGATCGGCCATATCGGCAATCACACGATCGCCTTCACCAATTCGTCGCTCTATATGCTGGTGGCGGTCGCCATCATCTCGATCCTGATGCTGGCCAGCGGCAGCCAGCTCGTTCCCGGCCGCCTGCAGTCGGTCGCCGAGATCTCCTACGAGTTCGTCGCCTCGACGATTCGTTCGACGGCCGGCGCGGAAGGCATGAAGTTCTTCCCGCTGGTGTTCTCGCTGTTCATGTTCCTCTGCGTCTCGAACTTGGTCGGCGTCATTCCCTATACCTTCACGATCTCGAGCCATCTGATCGTGACCGTGGCGCTCGCGCTGTTGGTCTTCTTCACGGTGCTGATCTACGGCGTCGCCAAGAACGGCCTGAAGTTCTTCAAGATTTTCGTTCCTCACGGCGTCCCCGGCTACATCCTGCCGCTGGTCATGTTCATCGAGGTCCTGTCGTTCTTCCTGCGGCCGGTCTCGCACAGCGTCCGTCTGTTCGCCAACATGCTGGCCGGCCACATCGCGCTGAAGGTGTTCGCAGGCTTCGTCGCCATGCTCGGCTTCTCGCTCGGCGCCATCGGCTGGGTCGGCGGCGTGCTGCCGCTGGCGCTCACGATCTCGCTTTACGCTCTCGAGATTCTGGTCGCGTTCCTGCAAGCCTATGTGTTTGCGATCCTGACCTGCATCTACCTCAACGACGCCATTCATCCGGGACACTGAGCGGTCCGGGGAATTTCCACCCACAAACCCTATCTTTCTTTCAAGGAGTCTAAAATGGACGCGACAGCAGCAAAACTCATCGGCGCGGGCATCGCGTGCATCGGCATGGGCGGTGCGGGCGTCGGCGTGGGCGTGATCTTCGGCAACTACCTCGCCGCAGCCGTCCGCAACCCGTCTGCCGCGCAGGGCCAGTTCGGCAACCTGATCTTCGGCTTCGCCGTGACCGAAGCGCTCGGCATCTTCTCGCTGCTGATCGCGCTGCTTCTGCTGTTCGTTTTCTAAAGAACGACTTCTTTCGCGCCGCTTCATCCGAAGCGGCGCGTGACAGCAACAGGAGTACTCCATGGCCGAGAGTCATGGCGGCGCGAAAGGTCCCGAGACCAGCGCTCACACCGAAGCCGATGGCGGTCATCACAGCGGCGCGTTTCCGCCGTTCGAGAGCAGCACCTTCGCTTCGCAGCTGGTGTCGCTCGCGATCTTCTTCGTCCTGCTTTACGTGATCGTGTCCAAGCTCGCTCTGCCGAAGGTCGGCGGTGCGATCGAGGCGCGCCAGAACAAGATCGAGGGTGACCTCGCCGAGGCGCAGAAGCTGAAGGACCAGTCAGAAGCGGCGCTGAAGGCCTATGAAGGCGAACTCGCTTCGGCGCGTTCGCGGGCACAGGCGATCGGCAACGAATCCCGCGATCAGGCCAATGCGCAGGCGGAAACCGAGCGCAAGGCCCTGGAAGAGCAGCTGGCGAAGAAGCTCGCCGAGGCGGAAAAAACCATCGCCTCGACCCGCGCGAACGCCATGAGCAACGTCCGCGGCATCGCGGCCGATGCGGCCGGCACCATCGTCCAGCAGCTCACCGGCGTCGTTCCGGATGCGGCCTCGGTCAGTGCTGCCGTTGATGCGTCCTTGAAGGGTTAGTCGACATGTTCTTCGATCCTGAAACCTGGGTCGCCATCGCCTTCGTCGTCCTGATGGTCGTGTTCGGCTATCTCGGGGTCTTCAAGAAGGCGATGGCTGCGCTCGACCATCGCGCCGAGCGCATCAAGGCCGAGCTCGACGATGCGACGCGCCTCAAGCAGGAAGCTGCCAAGGTGCTCGCGGATTACAAGGCGCGCAGTGCCGCGGCCGAACGCGAGGCCGCCGACATCATCGCCAACGCCAAGTCGGAAGCCGAGCGCATCGCGACCGAGGCCAAGGCGAAGATGGAAGACTTCGTCGCCCGCCGCACCAAGACCGCGGAGAGCAAGATCGCGCTCGCCGAGGCCCAGGCGCTGGCCGACGTCCGCGCCGCAGCCGCGGAAGCCGCCGTCCAGGCCGCCTCCACGATCCTGTCGCAGTCGGTCAGGGGCCAGGTCGCCGACGATCTGCTCGCCAAGGGCATCACCGAGGTTCGCCAGAAGCTGAACTGAGGGCAGACGCTCACACCCATCAAAAAGCCGGCGCTGATAGCGTCGGCTTTTTTGTTGCCCACACGGCTACCAAATGCAGTTGTCGTCGCCCGGCTTGACCGGGCGATCCAGTAGACCGAGACTCCTCGGTTCCGGCCCCGCTATCTCTGGAATACTGGATTGCCCGCTTTCGCGGGCAATGACAGTTGAACTTTTGGCGCGACCTCGCCCTACTTCTTCCGCCGCGGCTTCGGCTCGGGCGCCAGCGCCTGCGGGTCGAAGCCGACATAGAAGATGTAGGAATCGGCGACTGCGGCTGATGGCACCGGATAGGACAGATCCTCGGCGACGAAGGTGAAGGGCACGCTGCCGTCCTCCGACATCTGGACCGTGGTCCGGTACGCCTTCGAGGCGATCACCTTCTCGCCGACGCCGCCCTGCACCACGGCGACGCGCAGGGGAACCTCGACCGTGGGAGGCGCGCCGGCAGGCCCCGCGATGACGCGGCCCTGGATGCCGATGCGCGCGGTGATCTCGCCACCGTTGCGAACGCATTCACGTGCCATCTTGCTGATCGTGGCCTGGAAGCGGACGTCGTTGCCGACGGCCGGCTTGCCGGTCGCCCCGACGCCGTAGGTCGACGCGCCGGCGCGCACCGTGACCTGCGGACAATCGATGTCGTCATCGGCCGGCTGGCCCGGTGCAGGCGCCGGCTTGGCTTGGGCTGGCTCGTCCGATTTGCCGCCGAACAGGCTCTTGAATCGGTCCGTCAATGACTGCGCCGCAACCGGCGACACAGTCGCAAACGAGATCGAGAGCGCCAGCGCGATCACCGGGCCCCGCCGCAGCGCATTCCGCAATGATCGAAGCTCATTCATGAACGGCAGTACTCCATGGCAAGGTTCCGGCCGATCGGCCGGCCTGCGGGTTATATCGCCAAAATCGGCGATCCCAAGGCAGCAAAAGGTGGTGATCCCGTCACGCGGCGGCCCGGCTCAACCGCGGAAATCCTCATGCAGCAGGCCGAACAGCAAGTGGTCCTGCCAAATGCCGTTGATGCAGAGATAGCGGCGCGCCAACCCTTCGCGGGAGAAGCCGCACTTCTCCAGGACCCGGATCGACGGCGCATTGGTCGGAATGCAGGCGGCCTCGACCCGGTGCAGATTGAGCTCGCCGAACAGCGTCGGCAACAGCACCCGCAGCGCCGCGGTCATGTAGCCGCGATGGGCATGGGGCTGGCCGACCCAATAGCCGATGGTGCCGGCCTGGACGATGCCGCGACGGACATTGGCGAGCGTGATGCCCCCCACCATGGCGCCGTCGAGCTCGCGGAAGATCAGGAACGGATAGGAGCGGTCCGCGGCGATATCCTCCGAATAGCGGCGCAGGCGGCGGCGAAAGCCGGACCGGGTCAGATCGTCCGACGGCCAGATCGGCTCCCAGGGCGTCAGGTAATCGCGGCTGGTCTCGCGCAAATGCGCCCATTGCAGAAAGTCCGACATCTGCGGCGCGCGCAGCAGCAGCCCATTGCCGCGGGGCGCGAGGGCGGCGGGTCCACTGGATGGCAGGCGAAAGAGGGCCATGGTGATGCTTCCCGGGGCGGGCGGTCCGTTGCGCAGCTGTTATTGCAGCCGCGCCTTTAGTGGAGCCGAGCTTTGACGCGCGCCCGGGTCAATCCTTCCGCAAAAGACACCGCCGTGTCCAGACCCCTGCCGCTGCCCAATGCGACAACCGCAGGCCGGCTGCGCGAAAGCAGTGCACGCGCCGCATCGCGGGTCGATTCGATGCTGACGGCGTCGATTCGGGCCACCAGCTCCTGCACCGTCTGTGGCCGCCCGTAGGCCAGCACGTGCCTGGCGAGCTGCTCGGCACGCGAGGAGCAGCTTTCCAGCGCCATCAACAGACCTGCCTTCATCTGCGCCTTGGCGCGAGCGATCTCGGCCTCGGTCAGCGTCTCCACCGAATCGTTCATGATGTCGACCACGACCTCCATCATTTCAGGCGCATCGGCCGGATCGGTGCCGGTGTAGAGCCCGAAGAAGCCGGTGTCGCTATAGGGCGCGTGGAAGGTGTAGATCGAGTAGCAGAGGCCGCGCTTCTCGCGCACCTCCTGGAACAGCCGCGACGACATCCCGCCGCCGAGGATGTTGGTGAACACCTGGAGCGAGAACAGCGACAAATCGGTCTGCGGCACGCCTTCCAGCGCCAGCGTAAGATGCGCCTGTTCGAGCTCGCGATGGACGACTTTGGCACCGCCCTTGCCGAACTGGGCGGCCTGCGGCTTCGGTCCCGGCATTGCGTCGAAGCTCGCAAAGCGCCTCTCGGCCTCGGCAACGACCTGGCTGTGGTCGACTGCACCGGCTGCCGCCACGACCATGTCCGGGCCGCGATAATGCGTCGACAGATAATTGCGCAGCGAATCGCGGTTGAAGCTTTTGAGCGTCTTGGCGGTGCCGAGCAGCGAGCGCCCCATCGGCTGGTCGGGATAGCAGAGCTCGTTGAGATGCTCGAACACGACGTCGTCGGGCGTGTCCTGGGCCGCGCCGATCTCCTGCACAATGACGCTCTTCTCGCGCTCGAGTTCGTCCGGCTCGAAGGCGGGATTGGCCAGGATGTCGGCGAGCACGTCGAGCGCCAGCGGCACGTCGGCCTTCATCACGCGGGCATAGTAGGATGTCGTCTCGGTCGAGGTACCGGCATTGAGGTCGCCGCCGACCGCCTCGATTTCCTCGACGATCTCGCGCGAGGAGCGGCCGGTCGTCCCCTTGAACGCCATGTGCTCGAGCAGATGCGAGATACCGTGCTCGTTCGGCTTCTCGTCGCGGCCGCCGACGCCGGCCCAGACGCCGAGCGCGGCGGTCTCGAGGTGCGGCATGTTGTCGGTGACAACGGTCAGGCCGGAGGCAAGCTTGGAGATCTCGACGCTCATCCGGCAACTCCCTGCTTTGCGGCGCGGCTGACCGACAGCACGAACCGCTCCACCTCGGACTGATCGTTCTTCATCACCTTCAGATGTTCGGATTTGGTCATGAGGCCTTCGAGCCAAGCCGGCAGATGCGGCCGCTGGCCACACGCCGCTTCGACCGCATCCGGGAATTTGGCGGGATGCGCGGTCGAGAGCACGATGTTCGGCACCGTCGTGTCGGTGGTGTCGCGGTCGGCGACCGCGAGCGCCACTGCCGTGTGGGGGTCGACGAGCTCGCCGGCCTCGCGCCAGGCGGCGCGGATCGCGGCCGCAGTCTCGGTCTCGTCGGCGCGGCCGGCGTCGAATTCCTCGCGGATCGCAGCCAGCATCGCATCGGGCAGCACGAAGCGTCCCGACTGCTTCAGCTGCTCCATCAGCCGGCGCACGGCGGGCGCGTCGCGACGGCCCGCTTCGAACAGCAGCCGCTCGAAATTCGAGGAGATCTGGATGTCCATCGAAGGCGAGGCGGTGGCGTGCACCTCACGCACCTCGTAGATGCCGGTCTTGAGCGTGCGTGCGAGGATGTCGTTGACGTTGGCGGCAATCCGCAGCGTGCGGACGGGAAGACCCATCCGCTTGGCGACGTAGCCTGCAAAAATATCGCCGAAATTGCCTGTCGGCACGATGAAGTCCACCGCGCGCGCCGGCGCGCCGGCGGCGACCGCGGAGGTGAAATAGTAGACCACCTGCGCAACGATGCGGGCCCAGTTGATGGAATTGACGCCGGAGAGAGCGGTCGCGTCGCGGAAGCGATGGTTGTTGAACATCCCCTTCACCAGCGCCTGGCAATCGTCGAAATTGCCCTCGATGGCGAGCGCGTGGACGTTGGCGGCCCCCGTCGTCGTCATCATCCGCTGCTGCACCTCGGAGATGCGCTTGTGCGGAAACAGCACGATGAGGTCGACGTTCTCCAGGCCCGCGAAGGCTTCGACCGCCGCGCCGCCGGTGTCGCCTGACGTTGCGACTACGATGGTGGTGCGCTGGCCGCGCTTGGCCAGGACGTGATCCATCAGCCGCGAGATCAGCTGCATCGCCACGTCCTTGAAGGCGAGCGTCGGACCGTGAAACAGCTCCAGCACGAATTGATGCGGCGACATCTGACGCAGCGGCACCACCGCCGGATGACGGAAGGTGGCATAGGCCTCGTTCGCCATGCGGCCGAGCTCGGCGTCCGAAATCTCGCCGCCGACGAACGGCCGGATGATTTCAACCGCGACTTCCCAATAGGGACGACCAAAGAAGCCGGCGATGGTCTCGCACGAGAGCTGTGGCCAGGTCACCGGCACATAGAGGCCGCCGTCGCGGGCGAGCCCGGTCAGCATCACGTCGCAAAAACCAAGCTCAGGGGCCTCGCCCCGGGTCGAGATGTAACGAGTCAAACTGCCCTCCAAAGGCCGGCCCGACCTGAATTCTGGCCTTAAGCCTTTGATTTTACGATGTTCCTAGTTCGCCATCACAGGCGCTGCGGGCACCATAGAGTGTTTTGCGGCATCGGGAAACCGCTTCCCGGCAGCAAGCATGCCCAACAAAAAGGGCTGCGGCGATGCCGCAGCCCTTCTCTTGGAAGGTCTGTCGTTGATGTGTGCAGACCCGGTTTCCAGCGCGGGGCGCTTGCCCCGAAATCTCTGGTTCGAGCTATCGTCGCCTGTCACGAAATCGTCAAGACCAAAAACGGCGCGCAGCGCCAAAAGTTCCAGTTTTTCCCGATTTGCCTCGGCGAAGCCGGCGGATCAAACTGGCTGCCGCGCGACACCCACTGCCGCGTTTTCCTAATCCATGATCTTGAGCGGGGAACGAACGGTTCGCCGGCCCATTGTGTCGGCGGATCCGATCAGCCGCCGTCCATGCATTGCCCGGACCAGCGGTCGCGTCGATCCATCGGCCGAGCCGGCCGCATCCTGGAGCAGCCGGCTCGGTCCCTGGCGACGTCAGTTCATGCCGATTTCGACCGCGATCCGGATCAGGTCGGAATGGTTCTTGGCGCCGAGCTTCTGCTTGAGCAGCGACGTGGTATTGGCGACCGTCTTGTAGGAAATGCCGAGCGCCGCGGCGACCTCGACGATCTTGTTGCCGCGCCCGAGCAGGCGGAGAATTTCGAGCTCGCGCGGCGTCATCTGCGAGGCCGGATTGGCCTTGATCGCAGCGCCGGAGAAGGTCACGGCCTCCGCAAGCTGCGGCGAAATGAAATTGTCGCCCGCGACCACCCTGCGCACGGCCTTGAGCAGGATGCGGGGGTCGTCGCCCTTGGAGACGTAGCCTTGTGCCCCGAGCTCCACCGCACGCACCACGAAGGCGGGATCATCGTTCATGCTGAACATGATGATCTTGGCATCCGGATCGTCCTTGCGGATCCGCCGCATCAACTCGAAGCCGGAGAGGTCGGGCAGGCTGATGTCGATCACAGTCACATCGGGGCGCTTGCTGATATAGGCCCGGTGTCCGGATTTGGCGTCGCTCGCCTCGTCGATCCGGATCGAATGGTCGGAGGCAAACAGGGTGCGACATCCTGACAGGACCACGGGATGATCGTCGACGATGAGAACCTTGGTCGCCGGCTTGGCGGTATCTTGCATTGTGCGCTCTCGGTTTTGTTCGACTCATAGACCGGCGGGAACAAATGGAAAGAGAAAATTCCGCCGATGCACGTTAGAATTGGCCTAATGTGGCAACGGCTCTCATTCCGGACTCAACTGTTTCTCCCGCTCGGCCTGAGCTTCGTCGCCGCGCTGGTCCTGAGCGGCGTGCTGCTCCAGGCATTTGCGACCGGTCAGCTTGCCGAGGAGAGCGAGCCTGGCCGGCGCTCGACCCAGACGATTGCTGTCGCTCTCAACAGCGCGCTGCGCGCCTCCGACAATCCAGGGAAGGTGCTGGACGCGTTCGTCCAATCCCTGAATCCGACCTCTGACATTCAATTCCGCCCGGTAGGAGCGGGTCCTGTGCTCTCCGCGAAGGAAGGCCTGCGGGATACGCATGGCGTACCCCAATGGTTCGTGGACCTGATCGCCCTTCAGAACGTGGACGCGGCATCTCCCGTCATGATCGAGGGCAGGCATGTCGGCGACATCGTGTTCATGCCCGACCTCTCCGCCGACCTGTTCGAGAAATGGATCGGCTTTCTGGCGTTGGCCGGCCTCGCCGCTGTGCTGATGCTGTTGACCGGATTGATCGCCTATTTCTTTGCAGGCGCCGCGCTTCGGCCCCTGCAAAACCTCGGCGCCGGCCTTACCCGTATCAGGGGCGGCGACTATGCAACGCCGATCCCGGTCGCGGGGCCGCCGGAAATCCGGCAAAGCTGCGAAGAGGCCAATACGCTGGCAGCGACGCTCGCGCAATTGAGTCGGGACAACCGCGACCTGCTGCACCGGCTGGTCTCGCTCCAGGACGACGAGCGGCGCGATCTCGCCCGCGAGTTGCATGACGAGCTCGGCCCGCTGCTGTTCAGCATCCGCGCAGGCGCGATCGCGCTGGGCGAAGCTTCACCGCAGGCGGGACATCTCGGCAATTCCATGCAGGAGGTGATGCGATCGGTCGAGACACTCCAGCAGACCAACCGCCGTATCCTCGACCGGCTGCGGCCGCTCTACATCGAGGAATTGGGATTGGAAGGCAGCGTTCAAACGCTGCTTCGGAATTTTCGCAACCAGGCGCCGCATATCGGCCTGACCGCGACGATCGATCCTGGGCTCGACGGGGTCAAGGGGCCGCTGGCCCAGACCGTCTACCGCGTGATCCAGGAGGCGTTGACCAATGTGCTGCGCCACGCCGGAGCACGCAATGCCCATGTGGAGGCGGCGATATCGGGCGATGCGCTCAGCGTCGAAGTCTCCGACGACGGCGGCGGCTTTCCGGCCGACAATGTCTTCGGCCGTGGTCTGACCGGCATGCATGAGCGCGTGCGCGCGCTCAGCGGATCGCTGTCACTCTTGCGCGCGGACGAACGAACCTATGTTCGTTGCCGTCTGCCGATGGAAAGGGTGCGAAACGGGCCGGCATCAAGCTAGAGCCCGTTCCGATGGAGCTTTCGCAACGCTCTAACAGACGCAGCCTTGGTGCGCGTCCTGCTGCGCCGGTTCGCACAGCGTGCCGTGGATCTTGCCGTCTGCGCTGAAGCGAAACGAGGCGCGGATGCGCAGCGAACCCGCGATGGAATATTCGAGATCAACGCCATTCTGCGCGGGATGGATCTCCTCAAGGCCGAATCCTGCCGAGGAGAACGCGCTGAGTTTAGGTCCCCAATAGGCCTCAAGCGCGCTCCGACCGCGATAAAGGCGCGTGCCGTTGCACGTGCACTTCAGTTCGGCATCGTCGGCGTAGAGGTCGAGCAGCGTCGCGAGGTCGCCCCTGCGGCAGGCATCCACCCAATCGACGACAAGTCCCATCTGGTCGAAATCGCTCAAAGCCAGCAATCCTGTTTGCCGCCAAAAAAAACAGAGGCGGTTTAAGATCACCCTCGTGAATATGCGCTGAATAATAAAGTCCGGAACATTCCGGGTTCCCACCGGAAACCTACGGATCCAGGCGGCCCTGCCGGCGTCCTCTCAGCCAGACGAGGAAGGCGATCAGGACTGCGCCCGCAAGCGCAAACCACGTGATCGCGTATTGCAGATGATCGTCCTTCAGGTGCACGTCGAGCGGTCCCGGACGCGGAATGTCGTTCTCGGGCGCGGGCTGTTCGAGATCGACATAGAACGGCGCGACCGTACCCCACCCAAGCGCGCGCGCGATCGCCAGATGATCGCGCACGAACCACAGCCGCTTGTCGCGGTTCGCGGCCGGCGTCAGCCATCCCGGGGCTTCCGGAAAGCGCAGATAGCCTGACAGCACGACAGGCGCGCCGGTGACGAACTTCTTCACCGCGCGATCCTCGACGCTACGATCCTGCATCGTGTTCTCGACGAAGCCCGCATCGATCACGACGATCTCGCCGCCCGGCAGCCGCGCCGGCAGGAAAGCCCAGGTGCCGGGGGTGGATGCATCCTTGCGCACGGCCGAGCCGGACGAATAGACCATCGCATCCGGCAAAGCCGCATAGGTAGCGGTGAAGCTGACGCGGCGAAATTCGTCGCGCGCAGGCGTCAGCGCGGCCCAGTGCGCAGGCGGCGGCAGTGCGACGGGCGCTGCCGCAAGGCGCTCGGTGAGGGCCGCGATCAGCTCGTGCTTGGCGGTGCGGCGCTGCAATTGCCAGACACCGAGCGCGACGAAGACTGCGGTCAGCAGCAGTGTGAACAGCATGAAGCCGGCCACGCCGGGCTTGCGCGCGGCCTCGTTCATTTCGCGCGGTCGATCAGCCGGCCAGGTGCTGCCTTGTGGTGGAATTGCAGCGCGATCAGCAGCGATTTCATGGAGCGCAACGGCAGAAGCGTGGTGGCGAGGATCAGCGGCAGCCACAGCACGGCATGAAGCCAGAACGGCGGCTGGTACTTGACCTCGACCACGAGGGCGCAACCGACCACGATCGCGCCGGCCAGCATGATGATGAAGATCGCCGGACCATCGCCGGAATCGATGAAGGCATAGTCGAGGCCGCAGCGGCTACAGGACGGCGCCAGAGTCAGGAAGCCCGCATAGAGCTTGCCCTCCCCGCAGCGCGGGCATTTGCAGGCGAGCCCACGCAGCGCGCTTTGCACGACGGTGGGCTGGGTTTCGGAACTGCCGGTGGGTTCGTTCATGGCGCAAGTCTATCACAGTTTCGGCCGAGGCCTTGGCTACCCGAAAGCGAAAGGGCGACCTTGCGGCCGCCCTTTCTCAATCGATCTGACGTGGTTCAGTGGGCGCCGTGGGCCATGGTCTCGGCGCCATGTCCCCACACATAGATGCACAGGAACAGGAACAGCCAAACAACGTCGACGAAGTGCCAGTACCAGGCGGCGAACTCGAAGCCGAGATGCTGCTTCGGCGTGAAGTGGCCGGCATAGGCGCGCACCAGGCACACGATCAGGAAGATGGTCCCGACCAGCACATGGAAGCCGTGGAAGCCCGTCGCCATGAAGAACGTCGCGCCGTAGACGTTGCCAGCGAAGGAGAAGGCGGCGTGACTGTATTCATAGGCCTGCACGCAGGTGAAGGTCGCGCCCAGGAGGATGGTGAGGATCAGACCATATTTCAGACCCTGACGATCGTTCTCCAGCAGGGCATGGTGCGCCCACGTCACCGTGGTGCCCGATGTGAGCAGGATCAGCGTGTTCAGCAGCGGCAGATGCCAGGGATCGAAGGTCTCGATGCCGTGCGGCGGCCAGGTGCCGGGCACGCTGCAGGCGCCGGCTTGGGTGCCGAGGCCGCAGCCGAACACCGCGTCGCGGGTGGCGTGGACGGCATCGGCCGGAAACAGCGCGGCATTGAAATAGGCCCAGAACCAGGCGACGAAGAACATCACCTCGGAGGCAATGAACAGGATCATGCCGTAGCGGTGATGCAGCTGCACGACGCGGGTGTGGTCGCCCTTGTACTGGGCTTCCTTGATCACGTCGCCCCACCAGCTCGCCATGGTGTAGAGCACGCCGACGGTGCCGACACCGAACACGATCGGCGCCGCCGAGAACATGTGGTGCATCCAGGAGATCGCGCCGACCGCCATGATGAAGGCCGAGACGGAGCCGACAGCCGGCCACGGAGAGGGATCGACCAGATGGTAGTCGTGATGCTTGCCTTGCGCGGTAGCCATTGCGGTCTGTCTCCTCAATCCCGTGCCTATCAGGCACTTATCCCCTTATTCCAGCCCTGAGCGTCAACCCGGCGGCTGGAGATTTCCCTTGCGCTTGTCGTCATCGCCGGATGCGAGCGGCTTCACCACCGGATCCTTCACCGGATAGAACGTGTAGGACAGCGTGATCGTGCTCAGCCCGTCATTGTCGTGGTCATTGACGATCGACGGATCGACGTAGAACACCACGGGCATCTCGCGCTTCTCGCCGGGCGCCATGGTCTGCTCGGTGAAGCAGAAGCAGTTGATCTTCTGGAAATAGGATCCGACCGTTAGCGGCGCGACGTTATAGGCGGCCTGAGCCGAGGTGGTGCGCGCAGCCTGGTTGGTCACGGTGTAATAGATCGTGGTGACCTGGCCGATATTGACCTCGATTTCGGTCTGCTCGGGCTCAAACTTCCAGGGCAGGCCGGGCGCGACGTTGGAATCGAAGCGCACCGCGATCTTCCGTGCGATCGGGCCGGTGGCGGGCGCCGAGGTCGCGACCTGGGTCGTGCCGTTGAAGCCGGTGGCGCGACAGAACCAGTTGTAGAACGGCACCGCTGCATAGGACGCGCCGACCATCAGCGCGACCACGCCGCCGCAGATCGAAGCGACCAGCGCATCGCGACCGAGCCCTTTCCTGGCCGTTCGGCTCTGATCCCGCGGTATGGTCGGCTTCTGATCCATCTCTGTCACATTGGGCGAACGAGAACCGCCGGCCCCTTGACCATGGTGACGGCGAAGAAAAGGACGACGAGCACACCGAGCGCGAGCGCGATTGCGATCGAGCGCTGGCGACGGCTCTTTTTTTGCGCCTCGGTGAGGACGATTCCATCTGGCTCGGGTTTGTCAGCCATCGCCGTGATCATGCGCCCCCAACCATCGGAGCAAGCGCCCGGACCACGACCTCGGCCAGCAGGGTCGCGAACAGCGCGAACAGGTACAGGATCGAGAAGGCGAACAGCTTTCGCGTCGCGCGCAGCGACTGGCTGCGCTCGCGACGCAGATAGACATTGATCGCGAGCACCAGCATGCCTGCGCCAAGGATCAGCGACACGATGCCATAGACGGCGTCGAAATAGCCGATTGCCCAGGGCGCTGCGGCCACCGCGATCAGCACGATGGTGTAGAGCAGGATCTGGAGACGTGTCGCGTCGGGGCCGGCGACGTTGGGCAGCATCGGGATGCCGGCGCGGGCATAATCGTCGGAGCGGAACAGTGCCAGCGCCCAGAAGTGCGGCGGCGTCCAGAAGAAGATGATGGCGAACAGCAGCAGCGGCTCGACATCGACCCGGCCGGTCACGGCAGCCCAGGCCACCACCGGCGGCAGCGCACCGGCGGCGCCGCCGATCACGATGTTCTGCGCGGTCCAGCGCTTCAGGCCGATCGTGTAGATTACGACGTAGAAGAAGATGGTGAAGGCAAGCAGCGCGCCCGCGATCCAGTTGACGAGGATGCCGAGCGTCATCACCGAGAAGAAAGCGAGCGTCATGCCGAACGCCATCGCCTCGGGACGGGTGATGCGGCCGCGCGGAATCGGACGGTTCGCGGTGCGCGACATCTTGGAGTCGATGTCGCCTTCGAGCGCCATGTTGAGCGCGCCCGACGCGCCGGCGCCGACGGCGATACAGAGCAGCGAGGTGATCGCCAGCACCCAGTGGAAGTGCCCGGGCGCCATCGCCATCCCGACCAGCGCGGTGAAGATCACGAGTGACATCACCCGCGGCTTGAGCAGCGCGAGATAGTCGCCGACCTCCGCCTCGGAGATGCGGGGATTGATGTCGATGGCGTTGTGGTCGAGGACGGACACGAATTCAACTCGCTTCGTTACAGAGCCGCGGCGCCCGTCTCGGGCGCCGCGGAAGCCGGCTTACTGCACGCGCGGCAGCACTTCGAACTGGTGGAAGGGCGGCGGCGAGGGCAGTGTCCACTCCAGCGTGGTCGCACCCGCACCCCAGGGATTGTGGCCCGCCGGCACCTTCTTCATGAAGGCGTCGATCACGCAGTAGAGGAAGATCAGCACGCCGAAGCCGGAGATGTAGGAACCGATCGACGAGATCAGGTTCCAGCCGGCGAACGCGTCGGGATAGTCGACGTAGCGGCGCGGCATGCCCGACAGGCCGAGGAAGTGCTGCGGGAAGAACACCAGGTTGACGCCGATGAAGGTGACCCAGAAGTGCAGCTTCGCGATCGACTCGTTGTACATGTAGCCCGACATCTTCGGGAACCAGTAGTACCAGCCGGCGAAGATCGCGAACACCGCGCCGAGCGACAGCACGTAGTGGAAGTGCGCGACGACGTAGTAGGTCTCCTGCAGCACGCGATCGACGCCGGCGTTCGCCAGCACGACGCCGGTGACGCCGCCGACCGTGAACAGGAAGATGAAGCCCACTGCCCAGATCATCGGTGCGCGGAATTCGATCGAGCCGCCCCACATCGTGGCGATCCAGGAGAAGATCTTCACGCCGGTCGGAACCGCGATGACCATGGTCGCCGCAACGAAGTAGGCCTGCGTCGCCGACGACATGCCGACCGTGTACATGTGGTGCGCCCACACCACGAAGCCGATGCCGCCGATCGCAACCATGGCATAGGCCATGCCGAGATAGCCGAACACGGGCTTGCGCGAGAAGGTCGAGACGATCTGGCTGATCATGCCGAAGCCGGGCAAGATCAGGATGTACACCTCGGGGTGGCCGAAGAACCAGAACAGGTGCTGGAACAGCACGGGGTCGCCGCCACCGTCGGGCGCGAAGAAGGTGGTGCCGAAATTGCGGTCGGTGAGCAGCATCGTGATCGCACCGGCGAGCACCGGCAGCGACAACAGCAGCAGGAACACCGTCACCAGGATCGACCAGACGAACAGCGGCATCTTGTGCAGGGTCATGCCCGGCGCGCGCATGTTGAAGATCGTGGTGATGAAGTTGATGGCGCCGAGGATCGACGAGGCGCCCGCCAGATGCAGCGACAGGATCGCGAAGTCGACGGCGGGACCGGGATGACCGGTGCTCGACAGCGGCACATACATGGTCCAGCCGGCACCGACGCCGTTGGCGCCCGGCTCGCCCTCGACGAAGGTCGACAGCAGCAGCAGCGCGAAGGAGGCCGGCAGCAGCCAGAACGAGATGTTGTTCATGCGCGGGAACGCCATGTCCGGCGCACCGATCATCAGCGGCACGAACCAGTTGCCGAAGCCGCCGATCATCGCGGGCATGACCATGAAGAAGATCATGATCAGACCGTGCGAGGTCACGAACACGTTATAGGTGTGCGTCTCGTGGAATATCTGCACGCCCGGATACATCAACTCGGCACGGATCGCGATCGACATCGCGGCACCGATGATGCCGGCGACGACCGCGAAGACCAAGTACATCGTGCCGATGTCCTTGTGATTGGTCGAATAGACGTAGCGCCGCCATCCGGTCGGGTGGGCGTGCTCGTGGTCATGCGCGTGATCGCCGTGTGTCGCTGCGCTCGTTGCCATTTTCAAATCCTGCCTTGCGTCCCATTCGGACCTTTGGAGGTCCCGCCCTTTACGTCGCTTTCAGTCCCTCAAGCCTCGCCCGATGCTACTGCGTCGGGCCGGCCGCGGAGGCGAACGTGCTGGTGCCGCCGCTCGCATATTTCTTCTTCGCCGATTCGACCCAGGAGGCGAACTCCTGGTCGCTCACCACGCGAATCGCGATCGGCATGAAGGCGTGATCCTTGCCGCAGAGCTCCGAGCACTGACCGTAGAACATGCCGGTCTTGGTGGCCTTGAACCAGGTTTCGTTCAGCCGGCCCGGAATCGCGTCGATCTTGACGCCGAAGGACGGCAGCGCGAACGCGTGGATGACGTCGGCGCCGGTGACCTGGACACGAATCACCTTGTTGACCGGCACCACCATCTCGTTGTCGACGCCGAGCAGGCGGGGCTGCTTGTCCTGGGCCATCAGCGAGTCGAACTCGAACTTGCCGTTGTCGGGATAGGCATAGGACCAATACCACTGCTTGCCGGTCGCCTTGACCGTCAGATCCGCCTTCGGCACGTCGAGCTCGAGAAACAGCAGGCGGAACGACGGCACCGCGATGCCGACCAGGATCAGGACCGGTACCAGCGTCCACACCACCTCGATCAGCGTGTTGTGGGTGGTCCGCGACGGCACCGGATTGGCCTTCGCGTTGAACTTCATCACCACGATCACCAGCAGCGCCAGCACGAACAGCGTGATGGCGATGATGAGCACGGACAGGAAGTTGTGGAACGAGACGATGTTGTCCATCACCGGGGAACCGGAGGCCTGCAGATGCCATTCCCACGGCTCCGGCTGTCCGAGCTCGGCAAATGCCGCGCCGCCCGTCATCAGCGTGATGCCAGTCGCCACCAAGGCGATGGTGGCCATTCCCAGCAAATGCCGGCCCACCCGACCCATCGACATCCTCATGCCGTTCGCGCTCCCCTTACGAAATCACCCCAAGTGCATTCCCCTATTTTTGGGGAACGCTTATTCGATCCGCCCGTCTGACAAACCGCCACTCAAGAATACCTCTGGGAGGAATTGAGGCCAGATCGCTAGAACGCCGAAATCAAGCCTCTCAAACCATAATTCTTGATCTATCGCAATGCAGTCTTGTGCCTCTTCTGCCAGCGATCACCCGCAAGATATTTCCTAGTAAGATCAGACAAAAATACCGCTTGCCGGGATGCTGCGGCTTGACAGCCGAATTGCCCGCTGTAGGCACAGGCGCAGGGCCGCACAGGAACCTGATTCGTGGCAGCGATGGCGGCCAGGCGGCGCGGAATTTGCTTGCGAATTGCCTTCAAGAGGCCGTCATTCCCGTATCAGTCCACCAGCGC
The DNA here is from genome assembly GCF_004114975.1 of Bradyrhizobium guangdongense. Classification (NCBI taxonomy): domain Bacteria; kingdom Pseudomonadati; phylum Pseudomonadota; class Alphaproteobacteria; order Hyphomicrobiales; family Nitrobacteraceae; genus Bradyrhizobium; species Bradyrhizobium guangdongense. Next base: position 7,088,554 of record NZ_CP030051.1, read on the forward strand.
GAGCGATCCAGGCGAGCAGAGGGACCGACCCCGATGGGGCTATCGAGATGCATGGCGCGAACCGCTATATGGCCGGTTGAGGGCCTCACGAAGCTGATCGGCCTTCTGGCTGTCGTCCTTGTCCTCGCTTTGCCGGGCCTCGCCCATGCGCAGGGCGCGGTGCGCTCCGTCCATGGCGACTGGCAGATCCGCTGCGACACTCCGCCCGGCGCCCAGACCGAGCAATGCGCCCTGATCCAGAGCGTGGTGGCGGAAGACCGCTCCAATGCCGGCCTCACCGTGATCGTGCTCAAGACCGCCGACCAGAAGAGCCGCCTGATGCGCGTGGTCGCCCCGCTGGGCGTTCTCTTGCCCTCCGGCCTCGGACTGAAGCTCGACAACCAGGACGTCGGTCGTGCCGGCTTCGTCCGCTGCCTGCCCAATGGCTGCGTCGCCGAGGTGGTCATGGACGACAAGCTGCTCGGCCAGCTCCGCAGCGCCAAGACCGCAACCTTCATCATCTTCGAGACGCCCGAGGAGGGCATCGGCTTCCCGCTCAGCCTGAACGGCCTCGGCGAGGGTTACGACAAGCTGCCGTAGGGAACCTATTGTTTCCGTAATGTGAGGCTTCGCGCCCTCGCGCAAGCGTTCCGAAACCATTATCTTGCCTCAGATCCCCCGATAATGGACGGACGCATGACCAACCCTGCCACGACCTCCCTGCTCGACCGCGCCAATCTTGATCGCGACCAGGTTCGCCACGAGGTCGCGCGCGGGCTCGCCGGTGCCGACGACGGCGAATTGTTTCTGGAGTACAGCCAGACCGAAGCGCTGATGTTCGACAATGGGCGGCTGAAGCAGGCGACCTATGACACCTCGCAAGGGTTCGGCCTGCGGGCGGTCAAGGACGACGCGGTCGGCTATGCGCATTCCTCCGACGTGTCGCTGCCGGCACTGATTCGAGCAGCCGATGCGGTCGCAGCCGTCCGCGGCGGCTATTCCGGCAGCTTCGCGGCCCCGCCGCCGCATACCAATGTGCGCCTTTATGGCGATGACAATCCGCTGGACGCCCCGGGCTTCGAGACCAAGGTCAAGCTGCTGGCCGAGATCGATTCGTATTTGCGCGACAAGGATCCACGGGTACGGCAGGTCAGCGTCAGCCTGGGCGCAACCTGGCAGGTGGTCGAGATCCTGCGGCCCGACGGCGAGAGCTATCGCGACATCCGCCCGCTGGTGCGCGTCAACATCTCCGTCGTCGCAGGGCAAGGCGATCGCCAGGAAAGCGGCAGCAAGGGCTATGGCGGCCGTGCCGGCTACGCCGAGTTCATCGAGACCCGATCCTGGCGCGACGCCGCCGACGGCGCGCTACGCGAGGCTCTGGTCAATCTGGAATCGATTCCCGCCCCAGCTGGCGAAATGGACGTCGTGCTCGGGGCCGGCTGGCCCGGCGTGATGCTGCATGAAGCTGTCGGTCACGGCCTCGAGGGCGACTTCAATCGCAAGAAGACGTCTGCGTTCGCCGGCCTGATGGGACAGCAGGTCGCGGCCAAGGGCGTCACCGTGGTCGATGATGGCACCATTGCCTCGCGCCGCGGCTCGCTGTCGATCGACGACGAGGGCACGCCGACCAACCGCACCGTGCTGATCGAAGACGGCATCCTGGTCGGCTACATGCAGGACCGCCAGAACGCGCGGCTGATGAACATGAAGCCGACCGGCAACGGCCGTCGCCAGGGTTACGCCCATGTGCCGATGCCGCGCATGACCAACACCTACATGCTCGCGGGCGACCGCGACCCGGCCGAGATTCTCGCGTCGGTGAAGAACGGCGTGTTCGCCGCGAATTTCGGCGGCGGACAGGTCGACATCACCTCGGGCAAATACGTGTTCCAGTGCACCGAGGCCTACAAGATCGAGAACGGCAAGCTAGGCGCGCCGCTGAAGGGCGCCATGCTGATCGGCAACGGGCCGACCGACCTGCATCGCATCCGCATGATCGGCAACGATCTCGCGCTCGATACCGGTATCGGCACGTGCGGCAAGAACGGTCAGGGCGTGCCTGTCGGCGTCGGCCAGCCGTCGCTGCTGATGGAACGCATTACGGTGGGTGGAACGGGCGCATGAGCGTTGAGAAAGTGACTGGCAGCACCAAGCGGACAAGCAGCGGCTGGGCCGGGCAGATCGCGCAGCTCGCCGGCATCGTCGCCGCCGTTTTCATCGCCAAGGGTGCGCTGGCCGAGCCATTCTACGTGCCGTCAGGCTCGATGGAGCCGACGCTGCTGATCGGCGATGCGCTGCTGGCCTCGAAATTCCCCTATGGCTACGGCACCTCGTCGCTGCCGATCCAGATCAACCTGCCGGAGACGGGTCGTGTGTTCGCGGAGATGCCGAAGCAGGGCGACGTCGTGGTCTTCCGCTGGCCCGGTGATCGCTCGCAGGCCTGGGTCAAGCGCGTCGTCGGCTTGCCCGGCGACCGCATCCAGATGCGGCAAGGCCAGCTCTTCATCAACGACCGCCCCGCCGAATTGAAGCCGGATGGCGTTGGCGCTGCCGAGGACGACAATGGCGGCAGCGAGCCGGCCTATCGCTACGTGGAGACCCTGCCGAACGGCGTGTCGCACCTGATCTTCAAGATGCGCGACAACGGCCCGCTCGACAACACGACCGAGGTGATAGTGCCATCAGGCCATCTCTTCGTGCTCGGCGATAACAGAGACAACTCCGCCGACAGCCGCGTGCCGCTGCGCTCCGGCGGCGTCGGCCTGCTGCCGGTCGACAATCTCGTCGGCCGCGCCGACGCCGTGCTCGGCTCCTGGGATCTCGGCATGCGCGGCCAACCGGTCTGGACCTGGCTCTCCGGCTTCCGCCTCGCCCGGTTCTTCACCGCCGTGCACTGAGCTGATCGCAGGGTGAGCAAAGACGAGTTTCTTGCCCTCGCCCTGCGAAATCCCGTCAACGCCGCGGTGATCGATGAGCTCCACAGCCTCGCGCTGCCGGATGCGTGGCTGGTGGCGGGCTGTTTGGTTCAGACGGTCTGGAACGTGCTGACGGGCCGCGCCATCGATCACGGCATCTCCGACTACGACGCGTTCTATTTCGACCCCAACACCTCGTGGGAAGCTGAGGACACGGTGATCCGCACGCTGCATCGACGGCTCGGGCATCTCGGTGCAAAGATCGAGATCCGCAACCAGGCGCGCGTGCATTTGTGGTACCCGGGCAAGCACGGCCTACACTATCCAGCCCTGATGTGCGCGACTGACGGCATCGACCGCTTCCTTACGCAGAACACGCAAATCGGCGTGAGGCGCTCGGACAATGGTTATGAGGTCTACGCGCCGCACGGGTTCGACGACATCGAGCAATTGATCGTTCGGCCCAATCGTGCCCTGAATTTTTCCGCAGCGAATTACGCTGCGAAGGCGACGCGATGGAAGTCGTTATGGCCTGAGCTCACGGTGATTGCGGCGGAATGATCGGAGCTACCGCACCACGCCCGACGTGAACCCGGCCTTTCGCCGCGGCGGCTTGATCTCCTTTTTCAGGAAACAGCGCGCCTCACGCCCGGTATAGCCGGGACGGGCATAGGTAAAGGCGCGGCATTTGTTGTCGGCGGTGCATGCGGCCTTGCAGACCTCCTCGCCCTCGCCCTGCTTGAGGTCGAAATTGCGCAGATCGCCGCCGGGGCGATCGATCGAGGTCTCGACGCCCTCGACGCGCGGCTCGATCACGCCAGCGCCACGCACTCCGGAGATGCAGCAATTGGCGGGCTGTCGGGGCGGCACGGTATTCTTGAGCCAGCATACCGCCGCGGCGCCATCGATGTCAGGATAGGCGAAGCTCCACGCGCGACAACGGCGATCGCGTTCGCAGAGCAGCGCGCAGTCCTCGGGATCACCCGAGGTGACCGGCGTGTTGAAGTAATCGCCTCCGGGCCGGTCGAACGCCGTCTGGGCACGCGCCGGCCCGCTCACAAACGCGAGCGAAAGCAGCGTGACACATGCCACGACGCAAGCCGTGGCCTTTGCCATGACGGCACCAGGCAGGTGGCCCTTCCCCATCGAAACAGCTTTCGAGTTATTGACGGCGCTCAGGTTTTTCGGCCCGTCATTTGATCGCCGCAAACCTGTATGGGCGATGAACGGCCGAAAGCCCGATCGCAGGCCCATCTGCCAAGACGCATTTTCGGCCGAGGGGGACCCGGCTCGCATCAAAAAAGACGCGTCGAGACGTGAATCTAGAACGCGTATTCCGCATAGGCCGGTTCCACCGAGCCGTTCCAGGCGCCGTTGAACTTCTCGAGCATCTCCTCGGCCGGCGTCCGGCCGGAATCGATGATGCGATCGAGCGGCTCCAGATGCCGCGTTTCGTCACGACCGATCGCATCGATGCGGCCACGGCGGCGCAGTCCGGCATGTGCCAGAACGAGGCATTCCTTGGCGATTTCGAACAGATAACGGTCCTTGATCCGCGCTTTGAAACCGAATCGCGGCACGTCGTCGCGCAGGGCCTGACGCTCCGGTGCGGTCCAGTGCTTCACCAGATCCCAGGCGGCATCGAGCGCGGCGTTGTCATAGAGCAGCCCGGCCCAGAACGCCGACAGTGCCGGCAAACGGCCCCACGGGCCACCATCCGAACCGCGCATCTCGAGATAGCGCTTGAGCCGCACCTCCGGGAAGATCGTCGAAAGATGGTTGGCCCAGTCCGACAGCGTCGGACGTTCGCCGGGCAGATTGTTGTTGCGACCGTCGAAGAACGCGCGGAACGAGGAGCCCGACACGTCGATGTAATCGTCGCCGCGCTTGACGAAATACATGGGCACGTCGAGCGCATAGTCGACGTAGCGTTCAAAGCCCATGCCGTCCTCGAACGCCCACGGCATCATGCCGGCGCGGGCGTTATCGGTGTCGCGCCAGATCTCGGAGCGGAAGGACAGGAAGCCGTTCGGCTTGCCTTCGGTGAACGGCGAATTGGCAAACAGAGCGGTCGCGACCGGCTGAAGCGCCAGCGAAACGCGCAGCTTCTTGACCATGTCGGCTTCGGAGGAGAAGTCGAGATTGGTCTGCACCGTGCAGGTTCGGTACATCATGTCGAGGCCGTACTGGCCGACCTTCGGCATGTAGTTGGTCATGATCTTGTAGCGGCCCTTGGGCATCACAGGGATGTCGGCGCGCGACCAGGACGGCGTCATGCCGAGGCCGAGGAAACCGATGCCGAGCGGGGTCGCGATCTCGCGCACCTGCGCCAGATGCGCCATCAACTCGCTCTGGGTCTGGTGTACGGTCTCGACCGGCGCGCCTGACAGTTCGAACTGTCCACCGGGCTCGAGCGAGATCGCGCCGCCGCCGGTGACGTCGTACAGACCGATGATGTTGCCCTTCTCCATGATCGGCTCCCAGCCGAGCAGGAGCTTCATGCCTTCGAGCAACGCGCCGATGCCGCGCGCGCCTTCGTAAGGCACCGGACGATGGCCTTCGAGCGTGAACGGCGTTTTCTCGTGCTCGGTGCCCATGCGGAATTCGGATGGGTCCTTGCAGCCCGCCTCGAACCACGCGACGAGTTCGTCGCGCGATTGCAGCGGCGTCATATCGATCTGGTCTCGCGCCATATCAAACTCTAATCAGAAGCGCTTCGACCGAATGCGCCCAGGTGACGGGGATTGTCCGCGAACCCACCGGGCGCGCGGACGTGCTGGTTTGCCGCGCGATCATCGCGACGGCGAGCTTTCGTTGACGTTGACGACGGGCGGCAGCTTCATCTCGCCGCACGAGCAGCCCAGCCGGTCGAGCAGACCGCTGAGCTTGACGGCGTCGGCATCGGACAGTTTCGACCCGACATATTTCTCGATCGCAGCCGAATAGGCACCCCACATCCGCTTCTGCAGCTCGCGGCCGGCCTCCGTGATCTCGACGAACTGGCCGCGCTTGTCGATCTTGCATTCGCGCCTGCTGGCGAGCCCCTCATCGACCAGGCGGTCGATCAGTCGCGAGGTGGAGTATTGCGGGATCAGCATCTGCCGCTCGAGTTCCACCGGCCGCAGTTCGCCGCTCGGCGCGCGCGACAATTCGAGCAGCGCATCGTACCAGGCCAATGGCGGGAAGCCGGCCTTCTTCAGATCCTGCTCGACACAGTCGAGCACGCGGCTCTGTACCCGCATCAGGCGGATCCAGGCGCTGGTTGCCTCGGTCGATGGTTTGCGTTTCATGGTCCCGCCCAAACTCGTCGTCCGCTTCTTACCTCACTTGATGCAGCTGCATCAATCTTGACTATTTCATGCAGGTGCATGTAGGTGTTCTTTCGCCCCCACCAAGCGTCCAGAGGAGGAAATTCCATGAAACTGTATTATTCGCCCGGTGCCTGCTCGCTGTCCCCTCACATTGCGCTCCTCGAGGCCGACCTGCCTTATGAGCTGGTCAAGGTCGATATCCGGGCCAAGAAGCTCGAGAACGGTGAAGACTATCTGAAGGTCAACCCGAAGGGTCAGGTGCCCGCGCTGGGCCTCGACAGCGGCGAGATCGTGACGGAAGGCCCGGTCATTGTCCAGATGATCGCCGACAAGGCCCCGGCCAAGGCGCTGGCGCCCGCCCGCGACAGCTCCGAGCGCTACAAGCTGCTCGAATGGCTGAACTTCCTCACCTCCGAGGTGCACAAGAGCTTTGGTCCGCTGTTTGCTCCGGCGCTGAACGACGACGCCAAGGCGTTCTTCAAGGATCGTCTCATGGGCAAGCTGAAGCACATCGACAGCCAGCTCGCCGGCCGTGACTACCTCATGGGCAAGCAGTTCTCGGTCGCCGATGGCTATCTCTTCACGATGCTGACCTGGGGCGATCGCATGAAGTTCGACCTCTCGGCGATGCCGCACCTCACCGCCTACAAGGCCCGAGTCGCGGCACGGCCGAAGGTGCAGGAAGCCTTGAAGAAGGAAGGCCTGATCCAGGCCGCCTGACGGCACCAGCGGCGATCGATTTTCTTTCTGGGGCCGGGTCGACGATCCGGCCCTTTTCATTTGCAGCCGGCGGGCGTGAAAGCGAACCCATTTCGCCAGATCATCGTACCTTAGTTAGACTTATGAACTACTGTTCACCAAATGTAAGCAGTGCTGTCTTGTCACTGCACGCAAAGCGGGCGAGCTTGGTCCAATTGATTGAAGAATTTTGGGGCTCTCATCGGAGTTGAACTTGACGATCGCCATCGTCCTGATCGTTGCAAGCGCGTTGGTGGGCGTAGCGACAGGTTACGTGTTCAGGACCTGGGCGCTGGTCGTGATCTCGCCGCCAATTGCGGTCCTCTCGGCGATCATTCTGCGCGTCTACGAGTTCGGAATGATGGCGGGCGTGATCATCATTGCCGTCTGTCTTGCCGCCACTCAGCTCGCCTATCTTGCGGCATCATATCTGCTGTACGGGCGCGAGGCCTCATCCCATGACGAAGTCGACGGCGAGCCAGGCGAGATAAGCGACCAGAAAATCCGCCGTTAGCACAAGTAGCGCCAGCGCGGTCCAAAGCACCGGCCCCTTGCGGCGCAGCCGTGCGGGCTTCTGTTGCGGCGAGAGTCGGCGAGAGCCCGGCGCAACAGCATATTTCTCGGTGAGATCGCGCGCGAACGCGATCTTCCGCAGCACCAAAGAATTCACCAAGGACACCTTCTTGTTTCGTCTTCAACCTGCCGGTGGATCGGCAGGTGTCCCAACCTGATTTGTGCCCTGACCCGCAGCAAGAGTGGTGCCAAGCCCGAGCAAAAGAACGGCGGCGGTTTGACGCGTCTATGACAATTGCAGGACGAGCAACAGCGGGACTCTGTCCCGGTTCCTACGCAAATTATCGGACCGGTTCCATCAACGTACATAGATCTGACGCACCCGTGATGACGTTATCCAAAAGATAAAGGCCGGGTCGATGACCCGGCCTTTGCTGTTCTCGCATGAACCTCACGTGATCAGGCAGCAGCTTTCTTCGGCGCGAAACGGCCGTAGAAGGTTTCGCCTTTGGCGGCCATCTCTTCCAGCAGCTTCGGCGGCGTGAAGCGCGAGCCGTACTTGGCCTCGAGTTTGTGGCAGAGCTCGACGAACTTCTTGGCTCCCATGAAGTCGATGTAGGACAGCGTGCCGCCGGTGAACGGGGCGAAGCCGAAACCGAGGATCGAGCCGACGTCGGCCTCGCGGGGATCGGTAATGACGTGATCCTCGACAGTGCGCGCGGCTTCCACCGCCTGCACCACCAGGAAGCGCTGCTTCAACTCCTCGACATCGAGCGTATCAGGGTCGAGCTGCTTCGGCTGCAGCGCGGAGAGCCCCGGCCACAGGCTCTTCTGGCCTTTGCCTTCGGGATAGTCATAGAAGCCCTTCTTGTTTTTCCGGCCGAGGCGTCCCTGGTTCTCGACCATCTCCACCATTAGCTTCTTCTGGTCGGGATTGATGGCGTTGGGGCCGAGATCGGCTTCCGTCGCCTTCATGATCTTCAGACCGAGATCGAGCGCGACTTCGTCCGAGAGCGAAAGCGGGCCGACCGGCATGCCGGCCATCTTGGCGCAGTTCTCGATCATCGCTGGCGGCACGCCTTCGAGGAACATCTCGTTGCCTTCGGCGACGTAGCGGCCGACGCAGCGATTGGCGAAGAAGCCTCTGGAGTCGTTGACCACGATCGGGGTCTTGCCGATCTGACGGACGTAATCGAGCGCGGTCGCCAGCGCGACATCGCCGGTGTTCTTGCCGAGGATGATCTCGACCAGCATCATCTTCTCGACCGGCGAGAAGAAATGGATGCCGACGAACTTTCCCTGGTCCTTGAAGCTCTCGGCCAGCGAGGTGATCGGCAGCGTCGAGGTGTTCGAGGCGAAGATCACGTCCGGCTTCAGATATTCCTGCGCCTTCGCGAAAGTCTCCGCCTTGACCTTGCGGTCCTCGAACACGGCCTCGATGACGAGGTCGACATCCCTGAGCGCGGCATAGTCCGCGGTCGGCGTGATCCGCGCGAGCAGCTTCTCGGCATCGTCAGGCTTGGCCCGACCCTTCTTGATCTGCTCCTCGATCACCTTCTGCGCGTGGGCCTTGCCCTTGTCGGCGCTCGCCTGATCGCGGTCGATCAGCACGACGTCGAGACCGGCGCGGGCCGAGACGTAGCCGACGCTCGCGCCCATGAAGCCGGCACCGATCACGGCGATCTTCTTCACCTTGGTCGCAGGCACATCCTTCGGACGACGCGCGCCCTTGTTGAGCTCCTGCATCGACAGGAACAGGCTGCGGATCATCGCGGCCGCTTCCTTCGAGCGCAGCACCGAGGTGAAGTAGCGCGACTCGACGCGCAACGCCGCGTCGATCGGCAACTGCAGGCCTTCATAGACGCAGCTCATGATGGCGCGTGCGGCCGGATAATTGTCGTAGGTTTCGCGGCGATAGATGGCATTGCCGGCCGGGAACATCATCATGCCGGCCTTGGAGAACACCGGTCCGCCGGGGAGCTTGAAGCCCTTCTCGTCCCAGGGCGCGACGGCCTTGCCGCCGCCCTTGATCCAGTCTTTCGCGACCTTGATGAGGTCAGCAGCGGGAACGATGGCGTGAATCAGGTTAAGCTGCTTCGCCTTGTCGATCGTAACAGGATCGCCCTTGAGAAGGATCGTCATGGCGTCCTGCGGCGGCACCAGGCGCGGCACGCGCTGCGTGCCGCCGGCGCCGGGGAACAAGCCGACCTTAACCTCGGGCAGACCGAGACGCGTCTTGGGATTTTCCGCCGCGACGCGATAGTGGCAGCACAGCGTGATCTCGAAACCGCCGCCGAGGGCAAGGCCGTTGATCGCGGCCGCCCACGGCTTGCCCGACGTTTCGATCGAGCGCAGGACCTGCGAGAAGCGGCGGCTCTGCTCGAACAGCATCTGGTTCGCCGCGGTCTCGCCCTGCTCCTTGAAGACCTTCGCATAGGCCTGGTTCATGCCTTCGAGCATGGACAGATCTGCGCCGGCGCAGAACGCTTCCTTGGCGGAGGTGATGACGACGCCCTTCACCGCCGCATCCGCCGTGGTCGCCTTGACGATCGCGTCGAGCTCGTTGGTCGAGGTCTCGTCGAGCACGTTCATCGAACGGCCCGGAATGTCCCAGGTGACGAGTGCGATGCCGTCTGCGTCGGTCTCAACCTTGAAGTTCTTGTACGACATGTTGGTTGCTCCCTACCCTTAGACGCGCTCGATGATGGTCGCGGTGCCCATGCCGCCGCCGATGCACAGCGTGACGAGGGCGGTGGACTTATTGATGCGCTCGAGCTCGTCGAGCACGGTACCCAAAATCATCGCGCCCGTGGCGCCGAGCGGATGACCGAGCGCGATGGCGCCGCCATTGACGTTGATCTTGGCGTTGTCGATGTCGAACGCTTGGATGTAGCGCAGCACGACGGAAGCAAAGGCCTCGTTGAGCTCGAACAGGTCGATGTCCGACTTCTTCATGCCGGAGCGCGCGAACAGCTTTTCGGTGACGTCGACCGGACCGGTCAGCATCATCGCCGGCTCGGAGCCGATGTTTGCGAACGCGCGGATCTTTGCCCGCGGCGTCAAGCCGTACTTGCTGCCCGCCTCCTTGCTGCCGAGCAGCACGGCGCCGGCGCCATCGACGATGCCCGACGAATTGCCGGCGTGGTGCACGTAATTGACGCGCTCGATTTCGGGATGCGACTGGATCGCGACGCCATCGAAGCCGCCCATCTGCGCCATCATCGTGAACGACGGCTGCAGCTGCGCCAGCGACTGCATCGTCGTCGACGGACGCATATGCTCGTCCTTGGCGAGGATGGTGAGGCCATTGATGTCCTTCACCGGCACCACCGATTTGTTGAAACGTCCCTCGTCCCAGGCCTTGGCCGCACGCTGCTGGCTCTGCACAGCATAGGCGTCGACGTCGTCGCGCGAGAAGCCGTATTTCGTCGCGATCAGATCGGCCGACACGCCCTGCGGCATGAAGTAAGCGGGGACCGCCATCGACGGATCCATCGGCCAGGCGCCGCCGGAAGCGCCGATGCCGACGCGGCTCATGGATTCGGCGCCTCCGCCGATCACCAGCTCATGCTGGCCGCTCATCACCTGCGCGGCAGCGAAGTTCACGGCATCGAGGCCCGAGGCGCAGAAGCGGCTGATCTGCACGCCAGGCACGGCTTCGCCGAGGCCGGCCTTCAGGGCCGCGAAGCGCGCGATATCGGAGCCGGCTTCGCCGACCGGATCGACCACGCCGAGGATGACATCGTCGACGGAATCTTCGGGCAGATTGTTGCGGTCCTTCAGCGCGTTCAGCGGCACGCTCGCGAGCGCGAGCGCGGTGACTTCGTGCAGCGCGCCGTCCGCCTTGCCGCGGCCGCGCGGGGTGCGGACGTGATCGTAGATGAATGCCTCAGGCATGACGCCCTCCTGATCTGTTGTTCGAGATTTGATGGCGCGGAAATCAGAACGCTTCCGCGGGCAGTTCCATGATGGTGGCGCAGCCGGACTGGATGCGCGCCAGATTGGCGGCGGTCTCCGGCAGCATCCGCTCCATGAAGAAACGGCCGGTGACGAGCTTGGTCGAGAGATAGGGCGTCGCGCCGCTGGCGGCAATCTTCGCCTGCGTCACCTTGGCCATCTTCGCCCACATGTAGCCGAGCGCGACGAAGCCGAAGAGATGCAGGTAATCGGTTGCGGCCGCTCCCGCGTTATCGGGCTTGGCCATCGCGTTCTGCATCAGCCAGGTCGTGGCCTGCTGGAGGTGACCCAGCGAAGTCGAGAGCGGAGTGATGAAGGGCTTCAGTGCATCGTCGCCGCCGTTCTCCTTGGCGAAGGCCATGACCTCGCCGAAGAAGGCCATGATGGCGCGGCCTCCGTCGCGCGGCAGCTTGCGGCCGACGAGGTCGAGCGCCTGGATGCCGTTGGCGCCTTCATAGATCATGGCGATGCGCGCATCGCGCACGAACTGCTCCATGCCCTGCTCGGCGATGTAGCCGTGGCCGCCATACATCTGCTGCGCCTGCACGGCGTTGGCGAAACCGTAGTCGGTGAGGAAGCCCTTCAGCACGGGCGTCATCAGGCCCATGTGATCGTCGGCGGCCTGGCGATCCTTGGGATCCTCAGATCGGTGGGCGACGTCGCTCTTCAACGCGGTCCACATCACGAAGGCGCGCGCGGCCTCGTTGAAGGCGCGGATCGAGAGCAGCGTGCGGCGGACGTCGGGATGCACGATGATCGGATCGGCCGGCTTGTCCGGCGCTTTCGCACCTGACAGCGCGCGGCCCTGGATGCGTTCGCGGGCATAGGCGACCGCGTTCTGATAGGCGACCTCGGACTGCGCGAGGCCCTGCACGGCGACGCCGAGGCGGGCCTCGTTCATCATCACGAACATGCCCTGCATGCCCTTGTTCTCTTCGCCGATCAGCCAGCCGGTGGCGTTGTCGTAGTTCATCACGCAGGTCGAATTACCGTGGATGCCCATCTTGTGCTCGATCGAGCCGCAGACGACGCCGTTGCGCTGCCCCACCGAACCGTCGGCATTCACCAGGAATTTCGGCACCACGAACAGCGACACGCCCTTGATGCCGGCGGGCGCGCCCTCGATGCGAGCGAGCACGAGATGGATGATGTTGTCGGCGAGATCGTGCTCACCGGCCGAGATGAAGATCTTGGTGCCCGTGATCTTGAAGCTGCCGTCGGCCTGGCGCACCGCCTTGGTGCGGAGCATGCCGAGATCGGTGCCGCAATGCGGCTCGGTCAGGTTCATGGTGCCGGTCCATTCGCCGGCGACCATCTTCGGCACGTAGGTCTGCTTCTGCTCCGGCGAGCCATGAACAATCAGCGCCGCGGTCGCCCCCATGGTGAGGCCGCCATACATCGAGAACGCCATGTTGGCGGAGATCTGGAATTCGTTGACCGCCTGAGAGAGTGTCACCGGCAGGCCCTGGCCGCCGAACTCGGTCGGCGCCGACAGCCCGAGCCAGCCGCCTTCGGCGACCTGCTTGAAGGCCTCCTTGAAACCCTTCGGCGTGGTGACGCTGCCGTCGTCGGCGCGCTTGCAGCCTTCGAGATCGCCGACGCGATTGAGCGGCTGCAGCACCTCTTCGGCGAGCTTGGCGGCTTCGCCCAGGATGGCCTCCCGCACGTCGCTCGACGCATCCGAGAAGCCGGCGAGATTGTCGTAGCGGTCGATCTGGAAGACGTCGTTGAGCAGGAAGTTCACGTCTTCGACGGGGGCTTTATAGATCGGCATTGCGGTCTCCCGGCATGGGCTCTGAAGAGGAAACTAGGATTGGGCGGCGAGCTGCTCCGCCATCAGGCGGTGCAGCATGTTGATGGCCTTGAGCGGACGCACCATCACCTTGAAATGGGTGATGCGCCCGTCGCTATCGAAGGTGATGATGTCGACACCGTTGACCTCGATGCCGTCGATCATGGTCTTGAATTCAAGCACGGCGCCGTCGGCGCTTTTCCACTCGCCGACATAAGTGAAGCCGGGACCGCCGAGCACCTTCTCGGCGCTGGCGAGATATTTGAAGGTGATGTCGCGCCCGCGCTGCGGCGAATGCACGACCGGGCTTTCGAACACGGCGTCCGGATGCAGCAGATCCCACAGCGCCTTGGTGTCGTGGGACTTCATGTAGGCGTACCAGGAATCGAGGCCGGTCATTCTCGGGTGCCTCCCTCAAGGCCTTAGGCAAAGTTTTTGAAAACAACCCCATGCACAGTAGCGAGGGAGTTGATTCGACTGGATTTTCGGTCGGACCTGTCGTCCAACCTCAACCTCACCTCATATGCACATTGACGCATATGCACGAATGCGCATAAAGTCAAGCCGGATAGTCGGGACTTCAAGGGAGTTGGTGCCATGGCGCTGGGCGACGCAATCCTCGCATGCCTGACCGAACGTCCGATGACGGGCTATGAGCTCGCCAAGACGTTCGATTCCTCGATCGGCTTCTTCTGGAAAGCCGACCACCAGCAGATCTATCGCGAGCTCTCCAAGCTGCGCGACCGCGGCTACATCCAGGGCCGTGAGGTCGTCCAGACAGGCAAGCCCAATAAGCTCATCTATACGCTGACTCCCGAGGGCCGAACAGCGCTGCGGCACTGGGCCGCGCGGCCGAGCACCCCGCCTTCGATCAAGGACGACCTGCTGGTGCGGCTGCATGCGCTCGACAGCGTCGACCTCGAGCCTATCCGCACCGATCTGATGGACCGCCTGGAGCACCATCGCGACCGGCACGAAAACTACCAGCGGATCCTGAAGAAGCGATTCCCTGACGGCACGGCGGAGGGCCGGCTCGACCTCGGTAACCTGCTGCTGCTTCAGCTCGGCGCCCGGCATGAACAGATGGTCGCCGATTTCTGCGAGGAGGCGCTCGAGGCGCTGTCGGCGATGTCAGGCAAGGATAAGGGGACCGGCACGGTGGTGCCGATCGAGGATGGCAAGCGGGAGAAGGGCTAGGCGGGCGGCGCCGGTTTCGCCCAGCACTCAGCTGTCATCGCCCGGCTTGACCGGGCGATCCAGTACTCCGAGACGACGCGGCTGGAAACGAGCCGCCGCGGCGTACTGGATGCCCCGGTCAAGCCGGGGCATGACACCGGTTTATTGGCAACCAGACGAGCGCCACGACGAGTCCCCCGTTCCCCGCCGCCCAACTTTAAGACACCGGCGACGCGTTCCTTAACCCGTTATTTACCCTAACAGGAAAAAGTCGGTCTTCGAGGCAGACGACCCGCGCCAAATCCGATTGTCTTTGCAACCGGCACGCGAGGGGAGACTGGAGGCGTCGGGTGGGGCGCCGGAGTCGGAACCGGACAGAGTCATGAATTCGCGCGTATCGTGGAGTGTTGACGGCATCGATCCATCCGTCCGGGAACGGGCCGAAGCTGCTGCGCGCCGTGCCGGCATGTCGCTCAATGATTGGCTGAACTCCACCCTCGGCGAGACTGCCCCGCCGAACTTTCGCGGGCCTTACGACCAGCGTCAGGAGCAGCGCCCGGATCCGCACGCAGCACCGATGCCGAGCCGGGAGAGTCGCGACGTCGCCGACATCCACCAGCGGCTCGACGCGATCACCCAGCAGATCGAACGGATCTCAAAGCCCGCAGCTCCGCGTCAGGACGTCTCGCGCGAGCAAGGCGTTGCCCGCCAGCTCAACGACGCGATCTCGCGGTTAGACGCCCGTCTGTCGCAGATCTCGCGGCCCCAGCAGCCGCAGCCTCAAGCCCAGCAGCCTCAGCCGCCCCGAGCGGCCCCGGTCGAGACCCGACAGCGTCACGCCGATGCGGTCGAACGCGCCGCCGCGCAGGTCTACCGAAATTCACCGCCCCTGAGCCCCGCCTCCTTCGACGTCGCGGTCGCCGAGATCACCGCCCGGCAGAGCGAGCTTGACGGCTTCGCACCGCGGCAGGTGCCGCCGCGCGCTGCGCCCCCGATCGCGCCCTCAGCCGCTCCCTATGCTCCCCCGATGGCGCCACCCGCGCCGGCCTATGCCCCGCCGCCACCGCAAGCAGGGCCGGATTTCTCGTCGCTCGAACGCCATCTGCTCAAGATCACGAGCCAGATCGAGTCGCTGCAGCGCCCTGACAACACCGAGCAGGCGATCAACGCCTTCCGTTCCGAGCTCGCCGAGATCCGCTCCGCCATCACCGAGGCGATGCCGCGCCGCGCGATCGAATCGATCGAGAACGAGATCCGCTCGCTGCATCGTCGCATCGACGAGACCCGCTCCAACGGCACCGACGGCCAGGTGCTGGCAGGCATCGAGCGCGCGCTCTCCGACATCAAGCAGGTGCTGCGCACGCTAACCCCGGCCGAGCAGCTCACCGGCTACGACGAGGCGATCCGCAATCTCGGCGCCAAGCTCGACCTGATCCTGCGCGCCAATGACGACCCCTCGACGGTGCGCCAGCTCGAAGGCGCGATCGCGGCGCTGCGCGGCATCGTCTCGAACGTCGCGTCCAACGAAGCGCTGGCACGCCTGTCCGAGGACGTGCAGCTGCTGTCGTCCAAGGTCGACCAGATCACCCGCTCGTCCGGCCACAGCGACAGCTTTGCCGTTCTGGAGCAGCGCATTGCCGCGCTCACCGCCGCGCTGGAAACCCGCGAGCGGCCGGCGCCTGCCGAAAGCACCGAGCATCTGGAAGCCGCGATCCGCGCGCTGTCGGACCGTTTCGACCGCATGCAGGTCGGCAACGATTCGGCCTCGACCTTCACGCATCTCGAGCAGAGGGTCTCCTATCTGCTGGAGCGGCTGGAGGCCGCCTCGGAGTCGCGCGGCGGCAATTTCAGCCGTGTCGAGGACGGGCTGCACGATATCCTGCGACACCTGGAGCGCCAGCAGGCAACCTATGCCGCACTGGCCGAGAGCCGCAGCTCCGCGCCGGCTCCCGATTCCGGAATGGTCGATTTCGTCAAGCGCGAGCTCTCCGACCTCCGATTCAGTCAGGCCGAGACCAACCGCAGCACGCAGGATTCGCTGGAGGCCGTGCACAACACGCTCGGTCATGTCGTCGATCGTCTCGCCATGATCGAGGGCGATCTGCGCGCGGTGCGCACCGCGCCGCCGGCGCCGCAGCCGATGGCTGCGCCCATGCCCGCGCAAATGCCGATGGCAGCTTCCGTCGAAGCGCCGATGGCGCGCGAGCAACGGCCGCCGCAGCCGCCGAAATACGATCCCAAGCCCGAGCTGCCAAATCCGGCCGCCGCGCAGCAGCCGCAGCATTCGGCCTTCGTGGCGGCGCCGCGCGAATTTCACGCCGCCGCGCCCGCAGCGCCGCCGCCGGCGCCGATGGCCGCGCAAGCCACGCCGCCTGTGCCGCCGCGCGCGATCAGCGAGATTCTCGAACCGCATACGGCGCCGGCGCGCGCCGCGATCGCGCCCGAGCTGCCGCCGGATCATCCGCTCGAGCCCGGCACGCGTCCGAGCGGCCGTCCCGCCACGCCGTCCGAGCGCATTGCCGCGTCCGAAAGCGCGATCAGCGAAATCCCGACCGCACCGAAGGAGCCGGTGTCGTCGTCGAGCTTCATCGCGGCCGCGCGCCGCGCCGCGCAAGCTGCCGCCGCGCAACCGCAGGAGAAGCCCGCTCGCGGCGTCAAGGCCGCCATGGCGGCGCGCGCCAAGGGCCAAGGACAGGGACAAGGAAAAGCGCCGGAAGGCGGCTCGTCCATCACATCCAAAATCCGCTCGCTTCTGGTCGGCGCGAGCGTGGTCGTGATCGTGCTCGGCGCCTTCAAGATGGCGATGAACCTGCTCGACGGCGGCAGTCCGCCGCCGGCGCCGCAGGCGATGGAGGACACATCGAGCCGGCCGGCGCCGCAGGCCCCGCCGCCGGTCGAAAGCAAACCCGCCCCGCCCGACCAGGTCACGCCGTCGATGACCTCGCCGACGCCGATCGGCAAGCAGTCCCTGAACAATGCCGCGCCGGCAGCGAACGCCGGCAGCACGGCGTCAGTCGAAATTCCGCCCGCGCCCGCCGCAGCAACACCGGCCCCGCCGGCTGCGAACAGCGATGTCACAGGCGCGCTCTCGGGCACGAGCCGCGCACGTCTTGGCACGGTCCAGGTGCCGCCGAGCGAGAAGCTGCCTGACGGCATCGGCGGCCCGGCTCTGCGCACCGCCGCGATGAAGGGCGATGCGACTGCAGCTTTCGAGATCGGCGTGCGTTTTGCCGAGGGCAAGGGCGTGGCTGCGAATTACGACGAGGCCGCGAAGTGGTACGACCGCGCGTCGCAGGCCGGCGTGGTGCCGGCAACCTTCCGCCTCGGTACGCTCTATGAAAAGGGCCTCGGCGTGAAGAAGGACGCAGACATCGCCCGTCGCTACTACACGCAGGCCGCCGAGCGCGGCAACGCCAAGGCCATGCACAATCTCGCGGTGCTCGATGCCGATGGGGGCGGACGCGGCGCCAACTACAAGAGCGCGGCACAATGGTTCCGGAAAGCGGCCGATCGCGGTGTTGCCGACAGCCAGTTCAACCTCGGCATCCTCTATGCCCGCGGTATCGGCGTCGAGCAGAACCTGGCTGAATCCTACAAATGGTTCAGCCTCGCTGCGGCCCAGGGCGATGCGGATGCCGCCGGCAAGCGCGACGACGTCGCCAAGCGCCTCGACCCGCAATCGCTCGCCGCCGCCAAGCTCGCGATCCAGACCTTCAGCGCCGAGCCGCAGCCCGACGACGCCGTCAACGTTCCCTCGCCTGCCGGCGGCTGGGACAGCGCACCGCAAGCGGCCACCAAGCCCGCGCCAAAGCCGGTCGCGGCGAAGAAGACGGCGTCAGCAGCGCATTGAACTCAACGAGATCGTGCTCGGTGCCCACCTCCCCCCGACGGGGAGAGGTGGGCCGAGTACCCCTGGCTTGCATCGATTAAAACAAGGCGACCGTAGGAGCTACGGCGCCTCGATCACCGTCGGCACGCCGGGCTCAAGCAAGCGCAACCTTGTTCCGAAGCCGAGCGCGTCGAAGGTCTTGCGCAGGTCCTCGCCGTTCTGGCGGAAATGCGCCCAGCCTTCGGTGTGCACGGGTACGATTATCGCATCGGGGAAGGCACGCGCCGTCTCGATGGTGTCGTTGGTGTCCATGGTGAGATGGAACGGCCCGCGGGTTTGCGCGGCGCCCGCGAACGGCAGCACCACGCCGCATTTGAAGCGACGTGCGACTTCGGCGACGCCGTCGAACCAGGTGGTGTCGCCGCTGATATAGACCGGGCGCGTGTCCTTGCGGCTCGACTGCACGACGAAACCGATGACATCGCCCGACAGCGGCTCGATGCCGGCAGGGCCGTGACGCGCCGGCGTGGCGGTGATGGTCAGCGTGTTGCCGTCGTCGTCCTTCAGTTGCGCGGTCGCCCAAGGCGCGAGACCTTCGACATGGCCGCCGAGGCGTTTTGCGCCGGCCTCCGTCGTCAGCGCGCGCGGCGCTTTCAGCACAAAGTCGCGGCCGGAATTGTCGAGATTGTCCGAATGCTGGTCGTGGCTGAGCAGCACGGCGTCAACAGGGCCGATCGCATCGGCCTTCATCGCCGGGCCAATCGTCTTCTCCAGCTTCACATGCGGCAGCTGGTAGGCGCCGGGCGCATCGAAGGTGGGATCGGTGAGCAGGCGGAAGCCGTCGATCTCGATCAGCGCGGTCGGGCCGCCGATCAGGGTGATGGAAACAGGCATGATCAACTCCTCTTACACGACGGGCTTTGCGGGGCGCGTCACCAGGTAAATGCCGAGCGCGACCGGAATGATCCCGAGAAGGTCACGCGCCTCGACGTGCTCGCCGAGCACCAGGAAGGCGAACAGCATGCCGAGCGGCGGCATCAGGAAATGGTAGGCACTGGCTGCGGTCGCGCCACACACTTTGAGGAGATGAAACCACAGCCAGGAGGCGAGGATCGAGCCGCCGAGCACGAGAAAGGCGAAGGCGCCGATCAGGCCCGGCGTAACGTCGATGGCGTGGACGTCGGCAAACGTGAACGCGACGGGCGTCAGCACGATGCCGGCCGCAAGGTTCTGCACGCCGTTGCCGATCCACAAGCTCCCCTTGGGCGCGAACAGCTTGAACAGGATGGTGCCTGATACGATCGACGCCAGCGACGCCAGCGTGAAGAAGATGCCGTGCAGAGAGTCGGTCCCGACCGACAGACGATGCCAGACGATCGCCGTGACGCCGATGGTCCCGAGCAGGAGGCCGCTCGCCTTGCGCCAGGTCATGCCCTCACCGAGCAGAAGTGCCGCGAGCGCGGCGGTGAACACCGGATTGGCCGAGACGATCAGACCGCCGAGACCGGCGGAGACCGACTGCAGCCCGGTATAACCGAGCCCGAGATAGAGTGCGTTGTTGGCGATGCCGAGCGCCGTGAAGATCAGGGCGTCACGCCAAGACAGGGACCAGTCGCCGCGGATCAGCGTGGCGCCGAGAATCAAAATGCCGGCGAGCGAGAAGCGCGCGGCGAGCAGGATCAACGGCGGGCAATGGGTGACACCGATCTTGCCCGCGATGAAGGCGTAGCTCCAGAGCAGGCAGAACAGGCCGATGGCAAGCGGAAGCGTGTTGAAGCGGCTGCGCGGCGCCGGGATCGAGGTGGCGAGGGACATGAGGGCATTCTCCTGAGCCCTCGATCTAGGGACCGGGCTTGTCATTTGGAAATTAAATGATTAACTCGTAAGCAGTGGATTTATGAATGGAGATGCCGATGCTCGATCTGGAGCTTTTGCGCAGCTTCGTCTCGGTGGTCGAGGCCGGCGGCTTCACCCGCGCCGGCGAGCGCGTTCACCGCACCCAATCGACCGTGAGCCAGCAGATCAAGCGCCTGGAGGAGGATGTCGGCCAGGTGCTGCTGCATCGGGACGGCAAGGACGTGCGTCCCACCGAGGCCGGCGAGCGGCTGCTCTCCTATGCGCGGCGGCTGCTCACATTGGCGGAAGAGGCGCGCGACGTGCTGCGCGAGCCCGACAGCGAAGGCGCGATCCGGCTCGGCATTCCCGAGGATTTTGCCGCCTATCGGCTGGCGAAACTGCTGGGCGCGTTCTCCCGCTCGCATCCAACCTTGCGGCTCGACGTTCGCGCCGACCAGAGCAAGCATTTGGCCCGCGATCTCGAACGCGGCGAACTCGATCTTGCACTCTACAAGCGCGAGGCCGGGGCCAAGGACGCCATCGCGGTGTGGCCGGAGCGGGTGCACTGGGTCACCAGCAAGAGCCATCCGGTCGATGTCGACGCGCCCTCGGTGCCGCTGATCGGCTTTCCGCTCGGTTGCATCTACCGCGCCGGCGCCATCCACGCCCTGGAGAGCGCCGGCCGCGCCTGGCACACCGCCTACACCTCATCGAGTCTCGCCGGCATCCAGGCCGCGGTCGCCGCCGGCATGGGCCTCGCCATCCTGTCGGAGATGTCGATCCAGGCAGATCACCGCGTGCTCACCGCCAAGGACGGCTTCGCACCGATCAACCGGACGGAAGTCGCGCTGATGGCCGCGCCCGGCGCCAGCCCGGCGACGCTGCGGCTGGCCGACCGGCTGGCCGAGTTTTGCGAGGACGTGCAGGCGAAGGCGGCGTGAGCTTGTGAGATCGTCGCGACCTGCTGCCGCAATACTGGTGCATTCCCTCCCCTTGTGGGGGAGGGAGCGCAGGCGTGCGTGTGGCGCGATTGGTCAACCCAAATGAAGCGCGGCCTTCAATAACACCTTGCCGCGGCGATGGCGTGGACGCGGCGGTCGCCGAGCAGGTGGGCGACGAAGCCATTCTTCGGAAAGATCTTCGCGAACGCGGCATCGCGGATGCTGAGGCCGCCGGCATAGGCGCCGAAGGCTGGCATCACCGCGCGCAGGCCATCGCTGGCGAAACACCTCCGCTCCATGGAGCGGCCGCGCGCAGAGACGCGCGCTTTGGGATGGAGATGGCCGGCGATCTCGCCGGGCGCGCCTGATGGCTCGTGGCGGAAGGTGATCGGTCCAACAGCGACCTCGTCGGCGACGGTGCCGCCGAGATCGCGCGGCAGCATGGGATCGTGATTGCCCGAGATCCAGATCCAGTCGCGGCCGCTCTGCAGCGCGGCAACGGAAGCTCGGTCATCCGCGGAGAGGCGCTCATGCGCGGTGCGGTCATGAAAGCTGTCACCGAGCGCGATCACGATGCGGGGGTTATGGCGGGAGATGACAGCAGCGAGCCGGCCGAGCGTGGCAACGGTATCGAAAGGCGGCAGCAGCACGCCGCGCGTGGCGAAGCTCGAGCCTTTTTCGAGGTGCAGATCGGAGACGACGAGCAGGCGCTGCTCTTCCCAGAACAGCGCGCCTGAGAGGTCGGCTGCGAAGGTCACATCGCTGATGCTGACCCTGGAAACGCGCATGTCCTCGCCATCCTCCGAAACCAGCGCGCCCAACCTCACGTCAAAACCTGCTGCTATCCCATCGCCTCTTTGACCAGCTCGTCAGCGGCTTCCGCCAACAGCTCGTCTGCAGCTTCGCCATAAACTGACTCGCGGCCGATTTCCAGCATCACGGGGACGGCGAGCGGGGAGACATGGTCGAGTTCCCGGTGGGTGATGCGGCCCTGGATGCGCATCAGCATGTCGCTGAGGCGGCGCAAATCGAGCAGGCCGGTGGCGGCATCGGCACGCGCGGCGCGCAGCAGGACGTGGTCGGCCTGGTGCTTGCGCAGCACGTCGTAGACGAGGTCGGTCGAGAACAGCACCTGGCGGCGGCTCTTCTCTTCGCCGGTGTGGCGGCGCGCGATCAGCCCTGAGATGATCGCGCAATTGCGGAACGTGCGCTTCATCAACGCGGATTCGGCAAGCCAGGCCTCGAGGTCGTCGCCCAGCATGTCAGGGTCGAACAGCGCGTCGAGGTCGATCCTGCCATCGCGGATCATGAAGGAGAGATCGCCGAGCGCCCAGATCGCCACCGCATATTCGTTGGCGACGAAGCCGAGCGGCCGGGCGCGGGCGCGCTCCAGCCGGCGCGTCAGGAGCATGCCGAGCGTCTGGTGCGCGAGACGGCCCTCGAAGGGATAGCAGACGATGTAATGCTTGTTGGCGCGCGGAAAGCTCTCGACCAGCAGCTCGCGCACCGCCGGCACACGCGAAGCTTCCTTTTGCAGCGACAGCCAGTCGCGCACCTGTTCCGGCAAGCCGCCCCAGGCGCTGGAATCATCGAGCAGACGGCGGACACGCTCGGCAAGATAGGTCGAGAGCGGAAACTTGCCGCCCATATAGGACGGCACCTTCGGATCCTTGTCATGCGCGCGCGAGACATAGACCTGATCCTCGACCAGCGTCTCGTAGCGCACCACCTCGCCTGAGAACACGAAGGTGTCGCCGGGCGAGAGACCTTCGATGAAGGCCTCCTCGATCTCGCCGAGCAGGCGGCCGCCGCGCGCGATCACGCCGGTCGAGCCGTGACCTGCGCCGCGCGAA
Organism: Bradyrhizobium guangdongense; assembly: GCF_004114975.1. Taxonomy (NCBI): domain Bacteria; kingdom Pseudomonadati; phylum Pseudomonadota; class Alphaproteobacteria; order Hyphomicrobiales; family Nitrobacteraceae; genus Bradyrhizobium; species Bradyrhizobium guangdongense. The sequence continues at coordinate 7,111,394 of NZ_CP030051.1, forward strand.
CGCACCAGACGCACCTTCAGCATGTCGTCCTCGACGATGGTGCCGACATTCATCCGGTAGCTCTGCCGCACTTTCGGATTGGCGACGCGCCAGCGGCCCTCCTTGTCCTGCTTGATGCGGGCAAAGCGCTCATAGGTCTTCAGCGCATAGCCGCCGGAAGCGACGAAATCGACGACATCGTCGAAATCCTGGCGCGTCAGCTCCGCATAGGGCGCGGCGGTGCGGACCTCGGCATAGAGCTCATCCGAGAGAAACGGCTCGCCGCAGGCGCAGCCGAGCACATGCTGGGCCAGCACGTCGAGCGCGCCGGTGCGCAAGGGTGGCGTATCCTGCGCATTCTCGGCGATGGCGTCGATGGCGACGCGGCACTCCAGCACCTCGAAACGATTGGCGGGCACCAGCACGGCGCGCGAGGCTTCGTCCAGGCGGTGGTTGGCGCGGCCGATGCGCTGCATCAGGCGCGAGGAGCCCTTCGGCGCGCCGATATTGACGACGAGATCGACGTCGCCCCAATCGACGCCGAGATCGAGCGAGGAGGTGCAGACCACGCCGCGCAATCGCCCTGCCGACATCGCATCCTCGACCTTGCGGCGCTGGGCGACGTCAAGCGAGCCGTGATGCAGCGCGATGGCAAGGCCGTCGTCGTTCATGCTCCAGAGATTCTGGAACAGCATCTCGGCCTGGCTGCGGGTGTTGACGAACACCAGCGTGGTCTTGTTCGCCTTGATCAGCTCGTAGATTTCGGGGAGCGCATGCCGCGCGCTGTGGCCGGCCCAGGGCAGCCGCTCGCGGGTGTCGAGCATCTGTACCAGCGGCGGCGCGGCGCCGCCGGCGACGACGATGTCGGCAGCCTTTTCCTTGCCCTCCGGCTGCGGCACCAGGAAACGCGCGAGCTGCTCCGGCTCGGCGACCGTCGCCGATAACCCGATCGCGCGCATCTGCGGCGCCAGGCGCCACAACCGCGCGAGGCCCAGCGAGAGCAGATCGCCGCGCTTCGATGTCACCAGCGCGTGCAGCTCGTCGAGCACGATGCGCTTGAGCGAGGAAAACAGAAACGGCGCGTCGTCGGAGGACAGCAACAGCGCGAGCTGTTCGGGCGTCGTCAGCAGAATGTCAGGCGGATAGCGCCGCTGGCGCTGGCGCCGCGACACCGGCGTGTCGCCGGTACGGGTCTCGACCTTGATCGGCAGACCCATCTCGGCGATAGGACGTTCGAGGTTGCGCGCGATATCGACCGCAAGCGCCTTCAGCGGCGAGATATAGAGCGTGTGCAGGCCGCCGCTGCGCTGCACGGAACGGCCGGTGGAGACGAGGGATTTCGCAGGTGCCGCAGGTGCGGCACTCAACTCCACCAGCGACGGCAGGAATCCGGCCAGCGTCTTGCCAGCGCCGGTCGGCGCGATCAGGAGCGCGCTGGCGTCCTCGCGCGCTTTCTCCAGCAGCGCGAGCTGATGCGCGCGCGGCGACCAGCCACGGCTTGCGAACCATTGCTGGAAGCGGTCGGGCAGCAGCGTCTCGGGCTCTGCCGAAGATTTGCGGATGCGGGGCGGCACGGCAGAACAGGTAAGCCGTGAGGATGGGTTCGTCGAGGGGCGGGCGCTTCGCCTCGCCCCGCTTGCGGGGAGAGGCCGGCGCGAAGCGACGGGTGAGGGGGAGTCTCCGCAAGTTCAACTGCCGCCGTCCCCGCGGAGGCTCCCCCTCACCTTCCCCTCTCCCCACAAGAGCGGGGAGAGGGGAAGAGAGAGCCCTACTCCGACATCGGCTTGTCGGAGATGTCCCAGTCCTTGCCGCTGAATATCGAAATGTAAAGCGTCTTCATCGGCGTGTAGTCGTCGGGCGTGTAGTCGTAGGTGACGCCGTCGAGGAAATAGGGCGAGTGGAAGCCCTTCAGGTTGGAGGCCTGCTTCAGCACGTTGGCGCGGGTGAGCTCATCGCCGCAGCGACGCAGGATCTCGCCCATCGTGACCGCCTGACCGTAGCCGGCGAAGGCGATGGTGTTGTCGGGGTCGATGGTCGGGATGTACTTCTTGCGCAGCTCCTCGAACGCCATCACGTCGGGGTCCTTCTCCCATTTCGGCAGACCGACCTCCTTGTTGTAGCGGATAGCGACGATGCCGGCGCAATTGTCGAGGCCGGCGGCGTTGAGGATCGAGCGGCCGGTCGAGCCGGCCGACAACAGCTGCAGCGGCTTCCAGCCGAGTTCGGCGACTTTGCGGATCGACTGCGACGAGGCCTTGCCGGTGGAGATGTTGTAGAAGACGTCCGCGCCCGACTTCGAGAGATTGATCAATTGGGAATCGACCGTGGGATCGGTGAGATCGTAGGTCTGCTCCATGATCACCTGCGCGGTGCCGCCGGCATCGGCCAGCACCTTCTTGAAGGGGCCCAGGAAGTCGCGGCCGAAATCGTCGTTCTGGTAGAGGATGCCAACCTTGGCGTTCGGCTTCACGCTGACGACGTGGCGCGCCAGGATGCGCGCTTCGGTCGGGTAGAGCGGCAGGCCGGCCATGGTCCATTTGAACTCTTTCGGGTTATTCCATTTCGACGCGCCGGTGTTGAGCAGCAGCTGCGGCACGCCTTTCGAGTTCAGGTATTTGTGCACGGCGGTCTGCGGCGCGGTGCCGAGCGAGCCATAGAGCGCCAGCACCTCTTCCTGCTCGACCAGCCGCCGCGTCGCCTCGACGCATTTCGGCGCGCTGTAGGCGTCGTCCATGGTGAGGAACTTGATCTTGCGTCCGTTGATGCCGCCCTTCTCGTTCAGCATCTGGAAATAGGCTTCGCCGATGCGGCCGAGCACGCCGTAGAGCGAGCCGGGGCCGGAATGCGGCACGGTCTGGCCGATCTTGATCTCGGTATCGCTGGCGCCCGCATCGTATTTCTTCTCGGCGGCCCAGACGTAAGGCGCAGGCAGCACGGATGCGGCAATAGTGGCGAATGCGGCGGCGCCGATATCGCGCCGCGATGGATTCTTCGTCATTGTTGTTTTCTCCCTAATGCGCGCATTTTGCTGGGAACGCAGCACGGCTCGCAAGTAGGAAGGCGCAGCTTTGCGACGCAATGACGCTTAAATCGCTTGGCTCTAGCGCCTAGACTCAAGTTTTCTCGGCGACCACGACGAGGCCGCGCACCGGCTCGTTGTTCTCGTTGCGCGGCGAGGCCGGCTCCAGCGTGAGCAACTTCAATCCTGCCTTCGCGATCGCGGCGCGCACATATTCCGCCGAATGGGCATAGCGCAGGCCTTCGCCGAGCACGATGCCGTCGCCGTCATGCGTCTCCAGCGTGAAGGCAAGCACGCCGCCGGAGACGAGCACACGTTTGGCCTCGGTGAGCACAGGCGCGAGATCGGAGAGATAGACGAACGCATCCGCGGCGACGACGAGGTTCGCGCTCGCGTCCGCCTTGGTGCGCAGGCCCTCGATCATGTCGGCGACCTCGAGCTCGGCATAAAGGCCGGTCGCGCGCGCCTCCTTGATCATGCCGGGCGAGAGGTCGATGCCGATGAAATGATCGACCTGCTTGGCGAAGGCCGCGGCCGCCAGGCCCGTGCCGCAACCGAGATCGATGCTGCGCTTGAAGAAGGCCGGCTTCTTCGCGGCGACGCGCGCGGCCAGCACCGCCTTGAAGATCAGCGCGGGAGCGCGATAGCCGAGATCGTTGATCAGCGCGTGCTCGAAGCGCGGCGCATATTGGTCGAACAGCGCCTGCACATAGGCCTTCGGCATCTCCGTCATTTCAGTGTCGCCGAGCCGCATCAGATGCAGGCCGGCACCGTGCTGATCCTCGGGATCGGACTCGCGCGCTTTCCTGAAGGCTGCGATCGCCTTGTCACGCTCGCCGAGCTGCTGACGGATTTCGCCGAGCGTGAACCAGGCCGAGGTGAAGTTTGGCGCGAGCTCGATCGCCTGCTCGATCAGGTCGGCGGCGGCGGGCAGATCGCCCTTGAGCTGGAGATCGCGCGCGAACTCGAAACGGCGGTCGGCCATCAGATCGCCGGAAGTCAGGAACAAGCGGAGCGGCATTGGGAACCGAAGGATGACTCGAAGAATTGGCAAGCCAGCCTATATGACAGAAATGCGCCCGCAAGACATCCTGCTGCCAACTGCTGACGGCCTGTGCTGCAGGCCCGGCGGCTTCCACATCGACCCCCTCCGCCCCGTCGCGCGGGCCGTGATCACCCACGGCCATTCCGACCACGCCCGCGCCGGCCATGGCGCCGTGCTGGCGACGCAGGAAACGCTCGACATGATGCGGCTGCGTTACGGCGAGGATTTTGCCGGCTCGACGCAAGCGATCGGCTACGGCCAGGAGCTCAGGCTCGGCGACGTCAAAGTGAAATTCCACCCGGCCGGCCACGTGCTGGGCTCGGCGCAGATCGCGGTCACGTGCAAGGACACCTGCATCGTCGCGTCCGGCGACTACAAGGATGCGCCCGACCCGACCTGCGTCCCGTTCGAGCTGGTGCCTTGCGACGTCTTCATCACCGAAGCCACGTTCGGCCTGCCGGTGTTTCGCCACGGCGATGCGAGCGAGGAGGTGAAGAAGCTGCTCGCCTCGGTCGCGCTGTTTCCGGAGCGGGCGCATCTCGTCGGCGCCTACTCGCTCGGCAAGGCGCAGCGCGTGATCGCGCTGCTCCGCCAGGCCGGCTATGACGCGCCGATCTATCTGCATGGCGCGATGGAGACGATCACGCATTACTACCAGAGCCGCGGCATCGCGCTCGGCGAGCTCCGGCCGGCGATGGGCATGAAGAAGGCGGCACTCGCCGGTACCATCACGCTGGCGCCGCCGTCGGCGACCGCAGACCTCTGGACGCGCCGCTTTCCCGATCCCGTCACCGCGTTCGCGTCGGGATGGATGCGGGTGCGCGCCCGCGCCCGACAGCGCGGCATCGAACTGCCGCTTGTGATCTCCGACCACGCCGATTGGGACGGCCTCACCGCAACGATCGCGGCGACCGGCGCCGGCGAGATCTGGGTCACCCACGGCCAGGAAGATGCGCTGGTGCATTGGTGCAAGACGCAAGGTCTGCGCGCGCGGCCGCTCGATCTCGTCGGCTATGGCGAGGAGGAAGGCGAGACACCGGTTCAAGACGAGGCCGAAGCATGAATCGCTTCGCCGAACTGCTCGATCGTCTCGCCTATGAGCCCGGCCGCAACAACAAGCTCCGGCTGCTGTCCGGCTATTTCCGCGAGGTCGGCGATCCCGACCGCGGCTATGCGCTCGCGGCACTCACCGGCGCGCTCAGCTTCAAGCACGCCAAGCCCGCGCTGATCCGCGATCTCATCGCCTCGCGCACCGACGAGGTGCTGTTCGGGCTGAGTTACGACTACGTCGGCGATCTCTCGGAGACGGTGGCGCTGATGTGGCCGAGAGCCGCGATGGCCGCCCACAACAACCCGCCGCCCCCGACGCTCACCGAAGTCGTCACCACGCTGCGCACGCTCGGCAAGACCGAATTGCCAAGGCAGCTCGAACGCTGGCTCGACGAGCTCGACGAGACCGGCCGCTGGGCGCTCCTGAAACTCGTCACCGGCGCGATGCGCATCGGCATCTCTGCGCGGCTGGCGAAGACGGCGGCGGCCGCGCTCGGCGACAAGGACCCGCATGAGGTCGAGCTGATCTGGCCCGGGCTCATCCCGCCCTATCTTGACCTGTTCGCCTGGCTGGAAGGCCGCGCCGAGAAGCCGGTCAATCGTGATCCCGCGCCGTTCCGCCCGGTGATGCTGGCGCATGCGATCGAGGACAGCGATTTCGCGAGCCTCGATCCTGCCGACTACATCGCCGAATGGAAATGGGACGGCATCCGCGTGCAGGCCGTCGCCGGCCGCGACGACGGCGGCCAGATCACCGCGCGACTTTACTCACGCACCGGCGAAGACATCACCGGCAGCTTCCCGGACCTCGTGCCGTCCCTGCGCCTGCCCGGCGCGATCGACGGCGAGCTGTTGATCCTGCGCGAAGGGCGCGTGCAGAGTTTCAACGTGCTTCAGCAGCGGCTCAATCGCAAGGTCGTTTCGCCAAAGCTGATCAAGGAATTTCCGATTCACCTGCGCGCCTATGATCTGCTCGGCGACGACGAGAACGATCTGCGCGAACTGCCGTTCGCGGAACGGCGCGAGCATCTCGAGAGGTTCATCGCAAAGCTCGACGATCCCCGTATCGATCTCTCCCCCACCGTTCCCTTCGCGAGCTGGGGCGCACTCACCGCCGCGCGCGCCGATCCCGCAAGTGCCGGCGCCGGCGAGGACGCCGATGCCGTCGAAGGCGTCATGCTGAAGCGGCGCGATGCGCCCTATCTGCCGGGGCGGCCGAAAGGGCAATGGTGGAAATGGAAGCGCGATCCGCACATCATCGATGCCGTGCTGATGTATGCGCAACGCGGCCACGGCAAGCGATCGTCCTACTACTCGGACTACACCTTCGGCGTCTGGACCGGGACCGAGAATGGCGAGGAGCTCGTCCCGGTCGGAAAAGCCTATTTCGGCTTCACCGACGAGGAGCTGCTGCAGATCGACCGCTTCGTCCGCCGCAACACCACGGAGAAATTCGGTCCCGTCCGCCACGTCGTGCACGAGGGCGACAAGGGGCTGGTGCTGGAGGTTGCCTTCGAGGGGCTGCAACGCTCGCCCAGGCACAAATCCGGCGTCGCGATGCGCTTTCCCCGCATCAGCCGCCTGCGCTGGGACAAGCCGCCGCGGGAGGCGGACAGGCTGGAGACGCTGGAACGGATGCTGAAGGAAGAGGCGGCGGAGATTGAAGCGTGAATGGTCACCGCGAAGGCGGTGCGCTCCACCGCCCGCTTGCGGGAGACGGCGAGAGGGCTGTCTCCGCCTTGGGATTCCGCCAGCGGACAAAGCCCTCACCCGCGCCTTCGGCGCGACCTCTCTCGCAAGCGGGAGAGGTTAAGCGCCCGCGGCCCGACTGAATTGCACCAATCCGTCTTCCCAGCGCGCCTGAATTAAACTCCGGTAAGCCGATTGACGCGCCGTTACGGGTTCCCCATGTCCCTGGCCGTGCCCTATAATGGGGACGAATCTGAAGGAGTTTGCGATGCGCCCCGACGTCAGAGATTTGCCGGCCGGTCCCAGCGATGGCCTGCACCGCTTTCTCGGCGGTTCGCCGCTGGCGGTCGCGTTTCGCCTGGTGCTGCTCTCGATCCTGGTCGGCGTCGTGCTGGCGGCGATCGGCTTCGATCCCTGGAATATCCTCATCAGCATCCGCCTGCTGTTCCAGCGGCTGTGGGATCTCGGCTTCGATGCCGTGAACTGGCTGTGGCGCTACTTCCTGCTCGGCGCTGTCATCGTGATCCCGATCTGGTTCTTGTCGCGCCTGTTCGGCTCGCCACGCCGCTGAATGGGGTCGGACACAGGGAGCCCGCAGCCGATGCAACTCCGCTTTGTCGGCTGCGGCGACGCCTTCGGTTCCGGCGGCAGGCTCAACACCTGTTTCCATGTCTCGGGTCGCACCGCGAATTTCCTGATCGATTGCGGCGCGTCGGCGCTGCCGGCGTTGAAGCGGCTCGAGATCGAGCGGAACGAGATCGATCTCATTCTCATCACGCATTTCCACGGCGACCATTTTGCCGGCCTGCCGTTCTTGCTGCTCGACGCCCAATTCGCGCGGCGGACAAAGGAGCTGACGATTGCGGGTCCTGAGGGCATCCAAACACGGCTCAGCCAAGTCATGGAGGTGCTGTTCGAGCACTCCTCCAAAACCAGGCAGCGGTTCGAACTCGACGTCGTCGAACTGGCGCCGGAGCAGAGCCGCAGCTTCGGCCCGGTGATGGTGACGCCCTACCCGGTCGTGCACGGCGAGTCCGGCGGGCCGTTCCTCGCCTACCGCATCGAAGTCGAAGGCCGCACGCTCGCCTACAGCGCCGACACCGAATGGACGGAGGCGCTCATTCCGCTGGCGCATGGCGCGGACCTTTTCATCGCCGAAGCCTATATGTACGAGAAGGTGGTCAAGAACCATCTCAGCCTGAAGACCTTGGAACAGCATCTGCCAAAGATCGGCGCAAAGCGCCTCGTCCTCACCCATATGAGCGATGACGTGCTGTCGCGTCTCGACACGATTGAGCATCTCGCGGCCGAAGACGGCATGGTGCTGGTGCTCTGAGATGAACGCACCGCTTCCTCAAAGGGTCGGCTCGCGCCAGGTGTTCGCCATCGCGGGCCCCGCGATGGTGGCAAACCTGACGACGCCGCTGATCGGCGTGGTCTCGACCACGGCGATCGGCCGGCTCGACGATGCCGCGCTGCTCGGCGGCGTCGCGATGGCCTCCGTGATCTTCGACTGCCTGTTCTGGCTGTTCGGCTTCCTGCGCATGAGCACGCTCGCCTTCACCGCGCAGGCGCTCGGCGCCGGCGAGACGCGCGGGCAGACCGTGATCCTGGTGCGCGGCTTCATCGTCGCAGGCCTGATCGGCGGCGCTCTAATCTTGCTGCAGATGCCGCTGGCCGGTGCGCTGTTCGACCTGATGGGCGGCAGCGCGGGCGTCACGCACGCAGCCAAGACCTATTTCATGATCCGGATCTGGTCGTCGCCGTTCGCCTTCGCCAACTACGTCATTCTCGGCTGGCTGGTAGGACAGGCTCGCGCCAATCCGGCACTCGCGCTCCAGGTCGTCATCAACCTCATCAACATGGCGGCGACGATACTGCTGGTGCTGGTCTACGACACCGGCATCGCGGGCGCGGCGGTCGCCGCGCTGCTGTCGGAGAGCATCGGCTTCGTGCTCGGCGTCATCGTGTGCCGTCGCCACGCGCATGGCGGCTTTGCCGTGCCGCGCGCGACGCTGTTCGATCGCGCCAAGCTGATGCGGCTGCTGTCGGTGAACTCCGACATCATGATCCGCACCGCGGCGCTGATCACCGTCTTCCTGTTCTTCACCGCCAAGGGCGCGCGCGCCGGCGACGTCACGCTGGCGGCGAACTCCGTACTCAACAATTTCCTGCTTGTCAGCGCCTTCTTCCTCGATGGCCTCGCCAACGCCGCCCAGCAGCTCTGCGGCCGCAGCTTCGGCGCGCGCGATGCAAGGGGGTTTGCCGATTCGACCCGGCTGGTGCTGCTGTGGGGCCTCGGCTTCGCATTGGTGGTCGCGGTGCTGTTCGCGCTGTTCGGCCCTGACATCATCAACTTCATGACGGCGAGCGAGGACGTCCGCCGCGCCGCGCGCGACTTCCTGCCGTTCATCGTGCTGGCACCGATTCCCGGCGTGTTCGCGTTCGGCTTCGACGGCATCTATGTCGGCGCCACCTGGGCGCGCGAAATGCGCAATCTGATGCTGGTCTCGCTCGCGATCTTCATGGGGGTATGGTGGGCGCTGCAATCTCTCGGCAATGCCGGACTGTGGTGCGCGCTGCTCGCGTTCTACCTGGCGCGTGGCGGGTTGCAGGGCGCGCGGTATCCGGCGCTGTATCGGGCGACGTTTTCCTCCCCCTCGCCCCGCTTGCGGGGAGAGGGTCGGGGTGAGGGGGAGTCTCCGCAAGGACGGTGAGAATTGGACCCGCGGAGAGTCCCCCTCACCCGGATTGCATCTCCGATGCAATCCGGCCTCTCCCCGCAGGCGGGGAGAGGCGAAAGAACTACATCCCCGGCCAGTCTTCGGCGGTGAGTGTGGCGGCATCGGCGCCGACGATCTCCGACAACGAATCCCGCCCGGTGCGCAGCAAGGTCGAGGTCAGATCGCGCTTGATCTCGTCGACGAGGCCGAGGCCCTTGTAGACCAGCGAGGAATAAAGCTGGATCAGGCTGGCACCGGCGCGGATCTTCGTCAGCGCGGCGCCGCCGGAATCGACGCCGCCGACGCCGATCAACGGGAATGCGCCTTCGACGCGCACATAGGTTTCCGCGACCATGCGCGTCGACAGACGGAACAGCGGCCGGCCGGACAGGCCGCCCTGCTCCTTCGCGCGCATCTCCTCGCGCAGCGTGCTCGGCCGCGCGATCGTCGTGTTCGACACGATCATGCCGTCGACCCGGCGCGAGCGCGCGACCTGAACGACATCGTCGAGCTGGGCGAGGCTGAGGTCGGGCGCGATTTTCAGCAGCACCGGCGTGTCGCCGGCCTTCTGCCTGACGCGCTCGCGGGCATCGATCACATGTCCGAGCAGATCGTCGAGCAGCGCCCCTTCCTGCAAATTGCGCAGGCCGGGCGTATTGGGCGAGGAGACGTTGACTGTGAAATAGCCCGCGACCGGCGCGAAGGTCTCGATCAGCTTGACGTAGTCGGCGACACGGTCGGGCGAATCCTTGTTGGCGCCGACATTGACGCCGACGATGCCGCCGTTGGCCGCGCGCGCGGCAAGCCGGCGCAGCACCGCGTCCGCGCCGTCATTGTTGAAGCCCATGCGATTGATGACGGCCTCGTCGCGCTCGAGCCGAAACAGCCGCGGCCTGGGATTGCCGGCTTGCGGTTTCGGCGTGACCGAGCCGATCTCGACGAAGCCGAAGCCGAGCCGCAGCAGCGCGTCGGGGACTTCCGCGCTCTTGTCGAAGCCTGCGGCCATGCCGATCGGGTTGGGGAAGTTGAGCCCGAAAGCGCGCACCGCGAGCTTGGGATCGTCAGGCCGCGGTTTCACCGGCGGCAGGAAGCGCAAGCCCTGGATCGCGAGCCGATGCGCGTCCTCCGGATCGAGCCAGCGCAGCACCGGCAGCGAGAATGCATCGAAAGCGCGGATCACGGGGCGAGCTCCGGAACGTCGTGCCCGCCATCCGAGCGCATGTTGAGGTTTATCACCGAGAGCACGGCGCCGAGATCGAGCTCGCCATAGAGATGCGGAAACAGCTCCTCGTTGCGCGAGCGCTCCCAGCGCAGCGCACTTCCGAGCGCATCGCTGTCGACCTCGACCAGGAACAGCGCGCGCTGGCCGAAATAGTGCTTGCGCAGGGTCTCCGGAACCTGAGGCGCGGTGGAGAAATGGATGAATCCATCGCGCGAATCATCCGCGCTCCCCCGGTACACGCCCTGCCGTTCCGCCTCGCGCCAGGCCGGGGCCGGACAGATTTTGTAGATCTTGACCACCTGTTCCGGCGTCCTGCTTGCTCTTTGAGTCTGTTGGGGTTTTCGGACCCTATGGGCGGACCCGGGGCGCGACCGTAAAGGCCGCCTTCCCTGAACTCAAGAGTTACGGCTGCTCGGATCGGCTGAAATTGGGGCGAGGCTGAAAATTGTTGTTTTGACCCGTTTTCTCAACGCGAACCGGCATCCATTTCGCTGGCGAACGCCTTGCCGCCCCCTTGCGCGAAAAACGGAAAACCGGTTGATTTGAGGACAGTTTTCCTGAGTTGCGACGGGCTGGACCTAGCATGGTCAAACAGGCCAAAGCGCAGAGGATGCTGACCCACGACCGGATCTGGGCCGCACTGGATCGTCTGGCCGCGGGCGCCGGGCTGTCGCCGTCCGGCCTTGCCAAGCGAGCCGGGCTGGACCCGACCACCTTCAACAAGTCCAAACGCGTCACCTCCGACGGGCGCGAACGCTGGCCCTCCACCGAATCGATCGCCAAGGCGCTGGCAGCAGCGGACTCGTCGATCGACAGTTTTGCCAGGCTGATCGACGAGCATTCCGGCAACGGCCGCACCGTACCGCTGCTCGGCTTCGCGCTCGCCAGCGCGAATGGTGCGTTCGACGAGCAAGGCTTGCCGTCCGGCAAAGGCTGGAGCGAGATCGCGCTGCCGGTCGCCGAGGACAGCAGCACTTTCGCGCTGGCAATCTCCGGCGATGCGCTGCTACCTGCCTACCGCGACGGTGACGTCATCCTGGTTTCGCGCGGCGCGCCGATCCGCAAAGGCGACCGTGTCGTGGTGAAGATTGGGGCGGGCGAGGTGATCGCGGCAACGCTGAAGCGACGCACGGCGAAGGCATTGGAGTTGCTGCCGCTCGGCGCAACGCAGGCCGAGCGCACGCTCATGACAAGCGAGGTTGCCTGGATCGCGCGAATCGTATGGGCGAGCCAGTGATCTCGGCCGTCGTCAACGCGTGTTCGGCACGAGCCAGCGAAACAACAACACAGCAGTCAGAGCGCCGAGCAGCTCCGCCGCGAGGAAGCCCGGCACGTCCATCGGGCGAATTCCGGAGAACGTATCAGTCAATGCGCGCGCGAGCGCGACGGCCGGATTGGCAAAATCTGTCGCTGTGAACCAGAAGCCGCCGCCGATATAGGCGGCCACCACCCCCGCAAGTGCAGACGGCCGCAGGCGCGAGCAGGTCCACACCATTCCGATCAGACCGAACGTAATCAGGAACTCGCTCAGCCACTGCGACGGGCCGCTGCGAAGGTGGGACGAAAATGCATAGAGCGGCATGTCGAACATCGCATCGGCGATCGCGACACCGGCAACGGCACCGGCCAGTTGGGTCAGCACGTAAAATCCCGCAGATCGCAGCGCGATATCGCCGCGGATCGCCATGACCAGCGTGACGAGCGGATTCAAATGCGCGCCCGACAACGGCGCGAGCCATACGATCAGAGCATAGAGCGCAGCGCCTGTCGCTAGCGCATTGGCGAGCAGCGCCAGCGCGACGTTGCCCGCCGCCAGCCGTTCGCCGAGAATGCCAGAGCCGACGATCGCAATGAGCAGAAATACGGTGCCGAGCGCCTCCGCGACCAGCGATCGCGGCAGCGAGGCGTTGTCGTCGCGACTGCCGACCTGACGCAGCTCGCTCCACGCATCCACGGCAGGCCTCACAGCACTTCGAAGATCTTGTAGGCGACGGCACCTTCAACCAGATAGCCCTTGCCGACGCAGACGACGTCATTGACCCAGGAATAGAGTTGAGACCCGGTCTCGAACAGCGGATTGGTCCGGAAATAATAGCGAGAGGGATCGATTTGGAGGCGCCGAGCAGGATCGGCCATGTCGGCGCGTAAATCCTGCGGCGTCACCCAGCGGCCACCATAGGTCATGTAGATCAGCTCGCCGTCATGCGTGCGCAGCGACAGGCGCACATCGAGCATCATGGCGCCATCGGCACGAAACAACGCCCAGTCGCCACCGCCCCGCAGCACCTCGCCACGCAACCGCGGCCCCTCAAACGAGCCCCCGGCTGCACCGAACAGCACGCGCTGCCCTACAGGACCCGCACCGAAATTGAGCCGTGGATCGAGATTGACGACGATGTCGAACAGATGCGTGGTCGCGAGGTCGCCGACGGATTTGACGCGGGGATCAGCCATGGACCGGCACTCCTTGATGTCCTGTTGATTGTGCAGGCGGCCTACGCTGCCTGCGAGGCTTCGCCGAACAGCTTGCGTCTCGCGGCATCGGTCGAGATGCCGGATTGGGCGCAGAGCTCGGAGAGGTCGAAAACGAAGCGTTCATGCGCGATCTTGTCGTCGCGAAAGGCGAAGGCGATGAACACGGGCAGCTCCGCGCGGCGCCCGTTCGGCACCTCCCCGAAACGGTCCCCCGTCATCGTCATGCGCGCGGTTCCCCAGCAGACCAGCGTCTCGGCGGAACTGGCATGGCCATCCAGCGTAACGTGATAGTCGGGGAAGGATTTGAAGAAACGCGTCAGGATGCGCGCGTTTTCGGCCAGCCCCTTCACCCTCGTGCCGAAAGCCGGCGTTTCCAGAACCATTTCCGGATGCAGAACCTCCAATGCTGCGGCCACGTCCTGCCGGCTCTTGGCGATCGCCAGCTTCTCCGCCAGCTCATACATGCGTCCGCCGTTCATGACTCCCCCGAAATACAATCTACTCGTTTAATACATACACCGCGTATGTTATATGCTGCTTGATACCGGCGCGTCAAGCCTTAGGATTGCACGCCATGCGGGCGAAAGAACCTCCGAAAAGCCGTCGGGAAGAATACAGCGAGGCCACGCGGCAGGCGCTGCTCGATGCCGGTCGCGCAGCGTTTGCAGCGAACGGATTTCAAGCCGCGGGCATGGAGGCGATTTCCCGGGCGGCGCGGGTCACGCGAGGCGCGTTCTATCACCACTTCGAGGACAAGAAGGCGCTGTTCGACGCCGTAGTGGTTGCCATGCAGCGCGAAGCAGCGGCCAGAATCGAGGCGGCGGCGCGAAACGAGCGCAAGATCTGGGATCGCCTCAGCGCCGGGATCGAGGCCTATCTCGATGCCTGTGAAGAGCCGGACTACGCCCGCATCGTCATTCAGGAAGCGCAGGCCGTGCTCGGCGAGCCGCGTTATCGCGAAATCGAAGAGACCTATCCGACCGCGCTCTTGATCGCCACGCTACGGGCCCTGAAGCGCGACGGCGAGCTCAACGCGGATGACGTCGATCTGCTCAGCCGGATGATCGATGCCATGATCTGCAAGATCGGATTGCTGCTGCCTCACACAGACGATCCGAGGAAGCTGCGCAAGGACGGACAAAAGATCGTCGCGACCGTTCTGGAGACATTTCGCCGGAAGGTGTGAACCTACCTGCGCTCAAGGCCGCCGCTCGTTCGCCATTGCGACTCACATCTCCTCTCGCATAGGTTGCGCGCGCATCACCGAGCAAATTCGCTGAGGGGGAATACAATGAATCGTCGTCACGCATTGAAGGCGCTTGCAGGTCTCGCGCTTTGTCCGGTGTGCAAGCCGGCCTTCGCCGCCGAGGGCGTGCACTGGGGCTATGAGGGAGCCGGCGCCCCCGCAAAATGGGGCGATCTCGATGGGGCCAACAAGGCCTGCGCGGTCGGCCTGCAGCAATCGCCGATCGATATCGAGGCGACGGTCAAATCGCAGCTGCCGGCGCTGAAGCTGAACTGGGGCAAGAGCGCCGACACCATCGTCAACAACGGCCACACCATCCAGCTCAACTTCGCCGAGGGCAGCACGCTTCTTCTCGGCGACGTCAAATACAAGCTGGTGCAGGTGCATTTCCACCGCCCGAGCGAGCACATGATCGGCGGCAAGAATTTTCCGATGGAGGCGCATTTCGTCCACCGCAACGAGGCCGGCGGGCTCGCCGTGGTCGGCGTGCTGATGGCGGAAGGCAAGCCGAACGCGGCGTTCGGCAAGATCGTCAAGACGATGCCGGCGGCGGAAGGCCCCGCGGTGAAGGCGGATGCGGGCATCGATCCCCACGCCCTGCTGCCGCACAGGCTCAGCTATTTCCGCTATCCCGGCTCGCTGACGACGCCGCCGTGTTCGGAAGTGGTGGAATGGCTGCTGCTGACCGACCCGATCCAGGTCTCAGCCGCCGACGTCGCCGCGTTCGCAAAGCTCTATCCGATGAACGCGCGTCCGGTGCAGAAGGACAACAGGCGTTACGTGCTCAAGTCGATTTGAGCGGGTGGCGCCACTCCGCGAGTTCGCCGTATTACTCGCTGTCATTCCCCGCGAAGGCGGGAAATCCAGTACGCCGCGGCGTCTCGGCCTCATCACAGCCGTCTCGGACTACTGATCGCCCGGTCAAGCCGGGCGATGACGCCGAGGGTATACCTCACGCGCTCCGCGCCAGCGCGCCGTCGATCATGTTGACGGCGTTCTGCACGCCATAGACCGCGACGAAGGAGCCGAAGCGCGGGCCCTTCTCCTGGCCGAGCAGCACCTGGTACAGCATGTTGAACCAGTCGAGCGTGACGCCGGGGCGGCCGTCCTTGCCCTTCTTGACCTGGTCGAGGAACGGCTCGCGGCGGCCGATCTCGTAGACCACGTTCTGGATGTCCTCGGCGGAAGCGTCCTGCGGGAGCTGCGACAGCGCATCGCGCAGGTCCTGCAATGCGGCGCGCTCGGTGTCCGTGGGCACGCGGAACTGCTTCGTCGGCGCGACGAAGTCGCGATAATAGTTGATGGCGTAGCCGACCATCGCATCGAGCTTCGGATGCGTCTGCGGGCTCACGCCGGGGCGATAGCGGCCGATGAAGCCCCACAGCGTTTCGGCGTTCTCCGCGTTCGACGACGACACCAGCGTGAGCAGCAGCTGGAACGTGACGGGCATGTCGCCCTGCGGCGGCTTGCCGTTGTGGATGTGCCAGACCGGATTGCCGAGCTGCTGCTTGGCGTCCTGCTTCTGAAAGCCGTCGATGAACTGCTGGTAGTCGTCGACCTGGCGCGGGATGACGTCGAAGAACAACCGCTTCGCCGCCTTCGGCTCGCGATACATGAACAGCGACAGCGATTCCGGCGAGGCGTAGCGCAGCCATTCGTCGATGGTGAGGCCGTTGCCCTTGGACTTCGAGATCTTCTGGCCCTTCTCGTCGAGGAAGAGCTCGTAGTTGAAGCCTTCGGGCGGTGTGCCGCCGAGCGCCCGCGCGATCGCGCCCGAGAGCTTCACCGAGTCGATCAGGTCCTTGCCGGCCATCTCGTAATCGACGCCGAGCGCAACCCAGCGCATCGCCCAATCCGCTTTCCACTGGCACTTGACGTTGCCGCCGGTAACAGGCGTTTCGACTTCCTGGTTGGTATCGGGGTCGACATAGGTCACCGTGCCGGCCGCGACGTCGCGGCGGACCATCGGCACCTGGAGCACGACTCCCGTGGTCTTGCTGATCGGCAGGAACGGCGAATAGGTGGCGCGGCGATCGGGACCCAGCGTCGGCAGGATGATGTCCATGATCTTGTCGTAGGCGGCGAGCATCTTCAGCAGCGTCGCATCGAAGCGGCCCGACTTGTAATAGACGGTCGAGCTCGCGAACTCGTAGTCGAAGCCGAAATGGTCCAGGAAGGCGCGCAAGCGCGCGTTGTTGGCGTCGCCAAAGGACGGATGCTCGTTCGAGAACGGGTCGGGCACCGCGGTGAGCGGCCGTCCGAGATACTGCGCCAGCAACTCCTTGTTCGGCACGTTGTCGGGCACCTTGCGGAAGCCGTCCATGTCGTCGGAGAAGGCGAGCAGGCGCGTCCTGATCTTGTCCTCGGTCAGCACCCGGAAGGCATGCCGCACCATCGAGGTGCGCGCGACCTCGCCGAACGTGCCGATATGCGGTAGGCCGGAGGGACCGTAACCGGTCTCGAACAGCACCTCGTCCTTCGGGCTCTTCTTCAGCCGCGCGACAATGGCCTTCGCCTGCTCGAACGGCCAGGCGTTGGATTGTTCGGCGAGCGCACGAAGATCGCTCGGGCTCATGTTGGGATCGATAACGGACATTCAGAAGGGCCTCCGGGCCGCGGAAAATAGCGATTTCCGGGCAGAATGCAATTTTGTGGGCGGTATTGCCTCTCGCACCGTCATTGCGAGCGACGCGAAGCAATCCAGAATCTCTCCGCGGAAACAGTCTGGATTGCTTCGTCGCACCAGTGCAAAATTGCTCCGCAATTTTGTCACGGGCTCCTCGCAATGACGATGAGGCAGCAGCGCAGAAGCTAGAACGGGCTCACCGAGAAATATCGCAGCCACAGATCGGTGTAGCGGCCTTTTTCCCAGACGCGGAACAGGGCCCAGTTCAGCGCCTGGCGCAGCACGTCGTTGCCCTTGCGCACGGCGATGCCGACGCCTTCGCCGAAGAAGCGGCTCTCGACGAAGGGGCCGCCGGAGAAGGCGCAGCAATCGCCGGAGTCCGTGCCGTTGATCCAGAACGCCAGCGAGATGGCGTCGCCGAAGATGAAGTCGACCTCGCCCTTGCGCAGCGCGGCGCGCAATGCGTCGTCATTGGGATAGGCGTGCAGCTCGGCGTCGGTGAACATCGCTTTCAGATACGCCTCATGCGCGGAGCCCGCGATGACGCCGACCTTCTTGCCTTCGAGATATTCGGGGCGGATCTCCGGCATCACCGCATCCTTGCGCGAGGCGAAGCGCGCCGGCACGCGGTAATAGGGATCGGTGAAGTCGACGCGCGCGCGCAGCTGCGGGCTCACGGCCATGGATGCGATGATGGCATCGCCCCGGTTGGAGGTGAGCGCATCGACCAGCGTCTCGAAGCGGCGCATCTGCACCGTGCAGCTGACCTTGATCTCCTCGCACAGGCTGCGGGCGAGATCGACGTTGAAGCCGGCCGGATTACCGTCGGCGCCGGTGTAGTTGAACGGCGGATAGTCGGTCTCGGTCAGGAAGCGGATCACGGTCAGGCGCGACAGGTCCGGCCGCTCCGGCCGCCGCCTTGGGTCCCAGAAGCCGGGCACGGCCTGGGGTGCGGCTTGGGGCGCGACCTTAGGCGTGGCTTGAGGGGCCGCCGGCGGCTGCTTGGCCGGGACTTGCGCGCGGACGCCGGACAGGCCTGCAAGCAGGCACGCCGCGGCGACCAGCCCCGTCAGCAAGCCACGGGCAGATTTGGACGATTTCGCCTGTTGCGATGGAGCCATCGGCCGAAAATGACTGAATTTCATTGGGATCGGAAGGCCTTATAGACCATCCGGCCGGGAAGGCGAGCGCCGATTGCAGCCAAGGTGAAGGTACGCGCCCTCCCCCGCCTGCGGGGGAGGGTTGGGAGAGGGTGTCTCGGCAACGAAGACTCTCCTAGAGGATAGAGCCCCCATCCGGCGCTTCGCGCCGACCTCCCCCGCAAGCGGGAGAGGTTGCACCAAGGACGCCGCGCGATCGTTGCGCCTTCCTAGAGATACTTCTTCAGGTCCGCCGCAGCTTCTTCCGGGGTCCGTTTCAGGTTGAACGGCGAGACGAAACGCCCGTCGCGGTCCATCAGATAGATCAGCGCGGTATGGTCCATGGTGTAGTCGCCGTCCTTGGTCGGCACCTTCTTGGCATAGACCCGGTACGAGGTGATCACCTTGGCGGTCTCGGCGGGATCGCCGGACAGGCCCTCGAGATGCGGATCGAAGCTCGAGAGGTACTCCTTCATGGTCGCGGGCGTGTCGCGCTCGGGGTCGACCGAGATGAAGACGGCGTTGACCTTGTCGGCATCCTTGCCCATCGCGCGCAGCACTTCCGACATCTCGAACAGCGAGGTCGGGCAGACGTCGGGGCAATGGGTGTAGCCGAAGAATATCAGGGTCGGCTTGCCCTTGAGGCTCTTGTCGGTGACGGCCTTGCCATTCTGGTCGGTGAGCTGGAACGGACCGCCGATCGCGGCCGGCTGCGCCACCTTGCTGACCCCGCCCATCGCCCAGAACAGCACCAGGAGACCGAGGACGAGGCTTGCGGCGAAGGCGGTGGCGATCACCAGCGGACGGGCGGTGGAGCTCATGAGCGAAGACTTTCCGGGTCAGAAGCAGGCGGCGAAGCCGGTTCTGATCATTTCGAAGAACACCTGGGTGCCGTAATGGAACCAGAGCACCAGCGCGCCGATCACAACAAGACCGCCGACGCTTGCGCCCGCCAACAGCAGCACGGCCGGCGTCCGGCCGGTACTGGGCGAATTGTCCGATACAGGATTTGCCGGATGCATGGGTTGAGCCATGGCAATGATCGGGGCGAAGGCCCCGGTTCCGGGCTCCAGATAAGCCTTGGCCCGCCTGCGGGCAAGGCACCGCCAGCAAGCAAGGCGCCGCGGCGGACCAGGACGGTCCGGTCAGGCTGAGAAAGTCAGTGCAGTAACTGGCCGCGGGCGGATTCGAGCTGGTCCGACTGCGGCAGCGGCCGACGCGACGGCTTGATGGTCGAGGCCTGCGCGTCGAGGTAGCAGGGCTTGTACATGGCCTGCAGCTGCTTGCCCCTCAGGAACAGCATGTGCGGGGTGAGGCCGCCGCGGTCCTTGATCCAGCGCTTCACCTGGGAGGGATACATCGCATAGAGCATCTGGGTCGCTTCGGGATTGGTGACGGCGCGGCCGTTGGCGCCGAAATCCCAGGCGGCGTGGAAGCCGAGCGTCGCGCTCGAGGTCACGCAGATCCGGTCGTGGGGAATGGCGCCGAGCACGATGGTGCAGGCAGAGGCGCAGAGACCATCGATGATGACGGTGTCGCCTGATTGGCGCAGGTCCTGGTACTTGTCGACGTAGGTTCCGATCCGGCCGCCGCGGTCATCCGCGATCCGAACCACCGCGTGAGAAGCCCCCATGCAAGCGATCAAGCAAACCGCCGCAAGCAACCCCGTCAGAAACTTCATTGTTCCCCGCCCCAGTCGTTTTCGAATCTGCGTGTCAGGTGGTGATGCGCGCCCAGCGTCCGTCGACTCTGCGGTTTTGTCTAGGCAGCCCGGCTTGCTCAAAACAAATTCAAATCCAGTGTTGCGTCCGCGCTGCACTTGGCCGGCCTCGATCCCAAAGTGGAACAAGTTAAGGATGTCTTACGCGACAAGCCCTTGATCTCAGTTGCGCCGACTGGCTTCAATCCCGGGCAACTACAGGGGGGAACTCATGGCTGAGCAGGCGGACGTCATTGTCGTCGGCGGAGGACTATCGGGACTGGTGGCGGCGACCGAGATCGCCGATGCCGGCAAGCGCGTCATCGTCCTCGACCAGGAAGGCGAGCAATCGCTCGGTGGCCAGGCGTTCTGGTCGTTCGGTGGATTGTTTCTGGTCGATTCGCCGGAGCAGCGCCGGCTCGGCATCAAGGACTCCTTCGAGCTTGCGATGCAGGACTGGCTCGGCACCGCCGGCTTCGACCGCGAGGAGGATGTCTGGCCGCGCAAATGGGCCGAGGCCTATGTCGCGTTCGCCGCCGGCGAGAAGCGCGACTGGCTGCGTGCGATGGGCCATCGCATCTTCCCGGTGGTCGGCTGGGCCGAGCGCGGCGGCTATGATGCGATGGGCCACGGCAATTCGGTGCCGCGCTTTCACGTCACCTGGGGCACTGGCCCCGGCATCGTCGAGCCGTTCGAGCGCCGCGCGCGCGAGGCCGCCAAGAGCGGCCGGTTGACCTTCAAGTTTCGCCATCGTGTCGATGCGCTCTCGATCACTGACGGGACCGTGGACGGCGTCAGCGGCGCGATCCTCGCACCCGATAATGTCGAGCGCGGCAAGAGTTCGTCGCGCGACGTCGTCGGCGAGTTCGCGCTGAAGGCGCAGGCCGTGATCGTGGCCTCCGGCGGGATCGGCGGCAACCACGATCTGGTGCGGGCGAACTGGCCGAAGCGGCTGGGCGAGCCGCCGAAATTCATGATCTCCGGCGTGCCCGAGCACGTCGACGGCCGCATGATCGGCATCACCGAGACATCAGGCGCGCGGCTGATCAACCGCGACCGCATGTGGCACTATGTCGAGGGCATCAAGAACTGGTCGCCGATCTGGCCGCGCCACGGCATCCGCATCCTGCCCGGCCCCTCCTCGATGTGGTTCGACGCCACGGGCAAGCGATTGCCGGCTCCGCTCTTCCCGGGATCGGACACGCTCGGCCAGCTCAAATACATCATGTCGACAGGCCATGATTATTCCTGGTTCATCCTGACCCAGGCCATCATCAAGAAGGAGTTCGCGCTGTCGGGCTCCGAGCAGAATCCGGACCTGACAGGGAAAAGCTGGCGCATGACCTTGCGCCGCGCCACCAACAAGGGCGCGCCGGCGCCCGTGGAGGCGTTCAAGAGCCATGGTGTCGACTTCATCGTGCGCGACAGGATCGAGGACCTCGTCGCGGCCATGAACAAGCTCGCCGGCAACGATCTGCTCAAGCTCGACGAGATCAAGATGCAGATCGAGGCGCGCGACCGCGAGATCGCCAACCCCTACGTCAAGGATGCGCAGGTGATGAACATCCACAATGCGCGCCGTTACATCGGCGACAAACTGATCCGCACGGCCGCGCCGCACCGCATTCTCGATCCCGCGCAGGGGCCGCTGATCGCGGTCAAGCTCAACATCCTCACGCGCAAGACGCTCGGCGGCTTCGAGACCGATCTCGACTCGCGCGTGTTCGGCAGCGAAGGGCAGATCATTCCCGGGCTCTATGCCGTCGGCGAAGCCGCGGGCTTCGGCGGCGGCGGCATGCACGGCTATCGCTCGCTGGAGGGCACCTTCCTCGGCGGCTGCCTGTTCTCGGGCCGCAATGCCGGACGCGCTGCGGCGAAAGCGGTGGGGTAGTGGCGGGTGAGCACGGAAGACGATTTGGACTTCAGCCGGCCTGGTTGCTCGCATGCATTGTCGTTCATGCATGCGTGGACGGCAAAGCCTGCATGGCCGGGGTGGCTCGCCGCGGGGGGCTGCGCTAGACAGGGCCGCCATTCCCCGAAGGAGATTCCGTAAATGAGCATTCAGCGTTTTGAGACCGGCCCGCGCATGAGCCAGGTCGTCGTGCACGGCAACACCGTCTATCTCGCCGGCGTCGTCGCCAGCAACGCGGCCGGCGAAAGCGTGACCAAGCAGACCCAGGACATCCTGAAGACCATCGACGGCCACCTCGCCAAGGCCGGCACCGACAAGTCGAAGCTGCTGTCCGCCACCATCTACATCACCGACATGAAGACGTTCCAGGAAATGAACGCCGTGTGGGACGGCTGGGTCTCGCCCGGCAATACCCCGGCCCGCGCCACCGTCGAAGCCAAGCTGGCGGCGCCGCAATACACCGTCGAGATCATGGTGATCGCGGCGAAGTAATTCGCGCCGTCATTCTGCATGCTGCCGGAGCGCGATGAGACCATCATCGCGCTCCATCTTTTTAGGCAACCATGATCTCCGAGGTAATCGATCCTCGCCCGCGAACCTTCGATAGTTGCGACAGCCGACCACGGCGCCATCGAAGGAGAGCACCATGACCGACCATGTCACCATCGCCCGCCGCTATATCGATCTCTGGAACGAGCGCGCGCAAAATCGCCGCCGCGAATTTCTCAGCGAGTTCTGGACCACGGATGCGAGCTATGTCGACCCGCTGATGAAGGGCGACGGCCGAGACGGCATCGATGCCTTGATCGCAGGCGTGCAGAAGCGCTTTCCGGACTTCAGGTTCAGGCTGATCGGTGAGCCCAACGGCTACGGCGACCACGTCCGCTTCTCGTGGGGCCTTGGCCCCGACGGCATCGACAGCCCGATCAAGGGGACTGATTTCGCCGTGCTGAAGGACGGGCGGATCAGAAGCATCACGGGATTTCTGGACCAGGTGCCCGCGGGGGCGTGAGGCACGAGGGCGACCACAAACTCGATCGTCGTCCCGGCGGAGGCCGGGACGACTACGTGGAGCGCGCAGCCTAACCCGCCAGCCGATACGCGGCCTTCGCGTTCACGCCAAACGCCTTCTCGCGTACGCTCGCGCCCAGCTTCGCCAGACACGTCTCCAGCGCGCTCTTGATCTCGCCGTAGCTGCCCGCGAGCAGGCACACCGGCCAGTCGGAGCCGAAGATCAGGCGGTTCTCGCCGAAGCAATTCGCGACATGCCGGACGAAGGGAAACAGCCGCTCCGCATCCCAATCGCTCCATTTCGCTTCCGTCGCGAGGCCCGAGACCTTGCACCAGACGTTGCCGCATGCCGCAACCGCCGCGATGCGGTCGGCCCATTCGGCGCTGCCCCCGTCCGCAATCGGCGGCTTTGCCGAATGGTCGAGCACGAAGCGGGCTTGCGGAAACGCTTTCGCGGTCGCAATCGCCGCTGGCAGCTCTCGGGTGCGGACGAGGAAGTCGTAGGCGAGATCGCGGGCGAACAACGCCGCAAGCCCGCGCTGGACGTCGGCACGCAGCAGCCAGTCGGGATCGGCCTCATCGTGAACCTGGTGACGGATACCGACCAGCTTTGCGCCGCCGGGCAGTGCACGCAGGCGATCGAGCGTGTCACCAAGCTTGGCATCGGTCAGGTCGGCCCAGCCGACGACGCCGATGACGGAGGGCGTAGCATGCGCGACGGCCAAGAATTCCTCGGTCTCCGCGACCGAGGAGCGGCATTGCACCACGATGCTGGCATCGATGCCGTTCGCCTCCAGCAATGGCGCGAGATCGGCGGGGCCGAAGGGGCGGCGGATCGGCGCGAGCTCGGGGCCGTTCATCCAGGGATAGCAGGCGTGCGCAGGATCCCAGAAATGCTGGTGGGCGTCGATGATCACGGCTCACGCTCCGCCGGGCAGCGGCGCCCGCGCGTCGACGAGACCACGCGCGCGCAGCTCCTGCCAGAAGGCTTGCGGCACCTTGCGCTCCGACATCGCGATGTTGTCGGCGACCTCGGCGGCGTTGCGCGCCCCCATCACCGCGACCGTCACCGCAGGATGAGCCATGCAGAACTGGAGTGCGGCAGCCTTCAGTTCGGTGCCGTGCTTGCGGCAGAGTTCATCGAGCGCGAGCGCGCGCCCGACCAGCGCCGGATCGGCATCCTCATAGTTGAACTTCGCGCCCATATGCGGATTCGCCAGGATGCCGCTGTTGTAGATGCCGCCGAGCAGGATACCGATGTTCTTCGCCGTGCAGACCGGAAACAGCGCGTCGAGCGCGCCCTGGTCGAGCAGCGTGTAGCGGCCAGCGAGCAGGAAACAGTCGACCGGCACGGCTTCAGCGAAGCGAACCAGCATCTCCGACTGATTCATGCCGGCACCGATCGCCTTGATCGTGCCGTCGGCGCGCAGCCGCTCCAGCGCGCGGAAGGCGCCACCCACGGCTTCGTCATAATGATCATCGGGATCGTGCACGAGCAGGACATCGACGCGGTCGAGCCCGAGCCTGACCAGGCTCTCCTCCACCGACCGCATCACGCCGTCATGGCTGAAATCGAAGACCGGCCGCTCACGCGGCGTGCCCTTGTAGTGATCATCCTCCACCGCCGCGCCATCAGGCACGCGCAACAGGCGACCGACCTTGGTCGAGATCGCATAGGACTCCCGCGGCTGCCGCCGCAGGAAGGCGCCCAGCCGCCGTTCCGCGAGGCCAAAGCCGTAGAGCGGCGCGGTGTCGTAGAAACGGATGCCGGCCGACCAGCCGGCTGCAAGCGTTGCTTCCGCGTCGGCGTCGCTGACGGGGCTGAACAATCCGCCGAGCGGGGCGGAACCGAGACCGATTGCGGTGACGTCGAGGGAGCCCAATCGCGTACGTTTCATTCTTCTTGTTCCTTCCCAACGCGAGTATCTCTCCCGCTTGCGGAGGCTGCAAGCGGGAGAGAGCAACAGGAGTGCGGGGCTGGCAGCACTCCTGTTGGAGCATCCGCTACTTCAACATCTGCGCGACGTTGTCCTTGGTCACGAGATCAAGGCCGGTGTAGACGATTTCCGGCACCTTCTCGCCCTTCTTGATGGCGAGCAGCGTATCCATCGCCTTCTCGCCCATCTCGAACGGACGTTGACCGACCAGCGCATTGGCGTAGCCATCGCGCAGCAGCTCGAGCTGCATCTTCAGCGTATCGGCGACGACGAGGGTGAACTTGCCGCTGTCGATATCCTTCTTGTACCTGCTGGCGAAGGCCTTGAAGCCCTCGGGCGCGAACATCGGCCAGCCGCCGACGGGAACGATCGCGGCGAGGTCGGGCGTCGCGGTGCGCAGATCGGTCATCTGCTGCACGGCGAGCGCGGGATCGTCGTTGCAGAAGGTCGGCGAACCCGAGACCTCGGTCCATTTCGAGCCTTTCAGCGCCTCGCGGACGCCATCGACACGCTCGGCGAGGTTCTTGGCGCCGGGACCACCGGAAACCATGGCGTATTTGCCTCCGTCGGGACGGAGCTTGAGCAATTGCTTGCCGAGCGCGAGGCCGAATTCCTTGTTGTTGGTGCCGATATAGGCGATGCGCTTGGAGCCTGGCGCGTCCGCATCGAAGGTGATGACGGGGATGCCGGCGGCTGACGCCGCCTCGATCGACTTGGTCATGGCGGCAACGTCGGCTACCGAGATCGCAAGTCCGTCGACCTTCTGGGTGACGAAGTCCTGGATGATCTGAGCCTGCGTCGCCGGCTCATGCTCGACCGGACCCTTGTAGATGCACTCGATGTTGCCAAGCTCCTTGGCGCGCTTCTCGCAGCCGTCGCGTGCGAAGTCGAAGAACGGATTGTTCATCGCCTTCGGCACGATCACGAAACGGTAGTTCGCGGCAAGTGCCGGCGTCGCCATCATCGCCACCGCGATGCCGGCAAGAAGAATTTTCCTCATGGTCTCCTCCACCCTTGTTTGGCGCCTATCCTCTGAAAGATTCGTCCGGGAAGCGGACAGGCAGGATTTTCGTTGCCTTCCCGTAACGACGTCACGTCAAATCATCCGCGAACGGATACGGTCGACCAGCACGGCCAGGATGATGATCACGCCCACCAGCGCCTGCTGCCAGTAGGAAGAGACCTGCGCCAGCACGAGGCCGTTGCGGATGACTTCCAGCAGCACGCAGCCCACGATGGCCCCGAGCGGACCACCGATGCCGCCGGCGAGGTTCGCGCCGCCGATCACGGCGGCCGCGATCACGTTGAGCTCGTAGGAGGTCGCCATGTTGGCCGGCGCGGAGCCGAGCCAGCCGGAGATGATGATCCCCTGCAGGCCGGCGGCAAGCGCGCAGATCACATAGACCTCGATCTTCACCCGCACGACCGGAATGCCGGTGAGTTCCGCTGCCTTCTCGTTGCCGCCGAGCGCGAAGACATGGCGACCGAACGAGGTGTGATGCAGCACCACGGCCATCACCAGCGCGAGGATCACCAGATAGATGAAGGGAACGGGCACGCCGAGCACGTCGCCCGATGTCAGCGCATAGAAATAGTCGGCATCGGGCCCGCCCGGAAAACTGCCACGGCCGTTGGTGACGACATAGCAGAGGCCACGCACGATCGAGAGCATGCCGAGCGTGGTGACGAAGGGCGACAGCCCCAGCATTGCGATGCAGAAGCCGTTGACCAGACCGACGATCAAGGCGACGACAAGTCCCGCCAGCACCGAGACCAGCAGGATCAGGCCCGGAACGTTGGCGAGCACGGTTTTGCCGTCAGCTGCCATATGAACGAACAACGAGGCGCCGAACCCGCCGGGCGTCGAAAGCTCGGTCATCACCATCGAGGTGATGATCGCGGAGAAACACATCATCGATCCCACGGAGAGATCGATCCCGCCGGTGATGATGACGAAGGTGACGCCGAGGGTCGCGATCGCGACGAAGGAAAAGTTCTTCGCCACGTTCTGCATATTGCCTTCGGTGAAGAAATAGGGGCTCGCGAAGTGCATGACGACGAGCAGCACCGCCAGCGCCAGCAGCACATAGCCGGTCTGGGAGGCGAAGATGCCACGCTGCCACCATTTGCTCTTGCCGACGTTGGAGAACGTGACGGGAGATTCCATGGGCATGGCCATCACGCCGCCTCCTTCGCGCCGGTGATGAGGGCGGTGACTTCCTCCGGAGACGTCTCGTGGACCGGCTTGTCGGCCCGCTTCTCGCCGCGGCGCATCACGACGACGCGGTCGCACACCGCGAACACGTCGGGCATGCGGTGCGAGATCAGCATCACGGCGACGCCCTGCTCCTTCAGCCGGTGAATCAGGCCCAGCACCTGCTCGACCTGGCGGACCGAGATCGCCGCCGTCGGCTCGTCCATCATCACCAGCCTGGCATTGGAGAGCCGGGTCCGCGCGATCGCGACGGCCTGACGCTGGCCACCCGACATCTGCTTGACGAGATCGTCGGGCCGCGTTTCCGAGCGCAGCTCACCGAACAGCTCCAGCGCGCGGGAAGCCATTGCCTTGTGGTCGAGCAGCGCGATGGGTCCGAACTTGCGCTTCAGCTCGCGGCCGAGAAACACGTTGGCAGCCGCGGTCAGATTATCCGCGAGCGCGAGATCCTGATAGACGACCTCGATGCCGACCGCGCGGGCGTCGATCGGCCGATTGAAATGGACGGCATTGCCGCCGAAGCGGATCTCGCCGTGGGTCGGGCGGAAATTGCCGGCGATGATCTTGACCAGCGTCGACTTGCCGGCGCCGTTGTCGCCCATCAGCCCGACCACCTCGCCCGGGCGCACCTGCATGTCGACGTCGTGCAGCGCACGGATGGCGCCGAACTCCTTGCCGATGCCGGCGAGCTCGAGGATCGGTGTTGTTTCAGCTCTTGCCATCAGCAACCTCGCTCAGACGTAGCGATTGACGAGTGATTCCAGATATTCCTGCCGCCCCGAGCGCGGTTGCGGGTCGAAGCCCGGCTCCTGCGCGCGATCGGCGAGATCGGCGAGCGAACGCTGGCCGCCGAGGATGGCTCGGCCTTCCGGGCCGGCCCATCCCTCGTAACGCTTGACCAACGGTCCGGTGAGGGCACCGGCATCGAGGATGTCGGCGGCGGCGAGGAACGCCCGCGCGCAGGCATCCATCGAGCCGACATGGGCATGGAGGAGGTCATCGGGATCGATCGACTGGCGGCGGATTTTTGCGTCGAAATTGAGCCCGCCCGAGGTGAAGCCGCCGCGGTTCAGGATCTCGTGGAACACCAGCGCCAGCTCGGGAACATTCATCGCAAACTGGTCGGTGTCCCAGCCGAGCAGATCGTCGCCGCGGTTGATGTCGAGCGAGCCGAACACGCCGAGCGCCTCGGCCAGCGCGACCTCGTGATGGAAGGAGTGGCCGGCGAGAATGGCGTGGTTCTGCTCGATGTTGAGCTTGACGTCTTTGAGCAAATCGTAGCGCGCCAGGAAGCCGTAGCAGGTGGCGACGTCGAAATCATATTGGTGCTTGGTCGGCTCTTTCGGCTTCGGCTCGATCAGGATCGGCCCCTTGAAACCGATCTTGTGCTTGTGCTCGACCACCAGCGACACGAAGCGGCCGAGCTGATCGAGCTCGCGCTTGAGATCGGTGTTGAGCAGCGTCTCGTAGCCCTCGCGGCCGCCCCAGAGCACGTAGTTCTGGCCGCCAAGCCTATGCGTCACCTCCAGGGCGGCACGAACCTGTCCGGCAGCATAGGTAAAGATATCGGGGTCCGGATTGGTCGCCGCACCGGCCATGTAGCGGCGGTGCGTGAACAGGTTCGCGGTGCCCCAGAGCAGACGCACCTTGGCTGAGGCCATCTTCGTTTCGAACAGATCGGCGATCGCGTTGAGATTGGCGACGGATTCGCGGAGCGAATTGCCTTCCGGCGCCGCGTCGACGTCGTGGAAGGTGAAGAAGGGCACATCGAGCAGGCGGAACAGCTCGAAGGCGACATCCGCCTTGGCGCGCGCCATCGCCATCGGATCCGAGCCGTGGTGCCAGGGCCGCAGGAACGTCTCGCCGCCGAACGGGTCGCCGCCCGGCCAGCACAGCGAATGCCAGTAGCAGACCGCGAAGCGCAGGTGGTCCTCGAGCCTGCGGCCGTGAACCATGCGGTCCTTGTCGTACCAGCGAAAGGCGAGCGCATTTTCCACATCCTGTCCGGCAAAGGCGACAGGCGTGCTTGCATCGAAGAATTTGGCTGGCGCGTTCACTTAAAGAGTCTCCTTCAATGCGGGATAGAGTTTGCGCCAGCTGCGATAGGCCTCGTCATAGGCGGACGCAGCGGATGCGCGAGGCGTGAAACTGGCGAGCCGTCGCGGACGGGCGCACACTTGCGCCGGATCTTCGCCCGTGGCGGCAAGCCGGCCGAGTCGCGCCGCGCCAAGGGCAGCGCCGACCTCGCCCTCCTCGACCCGGTGCACGGTAATGCCGAGCACATCGGCGCAAATTTGCGCCCAGAGCGGCGAGCGCGAGCCGCCGCCGACGAGATCGACTTCCGTGATCGGCCCGCTCGCCGCGCTCAGCGCCGCCAGATTGTCGCGCGCCGCGAAGGCGACGCCTTCGAGCACGGCCTGGACGATCTGGCTGCGCCCGTTCGCAGCGCGGAGGCCGACGAAGGCGCCGCTCGCGGCGGCATCGTTATGGGGGGTGCGCTCGCCGTCGAGATAGGGCAGGAATTTGACGGGGCTCGGCTCGTCGACGCGCTCGCCAAGCGGCGCCAGCAGAGCCGCGGCAGGCACCTCCATCACGCCGGCGAGCCAGGCAAGCGAAGCCGCCGCCGACAGCATCACACCCATCTGGTGCCAGAGACCCGGCAGAGCGTGGCAGAATGCGTGCACCGCCGCTTCAGGCGCTGGCGCAAAGCGATCGGTGACGCGGAACACCACGCCGGAGGTGCCGAGCGACAGGAACGTATCGCCCGGCGCGATGGCGCCGAGGCCGATCGCACTCGCGGCGTTGTCTCCCGCGCCGCCCGCGACCACGACGTCTTTCGCCATGCCCCAACGCTGCGCGTATTCGGGCGCGAGCACGGCACTCGCGGCACGGCCCTCGACGAGGCGCGGCATGTGGTGCAGATCGAGGCCCGTGGCGTGCAGCAGCAGCGCCGACCAGCGCCGCAGACCGACATCGAGCCACAGCGTACCCGACGCGTCCGACATGTCCTCGACCATCTCGCCGGTCAGGCGATAGCGCACATAGGCTTTCGGCAGCAGCACCTTGGCGATGCGCGCGAATATCTTCGGCTCGTGCCGCGCGACCCACAGCAGCTTTGGCGCGGTGAAGCCGGGCATCGCCAGATTGCCGGCGATGGCGTGCAGCGAGGGGCAGCGGCGCTCGAGCTCGATGCACTCGGCCTGGGAGCGGCCATCGTTCCAGAGGATGGCGGGACGCAGCGGGCGCCCGTCCGCACCGAGCAGCGTCGCGCCATGCATCTGGCCCGACAGGCCGATGCCCGCCACCCGCGCGGTCTCACGCGGATGCAGCCGCGCGAGATCGTCGACCGCGCCGATCGCAGCATCGATCCAGGCATCCGGATCCTGCTCGGACCACAGCGGCGCCGGATGCGACAGCGAGAGCTCGCGCGCCGCCGTCGCGACGACCGCGCCGGCTTCGCTGACGAGCACCGCCTTCACACCTGACGTGCCGATGTCCAGTCCGAGATACACTTCGTCCTCCCTTGCTGGCCCGCCCGGCGATCTCCGTCGCCTGTTCCGCGGACCGTCCACTTCCTCGTCGCCGCTACGGCAGATTGTCCCGCATCACGATGTCGATCCTGATCTTGTCCTGCTCGCTCAGGATCGGCTCACCACGGGCGAGCGCGAGCAGCACGCGCACCGCCGCGCGCGCCTCGTGTCCCGGATTCTGCGAGATCGCCGCATCCATCAAGCCCTGCAGCAACAGCCGGCGCGTCAGCGCGGTCACGTCGTGACCGACGAACACCACGTGCTTCTCGCGACCAGCCCCACTCAACGCGCTGGCTACGCCTTGCGTGCCCGCGCCGACGTTATAAAGGCCGACAATGTCGGTATGCGTGCCTAACAGCCGCGCCAGCAGCTGCTCGGAACGCGCATCCTCGTCGCGCCCTTCCAGCACCGGCAACACGCTGAGGTCAGGGAATTCCGATGCCATGACCTGGTTGAAGCCAAAGATGCGCTCGGCGTGATCGCGCAGGCCCTGCGAACCCGCGACGATCGCGACCTTGCCGGCTTTCTGGCCGACCAGCCGCCCGACCAGCGCGCCGGCGGTACGGCCGGCCGCAATATTGTCGATGCCGACATAATGGTGCCGGCGCGAGGACGGCACGTCCGAGACCAGCGTCACCACCTTGGTGCCGGCTTCGACGAGATCGTTGATGGCGGCGCGGACGCCGGGATGATCGAGCGCCACCACGGCCACGCCGTCATAGTCACCCGACAGGGTCTCGAGCGATGCCGCGAGCACGGACGGGTCGAACACGTCGGTCGTGACCATCTCGACGCTGAGACGGCGGGCCGAGAGCCAGGCCGACATCTCGCCGAGATAGGCCTCGATCTGCTGCATGAACGGGTTCGGCCCCGAGGGCATGACGAAGGCGAAGCGGCGGGCGCGGCCGCGGGCCAGCTCGGCCGCAGCCACATGCGGCTGGAAGGAGTTCCGCGCGATCGTCTCCTGGACGCGCCGGACCGTCTCCGGCCGTACGCCGGGGCGGTTGTGCAGGACGCGGTCGACAGTGGCGAGGCTGACACCGGCCTCGCGGGCGATGTCCTTCAACGTCAACGCGGCGGAAACGGTCTCGTCAGCCATGGCTGAAGGCTAGCAGAGGTGTTTTGAGGTGCGCAACTCATTTTGAGGGGTCGCGCGCATTTTTGCTCTCCGGCAGCGAGGAACGGCTCATTCGCTGAGCCGTTGCCGCCGCGTGCGTAACGACATCACACACGATCCCGGCGAAGGACTGAGCCCGACCCTCGAGCGCAACATCCGGGCCCTGGTCGAGCGCCGCCGCCGGGAGCAGCGGGCGGCGAGCAGCGAAGACAAGGTCGCAGACGCCATCACGGCCTTCACCGGCAGCATGAGCTTCGTCTACCTGCACCTTGCCGTGTTCGGCTTCTGGATCATCGCCAATCTGCATTGGCTGCCGGGTATTCCGGCCTGGGACGAGAGCTTCGTGGTGCTGGCGATGGTCGCGTCGGTGGAGGCGATCTTCCTGTCGACATTCGTGCTGATTTCGCAGAACCGCATGACCGCGGCCGCAGGCAAGCGCGCCGATCTCGACCTCCAGATCAGCCTGCTGGCCGAGCACGAACTGACCAAGGTCGCCCGCCTTCTGACCCAGATCGCCGAGCGGCTCGACGTCAAGCCGGAGTCCGAGCGCGATCTGAAGGAGGCGTCCCAGGACATCGCCCCCGAGCGCGTGCTCGACAAGATCGAGGAGACGCGCCCCTGAATTATCGCGTCGCCGGGCCCGTGAGGTCGAGCGTCAGGAACAGACTGTTGCGGTCCTCGACATAGCCCTGGAACGGGGCGCAGGGCACGAAGCCATGGGCATGATAGAGGGCATGCGCCGGCTTGAAATAGTCCCACGAGCCGGTCTCGAGGCTCAGCCGCTTGATGTCGCGCCTGCGGGCCTCGGCGATGATGTGACGGAGCATCTGGCCACCAAAGCCGCGGCGGCGCGCGGTCTGGAGCGTGTGCATTGACTTCACCTCGCCGTGGTCGACCGAGAGCGCCTTCAGCGCGCCGGTCGCCACCAGCGTCTCGCCGTCCCAGCCGGTCCAGAACGCGACGTCGCTGGCGCGAAGGCCTGCGAGATCGAGCACATGCGCGCTGCCGGGCGCCGTCTGCGCCCGCGCCGCCGTGACATGGTGGTCGAGCAGCGCGACGACGCGCGGATCGAAAGTATCGCCGGTGCGGATCTGCATCGTCAGGGCCTCACGTCACTTGCAAGCGTCTTCTGCATGAAGACGAGATCGAGCCAGCGGCCGAACTTGCAGCCGACCTCGGGCATGCGGGCGACCTCGACAAAGCCAAGCGATGCATGCAATCCGAGCGAGGCGACATTGGCAGCCTCGATGCCGGCGATCATCGCGTGCTTGTTCAACGCACTGGCGCGCTCGATCAGCGCGGCGACCAGGCTGCGGCCGATGCCGAGCCGATGATGCCGCTCGTCGACATAGACCGAATTCTCCACGGTGTGGCGATAGCCGGGAAAGGGGCGGAAGTCGCCGAACGAGGCGAAGCCGACGACGTCGCTGCCCTTCATCGCGACCAGCACGGGATAGCCGGCCTCCCGACGTGCGCGGATCCATTCGCGCCGCGAGGCGAGATCGGCGGGGCCGTCGGTCCACACCGCGGTGGTGTTGATGGCGGCGAAATTATAGATGGCGAGGATATCCTCGGCATCCTCGAGCGTGGCGTCACGGACGATCAGCGACATCACATTCTCCCGTAAGAGGTGCCGCGCCGCGTGATGATGACGTAGCGGGCATCTTGCCTGGTTTCGTTCTCGAAGGTGATCGCGCGCATGACGTCGAAGTCGAGGCAATCGCCCTCGCGCAGGCGCAGCGTCTTGGCATCGATGTAGACGCAGATCGCGCCCTCCAGCATCAGAAGCTGCTGGGTGAAGGCACTGCGCCCCCACGGGCTGTAGGCCACGCGCGCGCCTGCCGGCAGGTCGACGACGATGATCTCGATGCCGCTTGCCGCATCGGCGGGCGAAGCATGACGGCGGCGGTAACCGCTGTCGGGATCGCGCCATTGCGGCTGGTCGGCCAGGCGCACCAGCCGCTCGGGCGGCTTCTCCGCCAGCGCGACCACATCGCTCAGCGTGACGTCGAGCGCGGCGCAAAGCTTGTTGAGCAGCGCCGCGGTGGCACTGCTCTGCGCCCGCTCCACCCGCCCGATCATGGCCCGGCTGACACCGGAGCGCGCCGCGAGGTCGTTCAAGGTCATGCCGGCCTGCGTTCTCAGAATCTTCAATCGGCGACCGATCGCCCTGTCGAGTTTTTGCTGGTCCATGGCCTCTGATCCGCAACGCCCCGGCACATGGACCGCATCCGCCGGGCAAGAGGAGATTAGGCCGGAGGAACGGGGTGTGCGGGGAGCGAGAGGCTAATATATTGGAATCTTTGCGCGCCGGGGAGCAACGATCAGGATGCAGAAGCGAGGAGCGGACAGGCGGAGATGGCGGGCGAACGCCGCGGACGACCGGGCGGTCAAGCAAGCGGCTTTAGCAGGGGCCCAGCTTGTCGATGCGCTTTTGATGGCGGCCGCCCTCGAAGGCCGTGCTCAGGAACGCCTCGACGCATTCCTTCGCGACCACATCGCCGGTCGTCCGGCCGCCCAGCGCCAGAACGTTGGCATCATTGTGCTGGCGGCACAGCCGTGCACCCGTGACATCGTGCACGAGGGCGCAACGGATATGGGCGTGGCGGTTGGCGGCGATGGAGATGCCGATGCCGGACCCGCAGACCAGGATGCCGCGCCCGGCTTTACCGGCCTTGATCGTCTCGGCCAGCTTGTGGGCGAAATCGGGATAATCGACGGAGGCGGCGCTATCGGTGCCGAGGTCCAGCCAAGTCACGTCGGGCAGCGCGACTTTCAGGGCTTCCTTGAGGGCAAAGCCCCCGTGATCACAGGCGATCGCGACCACGCGCGCGCTTTCGTCCTTGTCGGCCATTGCTCGTCCCAGGAATTGGAGCGGGCGAAGGGAATCGAACCCTCGTATGCAGCTTGGGAAGCTGCCGTTCTACCATTGAACTACGCCCGCGGAAGGCTATTTTGGTCTCTTAGGCACCGCCTAGGCACCGACTGCATTGGTCCATTATATAGAGGCATGTCGCGCTCTATATCAAGTCTGCCGATATCCATAAGCCTGAATGGTGATAGTGCGCTACCGCATCATCCTTCCCTTTCTCGCGCACACGTCGGACAGGAGGGACAAGCGGGTACCCCCGCCCACATCACGTTCGCGAATTGAAGCGGGGTCAAGTAGACCTGCTGCTCAAGGCCCGCAGAACTGAGCCCACCGCTGCGATGGCGCAGGAAATAGACCGCCGTCAGGAGGCCTGCCCAAAAGGACACGAAAGCCACGGTGGGAATGGGTGATGCGTCCAGGTCGTCATACGGATGGAGGCATTCAGCACATCCCCCGGAGCCTCGCTCATGATAGGAGGCCATGGCAGACCAATGCGTCGTTGCCCCGATGCCGAGCCATTGTGGCCCAGTTCGCTGGACGTACCAGCGCGAGGGAATATCGTCTACGCCGACGATCACCAACGGCCGCAGGGTGATATCGCTGTCGTCCTCGAAACGACGAGGCACCGGTTCGATTGCGATGCCTGTTCCCTCACAGATCTGTTGAAGATCCTTCGCTTTGGAGGCATCTCGGTGAGACCAGCGCAAGAGCATATAACGGTTGAGGTTCGAGAGGCCGGCGCTCTCGGGCTCGAAGACGCGCGAGCAGGCCTGCACTCCCGGCAGACGCGCCAGGACGTACATCAATGAGTGCGTGATAGCACCACCACTTACGCAATCGAAGTTTCCGAGGTCAGAGATGCAGCTCGTTTGAGGCGGTGCCAGCTGGAAACTCCCATCTTCGATCGGCGCAAACATCTCCATCATGATACCAGGATTGTGCGCGTGCGCCTTGAGGCTTCGCATGGCAATCTTGAAGGCTTCGGTTGCGGCCATTGCACCTGCCGCCATGCCGCCGATCGGCCAGGAGGTTCCCTGCCAGGGCGTTGCCCCCGTGTAGCGGGTGATTGTGCCCGTCCAGTCGCTGGCATTCAGACTGATTACTTGGCTCGCTTGTACCGAGAGCGACGAATCACCCAACACTATGGCCAGATCGACATGACCATTCGGCACTTGGGTCTCGAAAGCGATCCCCGGAAGCATGTCGCGCCCTATCTCGACTAGGCCGGTGACCAATGTCCTGCCGGAGAGCGGCGGCTGGACGCGAGATAACGCAACATCCGGAGCGATAAGGTGCACCCGGTGCGCAGATCGCGCCATCAAGATGGCCGCGGTGACAAATGCGGTCTGCGCAGAGTGCGTGGCGAGGTTTTCGGCATTTGCAGTGATCACTACTACTGTCTCGGTCAGCGCCGAGATCAGCATCTCGTCGTCGGCCGTCTGGCCAATGTCGTCGCGCATCAGCCGCAGGGTCCTGTCGAGCGCCTCTCTAAGACTCATGTCAGCACCAAACGATCTTCGATCGCGACCTCTCGCCAGCGCCCATCCGTCTGGAGTTCGGTGAGATACGCTTCCTTGAATCCGACGGGACCCAGTGCAAAGTCAGGGATCACCAGCGATAGGAAGCCCGGCGTGTGGATGATCGGAAAGCTATCGTCGGTCGCAGAATGAAAGGCGTGCCGTGGATGCGTGTGTGCCTGCAGACGGATGCCCAAGTCGGCGTCGGCCAGCTCGCACCAGAACGCGTTTAACCAAGACTCCTCAACGACGAAACCGCCGAAATGTGCAACATGCTTCGGGTGGACCACTTGGGTGATAGTCTCGGGCCGTGACCAAGGGCTCAACCAGAGCATCTGGCATTCCTCCTCCCCTCGTCCGCACTGCCGGAAGTGTCGGAAGGTTTCCTCAACCAATGCATGCGCGATTTGGTAGACCATCTCATGCGCCTCCCTTCACTGCACTCGGCCGCAGGAGCAGCTCATCGTGGGGCTTCACGCCGGCCTGCTTGAGGGTCTCGCCGTCGGGCAGCTCCTCGCCGTCCTTGTTGTAGAGCGAGAGCATGTGCGGATTGGGAATCGAACCGAAGGCGCCGATCGCCTGGTTGAGGAGTTGCTTCACGGTTTCCTCCGGCCGGACTTCAAACGGCTTTTTAAGGCCGTTATAGATAACCTTCAGGGGAAACTGCTTCGCGTGAGCGAGCTCGTGGATCGCCTTTTTCAACTCGTCTTCCGCCTCGCCAACCTCACGGGCCGCTTCACGGCCCTTTTCTAGGGCCAGCTCAAGGTCGTGCTCGGCACGGTGCAGGTGCTCGACGGCTTCCACCGGGTCACTGCCGGTATTCTCGGTCATCATTGATCTCCGTTCATTGCGAGTTATGAAACGCGCCGCCTGATAAAGTAGGCAGAGCTTGCGTGATATAACAGGCATTGCTTGATTAGTCAAATTATTGTGGACGCCGCCTGATATTTCAGGCACACTGCTGAGGAATCAACCGACTACGCCGGGAAGCCCGTGAGCCTGTCCAAGCTACTGAAAAAGATTCGCACCATTCATGGTGCCAGCCTTCGAGCGGTCGAGGATGCGACCGGCATCTCGAACGCCTATCTGTCTCAACTCGAGCGAGGCGACGCCGAAAATCCGACGCCCAGAAAGCTAAAGGCGCTCGCTGATTTTTATAACTATCCCTACACCGAACTGATGCGCGCCGCCGGTTACACCGAAGAAAGCGAGCCGCCGCAGACAGCCAGCAGCACGCGCGGGAACGCGAGGGTAAGCTCGATCCAGGCGGCGCTCATGAGCGCCAACCTCACGCCCGAAGAGGAGGAAGCAGTCGTGAAGTACATCGAATTCCTTCGCTTCCAGAATAAGAAATGAGGAATGGACCATGGCCTTGCCCAGACAGAAGATCGCAGCAAGGCCAGAGTCAGAATCAGAACTCTCAGAGCTTTCTCGCAAACTCATCCGAGCCGCCGATGCGGTCAGCGTTTTGCCGACCCCAATCGATCGACTCTTCGAGGTTGCGAAGATCACCAACATCGAGGCCCTGCCCGACGAAGCGTTCCTCCGGACCTTATCGGAGAAGGCGCGTAGCTCCTTCGTCACCGCCTGGCAGAAACTTCGGGGCGTTGCAGACCTCCGCACCAAGACGGTCTACATTCCGCCGGAGAGGAACACCGGGCGCAAGCTGTTCGTGAAGGCCCATGAACTGGGTCACCAAGTCATCCCGTGGCACAAGATCGATCCGGCATACCTCGACGACAACGAGACCCTGGGCCCCCATGCGACCGGCATCTTCGAACACGAAGCGAACTTCTTCGGGGCGGAAACGATCTTCCAGGGCAAGAACTTTCGCCTTCTCGCCCGCGACTACCAGCCAAGCGTAGGTACGATTTTCAGCCTCGCCGACAGGCATGGCGCTTCCAAACAAGCGACGGCGTGGCGCTACGTCGAAGAGCAAGACGAGGCGCTCGCACTCCTGCAATACTATCCCGGCAATGCCATCGATGAGGCCGGCAATCGCGTACTCTACATTTGGCGTAGCGTTGGATCACCCGCATTCAGCGCGAAATTTTCAGCCATCGACGTGCCTGAGGTATTGCGCATCGGTCATCCATGGCTGGCCGCGCGAGAGAAGGAGCAGGGCGTCGATGGCAACGACAACTTTTTGGTTGATGGACACCCAGCGGTATTTCAATGGATCGCGTGGTGGAATTCATACACGCTGTTCGTGCTCTTGCGCCGGAAGCCGATGCTCAGCGTCGTCGGCGGGATTCTACGCCGTTCTTGAGCTAGGCTTGAATCTTTCGATCCTAATTTCAACGCGTCACTCACCACTCATTGTCGTGCATTCGGCTCACATAAATTGGTGAATGGGCCCGCAGACCTACCTTGTGCGACACAAAGCTTCCTGGCGAGGTCGTAATAGCTATCACGCCCGGCGCACGAAGGCCCGCGACACACTGAACGCCGGTGGTGGCGCTGCCGACCTGCGTTATGATCAAGACCTCGCCAAGTTTCGAGCGATTGCCTGTGAAGAGAGCCGGCAAGCTAAATTCGACCATCCAGAACCAATCCGGGAGAGCGTCTGTCAACTTGACTTCTGCGTCGCTAAGTCGAGATCTGTCATGCCCTTCCGAAGACCGAAGATGCTCCTGATACCCTTTCTTATCCATCAAGATCGGCCGCATTACGAAGGGGTTCGTCTGCTGTACAAGATATTGGTACCATCTGCCATTGTCGAACGAAGGATTGCCGTACAGAAACCGCTTTATCACCACGGAAGCTAGGCCTTCCGCCCAGTGGGGTAGAATGTCCGGCTGATGAGGATGGACACCAATAATAAACGAGGCCTTGATCAAAGGATCCACCTCGAATGCACGACTGCTGAGCGTATAGTAGGTGCCCAGATTGTCATCGTGAATTACGAAGTGATCAACCCACGCGCTGCTACGATAGAACGGCGCCGTCGAGGGACCGCTATAGCCGGGAATCGCTTGCGGATGCCACTCGTCGGAATTTCTCGTGTACCCGAACGCCGTAACCACATGCTCGATATTGGTCTGGCCCGTCGTGAAAACGAAAAGAACGATAAAGCCCGACTCTACGTACGCCGTCAGGAGCGAGAGATACTCCGGCGCAGACAGGGTCGCACAATTGACGACTACTGGCTTAGTCCCTGTTCGCATCGCAATCACGTCTTCTACATTGCCGACGGACAGACCGGAGATTGGCGGTGCAAGACCCAGCTGCGAATTTATGTCCGCGCTTGAAAGAAGCGCCTGCGAGCCGTCGATCGAGTTAAGCGCCATGCGCAAGCATGCATGAGCGCAAACATGGATTACGTTATTCTGCTGACAATAATAGAAACCGGAAACACTGAAATCTCGTCCACGCACTGCTCGCGTAAACGTAGTGTCTCGACATATGTAGTTGTTCAACAGCCGCTTTGTCGTGCCGTCTTCCGATCGCTGGTGCGGCGCGGCCACGATCGCTTCATAGATGTACGAATGCAGGAAATCAGCGTTGGGCGGGGCATAGTTTATGATGGTTGCAGCTGCAATCAGCGCATCGGCATCAACATCGTCGATGTTTTCCGCCGATTTCTCGCCACGAAAGAAAGATAGCTGGATTGCTGAAGCGCGGCCGCCGCCGCCATAGTGCCTGTCAAGATTATCGATCTCTTGTGCGATCGGCGCCTGACCAAGAGCACATTCGCGGACGACAAAGCTCGCGCCTTGTTTTCTCGCCAGCGTACAAATGCGATGAAGGGAGAGATTGTTCGACGTCCCTGATCGCGGCGACTTCCAAGCGCCTTCGATCAAATCAAAGTAGAAAGAAAAAGGGAGATGGCAATCGAGGCAAGTCTCGTCCGTCGTCTCCCCAGTCCACATGGTAGGACTCAGCGCTCAGCGAGAGCGCGGCCCACCAAGAATTACTTTTCGATCGACACCACTGCCGCTCTTCTCAATCGATTGAAGAAATTTTTCTTCCTCCTCCGTGAGAGGAGCGAGTCGAACGGTCTGTGGCTGATGCTGCGCGGAGGTCGAGATGGTCTCACGCGCGCGATCTTGCTGCCTGCGATTGTCCATCGGAGTTATCCTGTGCTTCCCTCATACACCAACATGGTTAACGCGGGGTATACTGCCGCCGTTCCGGCAACGTTGGCTTGAGCAGTGCTTAGCCTGTTCGCGCAGGAGTGGCAACCGGCTCGATTCCTCGCTCCCATAAGGCTACGCGGTCCCCATCGGCCTTTCCGACCGCAACTAGCCTCGATCGCATTGAAATAGCTAACATTTCCGTTGAACGGTTACCGGCAGCTATTTCCCAAGAAAAAGTGCGTCAGGACGCCCTATCCACACGCGTAGTCCTCTGAGCCTCGTAGCGCGTTCCTTCAATTAGTGAGTCAGACCGGCATACCGACATGGTCAGCCATTCCAAAACGAGCCTGGCACGCCGCCGCCTATCAGCGGATCTGCCTCTGGCTCCGAGGCGCGCCCCTTCAGACATACAGTAGCACGCGCTACCTGCGACTCTCACCAATTGAAGCCTACCGACATTCAAGAGAAAATCCCCACTGCATCCCAGCTTGCCACAACCTGCGCTAGACCGGTCAACGTCGCCTCTTTCCCTACGGTTGACCGTCGCGCTGGCCGCGGCGCCCATATAGCTGTCGGGACGAAGGACGTCAGTAAGCACGCGCCGATGCCGCGTTTCGACTCCCCGGCGGGCAAAGGGCTCGGATAAGACCCCGTTCAGGTATGATGGTCGACGCTCATTGATTTCCATCGTTCTTCGACGGATGGTCGTAGCGCCGCTTCCGCATCTCCAGTTCCTCTTCACTGCGGCGCTGTTCAGCTGCGATTTGGCGATCGAGGCTCGCCAAATACTCGTTGGCGAACGATCGAACCCGCTCGTCTGGGTCCGAAAGCCAAGGTTCGAGCGCGTCTCGTTTACGCCGGTACGCCTCCACCAATCCGAACTCTCCGCTGACGACCCCCGTCGCATCCAGCACCAAAATGACGCTGTTGCGCAGATCGTCGTCCGCCGGAAGGCGTCGGATGATCTCCTTGCACAATGACTCGAGAAACGACTCACCATCATACGCGGATAGGATGCTGATCGTGAATTCGAGGTCATCGCGCGTACCGCCGACAACTAGCGACATCAACCTGCGATCGAGTTCCTCTGAGAATGCGGGAAACGCGGCGGACAGGAGGCGCCCGCCTGTGTACTGAAACATGTAGTCGCCGCTCTTAAAAAGCCGACGAACGGTATCGACCGCGTGATCTACGATCGCCTGAAAGCTCTTCTTCAATTCATAGAATTCGTAAGGCACCGCCTCATAACCGCGTGCGACATCCTTCGATGCAGACAATGCCAGTCGCTCTTCAAAGAAATCGAACACGCGTGTTGGGTGCTTGTTAGCAATCTGAATCAGAATGAATTCTGCATGCGTGTCGATGCGTGGAGCATGCAAAAGGTTTTGAAGGACCGCCTCCACGCCCTCACTGGTTAGATCGTGGATGAACGACTGCTCTGGCGAGACAAACCACGCCAAGTTGACCCATCGGGAATCTTTCTTTTGCGTGAAATACTCAATACCGGGCAACAGGACTTGATCTATCAGAGACTCGGTCCCATCGCTATATCGTCGAAACGCGGTTTCCAGAACCTGCACGATCACTCCTTCTTTGTCGAGCCGGATACCCGCTTCGAGCAGCCGCTTCAGCTTCGCGCCATCGAACGCCTGAATAAACTTGAGAGAATGCGCGATCTCTACAAGATACTGATCTTCAGCTAGCCACCGCTCTATCCGCTCCTCCAGCGCGGCGGCCTGGCTGCTCTGCGCTAAACCTGACAGCATGATGCCGAGAAACCCCGTCAGCGGTCTTTCTATCTTGTCAATAAAACCAAGCGTGATTGAAGGCCTTGCTTGGCTAAGCCGCCGGAGAAATTCCCCGAAACTAGGAAACGTCGCTAAATCGTCTGACTTCGTCTGTGCGCAGCGATTGATGATCTTGAACCAATCATCTGCATTCTTCTCGGTAACCTCAGCCACCAGTTCGTCTATACGCTTACTCCGATACTCTCGCTCTTCCTCATAGCGCATGCTGTCCCACTGCCACATCGGTGGGAAGACGCACTCAAAGCCAACCAAGACGTTGTAGATTGCAAATCCTGCATTGGCCTCTGCTCGCGCGCGGAAAGACTGAATACTCATGTCCAACCGCTCGGCAGCCTTGAGAACCGCAGGACCGATATCTTCGGCGACACCAACGCCCTTGTTTCGGCGGTGCAACCAAAGCAGTTTGCGCTGGATGCTTTGGATGATCTCATAATCGTCGGTCGCTGCA
Organism: Bradyrhizobium guangdongense; assembly: GCF_004114975.1. NCBI lineage: Bacteria > Pseudomonadati > Pseudomonadota > Alphaproteobacteria > Hyphomicrobiales > Nitrobacteraceae > Bradyrhizobium > Bradyrhizobium guangdongense. The sequence continues at coordinate 7,153,752 of NZ_CP030051.1, forward strand.
ACATCAGCGAAGAAATCAGCCACGCGAGCGCTGTCGTTGAGTATGTCGGCAAGGAGTTCGTTTGAATAATTCGAAGAAATCGGCATTGCTGCGGCAGCAAAGAGGACGCGCTTGATCTGCGTTTTTTCATCGATCGAGCCGGCCGCACTATAGAATTTGCAGAGGATGTCGATCGCTTCAGCACGCACGCCGCGCAGTGCATCGCTGGCAACGACTGATCCACGATGAAAGGTCATAGTGTTGTAGGTGCTTGTTGTACCATGCACTTCTGTACCAAGCGCGTCTTCGAGGATCTTGAGAAGCACTGGCAAGACCGGCGCGAGAGCGCCAGCAAAGTCACGAACCTTCCGCACGAGCGCTATCTGCACTGCAGGCCCAGCCTGCTTCCACACTTGCATTTCTTGGGCCGAGAGACGATGAACAAGATCGAGAAGATGCTTGCGCTCATCATCGTCCAAGGCGCCGGGAAACACTTCGCATATCGCATCGAACGTGCCCTCAACCGACACGTATCGGATCTGTCCTAGTATGTCGCAAGCAGCATTCACGACACGCGCCGCATTCGCGCCGGCAAATCGGCCGCCCGGTGTCTCGATTTCCCGCGGCTTCGTCAGGCGCGCCGCCTTGATCGCCGCGATGATACCGTCCTTGATCTCAGGGAAGACGCTTACGTGATCATCGTAATGGGGCAGCACGTAGTCCCGGAACCGCTCAAGAAGTTCTAGCCGCGCGTTATTGTCCGCACAATCCGCAAGCGCCTTCAGCGCGCCCCGGTCAAAGAGCTCTTTACCGCTCAGCAGACGATCGTAATCGCTGAGCGCCTTCTGAAACTCATAGCCAGCAGGAAGCAGGTACGTTTTCATAATCGTCTCGAAGCGTTGCTCGATCGCCTCGAAGAGTTTTCCGCCGAAACCTGCCAGTTTAGGTTTCTTATAGAGAATGTCGTGGACCATTTCGGACCACGTGTGGTTCAGCGTCGTCTGCACTTGCACTTCGCAAGCAAGTCCCGAAAATCGCGCATACTCCGGGAGCTTTGTTCGGTCGTCCTTCAGCGAAACAACGAAGTTGTCCGAGATGAAAAGGTTCTTCGGATCGCCCTCGCCCGGCACGGGGTGATGAATCTTCGTCCGCTTCCAATCGACGTCGAAGTTATCGGTGATAATGCCGCTGCGCTGGAAGCGAGTGACATCTTCATTCGAGTAGAAAATCAGACGGCAGCCAGCCAGGTCTTTTATATCCTGAGCTAACGTCGTCGTATCTAGCTTGCCACGATCCTCAAGCTTTTTCTTGAGCGACCCTGGGTCCTTCGCCCGCGCCTGCACTAGCTGCAGCCGAAACGGGGCGCCGATCGCCGCCCTAAGGATCGAGGCGACAACATCGGCTAAGGCCGCATAGTCGGCCCGCTTGGAGCTGGTGTAAGTTTGAAAATCCATAGGTGAATGTTAATTCGAAATGACTCTTCAGAGGCGCACATTGTATCAATGGTCACCCGATTCGTCGTCTCGCACGCGAGGCTTCTTCGGCAAAGCCCCCCCGATTCGCGGCACAAGAGAAGAGGCCCCTTCGGGGACGGCTTCTCCTTGCAAGTCTTGACAGAGTCGGCTTGGAAACTCATGTTCAATCTCAAGTGCTATGATCCTGCGAATTGCTGCTCGCCGGGAGCACTAGGTGATGGATCCTAGCCTACATACCGCCACCACTTCGAAGGCTTGGCACCTATCGGCATACCTGAAATCTCAACAAGCCGAGGCGCCGGCACTCCTTGCAGAAGAAACTTGATATCGTTCAGAATTGACGTCTTACTCGCAAATATTCCATGGTTCGTTCCGAGAATGTCCCGCCCTACATCTGAAGCGTCTATCGTCTCGACGGGATGAACCACCAGCGGCCCCTCAATCGGAACGTCGCCCGCGCGTACACCCCTGGCTAGCTTCTTAGATACCTTCAATGCCTTGTCTCGCGATGATGCGTACATCGTCATGCCGCGAGCCAACGGCCCGATTTTTTCGATCCACCGTTGGTATTGCTCCGCATCCACATCGGGGGCGGCCATCATAAGATTCTCGAGAGCGAGGCCACTTTGCCGGTTGGCATAGTTTTGTAGGGCGTCTAGGACCAAGAAGTTCCCCATGCTGTGTGCCATAATGTTGAGCTTGGAGACTCCGGCGGACCGCAGATCGAGCAATAGCTCTACAAAGCGATCTCGAGCAAGGAGCGCCGATTCGCGATCGTACATATAGCCGGTAAGACTCAAGCTCGCCGCGGACGCCCACGAAAATAAGATCGGCAATCCTCGATATCTGATATCCCAAGCGACCTGAGAGCACATATACAAACCATCGAGAAAAGAAACATTGAAGCCATGTACGAATATTAACACTTCGCTACTTGACGATTTCGCGATGAGGTCGAGCCAATGTTCCTTCTCGAGCGCTCTGAAGTCCTCCAAAACGAAATGATACCTCGGATCAAGCTCCCCCTCATAGAGGGTTACATTGAAAGCCGTCCAACGCGTTGGTCTCCCCGGCTTGCCGGGCAACCTTTCACGAGGAGCTTTAACGCTTGCTATCCCGTAGGCCGTTCGCTCGGGCTCCCGTTCACTCGAAAACTTGGCTTCATCGTTCGAACGACGCCGGGTTGTCGCGTAGAGAAGTGTCACCCGGCTTGCCGCTGAGTCATCTACCCAAGGTGGTTCGTATGACCCAGGCTGATCCAGGTAAGTGGCCCCCTCATCATTCTTTCCTGATTTGGCTACCTGTTCTTGCGCATGACTGTCCGTGGACTTATTCACAGCCTCCCCAGCCTGGGTAGTCGCCCGTGGCACATAGATGTTCTCGACGCCTTTAATCCCATCGATGATGTAGTCTGTCAGGTCATCCGCAATTTGACCTGTAGCCCAATCGCTAAGGTGCAACTTTTCGAGATCGTTGGGATCCACCATCTGTTCGAGCGGAATGTAATGGTCGTATTGCCACGAACGCATGATCTCAAATCGATTAAAGACAGTGATGCGCTTCTCACTTGCAATTTGCGAAATGAGAGATTGCATCGTTTGTGTTTGACTAATCTTTTCGGAGCTTATTAGTGCCGGGACGTAGGGCGGCCCCATCAAGATGGTATCCAGCGCCCTAGCTTCAATCCATTCGACACCCTTCCGAACTGCTGCAATTACTTCATTACTAGAGTGACCTTTAACAATGGCATCAGTGCCGACCTGCCAAATAACCAAGGCCGGCGCGTGGGAAATGACATCCCGATCGAACCGTTTTAGCTCCTCAGGAGCCTCTTCTCCTTCCACGCCACTGTTGATTACATCAAACTCGATTTCAGTGAATTCGCGTGAGAGTGCAACCTGCAACCGCGCAGGGTACGGCAGGACGCCGCCTTGACCTGCCGTGTCGCCCGAACCGATCGCGACAACTTTGACCGATCTACCCGTGAGTATGCTTTTGGCTAACCCGGCAAGAAAATACTGTCCCTTCAGAGCGGGATCGTTAATCGGGGGCACTTCAGCCATTTCTTTGCCCGTTCATAAAGTGGTCAGTGCAATCGACATGATCATGCCGGTTCATAGTGCAAATGCAAGGCGAAGATGCGCGCGCACAAGCGTACAGGGTACGAGACGAGATCGGCCCGGGGCCAGCGCAGATCCCGCCGCTGACGCGGGTCTGATCCGGTAAATCCAAAAGAGATCGGCACTAGCGCCACCGATTTCCGAATAGATACGAACGGGTAGAGCAACCCTCTCCATCAAAACCAGCCGCTAACCCAGCTGAAATGAAAGGGCCCCGACTGTCGGGGCCTCTTCTTGAACGGCGCTCGAGCGCATTCGAAGGATGTCACGCAGACACGCCACCGCCTTCAGCGTCAGTGCAAGTCCGTGCCGTGTGCCCCTCCTTTCCACATTTCGAGCACTTTTGAGCGGCACGCGCCTTGCTGGCGCCTCCGCTAAAAATCGCAACTAGCTGCCGATCGATCTCTTCACGCTCCTCGATCAGCCTTTTGGCTTTCTCAACATCATAATCCATTTGAAGGTCTCCAATGCTTGCAGAAATCGGACCGTATACATCCGGCAACCAAGCGCATCCGCCGGAGCGACGCAGCCAGATTGGAAACTCCTTTCATCGGAAAAGAAACGGTGCCTGTACGTCGCGTCGCAACGCTGGGCAGCTCAGCGAAGAGCTATGAACGACAGAACCTTTTTCGGTGACTGCCTTTGCACCAATTAGTGCATAACCCTACATTGTCTGAATTCTCCAACATCGAGCTTGCCACACGGCGCGGCTACTACGGTCAACGTCGCTTCGCGACGTGCTTCGCTTCGCTGCGCCCCTTCGGGTGACCGCGCCGCTTTGTGTGGCAGTGCTGGAAGTGTCGGGACGAAGGGCGTCATAAAACCGCTTCGCGATCGACGCCCTGCGGGGCGTCGAACAAAGGGCTGCAACTTTTGTACCCAACGTTGAAAAACCGAGAAGGACATCCTCCTCTGGACTCGACAGCTCCGGCAAGACCCAACCTCGGCCAGCACTCCCCCTCCCAAGAATGTTGAGCGTTCGGCGCGGGGCGCCCGAATTGCAGGCGCCGGCCCACCCCCTCTGCTAGCGCCTTGGTCGCGCGCGGCGGCCTTGGCCGATGACGGCGTTGACCGCCACGGGATAGGAGACGTCTGGCTTGTACCGGAAACACTCACACCCCGGTTTCAGACAACGGCCGCGCATCCTTCGAGAATGACGTTTGTTGCAAAGACAGGATGGGGCTGAACAGGGTGCGGTGACCCAATCATGGACCGCACCTCGGTGCCTGCAGTTGCTACACATTGGCATAGAAGAAAAAGATTAGCTGATAGTAAGAAGATGTCCTCACCCGGCGCAAAAGCGCCGGGTGAGATCGCGCTCTAATAACTCGCGATAATGAGGCAGGGTTTGCCTGTCTCAGACTCCTTCCGCGCACAGAAGGCAACGAAATCACGAAAGCTCTTTAGGACAACCTCAATCTCATCGGCATCCGTAACCTCGTAGATCTCTCGCTCACGTTTCTCAGCCAGCCGAAGAACCTGAGGAAGGCGATCCCTGAGGGTCGCAGCTGGAATGTAGGCCTGTCCATTAACGAAAGCCTCATTGACCAGCTCGACCGTGGCATAAGGATCGCCGTGGTATGCTTCCCGTAAGTATCCAACGTGCCCATGTTCGATACTGAAGCCGGTGACTTGAGCAGCTCGATCCGCCTCTGTCATCCCCTCCCACTGCGCATAGATATCAATACCCATACGTCTGTAGTGATTAGAACTAATAAGCTCGACCTGTCGCATTCGCTCCGCGAACGCTCTCTTGGAGAGGGCGGCCGACCAGGCGGGCAGTCAAGGGCTCGCCCCTTGACGGTCCGCCGCGGCCGCCACAATGAGGAGAGCGTGCGGAGCGAATAGGTCAATCGAAGTCGCGCTCACAAATGGGATTCCGCCCCAGAAGCCGGCCAAGGCCAGCGACCAACGCATAACGTGACGCCCGGAGGAGGACTATCGGACGGCCCGCCGAGCGGGCTGTCCGATAGCCCGGACGGAGGGTGTTCGTTATGCGGGTGGTCGGAAGGCGGGGGCGACCGACGTCGGCCGAGGGCCGATTAGGCGGTTACGCCGCAAGCGACCGAGGCGCCGGCGGTCGCACCCTCCGCGGCGTTCACTTCTGGCTGCAGATAGCCGGCGCAGGAAGGTTAAACGAGGGCCCGGCCGCAGGCGGGCCTGAGCCGAATCCAGCTCCTGCTAGATTGAGCAACCCCCGCGATAAAACGATAAAACACATAGAAACTAGAACCATTGTCGCGAAACAGGGCTGCCAACTCATGGGACGATAAGTGTCCGTTTCGAAAAGGCTTTTTGTTCGAGGTCCCCCTGTTACAGGGGCTGGTACGGAAACGGGAGGCGTAAAGGGGAGCGAACCAGAGACCGTAACCGTGACTGCGGTGCACTTGCATAATCGCGTCGGTTCGCCGGACGAACTGGCCGTCGTCTCACCCGAGGAACGGAAACAAGACTAGCCATTTGCCTGCACATTGAGAAACCCGAAAGCTAGAGCGGCGGCATCGAAGATGGCCATTCTCGCCGCCTCGCTCTTCCAAGCCTTGTTGGTCTTGGGAAGATAGCGCGCGAAGGCTGGCACTTCCTTGACGATCGCTGCGGCAATTGCGCGACGCGTAGTCCGAGTCAGATGAGAAAACCGCGCCTGCATTTCTCTTCGTGCAAGAAATACCACCTCAAATCCCGAACGCTTGGCTAGTTCAGCAATGGCGTCATTGAGTTGGCGAATGCGCTCCGGCCGATGAACTTCAACCGGCGACATCATTTGGAGAACAAGGGTGCGCAAGTCGGATGGCATTAGCCGCTCAATCCGAGCGAGGATCTTCTCGCGCTTTTCGCTTCCGCGCACCTCTACGACGCCCCAATTAAAGAGGTTGAGGCCATCCTTGAAGATGACAAATGCAAACCCTCGATAGTTCAAATAAACGGCCGCGACGAGTTTTCGGCGACCGACGGTCATATTGGAAAGTCGCGTACATGGGGGTGCACTCGCTGCAAGACCTCCTCTAGAAAATCTAGCTTGGTGCTGGTCGCGAGCGATGGATTACCCTGCAACGCTTCGTACAGCTCCCCTGCTCCGGCCAGCACGCGTTCATAGGCTTTGGCGTACAGCTCCGGAAAGAGTTCATGAGGCGGCGTGTCAAAGAGGACCGAAAACGCTATCGCCTGCGCTAAAGTAGGATAGGTCCGACGCGTTTCGATCCGGCCGATCGTAACATTCGTCGTGGTCCCAATGAGAAACGCTAGTTCGCTTTGGGTGAGGGCCCAGCGGCGCCGAAGCGGACGCAGATATGAAATGACGCGGTAGTCCATAGCGATGCGCCCCTTGCCAACACAAACGGGCACGTTGACCATGATCTCTCTAAACGCTCCCGAATTCCAGACGCGAAAATTGTGCCGGCACGCAATAATAGTAGCACGCCGTTCATATAGCTTTCACGCGGTGATGGTTACGCGTTGACTTCGCGCACCTGTCAAGCATCGGAAAACGCCGCCCGCGCACCCTCGAACATTTTCATCGCGCGCAAGTTCTCGCGTCTAGCGAACCGCCTGCCTGACGCTAGTATTGCAGATATGCTTACAATAGACATCAATTGGGAATACTTCCTCGGGATTATCGGAACACTCATAGCGCTCTCTTACTACGCAAACGGCCGCTTCACCCGCATTGAGACAAACTTGGGATGGCTCGCAGATGCGGTACGCGATCTCACTATCAAAGCTGAGAACCTTTCAGCCCGCGCCTTCGATACGCATTCTCCTATCTCCCTGACTGAGAGCGGCGAGCAACTATTGCGGGACAGCGGGCTCAAATCATACATCGATCGTCGAAAAGATGACTTCACTCTGCAGCTGCGTGCGATGGCTCCGCTTGATCTCTACACTGTTCAGGAGAGCGCCTTCCGCTTGTTTCATCACGTTCCCCTGGAGGAGCAATTTGCGCGTCAGCTGAAGAGGTACGCGTTCAGAACCGGTACCAGCACAGATTTACTTAGGCGAGTGGGCGCAATCTATCTGCGCGATATCGCGATTGCACCACACTGAATTATGCACGCATCCATTCGCCAATCTCAACTCGTCCCTGTATCATTGCAGATAGTTTCCCAAGCTATCCTGCTCCTTGAAAACTATGTCGATTGATATCACCAGCCGGCTTGAGCTGCTGACCGTGGTGGACGTTGCAAAAATACTAAGGATTTCGATTGCAACTGTTCGACGGCTGCAACAACAACGTCGGATTCCCTTCCTGAAAGTTGGCGGGCGCGTGCGCTTCATCCGAAGGGATGTCGACGCGTACCTGCAAAACCGGCGCGTGCCATCGATCGACGCATAACAATGATGTATGGCAGTACGAAAATTTGGAAAGAAATGGTGGGTAGACTTTCGCTCTAATCGAACTAGGTACAGAAAACAGAGCCCAGAGAACACACGAACCGGTGCAATCGCCTACGAATTGTCCCTTCGCCAAAAGCTCGCAAGAGGAGAGGAGATCGGGCATACTGAGCGAAAGGACAGAGAGCCAACTTTCTCTCAGTTCGCAGCGATCTGGTTTAAGGACTACGTAAAGCCGAACAACAAGCATTCCGAGCAGTTGGCCAAGAAATACGTTCTCGCAAAATCGCTCGTCCCGTTCTTCGGCTCAATACTAATAACGCAGATCAACGGACACGACATTGAGCGTTACAAGGCAAAAGAGGTTGAGCTCGGTTTCTCGAACAAGACAATTACAAATCGCCTCACGGTGCTCAACAAATGCCTAGGAACCGCTTATGAATGGCTGGACCTCCAGGGAGCACCGCCCAAAATCAAATGGCCGCGTTGGACTCTTCCCGAAATTGACTACCTCTCCCCGGCGGAATGTGAAAAGCTCCTGTCACACGCAAATGGCGCGATTTACGAGATGGCTCTCATGGCCCTTCGCACAGGAATGAGACAAGGTGAGCTTAGAGGGTTGCAGTGGTCCTCGATCGATTGGCTGACCCGCAGCGTTAGTGTTCGTCATTCGCGCGACGACCGCGGGATGCTCGTTCCTCCTAAGAGTGGTCGGGCGCGCCATGTACCGCTGGATGTCGATGTGTACGCAATGCTCTATGCTCAAAGAGAGATACGGGATACGTATTTCTCGGAGCAGACGGCCACCCCTACAACAATTACCGCATGAACTATGCAATTCGCAGGCTGTGTAAGCGAGCAGAATTCCGGATCATCGGCTGGCACACGCTCCGACATACCTTTGCCTCGCACCTCGCAATAAGAGGAGTTCCGCTGCCGGTCATTAAGGAACTTATGGGGCATGCCTCAATCACTACGACGATGCGGTATGCGCACGTGGCGCCATCGGCGTTGCGCACTGCAATCGAAATTCTGAACCCAAAGATGCTTACCGTAGCGGATTTTGGGCAACCGGCGGGCAATGAATGGCAGCAAGCTCAGTGGGGCCAAGCAGCTTAACAAGCACCGGTCTCAAAATGTCGTTGATTGAAGCGGCAAACTCCGGACACAGAACAAGAAACGAATGCGATCTAGTTTGTGACCCTACGGGGAATCGAACCCCGTATTAGCCAAGTCTACCGGATCACAAAGCGAGCGAACACATCCCTAATTATTGGCTTAGATGAAGGAAGTATGAGCTAAACATCACATTGTCACTCGCCGACACGAGCGAACAGAAGCAAGCACTTTTTATCAGTTCTTGGGCAACCCGTGGGCAACGATCGCTGGATCGAATCCACGGATTACAAGCACCAGGCAGGATAGCGAACTGGTAACAAGCCAGGAGCCGCCGAGAGGCGGCTTTTCTGTTGCCAACCTCCAACGCGCAACGAACGGCGCGCGACTCGACGAGTGATGATGCCGCGCAGAATTACGAGTCTAGTCGCGCGTCGTGAGTGAAGGGCCTCAGCTATGTAAGAACACGTGCGCTCAACCGTCTTTCCTTGAAAACACTCTTGAGCTACTCTCGGAAATGTACGTGAGCCAGAAGAATATAGAAATTATTCCGGCCATTCCCTTCGAGTGCTCACGGGTTTTCGGGACCGAGCACGTCCGACACTTTCTTTCGCATTCTTTCGTTAGCTCTATTTGCAATCGATCGAAGCTCGGCCTGGGCTCCATTCAGCAAAACGGCGACCCAGATCACGTAGAGATTAGACCCACACTGGGCCGTGTACCCATAAACCTGGCGGCGCGATGCGACTAAAGCAATGTCTGCTTTGCATCTAGAGCGACCGACTTCGGGCGGCAACGCAATTGTCGCGGCGGGCCAAGGCCGGACATGACCCGGCCGGGTCAGATCAAGCGAAGCTGAATCATTCAACGCCCCACAGTGGGCACTTGATACAGTTTTAAATTGAGATCTATTATCGGTTTTCCAAAGGAGCGCTGGTTGGGGGAAACGGTATGGCGTTCGAACAACTGCAAACGCTCACAAAGCTCATCCTCTTTTCCGTAGCAGCGTTCTTGGCTGCTCCTTCCGCGAAATGCGAGACGGCTGATATCCAATTCGAAATACAAGCTGCTCCGGAGAGTTCCAGCGTAATCAGACCTCACCCAACACGTTCGGATCTATTCGCAAACGTCGAGAACTCAGGTGAGATCACCCTTTGGCAAATCGAGTCCGGCAACACACCCAAGAAAGTACTTACGGCGTACGAGAGCACTTCCGCCCTCGAATTGATTGAGGCTTCTGACGCTAAGTTCAACTTCCATTTCTTAGTAGGAACGATTTCAGGCGAACTGAAGATCATTGACTCTCGAGCACACCCAATATGTGCTGGCAGAGACCACAGCGGCGCAGCCATTAGCCACATTGTTTATGATAGCGATAGCAAGCTCATAATAACTGGAAGCGAAGATGGCTCCATAAGCGTTTGGGATACAAAATGCAAAATTGTGAAGGAGAGAGTGTTTCTTCACAAGAGAACGCTTTCGGGCCTCAGCGTCGTTAGGGGTGCCAAAAAGGTATTATCAGTCTCGCGCGATGGGACGCTTTTTGCGTTAGACACTAGCAACGTTGCGGCTATTGGTACCGTACAGCTCGTCAAAGCTGAAGCCGGCTCATTATCGTCTGAATCAGAATTGCGGGGCTTGGCGGTTTCTCGGGATGGCCAAAGACTAGCCATCGCCTCGCATGGAACAATCGAGATTTTTCAAACTTCGATTTTGCTGGACGAGATTGGCAAAGTCCATACCGCAACCCCTCTTGCGAGCTGCGAGGCATCATACGTTCAGGAGCGAACGTTGAAGTTCCTGCCCGATGATCAGTATGTCGTTTATAGCGATTTTTATGATGTCTTCTTGTGGTCGGCGCAGCCCAAAAGTGAAAAGCGCTCAATCCTTCATGAGATTGTATCGGGTCAAACACCCGAACTAATCGAGCTTCTCGCCGATGACGTAACGGTCGTATCGGGAAATCGAAATGCCCCGCCTAAGTTGTGGAGAATAGGTTATGCTCAAGTTGGACCTCCCATTCGAATAGACGAACACCGCATTTCAGATATCTCGATCACTTCCTCTAAAAAGATAGTTGTCTCTTCGGAGAGGGGCCTCATCCGGACGCTGTCGCAGGATGGGATTTTGTCGAGGGAAGGGGCAGAGGTTAAGGGTAACGTCTTTTCGATAGACGTATCGGACGACGGCACTAACGTCATCGCGGGCGGGCCTGGGTACGTGCGAAGTATCGGACTAACCAATCCTAAGTCCACCCTCTGGCCGACCGAAGGGCTCAATGACCAAGCGGGGCATACCCGATTTTTGCCGCACTCCAATCGATTTATTGCAACATCAAGCTTCGGAAAGTTGGGGCTGTTCTCGCTATCGGACAACGAGCCCTTAGTAGTCGAATCGTTGAGACCTCGGTATGGCACGGCCATGGGCGTGTCAATTTCGCCTTCTGGTGCGCTTATTGCAATCGCGATGTCTCAAGACATCGACAGACTTCAAAAAAGCCGATTGATGATCTTCGACGGTGATGGGCATTTCATCAAAGAGATTATTGCTCCACATGGTGACGAACTGCCAAGTGGCGTTTCCTTTTCGGGTAACGGAAAGATGCTTGTGTCGTATTCCCACAATGATCAAATCGTTGTGTGGGATGTTGAGACCGGTAATTCCATCGGGCATCCGATAAAACATTTGGAAAGTAGTAGCCTAGTCGGCGTGCGCTTTATAAATGGCGACAAATCCCTTCTCGCCGTCTTGAATAATGGCTCAATCAGGGTCTTCAATCGAAATCCAGACCCGAGCGGTCGGGTCGTCTCGTACGAAAGTAAAGCGAGAGACGAGTTCAATCTCGCTGACATGACTAGAGTAATGCAGCTCTCTGACGATGAAAGCTTGCTTGTAACTGGCTCAGAGCATGGTGCGATCACAATCTGGCAGCTTGGATTAGCTCCCCTGTTCACATGGTTGCCTGCGAACGTCCACATAGGCTCGGTCGGGTTCGTCGACGGAGCTTCACCGCTAGTCTGCGGAGAAGCAGGCTCATTGCGTTGCTGGGATCCGATCGCCGGATATTTTGACGTACGCTCCCGGCCTGAACTGGGCATTCCCAACTCTGTAGAGGTGCACGCAGCGAGAAGACTAGTCAGCGTAAGCTATTCCGAAAAAGCGGTATTAATCACGGGACTAGGACGTGAGGAGACACGGCGTGTGGATTTAAATGACAAACCACGCTGGGTTGACTGGTCCGTTGATGGTTACAGATTGTTCGTCACTTTGGACGACTACAAGACCATCCAAATTCTACAGATCCCGGCGGACTATCAGCAGGCAGCCGTTGTCTCCGAAAGGAAGTTTGGCGCGCCAATACGAGGTGTGACTCCTCTCGCCGGCGGAGGTCTCGCCGTAGAATTATTATCGTCAGTCGTCATTTTGAGCCCCGCATTTGAGCAACAGGACCAATTTGATATTCCCTCCTCCTGCAATCGTGAATGGAGCTCCACGCGGATTGTGTTTTCAAGCGACAACACGACTGCAGCCATGGCTTGCCAGAAACTTGTCGTGCTGGAAAAGCACGACGGAAAGTGGATGGTGCGCTTCACTCATGACCTCCTAAATTCCGTTCACGCGTTGTGTTTCACTCGCCATGGCGGCCTTCTAGTAACAGGACATGAATCAGGTGACGTGCATCTTATTGAGGCCGGGAGCGGTAACGAACTGAAGCGAATAGCGTTCGGGCACAACGTAGCCACCGTCGGTTGTCAGGATGATATCTTAGTTGTAGGCTCTGCAGATGGGCAATTTCGTTATTTTTCACTACCCGATGCTGTGCCCCAGGGGCGTTCAGTTTTAAGTCCGCGCGGCATTACCACGATAACTCACAACGGCTGGGTCTCGCGACTGGGACAAGACCCTGCGCAAGTAAAAGGATTTGCTGCCGGACGTGAGTTGGACGAGGAGGCTCTCTCAGGGCATCTATCCTCCAACTTAGTGGCCGTAGCACTCTTCTATAGAAGTGACCGCTTTGTCCGATTTCGGACGGAGCTAATAGACGCTGCTAAGAATGCTTGGACGTATGTGCAAGCGCTTTCGTTCTATGAAAAGCTCTTGTATGCGATGCTCGTGCTCTACGGACTGTTTGCAAGCAGCATCTTCGTTGTTTGGCTTATTAAGCCGGGCATGCTCTGCTCTCTCTCACTGTGGTTAGACGATCAACCGGTCATCCATAATTTGGAGGGTGCTGGAAAACAGACGCCGGAAGGTCGTACTTCATGAGCATCGAAATGTTCGAACTGGGCAAGCAGTGTGCCCGGATCCTTTCCCTGATCAACTTATTGGGTACCACCAACCGAGCGATATCCGCTTGGCTAAGTGCAAGTAGATCTTCATTGGCCGCTCATGGATTCTTCGAACGTCCTTCGGTGAAGCAACGGCAAAGCTACGTAAATATTGGGCGAGAAAGTGTGATCGAGCAGGCGGTGACCGCAAAGATTGTGCGGCTCTGGATCTCGGGTGCGGGTGGAAGCGGGAAGAGCTCACTTGCATTTGAAGCTGGTCGACGATGCTTTGCGGATGGGCGCTTCGTTCCAGTTGTTGTCGATTTCGCGTGGAGGGCTTCGCTCCACGATTACGTTGCTGCTGCATTAAGCGGCCCAATGGCGAAATCGATGGTGCCACGTACCTTCGCGAGCCGCCTCATAGAAGCGGGATACGTGGGGTTGATTTTCGACGGGCTAAGTGAGTTTCAAAGGTCCAACGCCGTTGACGAAATTGTTGAAGCCGTCAGAAACAGGAAATTGACCCACGTTTTAATCACATCACGTCACTCGTGCCCTGATCCCGAGCTGTTTACCGAAGTTCACATAGGATATTTGAACGAGGAGCAATTGAAGCAATTGATTTCGGGCTTGATCTCGAAGGAAAGGGAAGAAGAGGCAACTCGCGCTCTTCTGGAGTTTTCGGAAGGTCAGGGGCTGAGCCCACTGTTTGCGCGGCTGGCGTTAGACTATTTGGCAGATCATAAAAGTCTGCCCAAAGACTTTTCCGAATTGATAAACAGCTACTTGCTGTCTCTTCGTGCAAAAATAACTAGTGCCCCGAGCGAGGGTGATTTTCTCAGAGCCTGCCGTCTTGCCGCCACTGCGTGCTTAGATGATGATTGTGCTCCGCAGGACGTGTCCGAAGATTACTTGCGCGGTGTGTTTGATGCCGAAGGTGTCCAGAGGCCCTTTTTCAGTTCTTCTGGGGAAAAATTCTCATCCTTTGAGTTGATACGAGAGCTGCGAGATTGTGGAATCCTTCAGGGCCGAATTTCAAACGCAACCTTACGCCTGGATTTTGTACATCACCCAATCGCAGAGCATTTGGCCACCTGGAAGACACCGTCAGTTGCTCCAGCCACACGGAGCGTGAATTCCGACTTGTGTTCTCCGGTTAAGCAGCCGCCGTCAGCTGAACCAACATCTTCTCAACGCTTTGAATAGAAGCCTGCGCTCGCCCAAAACTGCTCTAAATTCATCATATCACTATACCCCGCCATGACTGCAGCGCGGGTAACATCACTGCTCCAATGTGTTGGCCTGGTCCGGTGCGGGTCATTGTTGACTCCTTTATCAGAGGCTGAGGACTCGTTGATGTCCGCTCCTGGCCGTAAGCGCCAGCGTTCGGTCTAACCAAAGAAGAAAGCCCCCAGAATCTGAGGGCCGGACTATTGGTCCAAGTTTGATCCGCGCTGATCGGGCGCCTAACCTATACGGTCCGACAGGCCTTCCGATGGTCCCCACAACGGTTCTCCTCCTGCTGGAGCATCAATCCGCCGTGTCTAAGATGGGAGGCGGTAGCTTCTTGTTCTATCAGTACTCACTGGCAAGCATCAGCGTAAGCACACGCGTTGTTTGTCTGGGATCGCTCGGGTCCGCCGAGCCGAATTCGCAGCGCTCGTCGTAGTAATCTATCTTCCAAAAGAACGTCCGATTGCAGAGCTCAAAGCTGCCGAAGTCGTGCTCTCCGCGAGGATCGTTGCCCATCTCGAATTGGTCGAAGGCGGCGACAAGCTGTAATGCCTTCGCCTTCACCATTTCCGGCAGGCCTTCGACACCGCAGGTGGTGAGCACCATTCCGCCCGCGAAACTGCGGCGGAACGCATCGTTGAGTTCTCGGATCCGAGCTACGTGTTCTTTGCTCCGTGCGTCCATGCTCGCCTCCTAAATGAGACCGGCTAGAACGAGAACGGAAACCATGGTGTTGCCGCCGCACCCTTCGCAGTAGCCCTCTTCTTGATCGGATTCCAAGCGCTCGATGCGATCGCAGCCCTCAGTCATGCAAATGGCCGGACACAGGTTATCGGCCGCGAGCAAGACAAATAGGTCGTCGATGGTTGCGAAGCCTTCTGCCTCGCAGACCATCATGAGTTTTGCGCTCTTTGCAGAAAGAACAATATCAGACATGCACTCCTCCTCGCTGCCAGGACCCGACAATTCAGGTGCTGGAGTGCGGGGCGGAGATACGTGTCGTTCGGCCTGCAATATTGACCCCCTAAGCCGGGGGATCGGCGTCCAAAATTGACCCCCTACAGATTGGTCTGTTGCGTTGCCTGCTTTGGAACGAAGCAGGTGGTGGGGGATGCTGATCGTGGAGACGATTGCCCGGATCCGGCGCGAGCACTTCATCAAGGGCAAGACGATCAAGGAGATCGCCCGTGACCTGAAGGTATCGCGGAACACGGTTCGGAAGGTGCTGAGGTCGGGAGAGACCTCCTTCGAGTACGAGCGGCAGGTGCAGCCGCGGCCAAAGCTGGGACGATGGGCAGCAGAGCTTGATGGATTGCTGGCGGCGAACGCGGCTAAATCGGCTCGCGAACAGCTGACGTTGATCCGGATCTTCGAAGAGCTGCGCGGCCGCGGCTATGACGGCGGTTACGATGCGGTGCGGCGTTACGCCAGGCGGTGGAGCAAAGAACGCGGGCAATCGACCGCGGCCGCTTATGTCCCGCTGAGCTTTGCCCCAGGCGAAGCCTACCAGTTCGACTGGAGCCACGAGGTGGTCTTGCTGAGCGGCACCACGGTGATGGTGAAGGCCGCCCATGTCCGGCTCTGTCACAGCCGCATGCTGTTCGTGCGGGCCTATCCGCGGGAGACGCAGGAGATGGTGTTCGACGCCCACGACCGGGCGTTCGCCCTGTTCAAAGGCACCTGCACCCGCGGCATCTATGACAACATGAAGACCGCCGTGGAGACGATCTTCGTCGGTAAAGGGCGTCTCTACAATCGCCGCTTCCTGCAGATGTGCAGTCACTATCTGGTCGATCCGGTCGCCTGCACGCCAGCGTCGGGCTGGGAGAAGGGGCAGGTCGAGAACCAGGTCGGGCTGGTGCGAGAACGCTTCTTCACGCCGCGGCTGCGGTTCAAAAACCTCGACGAGTTAAACGCCTGGCTGCTCGACAAATGCATCGCCTACGCCAAGGCTCATCGCCATCCGGAGCTGGTCGATCAGACGATCTGGGACGTGTTCGAAGCCGAACGCCCCAATCTCGTTCCCTATGCCGGCCGCTTCGACGGCTTCCATGCGGTGACGGCATCGGTCTCGAAGACCTGCCTGGTGCGCTTCGACAACAACAAGTACTCGGTCGCAGCCAGCGCAGTCGGACGCCCCGTCGAGGTTCAAGCCTATGCCGATCGCATCGTGATCCGTCAGGATGGACGCATCGTTGCCGAGCACCCGCGATCCTTTGGCCGCGGCGATACCGTCTACGACCCCTGGCATTATGTGCCGGTGCTCGCCCGCAAACCCGGCGCCTTGCGTAATGGTGCTCCCTTCAAAGACTGGGTGCTGCCGGCCGCGATCGAGCGGATCCGGCGCAAGCTTGCCAGCACCGACGATGGCAATCGGCAGATGGTCGACATCCTCAACGCGGTGCTGACTGACGGTCTGCCCGCGGTGGAAGCGGCCTGTGCCGAAGCGCTCAGTCACAGCGTCCATTCCGCCGATGTCGTGCTCAATATCCTGGCCCGTCAACGCGAACCCGCCCCACCGGCCAACATCATGACGCCGGCCGCACTGACGCTCCGTCATGCACCGATCGCCGATTGTGCTCGCTACGACAACCTCCGGAGGACCATCTGATGGAACGAACCCAAATCTTCGACCTCATGGGCGAACTCAAGCTCTACGGCATGAAGGCTGCCTTCGACGAGATCATGGCGACTGCCGTCAAGCGCCAGCACGAACCTCAGCGCATTGTCGGCGACCTGCTCAACGCCGAGATCAACGAGAAGCAAGCCAGGTCGATCAAATACCAGCTCACCATTGCCAAGCTGCCGCTCGCCAAGGACATCGCCGACTTCCAGTTCGACGGCACGCCGATCAATCAGACTCTCGTCAATGATGTCGCTGGCGGCGGCTTCATCGCCCAACAACGCAACGTCGTGCTGGTTGGCGGCACTGGCACAGGCAAAACCCACCTGGCCATCGCCATCGCCAGAAGCTGCATCCGATCCGGTGCCCGCGGCCGCTTCTTCAACGTAGTCGACCTCGTCAATCGCCTCGAGACCGAGACCCGCAACGGACGGCAAGGACGGCTCGCCGAGCATCTGACCCGGATGGACTTCATCGTGCTGGATGAACTCGGCTATTTGCCCTTCGCGCAGTCCGGTGGCCAGCTTCTCTTCCACCTCGTCAGCCGGCTCTATGAGCGCGCCTCCGTCATCGTGACCACCAATCTCGCCTTCGGCGAATGGCCGAGCGTGTTCGGCGACGCCAAAATGACCACCGCGCTGCTCGACCGATTGACCCATCACTGCGACATCGTCGAGACCGGCAACGATAGCTGGCGGTTCAAGAGTCGAGACGACGATCACGCCACCCGCGCTCGTCTCGCCTCCGCTATCCCGGCCAGCTCCGACGAGACGAGCGCTACCAGCAAAACCCGCCGCACGAAGGGGTCAAAATTGGACGCCGATGAGGGGTCAAATTTGCAGGCCGATTGACAGAAGGTTTCGACTTCGCCACGCATGGTCTCTGATTGCTTCGATAAATCGCTGGACGCCTGCAACACCTGATGGGCAGCAGCGCCGGTATCCCCGGCGGCCTGCTGAACCCCGGCGACATTCGCCGAGATTTCGCTGGTGCCGAGCGCCGCCTGCTGGACGTTGCGAGCGATCTCCTGCGTCGCTGACCCCTGTTCTTCGACGGCACTGGCAATCGCCGACGCGATCTCGTTCATCTCAGTGATCGTTCCGGTGATGCTGCGGATCGCAGTGACCGCGTCGGCTGACGAGTTCTGGATCGACGCAATCTGGGCGCCGATCTGCTCTGTCGCCTTGGCGGTCTGCTCAGCCAGGCTCTTGACCTCGGCTGCCACCACGGCAAATCCCCGGCCAGCTTCTCCAGCGCGAGCCGCTTCGATTGTGGCGTTTAGTGCGAGCAAGTTGGTCTGCGAGGCGATGTCGTTGATGAGCTTGACCACGTCGCCAATGCTGGAGGCACTCTCGTAGAGGCCTTGCACTGTGGTATTGGTGCGACCAGCCTCTTCGACGGCCTTCTGGGCTATGGTAGCCGACTGCGCCACCTGACGGCTGATTTCGGTGACAGAGCTGGCCAGCTCCTCTGAAGCGGCAGCGACGGTCTGCACGTTGGAGGAGGCTTCCTCAGTCGCAGCCGCGACCGCGGTCGCCTGGTTGGAAGTCTCTTCCGCCGTTGCCGTCATCGACGAGGCCGTCGCTTGCAACTCGGTGGACGCTGACGCAACCGACCGCAATACCGTGGAAATGCTTGCATCGAAGGCTTGGGTCAGTTCGTTGACCCGCGCGGCCCGCGCCACGCGTGCCTTGATTGCCTCGGCCTCCTTGTCAGCAAGCTCCTTGGCCTTAATCATGTTTTCCTTGAAGATCAGCACCGCCCGCGCCATCAGGCCAATCTCGTCCTTCTTATCGGTCGCAGGGACCGCAACCGAGTGGTCGCCGTCGGCTAGTTGCCCCATGGCCCCTACCATTTCGAGGATCGGCGGAACGATCGAACGATTGGTTAGGTACACGACGGCGGCGGCGACACCAATGCCGACGCCGAGCAGTACCCAAAGCAAGGTCATCAGGAAGCCGGTTTCCACCAGAACCATCGCCCCGTCCTGTTTCAGGCTATCCTGTTGGCGGGAAACCATGCCGCCGGAACGTGAGCCAGCTGCATTCTTCACGCCGACAAAAATATCGAGCAGCTTGTTTGCACGGGGCGCTGCCTCGTTGGTCAAAAACCATTGCGCCATGTTCCAGCGATCCGAGGCGCGAATGTCGAACATTTTCTGCGGCAGCGGCGCGAACTTGGCACGAGCCGCAACGAGCGCGTCGAAGGCTTTCTGCTGATCGGGCGTCATTTCCGATCTCCGTTGCTCCAACGCATCGAATTTCTTCTGATTGAGAGCCCAGAGCTCGACGAACTCGTTTTTGAATGTCACGTCAGCGGTCAGCAGATAGGCGCGAATCGCACCGATTGCCATTGCCATGCTGCCACGCATATCGGCAAAGGTGATCAAGAGGCTCTTGCGCGCGTCGGTCGAAGCGATGCTGCCTTCCTCGTCGATGATCGAGGTTGCCTTTTGCAGCATAAGCTTGGCAAGCGGCGCCGCCTCGGTCGCGAGGATCTTTGCTGCGGGTTGCTCGTCGATGGTGTGGGCGATCGCTTCAGCCCTGTCCTGCGCGTTGCGCAACTCGTCGAGCAGCGGCTTAGCCTCTTTCCAGTCCACCTTGTTCTGCTCGACCGTCCATTGGCCTGAGAGATGGTCCATCTCGGAACCACGCGCCTGGATGTCCTTCCAGAGCACTGCGCGCTCGACCTTGAATGTGTCATTGCCGGTGATGAGCCAGCCGCGCAGCGAGGCGAGCGAGGCGTATACCCCCGCCACCAGATCACCGGCGGTTATTGCGGTTGGGACCCGCAAATTTACGGTCTGATCGGTGGCTTCGCTGACGGCGCGAACCTTGCTGATGGTGATGCCTACCACTGCGGCGAGGAGAACACAGAGCGCACCAAAGCCCAAGATCAATCGTCCACGGATTTTCAATTGCAAGAATGCCATTGCCAAAATCCCCAAAAGGCAGCTGCGAGCCGTTCTGAGGTAGGCTGAGCGTTAATCATAAAGATTGCGTCAACTGGTGATCCGTACTTGTACGCCTTTCAGTCAAAACGCGCTTACGTCTCACTCATTGGAATGCTCTGGTTTCCGAGTCATTTTTCCGCGAAACGCGCCTTGCAGCAATTGAGTCGTGGACGTCTGCTGTTGGCCGATTCCGTTGAAAAAGGGCGGCAGTATTTCATTGTAATAGCTTCGTTGCGACGAGGCCGAAATGCCCTATCGACCCTATGCGAGCCTCGGGGTGGGCATCGGGATCAGCTTGGCCATCTTTCGAAGGTTCTGGGCGGTTGCCGCGAGGATGAACTCGTCGCGCGCGCCGTTGGGGCCTCGTAAACGCAATCGGTCGAGCTTGAGAATGCGCTTCAGGTGGGCGAACAACATTTCGATTTTCTTGCGGAGCCGGCGCGAGGTGCCTCCCTCCCACGATCTCGCGATCTGGCGCGCCATGTCGCGAGCGCCTTCGTAGATCGAGCGCGGCACCCTCCGTGATGCCTGCTTGGGGCAACACTGACCCTTCAATGCGCATCGATCACAATCGCGCTTGCTGGCGAGGTAGAGCATGGTGGCACCGTCATTCACCAACGTTCCGGTCGTGGTAAGAACTTTGCCACCAGGGCAACGATAGATGTCGCCAGCATGGTCATAGGTGAAGTCGTCGCGCGAGAAGATACCGTCTGTGCGTGCCGACTTGTCGAAGACTGTAACGTGCGGCTCGATGCCGTGCTCATAGACCAGCCAAGCCAGCATCTCAGCCGAGCCATAGCCGCTGTCACCGAGGAGCCGGCTCGGATAGAGATCAAACCGCTCCAGCGAGCGCTCAATCATGCGCTTAGCGGCCAATACCTCGGCCTGCCGGATTGCCGTCGTTGCCTCAACATCGACGATGATCGCGTTCTCAATGTCGACCAGGTAGTTCGTCGAATAGGCGAAAAAGGCTTGGCCGCCGTGCGCCCCCGTCCAGCGCGCCGCCGGATCAGAGGGCGATACGAACTTCGGGGTAACCTCGGTCGCGGCTCCGAACGCGGCATCATCCAGGACAGCCAGATACTCATCGATTGCTCGGCCAGCAGCATCCGGCGGAAGTCCCTTATCGCCTTCGATTCCCTTCTGCCGGTTGGCATCGGCCTTGATGAGGCTCGCATCGACTGCAAATCCTTCACCACCGACCAGTCGCTCCTCGATGCAGCGGCGCAACACGCTCTCGAACACGCGACGGAAGAGATTGCTCTGCCGGAAGCGGCCATGCCTGTTCTTGGAGAATGTCGAATGATCCGGCACCGCCCCTTCCAGACCAAGCCGGCAGAACCACCGGTAGGCCAAATTGAGGTGAACCTCATCGCACAGGCGCCGCTCTGACCGGATGCCGAAGCAGTAGCCGATCAGGAGCATCCGGATCATCAGTTCGGGATCGATCGAAGGCCGGCCGATGCGGCTGTAGAAAGGCGCCAAGTCTTGCCTGATCTCTTGCAGATCGACAAACCTGTCGACCGATCTCAAGAGATGGTCGGAGGGAATATGCTTCTCCAGCGAGAACTCATAGAACAACGCAGCCTGTTCGACTTGCTGATGCCCCATCATGATCTTCAGTCCTGCCAATTAGACAGACTGAATCACTGCTATCCTTGAGTCGCAACACCGCCTTTTTCAACAAAATCGGCCCTTCTCGGAAGTCCGAGAACGTCCGCTCGCGCCGTTGTTGGGGGACAAGCGGACACCAGGTACGCCTACTCTCAGCGGCAGATTTTATGAGTACGCACCCTAGATGCGGTTGGGCTCGTCGAGATGAAACTCAGCGCTTGGCGTATAGCGCAAAACGTACTCCGTCATCAGAAGCCGTTTCAAGTGTCTGGTTATCGGCTCCGAGCCTAAAGCCGCCTTGGAATGCTTCTCCTCGCAAGTCAAGTGGACCATGAATGGTTGGATTTGTGTAAGAAGCGTCCCCGAATTTAGTTAGTTGACGTGTGAATATTTCAAGTTGACCGCCGGCTGGGTAATAGTCTCGTGTGCGACCTCTCGTTCTGCCTAGGTAGTAACCCGAGATGAAGTCGGCATGAAGTTCAGCATTGATGTCGCCCCATGTCGGGTTGCTGTCGCTCCACGGTATACCACTTTTTTTCACTGCATCTTCGATGCGCGCTCCAAAAAATTGGTAGATATGCGCACATTCGTGAGCGCAAATACCCGCGAGAGAGAACGCCCCATCGTCTTCCTGCAATAAGGTTTCAATTAAAGCTAATCCGAGAACAACGGTACCACTAGTGCCGTCCACGATCGTCTGTTTGGAAGCAAAAGCGTTATTGTCTCGTATGAACTTGATTCCGGGATTTATGTTAAGAACGCGAACGATACTTTTGAGCTCAGAGATAATCACTCTGTCGACAATGTCGCTTTGAGACCTGTTGTACAGTTGGTGGTCAAAGTACCGACCCGATTTAGAATCGGGATTGACGAGCAGTGGGGTCGGCTGCCTGGGCGAAGATGCGGCTAGAGAGGTCTCGCTAAAGTATGGTGATAGCGAGCCTACAATAGCAAGCTGGAAGACTTTTCGCCGGTTCAACATCACGGCTCCAAGGCAATAGCTAGGTACACACCCATTAACATCCTCCCTGGCCCTGGGAACACCGTAGTCGTTGATCGGCTGTGGACTCGCAATTTCCTAGTCCCTTGAAGCAATCAACCTTTCCTGTTCCGGAAAGAGAAGACGTTTGCTCAGCGTCTTTCTCCAAAGTATCCAACAAGTCACGCCTTGCAGAATCTGGCAAACGACATAGAGCTGGAAATTGAAAGCAGGCAGCTCGATATCGTTTAGCCGGTACACTATCTCCTGGGGTGAATGTTGGCCAAGCGTCTGTCAGTAAGTCAGGATTGAAATAGTTGAGAGTGATTGCCGCAGGTATAGCAAGAAATGTAAGCAGTATGAGCCATCGCAGCGGAAGCGCGGCTAGTACGCGTACCCAGAGCGGCATGCGTGTCGGATTGTCAGCCGCTCTGGGTGCTTCTCCGCGAAGAAATGGCACCCAGTACTTCTCGCAGAATAGTGGGGTCAGAAAATCGCTGTGTCTGTAGTTCTTGTGGAAACGAGTTACGGTCCCGGGTCTATTCCACTGGAATGCTCCGACAGATCCATATCCCCACCCTGCGCTTTCTGCGAGAGCTGGCCAAAAGTCACGAGTGCCGACCTCATTGATTAGGGGGTCGTCGAAGAGTTCAACGACTTTACTGAATTTGTAGTCTTCCCGGACAACACTCCCGGCAAAGATTATGCGGTGCCATTTGAATTCCGGATGCTTCATCAAGATTTCTGAGATGACATAAGTGCCAAAGCTATGGCTAATCACCGACATCTTCTCCGGGGGCTTTCCTTCCTTGCGTTTATAAAGCATCAGTGACGTGTTGATGTCCTCGACGACCCTACTTAGAGGATCACTCCGAAATAGACCGAATGGGGCAAGAAATCTAAGCGCTCCGAATCTTCCGAAGCTTGTAAGTCCAACTGCGAAGCCGGCACGCTCTAGTACCGGTGCAATTGTGCCCATCCAAGATGCGCGTGTTCGTATTCCATGTACAAGGATGACGAGGTGATTCTTAAGTTCCGCCGCCTTCCGGCTCGATGCGTCGGAGCGACGGATTCCGAGATTCGCGAGCCCAGCAAAGATGCCCTCGCGGTTTGATATTAGTTCTGTTTGGAACACACCGAAGGGCGCGGGAATTTCGTCTACGGTCATGTTAGGCGTCATGACCTGGACAAGTGCACCTCTCTCCCGAGCACGGTTAGCCTCCCAGCGCACCCAGTCCGATTGTGCAGCTTCAGGCGACCAGATTACGATTACGGCTCCGGCCTGGTCTATCTCGCGAGCTATTGCATCAGAGAATCTCTCGCCGGCGATCAACGAGGTGTCGTACCAAACGGTAAAACCAGCCTCCATGAGGTCGCGGGCCAAAGCTGCGACGATTCGGGCATTCCTAGTAGAATAACTTATGAAAATATCCGCCATGGCAAAAGCCAATACCCCCGCTTGGCGCTTCGAAGCTGAGTGAGTGTATCAGGTGCGGAGCTAAGCGGTAGGTAGTGCCTGTTCTTTTTGAGGTAGTTTGCCTAAGCCGTCTCCGCTCGGGGACTATGGTAGAAAGTTAACACGAGAGAAGCTGCGTCGAAGATGCCCATTCTGGCGTCCTCACTCTGCCAGGGTTTGCGCGGACGTGGGAGAAATCGCTCAAAGGCCGGTATATGCTTGGCGATGGCCATCGCGACAGCATCCTTGGTCACGGTTCCCAAATGTGAAAACTGTTCGCGGACCTCGGCGTGAGTGTGAAAGACTGGTTTGAGCGAATATCGCTTACAGTCTGCTGCGAGTGACTATTAAGTAGATTTGTTACGTAGCTTTCGATTTTTGTAAGAGCATCTTTTTTCTCGCTCAAATAATCGTACCGATCATAGATCTCGTCGAGATCGTTACGCCCTGCCCCGGTCACATGATTGAGCGCTATCTCTGCAATCTCGCGCGGCACCTTGAACCGCGCGAGCATCGACCGGAATGTCCGGCGAAGATCTCGTATCTGCCAGCCACTCACTCCCGAGCGCTTGTCGAGTTCCTTTTTGAATTTTCCCCAGGAGCCATCCTTGAAATGGTCGTCAATCAAACGCCCAGGAAAATAGTAGCGCGCGTTCGTCTTGTTACGATCGAGAATAGCGCGCGCTATCGGTAAAATCGGAATTGCATGCGCGCGGCCGTTCTTCGTGAACTCCCCAGGTATGGTCAGTATGTCGCGCTCTATCCATTGAGGCATTAGACGACCAATTTCGCCATTCCGGCAGCCCCAGAGAATAAGTAGACGGATCATGTCTCCAAACATCCCCTCGCAAGCATTCCAGACCTTGCGAAGCTCGTCGTCCGACAGGATGCGCTTTCCTTTCTTATCTTTGCCTGGGACTGGATAGCCATCGAGAGGGCTATGCTTGATGTACCGATGCGGCGGCCTCATGCACCACTTGAAGAACACGCGAAGCACGCGGAATGCATGGAGCCGTTCACTCGGGGTATCGGCAAGTTTTTTCAGATCCGCGCTTATGTGCTCGTCGGTGATCTCTGAAAGCAGTTTCATGCTGAGCAGTGGAAACTTTGTCGTAAGCAGACGCTTCGCCTCGTGTTTCGTCCTTGGTTTTTTGCTCTGGTAGTGATCTTCGATAAAGGTAGTCACTGCAACGTCGAACAGCACACCCGTCTTAACGACCGGTGCTGTAATCCCAAGCGTCTTTTCTGCAAGGATGCGTCGCGCTTCCTCGCGTGCCTTCGAGAGTGTCACTATACCGAAGCGGCCGAGCGTGCGGCGCTTACCGCTTCCGATCATGAGAATGAACGTTTTTGATCCCCCTTGGGAAACGCGTACGCCGAGCGGACTAGTCTTGTCCCAGACCGTAAGCTGCCCTTTCGGCGGCGGTTTGAGTGCGCGAAGGCTTACGTCAGTCAGATTGGCTTTCATTAGGCACCTCTAGGCACCGGCAAGTTCGTGTCGCCGCGGTTTACAGTGGCAACCGATGCCTAGTCGTACCGAGAGAAAAGCCTTCTGTCACAGGCACCTATGGTGAACCACGGTGCATTGTGAGCCAGCGACGTAGCAGCTTGGGAAGCTGCCGTTCTACCATTGAACTACGCCCGCCCGATGCGCGTATCGCGCACTCATCCTGATTAGCCGAGACGGTGTCCGGCGCCAAGAGCTTTGGCGCGTCAGGCCGTACCGATGTTAACGTCCCGGCAAGATTTTGGGTGCGCCGGATTGTGGCAGTGTTATGATCGAGCCTTGGGGAAGAAACGTGCACTGAGTGGGGCGTGTGCATGGTGGGGCGCGCTTACGCAATTTTCGACACGGCGATCGGCCGCTGCGGCATCGTCTGGAGCAATTCCGGCGTAGTGGCCGTGCAATTGCCGGAGGCGCGGGAGATCGACACCCGCCGCCGGATTTTCCAGGTCCATCCCGAGGCGCGCGAGCAGGCGCCGCCGCTCAACACCGAGCTGGCGATCGAGGGCATCGTGACCTTGCTGCAAGGCAGCGATCCCGATTTTTCCGACGTCAGTCTCGATGCCGGCGGCGTGTCGGCCTTCAACCGGCGCGTCTATGAATATGCCTGCACCATCCCGCGCGGGGAGACGCGGACCTATCACGAGATTGCCAAGGCGCTGGGCGCCTCGGGCGCGGCGCATTCGGTGGCGCAGGCCATCTCCCGGAATCCCTACATGATCATCGTGCCCTGCCACCGGGTGCTGGAAGCGGGCGGCTACGCCGACAGGATCTCGCCTTACGGCGGGGTGATCTCGAAGCGACGTCTCTTGTCGCTCGAAGGCGCCCATCCGATTGCCAGCAAGACGCTGTTCGATGTGCTGCTGCCCGTTGCTCCGCCGCGCGCGCCCTCCTAAATACCGGGGATGGATGCGACCACGCTGCTGACGTCAGACGCGATGACGGTCTCCGAGTTTCGCTGCGACGCGGGACCGGACGACCAGCCGTTTGCCGAGTGTCGCACCGGCCACTCCATCGCCTATGTCCGCGCGGGAAGCTTCGGCTGCCATTGCCGCGCCGGCTTCTTCGAGCTGGTGGCGGGCTCGCTGCTGGTCGGTGCGCCCGGCGACGAATACACCTGCACGCATGAGCACGTCTGCGGCGATGTCTGCCTGTCGTTCTTCCTCAGCGAGGAGCTCGTCGATGCTCTCGGCGGGCGGCGCGAGACCTGGCAGGTCGGCGCGACGCCGCCGCTGCCCGCGCTGATGGTGCTGGGCGAGCTCGCGCAAGCCGCGGCAGATGGCAACAGCGATCTGGGCCTCGACGAGATCGGGCAGCTTCTGGCCGCCCGCTTTGTCGAGATAGTCTCGGGCACGCCGCGCAAAAAGATGACGACGATGGCGCGCGACCGCCGCCGCGCGGTGGAGGCCGCGTTGTGGATCGACGACAACTCCCATGCCGAGGTCGATCTCGAACAGATCGCGCGCCTGGCAGGGCTGAGCTCGTTCCATTTCCTGCGGTTGTTTTCCAACGTGCTCGGCGTCACGCCGCATCAATATCTGGTGCGCTCGCGGCTGCGGCATGCGGCGCGCCTGCTCACGGAGGACGACATCGCGGTGACCGACATCGCCTATGATGTCGGGTTCGGCGACCTCTCCAATTTCGTCCGCACCTTCCATCGCGCCGCCGGCGTGTCGCCGACCAGGTTCCGGCAGGCCTCGAAGGGCAGGCGCAAGATTCTCCAAGAGCCGCTCGCCCTCAACTGACTAAGGTCGTCTTCGGCGCACGCCGCTTGCGGCGCGCTTTGCAATGGAGATGACCATGTACGACCATATCGGGCTGCGCGTTGCCGACCTCGACGCCGCCACGCGTTTCTACACCGCCGTGCTGGCGCCGCTGGGTTACGTGCTGTGCTCGAGCGGCGACGGCTATGCCGGCTTCGGGCCGAAGGGCGAGCCGGCGCTCTGGCTGCATCTGAACAAGGGCCGCAAGGCCGACGGCG
The DNA here is from genome assembly GCF_004114975.1 of Bradyrhizobium guangdongense. NCBI lineage: Bacteria > Pseudomonadati > Pseudomonadota > Alphaproteobacteria > Hyphomicrobiales > Nitrobacteraceae > Bradyrhizobium > Bradyrhizobium guangdongense. The sequence goes on from NZ_CP030051.1 coordinate 7,181,382, forward strand.
CGCATATCGCATTTCGCGCCGGGAATCATGATGCGGTGAAGGCGTTTCACAGCGAAGGTCTGAAGAGCGGCGGCCGCGACAATGGCGGCGCCGGGCCGCGCAAGGATTACAGCCCGACGTACTACGCGGCGTTCCTGATCGACCCTGATGGCAACAACATCGAGGCGGTTTGTACGTGAGTGATCGCCACACGCAAAATTTCGTGGGGTGGGCAAAGCGTAGCGTCCCCACCATCACGTGCAAACAGCAATAGGTCGTGGGCACGGCGCAGGTGCGCCTTTGCTCACCCTACGGGATCTTTCTCCAGAGGAACAACATGGCCTCCATCCACAACGACATCGCCCTCCCCGCCCCGGCCCGCGACGTCTGGGATGCGGTGCGCGATTTCGGCGCGCTGCCTCGGCGGCTGGTGCCGGGATTCGTCACCGCTTGCGAGCTCGACGGCGATGCGCGCATCGTCACCTTCGCCAACGGCTCGGTGGCGCGCGAGACCCTAGTCGATTGCGACGATTCGCGGCAGCGGCTGGTCTATGCGATCAACAGCGAACGGCTGAAGCATTACAGCGCCTCGGTGCAGGTGATTGCCGATGGCGAGGCGAAATGTCGCCTGGTCTGGATCATCGACATGCTGCCGAACGAGCTTGCCCCTTACGTGCAGGAGCAGACCAAGGCGGCCGTGACTGCCATGCACAAGGCGTTTCCGTCGGGCTAGCCTTGTCCGATCCCCCGAGGTCAGCTGTGGCGGCCATCGCCGCCACAGGAACCGCTAATCGGCGGCCGAGAGCACCGGACGAACCGCCGGCTTCGTCTCGCGCGGCCCCCAGCGGGTCAGCACCACGCTGGAGCTCGAGAGCAGGCCGAGCACGACCATCGAGCTTGCGGCGAGCCAGAAGAAGTTTTGCGCGGTGGCTTCGTGCGTCGACAGCCACCAGCCGCAGGTCGCGATGTAGATCAGCCGCGCGGTCTGCGCCAGCACCGGACCGATCACCTTGGCCGCTCCCTGCGACGAGAAGTACATCGTCGAGGCGAGGCCGATGAAGGCGTAGAACGGCGCCACCGTCGACAGATATTGATGGCTGGTCGCGCGCACATTGGCGCTGTCGGTGAAGATGTTGACCCAGAGATCGGGGAACAGTGCGACGAGGCAGGCGGGCGTGCCGACGGCAACGAAGGCGCTCGCGCCCGCGATCCAGGCGATGCGGCGGGCACGGGCGATGCGGCCGGCGCCGACCGCCATGCCGATCATCGGCACGGAGGCGATGCCGAACGAGAACGCGATCGACGTCAGCAGAAATTCCAGCCGCGCGCCAATGCCGTAGCCGGCAAGGATCGCGGTACCGAACTTCGCCAGCAAGTGGGTGAAGATCGAGATCGTCAGCACCGATTGCAGCGGCGAGAAGCAGGCGATGGCGCCGACCTTCAGGATGTCGAAGAACATCGCCCATTGGATGCGAAGCCCGCGCAGCTTGGGGACGACGCGCGCGCGGCCCGAGAACAGATACCAGCCCATGATGCAGATGTTCATGGAATAGGCGATCAGCGCACCGGCCGCGACGCCGCGCATGCCGAGCTGCGGGACGGGTCCGAGCCCGAGGCCCAAGGTGCCGCCGAGCACGATCTGCCAGACCGCGGAGTTGAGGATCAACAGCGACGGCAGCTTCATGTTGCCGGTGCCGCGCAGCACGCCGGCCATGGTGTTGAGCAGCCAGGGCAGCACCGCCCCGCCGAAGAACACCTGCGTGTAGGCGATCGCATGAGTCAGCACATTGCCGCGCCCGCCGAGCATGGTGAGCACCTGGGACCCGAAGATCAGCATGCCCAGCATGAACACGAGACCGAAGGTGATGCCGATCAGGAGTGCATGCGCGGCCAGCGTCCCAGCACGCTCGCGGTCGCCGGCGCCGAGCGCGCGTGCGATGGCGGAAGCTACGGCACCGCCCATGGCGCCGCCCGACATCGTCATGGTCAGGATCACGGTCGGAAACACCAGCGCCATCGCGGCCAGCGCTTCGACGCCGAGACGTCCGATATAGGAGGTCTCCGCGATCACCACGCAGGTGCCGGCGGACAGCGCGACGACGTTCGGCCAGGCGAGCCCCAGCAGCGTGCGCAGGATCGGCCCGTCGGTCAGCGCACTCCGCACGGGGCGCGGGGACGGCGGCAGCGGACGTTCCTGCTCATCGACCGGGATCTCGGCGATGTCCGTCATTTCGTCTCCCGGGCAAATGCGCCATCTGCGGCGCGGCAATGCATAGGTGTGCTAATCAATTCACTCGCGCGAAAGGCGCGTCCGGCAATTGTTAGCACGCCGGCCGCCGATTCCTCCTGCGTCAGGTGCAGGCGTGCTCTGCGGCAGCGCATTTCGGACCGTGGAATTGCGGTCCTGGGTCAACTCCGCATCACGAATTTTGCGACGGCCCGATTGCGGAGCCTTAGTTTAGCGAAGCTTCAATTTTACGAAGCTTTGGCGGCGCGCTCGCGTTCGACGCGCTCGGTGACGTCGCGCGCCATCGCGACCGATCCGAGCACGTTGCCGCCCGCGTCACGCACCAGCGCGAAGGTCATTTCGATGTAGAGCTTGCGTCCGCTCTTGTGCAGTGCGCGGGTCAGCGTCGGCTTGCCCGCAAGCTTCATCGTACCGCTGGCGAGCGCGGCCTCAAAGCCCTTCCAGTGCGCGGCGCGCAGATGCTCGGGGATGATCAGATCGAGATTCTGGCCGAGCGCTTCGTCTGCCGCGAAGCCGAACAGTGCGGCGGATGCGCGATTCCATCGCATGATGGTGCCGGAGCGATCCGAATAGATCAGCGCGTCGGCGACGTCGTTGAGGATGTGTGCGTCGAGTTGATCGGTCATGGCGAGACCTCGTTGGATTTCATACATCCTGACACAAATTCGGTGTCATCGCCCGACTTGATCGGGCGATCCAGTACTCCGAGACGGCGGTGATCAAGTCGAGAAGCCGCGGCGTACTGGATTCCCCGCTTTCGCGACGCTTTCGCGGGGAATGACAGCGGAGCGCGAGGCTCACACTACACCCGGAAATGCTTGCTCAGCTTCAGGCCCTGCGCCTGGTAGTTGGAACCGATGCGCTGGCCGTACATGGCATCGGGGCGAGACAGCATCTTCTCGTAGACGAGGCGGCCGACGATCTGGCCGTGCTCGAGGATGAACGGCACTTCGCGTGAGCGCACTTCCAGCACGGCGCGCGATCCTTGCCCGCCGGCACCTGCATAGCCGAAGCCGGGATCGAAGAATCCGGCGTAATGCACGCGGAACTCGCCGACCAGCGGATCGAACGGAACCATCTCCGCGGCATAATCGGGCGGCACCTGCACCGCTTCCTTCGAGGCGAGGATATAGAACTCACCGGGATCGAGGATCAGGCTGCCGTCGGGGCGCGCCGAGATCGGCTCCCAGAAATCTTCCACCGCATAGCCCGAACGACGATCGACATCGACGACGCCGGTGTGACGTTTGGCGCGATAGCCGACGAAGCCACTGCCCTTCTCGCCGGAGAGATCGACGGAGACGGCGACGCCGCCCGTGAGATCGGCATCGTCGACATCGACCAGGCGCTCGGCGGCATGCAGGCCATCGAGCTCGTCGGCAGTGAGGATGGCATCGCCGGTGCGGAAGCGCACCTGGCTGAGGCGCGAGCCCTCGCGCACCAGCACCGGGAACGTCTTCGGACTGATCTCGGCGTAGAGCGGACCGTGATAGCCGGCGCCGATCATGTCGAAGCGGCGGGTGCCATCGGCGATCACGCGGGTGAAGACATCGAGGCGGCCGGTGGAGCTTTTGGGGTTCGCGGCAGCGACGATCTCCGGCGGCAGCGCGAGACTCTCCAGCAGCGGCACGATGTAGACGCAGTTGGTCTCCAGCACCGCGCCGTCGGCGAGGCTGAACTCGTGCAGCTTCAACTGGTCGATGCGCTCGGCGACGGTGGCGCCGGGACCGGGCAGGAAGCTCGCGCGCACGCGATAGGCGATGTCGCCGAGGCGCAGATCGAGGCTCGCCGGCTGGATCTGGCTTTCGACGAAATCGTAGGCGGGCAGGATAAGGCCCTCTTCCGCCATCGCCGCGATCATGCGGTCGGGCAGGATACCATTGGCGTCGGCGGCGACCGTGAAACTCAACCGGGAATCCTCGTCAGGGGGCAAACGCATCCGGACATGCGAAAATACCAGCATTTACGGCTATCCGATGGACGCCTTGACGGAAAGGGCATTGCGGAATATGAGCATCACTTATCCCGTGGTGATTTGAGCCGGCCGGCTTGCAGCCACGTTAAATAAGTCGCTAAACAGGCCGGGGACCTCTGTGATCCCGGCCCGTGGAGATATCCAGGCCGGTTTTTTTTGTGACCGTTTTTGACGAGACGGTCATATCGGAGGGTCCTATGTCGAAGTCGCCTGCTGCTTACCGCCCCGAAACCCGTCTGGTCCATTCCGGCACGCTGCGCTCGCAATATGGCGAGACGTCGGAGTCGCTGTTCCTGACGCAGGGCTACGTCTACAACAGCGCCGAGGAGTGCGAGGCGCGGTTCAAGGGCGAGGACCCCGGCTTCATTTACTCGCGCTATTCGAACCCGACGATCGCAATGTTCGAGCGCCGCATGATCGAGCTCGAAGGCGCCGAGGCCGCGCGATCGGCTGCGACCGGCATGGCGGCAGTGACGACGGCGATCCTGGCGCCGCTCAAGGCCGGTGATCACGTGGTGGCGTCGCGCGCGCTGTTCGGCTCCAATCTCTATGTGTTGCAGGACCTGCTGCCGCGCTACGGTATCGAGACCACCCTGGTCGACGGTGCCAATCTGGACGAATGGCAGCGGGCGGCGAAACCCAATACCAAGACGTTCTTTCTGGAGAGCCCGACCAACCCGACGCTCGACGTGCTCGACATTCCTGGCATTGCCGAGATCGCGCACCAGGCCGGCGCGCGGCTGATCGTCGACAACGTGTTCGCAACGCCGATCTGGCAGAGCCCGCTCGCGCTCGGGGCCGACGTCGTCGTCTACTCCGCGACCAAGCATATCGACGGCCAGGGCCGCTGCCTCGGCGGCATCATCCTGTCGTCGGAAGCCTTCATCGCCGAGCACATCCACAATTTCATGCGCCAGACCGGCCCGTCGATCTCGCCGTTCAACGCCTGGGTTTTGCTCAAGGGACTGGAGACGCTCGGGGTGCGCGTGCGCGCGCAGACCGACACCGCCGCGCGCATCGCCGACGTGCTGGCAAGCCATCCAAAGATTGCGCGGCTGGTCTATCCCGGCCGCGAGGATCATCCGCAGGCGGCACTGGTCAAGAAGCAGATGCGGGGCGGCTCGACGCTGGTCGGCTTCGAGGTGAAGGGCGGCAAGGCCGCGGCCTTCCGCGTGCTCAACGAGCTCAAGCTCGCGAAGATCTCGAACAATCTCGGCGATGCCAAGAGCCTCGTGACCCATCCGGCGACGACGACACATCAGCGGTTGAAGCCCGAGGTACGCGCCGAGCTCGGGATCGGCGAGGGATTCATTCGCTTCTCGGCCGGGCTCGAGCATCCGGATGATCTGATCGAGGATCTGACCGCGGCGCTGGAGAAGGCGTGAGAAACGAGTTCTTGTAGGGTGGGCAAAGCGCAGCGTGCCCACCATCCTCGATTACGATGACGAGGTGGTGGGCACGGCGCTTTGCGCCTTTGCCCACCTACGGCACCCGTGCCTACATCGGCCGATAGGTCCGCACATCCGCCGGCACGTTGACGCCCAGCTTGATCTGGCCGACCGAGCGGATGATGTCGTCGCCGAGCAACTGGGCGAAGCAGGCATAGCCCCAATCGTTCATGTGCAGGCCGTCGGCGATGACGAAGCTCTCGACCGGCAGCGCCTGCTTCTCGTGCCAGTCGCGCATCACCTCGAAGCGCGGAAAAATGCCGACGTGACGCAGCTCGGCGACCTTGCCGAGCAGCTTCACCATCTTGCCCGCGCTCTCGGCGCGCTTGTTGACGGCAGGTGAATATTGCGGATCGACCAGCACGATGTCGGCCTCGTCGGCGGCCTGGATCCGGCTGATGCCTTCTTCCACTGTTTTCGCCGTATCGCCGGGATCGAGGTTACGCAGCACGGCATTGGTACCGACCTGCCAGATCACCATGTCAGGATGCACGTCGATCACCTCCTTCTGGAGGCGCTTCATCATCTCGGGCGCGTCCTCGCCACCGACACCGGCATTGATGACGGTGATATCGGCGGTCGGATATTGCCGACGCAATTGCGCGGCGAGGCGGTTCGGGTAATTGAAGTCCGGCGAGCTCGCGCCAAATCCCGCGGTCGAGGACGAGCCGAACGCGACGATCACGACGGGCTTGCCGGCAATGAGCTTGTTCGCGACATGCGGCAAGGAGCCCATGGTCTTCGAGACGCCCTTCGGCGACAGGCAGGGCACGCGGCTGAAAATATCGCCGGCGGATTTCGCGACCTGCTTCACCTTGTCGATGGCGCGCGAGGTGAGACCGCGCTGCTCGCCTGCCGGCTGGCCGGTTGCGGCGACGGTCGTCTGGGACGGTGACGGCGGAGCGGGATCAGCCGCCTGCTGTGGAGCAGCTGTCGTCTGCGCGGCTTGCGCGCGAGCGGGTGTCTGCACGATGGGCATCAGCATCAGCAGCGCCGCCGCTGCGGGCGCAGCCAGCCGTGTCGACAGGCAAAAAGGGCGGAGAGAACTCATTAACGCTAGACCTCAATTTTGCTGCTCGGCCGGCCCCAGATGGGCGGCGTCGATCACGAACTGTGCCAACGCCCGGCCGATGCAATCATGGACCTGCTTCGCCAGCTCTGGGCCGCGGGTCGGGCTGAACAGGTCGAACTGACCCTGATCATTCCACTGCCGCATCATCGCGAAACGGTCGAACAGCGGGATATCATGCTCCTGCGCCACCACCCGCATATTATCAAGATAAGGCGGCGCCGAGATCATGGTTTCGGTGCGGGGGCTGTACTGCAAATTCATCAAGACGACGTCAGCCCCTGCATTTTGCAACGCAGCGACCCCTTCGGTCACCGCGTTGCGAAACTCGTCGGGATCGATGGATCGGATAGCATCCACGGTCCCGGTCTGCCAGATCACCAAAGTAGGCGTTTTTGCTTCCATCAGCTTAACGAAGCTTCCGGCAGTCTCCTCCGCGGTCTTCTTGCTCTGTATTTCTACGGAGACGTGCACGACCTCCGACGGCGGCAGCTTCTCCTTGAGGATCGCCTCCATGCGCGCCGGATAGGAGCTGCTCTCCGACGACGGAATGGTCGTCGAGCGGCTTCCGACGACCAGGATTTCGAGCGGTTTGCCTGATTTGACGGTGTCGGCGACCTTGTGGAGCTGGCTTTCGCTTGTCAGCAGGTAGGACGGCAATTCGCACGCCGCGGGCAGGGTCGGAGCAGCAGGCGCAGCATCCTCGGCGCGCGCCGACGGCGCGGCGAGGCCACCGCACAGCAGGATCAGGCTCAGGAGTACCTTCGCCTTCATCAGCCCCCTCCCGCCAGATCGGCGTTGCCGACGGCGTTTTTGGTTTTCGCACCGCTCTTGTCAGCCACGCGCTTGTACCACGAAATCACCCAAGCCACCGCCCACATGATCAGGATTCCGGCGAGACTGATCAGCGCATGCATGGCCGGTCCACCGGAGACCTCGGCCAGAATGAAATGGCCGGCAAAGGCCAGGAAGACGCCGAGACAGAATATCTCCAGGGAATGCTGGCCGCACAGGATCAGCGGCCGCAGCCACGGCGATTTCAGGCCCGGCCACTCGCGCGGCAGGAAGCGCACGGTGAGCGCCGCCAGCGCCAGGAAATGCGTGAAGCGCAGCACGTCCAGGTCGGTCTTGTCGATCGGATACATCCACTGCTCGAGCCGCTTCGGCATGAAGTGCGACAGCTGCGGCACGTACCAGGTCAGCGTCACGCAGAACGCTGCGACGAGATAGGCAATCGAGATCCACATCGTCACCGGGGAGGCGAGAATGCGCGACATGCGTCGCGCACCTCCGAGCGCGCACCAGGCCCCGAACACGAACAGCAATTGCCATGCCAGCGGATTGAACGCCCAGAAGCCGTTCGGATAGGCCGAGAAGTAGAGGTCGAACTCCCACGTCGCAGCGTAGAGCAGGGCCGACAGCGCCAGCGTGACGTCCGGCTTCCACTTCATCGACCACAGGATCAGCGGCAGCGCCAGCATCAGCACGATATAGAGCGGCAGCACGTCCATGTTGACGGGACGGAAGCGCAAGAGCAGCGCCTGCACGATGGTGATGTCGGGCTGCTTGAGGAAATCCATGATCCCCATCTCTTCGGTGTAGAGCGGGTTCTCGAAGCTGGTCGCCACATAGGAGATCTCGGCGAGGAAGATCGTGAACAGGAAGACGTGGGCGACATAGATCTGCCAGACCCGGCGCAGGATGCGCGCGGTGGCGACCACGAAGCTGTTCTCCAGCATGGCGCGGCCATAGACGAACGCGGCGGTGTAGCCGGAGATGAAGATGAATATCTCGGTGGCGTCGCTGAAGCCGTAATTGCGGATCGTGAACCAGGTCAGCAAATTCGGCGGCAGATGGTCGATGAAGATCAGCCACAGGGCCAGGCCGCGAAACAGGTCGAGCCTGAGCTCGCGCTCGCCGATGGCGGGCAGCGTGATCGCCGGCGCACGCAGCTTCGCCTCCATGGGCTTGGCACCCGCGGGGTTGGCGCTTGCGGTTCCTGCGATCGATCCCGTCACTTGATCGGCAATGGTCATCGGGGCCCAAAAACCCTTCCGCAAATCGCGACGTTTCAAGGGAGTGTATCGGTCCGGTCGCCGCCTCGCAAAGCGGCCGGATCACATACGGGTGTATCTTGGGGGTGTACTTCCCCGTTAATTCTGGCGGGACGATGTCGCCAAAGCCCCCCGCGGCATTTGGTTCCGGGCGAGGATTTCGTTATGATGGCAACCATGTACCGCGCCGTGACCCGCCAGATCGAAGTGACCGTCGAGCCGAACTTTGTTCCGGAGCAGTCGTCGGCCGACCGCTCGCGCTATTTCTGGTCCTACACCATCGTCATCACCAATTCCGGCGAGGAGACCGTGCAGCTCAAGACGCGGCATTGGATCATCACCGACGCCTCCGGCCGGCAGCAGGAGGTCAAGGGCGAAGGCGTCGTCGGCGAGCAGCCGACCCTCGCCCCCGGCGAGCGCTTCGAATACACCTCGGGCGTGCCGCTCTCGACCGCCTCCGGCTTCATGACCGGCCGCTACCAGATGGTCAGCGAGACCGGCGAGCGTTTCGAGATCGAGGTGCCGACGTTCTCGCTCGACAGCCCTGACAACAAGCGGGTGTTGAACTAGAGCGGACGGCACCCACAACTGTCATGCCCCGGCTTGACCGGGGCATCCAGTACGTCGCGGCCTCTCGATTTCATCGCTACCGTCTCGGAGTACTGGATCGCCCGATCAAGTCGGGCGATGACACCAAGTATATGGTGCGCAATGACGTACGTGGCGCCTAGGCGCTCTCCACGCCCGCCTCGTGCGGCGTGAACTGGTAGACCGAGCTGCAGAACTCGCAGGTCACGACGACCTTGTCGTCCTTGACCATCGCGATGCGATCATCCGGCGAGAAGCTCTTCAGCATCGACGCAACCGCGTCGCGCGAGCAGGAGCATTGCGCCTTCAGCACAAGCGGGTTGAACACGCGCACGCCGCGTTCGTGGAACAGGCGGTAGAGCAGCCGCTCGCCGGAGAGATCGGGATCGATCAGCTCGACGTCCTCGACCGTCTCGATCAGCGAGCGCGCCTCGACCCAGGCATCATCCTCGGCGATGCTATGCACCTCGGCGCCTTCGGGCGCGTCGCCGGGATGCAGGTCGGCCTGCCGCGCGCGCTCAGGCGCCTTCGGCAAGAACTGCATCAGCATGCCGCCGGCACGCCAGCGATGCTTGCCACCGTCGCTCGAGCGCCACTCCTCGCCGACCGCAAGACGCACGCGCGTCGGGATCTGCTCGGAGCGCAGGAAATATTCGTGGGCCGCGTCTTCCAGGCTGCCGCCGTCGAGCGCGACCAGGCCCTGGTAGCGGCTCATGTCAGGCCCCTGGTCGATGGTCATGGCGAGATGGCCGCGCCCGAGCAGCGCGCCGGAATCCTTGGCATCGCCGAGACGCTCGGCATCGAAGCGCGCATAAGCGCGCAGGCGATCCGGCGCCTGATAATCCACCACCAGGAACGACACCGGACCGTCGGTCTGGGCCTGCAGGATGAAGCGGCCCTCGAATTTCAGCGCCGAGCCGAGCAGCGTCGTGAGCACGATGGCCTCGCCGAGCAGCTTGCCGACCGGGGCAGGATAATCGTGCTTGGTCAGGATGTCGTCGAGCGCGGGGCCGAGCCGCACCAGGCGGCCGCGCACGTCGAGCGCGTCGACCTCGTAAGGCAGCACGGCATCGTCGATCGGAACCGCCGAAGGCGCGCGAACCGGGCCCTCGGGTCCGGTTTTCATGTCGGGGGATTGGGAAACCATGGCGCTCTATCTGGGGTGGGAGGGGTGGAATGGAAGGGGTGCGGGACGGTGCGGTTCCGGGTGCAGACATGATCGTACAGGGGTGCGACAAACACAGTGTCATCCCGGGGCGCGCAAAGCGCGAACCCGGGATCCATAACCATAGGATCGCGTCATCGCGCGAGATGACAACTCCGAGTCCTCGCCAACCTCAATCCTTTGGTTATGGATCCCGGATCTCCGCGCCACTATGCGGCGCTTGTCCGGGATGACAGCGGAGAATGGGGTCATCGACTCGACCCCATCACCGCGCCACCGCTCTACTTCACCGCGTCAAAGCACCAGGCCAGAATGCCCTTCTGCGCGTGCAGGCGGTTTTCGGCCTCGTCGAACACGACCGATTGCGGTCCGTCGATCACTTCGTCGGTGACCTCCTCGCCGCGATGGGCGGGCAGGCAGTGCATGAACAGCGCATCTGGCTTGGCCAGCGACATCAGCTTGGCATTGACCTGATAGGGCTTGAGCACGTTGTGGCGGTGCTCGCCTTCCTTGTCGCCCATCGACACCCAGGTGTCCGTGACGACGCAATCGGCGCCCTTCACGGCGGCTTCCGGATCGGTACCGATCACGATCGATGCGCCGGTGGCCTTGATGAAGTCGCGCATCACCTTCTTCGGAGCGAGTTCCGGCGGTGTCGCGACATTGAGCTTGAACTTGAAACGCTCGGCGGCATGGGCCCAGGACGCCAGCACGTTGTTGTCGTCGCCGGTCCAGGCCACCGTCCGACCTTCGATGGGGCCGCGATGCTCCTCGAAGGTCATCAGATCTGCCATCACCTGACAGGGATGCGAGCGCCGTGTCAGGCCGTTGATGACAGGCACCGTGGCGTTCGCCGCGAGCTCCAGCAGCGCCTCGTGATTGAGGATGCGGATCATGATGGCATCGACATAACGCGACAGCACGCGCGCGGTGTCGGCGATGGTTTCGCCGCGGCCGAGCTGCATCTCGGCGCCGGTGAGCATGATGGGCTCGCCGCCGAGCTGGCGCATGGCGACATCGAACGAGACGCGGGTGCGGGTCGACGGCCGCTCGAAGATCATCGCCAGCGTCTTGCCTTCGAGCGGCCTGACCGGCTGATGCGCCTTCTGCTTCGCCTTCATGGCGGAGGAGGCCGCGAGCATGCTCTTGAGCTCCGACAGCGGCAGCTCGTTGATATCGAGGAAGTGCTTGGGTGACTTGCTCATCAGCTTGCCGCCCGCTTGTTGCCGGACAGCGCCGTGCAGGCGCGTTCGAGCCTGACGACGCTGTCCTCGATCTCGGCTTCGGTGACGATCAACGGCGGCAGGAAGCGCACGACATTGTCGCCGGCGCCGACGGTGAGCAGCTTCTCGTTGCGGAGCGCTGCGACCAGGTCGCCGGAGGGCACCACGGCCTTGATGCCGATCAGGAGCCCCTCGCCGCGCACTTCGCTGACGACATCTGGGTGGCGGTCGATCACGGAGGCGAGCTTCTGCTTGAGCAGCAGCGACATCTTCTGCACGTGGTCGAAGAAGCCGGGCTTGAGCATGACGTCGAGCACGGCATTCGCGGCCGCAATCGCCAGCGGATTGCCGCCGAAAGTCGAACCGTGCGAGCCGGGGCCCATGCCGGCGGCAGCATCGGCGGTCGCCAGTATCGCGCCGATCGGGAAGCCGCCGCCGAGCGCTTTCGCCAGCGACATCACGTCGGGCGTGACGCCCGTGCGCCGGTGAGCAAAGAGATCGCCGGTGCGGCCCATGCCGGTCTGCACCTCGTCGAACGCGAGCAGCAGACCCTTCTCATCGCAGAGCTGACGCAGCGCCTTGAGAAAGCCTGATGGCGCCGAACGCACGCCGCCCTCACCCTGGATCGGCTCGATCAGGATACCGGCGGTGTGCGGACCGATCGCCTTCTTGACGGCCTCGAGGTCGCCATGCGGCACCTGGTCGAAGCCGTCCATCGGCGGACCAAAGCCTTCGAGATATTTTGCAGAGCCCGTCGCGGCGAGCGTCGCCAGCGTGCGGCCATGGAAGGCGCCCTCGAACGTGATGATGCGGTAGCGCTCCGGGTGCCCCTTGGAGAAGTGATGGTGGCGCACCAGCTTGATGACGCCCTCCAGCGCCTCGGCGCCGGAATTGCAGAAGAAAACGAAGTCCGCAAAGCTCTCGCTGCACAGGCGCGCGGCGAGCTTCTCGCCATCAGGGCTCTGGAACAGGTTCGACATGTGCCAGAGCTTGGTTGCCTGCTCCTGCAACGCCTTGACCAGCGCAGGATGGGCATGGCCGAGCGCATTCACCGCGACGCCCGAGGTGAAATCGAGATAGCGATCGCCGTTGGTCGCGATCAACCAGACGCCTTCGCCGCGCTCAAAACCGATGTCGGCCCTGGCGAAAACGGGGAGCAAATGCGGCGCTGCGCTGCTGGTCATGACGATCACTTGATTGTTGCGGACGGTGAAGGGTGCATTGCGCAACGCACCATTGACCGGCCCGGAAAACGAAACGTGCCGCCTTTTAAGGGCGGCACGCGCGACTATCTTAGGCCTGGTGAAACCGGTGTCAATGCCGCCCGGAAAGCCTCGCGAAACGCTGATTCCGTAGTCTTGCGGTGGCGTTTTTGCGGGAATTTCGCCACGGAACATGTGGAAGCGAGTCGGCGGACTCTTGCGCGTGAGTCGCGCCATATTGTAGCGTTTGGCTTGTCAGATACGACATCTCGTGCAGCAGTCCTGATCCCAGAAGTCCTCATGTACCGGCGTAAACGTTCGGGCGCATCTCGCGCGCCCGGCGAGCCTTAAGGGATTCTGACGGCACGGGTTTTTCGAGACTTAGGCATTCGTCGTGCCGCCCCGAAGATGGCGGCGCGCGGCGAAGGAAAGGGTGCAATGACGGTTTTGACCTGGTCCGACGATCGCGTCGAGCAGCTGAAAAAGCTCTGGGAGGCCGGACTTTCGGCCAGCCAGATCGCCGCCGAGCTTGGGAATGTCACCCGTAACGCCGTGATCGGCAAGGTGCACAGGCTCGGCCTGTCCGGCCGCGCCAAGAGCCCGACGTCGGCAGCTCCACGGCCGCGCAAGGCGCGGCCCGCGCAGCACATGATGCGGGTGAGCCGGCCGATGGCGCGCGGCAACACCGCGCTGGCGCAGGCCTTCGAGGTCGAGGTCGAGGCAGAGCCCGTCACCTACGACAACGTGGTGCCGATGAGCCAGCGGCTGTCGCTGCTCGAGCTGAACGAGGCCACGTGCCACTGGCCGGTCGGCGATCCCTCGAGCCCGGATTTCTTCTTCTGCGGCGGCAAGGCGCTGTCCGGCCTGCCCTACTGCGCCCAGCACTCGCGGGTTGCGTATCAGCCGGCCGCCGATCGCCGGCGTGCGCCGGCGAAGCCGGGCGCGCGGTGAGCTGAACGAATTTAGCTGACAACGACGACAGCCGTGACACGATCACGGCTCAACGGACTCGGTGTCGGCGACGGCTGAGACCGCCGCAGCCGTCGTACGCACTCACCTGCGCAAACCTACGTCTGCTCGGCCTTCGCAAAGCGATCGTCCAGCGCATAGCCGGCACCGCGGACGGTGCGGATGGGGTCCTGCTCGCGGCCGAGATTGAGCAGCTTGCGCAGCCGGCCGATATGAACGTCGACGGTGCGCTCGTCGATATAGATGTCGCGGCCCCAGACGCTGTCGAGCAGCTGCTCGCGCGAGAACACGCGGCCGGGATGCTCGAGGAAGAACTCCAAAAGTCGATATTCGGTCGGGCCGAGATCGATCGGCCGGCCCGAGCGCGCCACGCGGCGCTTCTCGCGATCAAGCTCGATGTCGCCGAAGGCGAGGACGGTTGCGAGCCGCTCGGGGCTTGCGCGGCGCAGCAGGCCCTTCACGCGAGCGAGCAGCTCGGGCACCGAGAACGGCTTGACGATGTAATCGTCGGCGCCGGTGGCGAGCCCCCGCACCCGCTCGCTCTCCTCGCCGCGCGCGGTGAGCATGATGATCGGCAGCTGCTTGGTGTCGGACCGCGTCCGCAGCCGGCGGCACAGCTCGATGCCCGACAGCCCCGGCAGCATCCAGTCGAGCACGATCAGATCGGGGATGTGCTCCTTGAGACGGGTGTCGGCGTCGTCGCCGCGCATCACCGTCTCGACGTCATAGCCGTCGCCTTCGAGGTTGTAGCGGAGAAGCTCGGTCAGAGCTTCCTCGTCCTCAACCACCATAATGCGTGCGCCCATCGGGTCGTCGCTCCTTGCGTAATCAGGTGTTCGGGACCGTCGTGGCGAACGTCGTCATGTCGCCCTTCGGCCGCTTGTCGGTGATGGCCTGGCCTTCGATCATGTAGAACACGGTCTCGGCGATATTGGTGGCGTGGTCGCCGATCCGCTCGATGTTCTTGGCGCAGAACATCAGGTGGATGCAGAACGAGATGTTGCGCGGATCCTCCATCATGTAGGTGAGGAGCTCGCGGAACAGGGAGGTGCAGATGGCGTCGACCTCCTCGTCCCCCTTCCACACCGCCATCGCCGCCGGCAGATCATGCGCCGCATAGGCGTCCAGCACCGACTTGACCTGCTGCTGCACGAGGTCGGTCATGTGCTCGAGGCCGCGGAACAGCTTGAGCGGATGGAAGTCGGTCTCCAGCGCCGCGACGCGCTTGCCCATGTTCTTGGCGAGGTCGCCGATGCGCTCGAGATCGGTGGCAACGCGCATCGCGCCGACGATCTCGCGCAGATCGACCGCCATCGGCTGGCGGCGCGCGATGGTGAGCACGGCGCGCTCCTCGATCTTCCTCTGCAGCGTGTCGAGCTCGGCGTCGATGGTGACGACCCGCTGACCGAGCGCGACGTCGCGGCGGATCAGCGCATCGACGGAATCGACGATCATGCGCTCGGCGATGCCGCCCATCTCGGCGACCAGACGGGTGAGCTCCTGGAGGTCGGTGTCGAAGGCCTTTGCGGTATGTTCAGAACCCATGTTCCGTCTCCTCAGCCGAACCGGCCGGTGATGTAATCCTGCGTACGCCGGTCGGATGGCGACGTGAAGATCTTGCTGGTGTCGTCGAACTCGATCAGCTCGCCGAGATACATGAAGGCGGTCTTGTCGGAGACGCGGGCCGCCTGCTGCATGTTGTGGGTGACGATCGCGATCGTGTAGTTCTCCGACAGTTCCTGGATCAGCTCCTCGACCTTGGCGGTCGAGATCGGATCGAGCGCCGAGCAGGGCTCGTCGAACAGGATCACCTCGGGCCGCACCGCGACGGTGCGGGCGATGCAGAGCCGCTGCTGCTGGCCGCCGGAAAGCGACAGGCCGGAGGCGTTGAGCTTGTCCTTGACCTCGTTCCACAGCGCGCCGCCGCGCAGCGCCTTCTCGACGCGGTCGTCCATCTCGGACTTCGAGATCTTCTCGTAGAGGCGGATGCCGAAGGCGATGTTCTCGTAGATCGTCATCGGGAACGGCGTCGGCTTCTGGAACACCATGCCGACGCGGGCGCGCAGCAGGTTGAGGTCGAGCTTGGGGTCGAGGATGTTGGTCTGGTCGAGCATCAACTGGCCGGTGACGCGCTGGCCCGGATAGAGGTCGTACATCCGGTTGAAGATGCGCAGCAGGGTCGACTTGCCGCAGCCGGACGGGCCGATGAAGGCCGTGACGCGGTTGGTGCCGAGCATCAGGTTGATGTTCTTCAACGCGTGGTGCTCGCCGTAATAGAAGTTGAGGTTGCGCACCGTCACCTTTGCCGGCGCTTCCGGCAGCGGCTGCTGCGAGGCCAGATGAGCGTTGGAGCTCACGGATACGGACAGGTCGGTCATTTTGCGGTCCTCTCGGCGCCGAGGATGCGGGCGCCAATGTTCAGGGCAAGCACGGTGAGCGTGATCAGCAGCGCACCGCTCCAGGCGAGCTGCTTCCAATAGGCGTAGGGGCTCTGGACGAAGTTGTTGATGGTCACGGGCAGGTTCGCCATCGTCTTGTTCAGGCCGAGACTGAAGAACTGGTTCGACAGCGCGGTGAAGAGCAGCGGCGCGGTTTCGCCGGCGACGCGGGCGGTGGCGAGCAGCACGCCGGTGATGAGGCCGGAGCGCGCGGCGCGGTAGGCGATCCGCTTGATCACCAGCGAGCGCGGCAGGCCGAGCGCCGAGGCCGCCTCGCGCAGCGCATTCGGCACCAGCAGCAGCATGTCCTCCGTCGTGCGCAGCACCACCGGGATAACGATCACGGCGAGCGCGAGCGAGCCTGCGATCGCCGAGAAGCCGCGCATGGGCACCACCACCGCGCCGTAGATGAACAGGCCGATGATGATCGAGGGCGCCGACAGCAGGATGTCGTTGATGAAGCGGATCACCGAGGTCAGCTTGTCGTTGCGACCGTACTCGGCGAGGTAGGTGCCGGCGAACAGGCCGAGCGGCGCGCCGATGCCGACGCCGATCACCGTCATGATGATCGAACCGACGATCGCGTTGCGCAGGCCCCCTTCAGTCGAGCCCGGAGGTGGCGTGTCTGCTGCAAACAGCTCGACATTCAGGCCCGAGACCCCGTTATAGAGCAACGTCATCAGGATCAGCGCCAGCCAAGTGACACCGAAGGCGGCGGCGGCAATACAGAGGCCGCGGACGACGATGTCCTTGCGGCGGCGGCTCGCATAAATCGGGTTCATGGCGTCAGGTCCCCGCCTTCTTTTCCAATCGCATCAGCATCAGCCGGGCGCTCGCGAGCACGAAGAACGTCAGCACGAACAGCAGCAGGCCGAGCAGGATCAGGCCGGATTGGTGCAGGCCGTCGCTCTCGGCGAATTCGGAGGCGATCGCCGCCGAGATCGTGGTGCCCGGCGCGAAGATCGAGGACGAGATGCGGAACGAGTTGCCGATGATGAAGGTCACCGCCATGGTCTCGCCGAGCGCGCGGCCCAGCGCCAGCATGACGCCGCCGATGATGCCGACGCGGGTGTAGGGGATCACCACGCTGCGCACGACCTCCCAGGTGGTGCAGCCGACCCCGTAGGCGGCCTCCTTCAGCACCGGCGGCACCGTCTTGAACACGTCGACCGAGATCGAGGTGATGAAGGGCAGCACCATGATGGCGAGGATCAGCGCGGCATTGAACAGGCTGAGGTAAGAGGGCGGGCCGGCGAAGATCGCGCCGAGCACGGGGACACCGTCGAAGATCTTGATCATGAAGGGCTGGAAGGTGTTGGCCAGGAACGGGCCCAGCACGAAGAAGCCCCACATGCCATAGATGATCGAGGGAATGCCGGCGAGCAGCTCCACTGCCATGCCGATCGGACGGCGCAGCCATTGCGGGCAGAGCTCGGTCAAGAAGATCGCAATGCCGAGACCGACGGGAATGGCAATCAGCATCGCGATGAAGGAGGTAACGAGCGTACCGTACATCGGCCCGAGCGCGCCGAGCACGGGCGGATCCGCCGAGGGCGCCCAGCGCTGCGTCCACAGGAACGCGAAGCCGTATTCCTTCATCGCCGGAAAGGCGCCGACGATCAGCGACAGGATGATGCCGCCGAGGATGAGGAGAACCGAGATCGCGGAGAGCCGGGTGATCCAATAGAAGGTGACATCGCCGAGCTTGAACGCGCTCAAGGCCTTGGCGCGGTCATACGGTCCGGCGTCGTCGATTACGTCGCTCTGAACAGCCATCTCTGCCACGCCGATCCCCTGCACCAATTTACTCGTTCTTGTTTGATCGGTCTCGTGCCCCGGACGCGGCGCAGCGCGTAAGCGGTGCGACGCAGATCCGGGGCCACCTCTTGTGGGTCCCGGCTCAGCGGTGCGTCATTTCATGCCGCACCGCGTCCGGGACACGGGAGCCTGGGCTCAGCTCTTGATCTCGGCAGACCAGGTCTTCTCGATCTGCTGGACAACGCTGTCCGGCATCGGGATGTAGTCGAGCTCCTCGGCTGCCTTGGCGCCGTTCTTGAAGGCCCAGCGGAAGAACTTGATAGCTTCCTGCGAGGCCGCCTTGTCGGTGGCATCCTTGTGCATGAGGATGAAGGTCGCCGCCGTGATCGGCCAGGACTTGTCGCCGGGCTGGTCGGTCAGGATGACGTAGTAGCCGGGCGCCTTGGACCAGTCGGCGTTGGCCGCGGCCGCCTGGAATGCCTCGGTGGTGGGCTCAACGGTCTTGCCGCCCTTGTTGACCATCTTGGTGTAGGTCAGCTTGTTCTGCTTGGCGTAGGCGTACTCGACGTAACCGATCGAGTTCTTGGTCTGGCTGATGTTGCCCGACACACCTTCATTGCCCTTGGCGCCGACGCCAACCGGCCACTCGACGGCGGTGCCCTCACCGACCTTGCTCTTCCAGTCGGCGCTGACCTTGGAGAGATAGTTGGTGAAGTTGAAGGTGGTGCCCGAACCGTCCGAGCGGCGAACCACGGTGATCGCCTCCGATGGCAGCTTCACGTTGGGATTGAGCTTCTTGATTGCGGCGTCGTCCCACTTGGTGATCTTGCCGAGATAGATGTTGGCGAGGGTCTCGCCGTCAAACACCATCTCGCCGGCCTTGACGCCTTCGAGATTGACGACAGGAACGATCGCGCCCATCACCATCGGCCACTGCGCGAGGCCGTCCTTCTCGAGCTGCTCGGCCTTGAGCGGCATGTCGGTCGCGCCGAAGGTCACGGTCTTGGCCTGGATCTGTTTGATGCCGCCGCCGGAACCGATCGACTGGTAGTTCAAGCCGTTGCCGGTCTCCTTCTTGTAGGCGTCAGCCCATTTCGAATAGATCGGGAAAGGGAACGTCGCGCCGGCACCGGTGATGTCGGCAGCAAAAGCCGCCGTCGTCGTGGCGGCGACCAAGCCGGCAGCGACGATCGTCTTGATGAAATTCATGCTGGTCTCCATACAGGGGAGCGAAGCGCCATCCGCGCCCGATCGCGCTCCCCGCGCCGCCCCTTTAGGAGCGGTTGGCTGAGCTTTTACGAAGGTTTCGTGACAGTCGGATGACACCATCAAGCGATTGAAATCGCTTGTATTTCTGTCTTATACTAAAGTCTTGGCCGAGGGAAAACAGGCAGTGAAGGTGGCGCCCTGTTTGGGCACGCTTTCGATCAAAAGGCGGCCGCGATGGCGGTTAAGAATATGTTTCACCAGCGATAATCCGAGCCCGGTTCCGCCCTGCGAGCGGCTGTCGCCGACATCCACCCGATAGAAGCGCTCGGTCAGGCGCGGCAGGTGCTCGGGTGCGATGCCGGGACCGAAATCGCGCACCGTGACTCGGATCTCCTGAGTTCCATCAGTCGTTGGCGTCGTGGTGAGCGACACGATGACGCGTCCTCCGGAAGCGCCGTATTTGAGCGCGTTCTCGATCAGGTTCTCGAACAGCCGCAGCAGTTCTTCGCGATCGCCGGCGATCATCACCGGGTCATCAGGCAGATGGGTCTCGACCTCGACCTGGCGCTCGCGCGCCAGCGGCTCGAGCCCATCAGCGACCTGACGAATGATCGGCAGCAGGTCGACCAGGGTATCCGGCCGCACATGGGCCGACAGCTCCACCCGCGACAGCGACAAGAGATCGTCGATCAGGCGCGCCATGCGCGTGGCCTGATTGTGCATGATGCCGAGGAAGCGCTCGCGCGCCTTGGGGTCGTCCTTGGCCTGGCCCTGCAGCGTGTCAATGAAGCCGGACAGCGCGGCGAGCGGCGTGCGCAGCTCGTGGCTGGCATTGGCGACGAAATCGGCGCGCATCTCCTCGACCCGGCGCAGCGGCGTCTGGTCATGGAAGGTCATCAGCATGCATTTATCGGCGCCGCCGAAATTGGTCGGCACCGGCACCGGGGTGATGATCAGCTCCATCCAGCGATCCACCGGCACATGGTCGAGGTAGGTCGCACGCCGCGGCTCGGTTGTCGCAATGGACTCGCGCAGCGCGGTGATGATTTCAGGCGAGCGAAGCGCGAATTGGGCGAGCTCGTTCTTGCGCAGTGCCGGCGCAAGCTGGGCCGCGGCGGCGTTGAGGTGGATGACGCGACCGGCGCGGTCGAGCAGCACGGCGGGATCGGGCATGCCGGCGACGACAGCGGCCACCGCGGCGGTCTCAACAGGATTGACGCGCCTGACGTCTTCGCGCGAGGCGACGGTATCATGCAGCCGCCACGGGATCAGCGCCGCAGCCGCGATGCAGAGGAAGATGATCGCGGCGTGCAGCGCCGACAATTCGCCGAGCGAAACTACGGTCGACAGCGCCAGCGCAGCGGCAATCAGGATAATTGTCGAGTGCCGCAGCCGGTCGGACCAGGGCTGAGCGGGGGGAGAAGATGGGGCGTCGATCGCCATCGGGGCGGACTTCTCCTAGGGAGTCTAGATTCGAGACCTGCGCCGGTCAGGCGCCGCCGTCGCTGCGCTTTCTGACATAAGCGGCTTCCGGTGGTGGGCCGGGGTCGAGCTTGAGGGCCGCCTGCTGCAGGCGCTTCGATCGAGCGCCGATGATAACCTCGCGAAACGTCAGCAAGATTACAGAGATGACGAAAGGGGAGAGATAATAGAGCACCCGGAACAGCAGCATGCCGCCGAGCAGCTCCTCCCGGTCCATCTGCCAGAGGCCGACCAGCATGGCGGCATCGAACACGCCAAGCCCTCCGGGCGAGTGGCTGGCGAAGCCGAGCAGGGTCGCCGAGACGAAGATGACGGCAACCACGACGAAGCCGAGATTGGGCTCGTCCGGAACCAGCACATACATCGCGAGCGCGCAGAAGCCGAGGTCGATGATGCCGATCGTGATCTGGAGCAGCGTCAGCGGGCCACCCGGCAGCACGACAGTCCAGGGGCCGCGTCCAACCACCCGCGGCTGGGTCCAGACCCAGACCACGTATCCCACCAGCGCGGCGATGATCATCATCGCGATGGTCCGGTTGAGCCAGGGCGGCAGCAGGTCGATCGAGGCGGCGGCCTCGGGATGATAGGAGATGCCGAGGCCGAGCACGGCGGCATTGCCGAGCCAGAAGGTGAGGCCGGCGAGGAAGCAGATCTTTGCGACGTCGATCGCGTTGAGGCCATAGGCCGAATAGATGCGATAGCGCACCGCGCCGCCGGTGAAGACGGATGCGCCGACATTGTGGCCAATGGAATAGCTGGTGAAGGCGGCGAGCGCGTTGATGCGGTAGGGCACTTCGGAATGGCCGATCGCACGCACCGCGAAGAGGTCGTAGAAGGTCAGGGTGAAATAGCCCGCAGCGACGAACAGGCCTGCCATCGCAATCTGGCTCGGCTCGGTGCTCTTGATGGCTTCGATCACCTCGTTGACGTCGATGCCGCGCAGCATGTGGTAGAGCACATAGCAAGCGATGCCGATGACCGCGACGCTGATCACAACTCCAAGCTTATGCAGGATTTGCTTCTGGCGCAGAAACGTCATCGCCCTGCGTATGGCTTCCAGCATCTAGACCTCGAACAACGCTTCAGCGGCCGGGGTGGCCAGCGAACGGGCGGATGACGCACAGGCGCTCGACGGTCCCTCGCCGCCGGCTCCGGCATCGCGCATGCCCCCCGCCCCTCCACTAGCGCGTTTTGCGGCGGAGTGGAATTCGCCAATGTGAACAAAATCACGTGCCTTCAATGTTTTAGGCAGGCTGCAGGCTCCTGATGCACGGTTTGGCGCTTTCGGCGGCAAGACTCGGCGCGAATCTCCATGGCGATCCTGCGCAGACGCCATGAAGTTTTGATGATTTCGGCCCGACAATGTTCCGTCACGCCTTAAGCCGAAATCAATCTATGAATGGGGCCGGCCTGTTGAAAGAGGGGCAGTGCGCCGCTGGGTGCGGCGCAGCGAGCCCAGGACGCAGGACCACCTAAGGCGCGGTCAGATAGCCGCGCTGATACGCGCTGGCCTGGTCGTCGAAAATCGCCATGGCCGTCGTCATCCGGCGGAATCCGAGGCGTTCGTAGAAGCCTTCCTTGCCCGGTACCGAATAGAGGATGATCTTGCGATGTCCACGGCATCGCGCCAGCAGCCGCGCGACGAGCTCGCGGCCGAGACCTTGCCCCTGATAGTCCGGGTGCACTGCGACATCACACAGATGAGCGCAATCGCGGCCATCGGCCAGCGCACGTCCGGCGCCGACAAGGCGGCCTTCGTCATGGGCGAAGCTGAGAAACATGCTGTTGCCGAACACGAGCGCGAGATCGGCGGGTGCCTTGTTGCCGAGCGGGGCAACCCGATAAAGCGCGGAGAGCTCATCCCAGCTGATGCCGGCGGGATCGTCGGTCCAGACAATTGACATCGGCCACGTCTCCCCGCTTCAGCGCCGCGCCGCGATGACTGCAGCGACGATTTCGTCACTGCCCGGGAAGTGGCCCTTGCTGCGGCTTGCGACAATCCGCTCGCCAAGCTTGACCTGAAAGACGCCTCCCTTGCCTGGCACGAGATCCGGTTCCAAAGCCAGTTGCCGGCGCAGCGCCGCGGCCGCTTCTCTTGCATGCTTTTCGTAGCCGCACGGACGGCAATAGATAATGGTCACGTCAGACATTTCGCGCTCCTTCACGCTGCAAGCTGCGGGCGCATCGCTTCGATGCCGGCGATCCAGCCCGCGACGGAGCGGCCGATCGCCTCGGGGTGATCCTCCTGAAGGAAGTGTAGGCCGGGGCCGAGATGCACGTGAGCGCAATGCTTCAGCGAGGCTGCGAACGCCTCCGCGTAGGCGGGCGAGACGATGGCGCCGGGCGCACCTGAGAACAGCAGCTTGGGATAGGACGATGCGGCGAGCGCCGCATGCGCCGATTGAAATGTCGCGTAGACATCGGCGGGTTCGCCCGCGATCGGCAGCTCGCGCGGAAGTGCGAGAACGGGTCGGCGGCTCTCCGGGGTCGGGAAGGGCGCGCGGTACGGCGCCATCTCCTCGTCGCTGAGCTTTCGCACGATGCCGCCGGGCAGCACGCGCTCGACGAAGGCATTGGCCTCCAGGATCATGGCCTCGCCCTCGCCCGGCGTCCTGAACTTGCGGAAGGCCGCCCGCGCAGCCTCTGCGTGGTCCTGCTCTTCGGCGACCTCGGTATGATGGAAATCCTGCCAGCTCGGCATCGGGCGAATGAACTCCATGAAGGCGAGACCGCGTACGAGGTCCGGGCGGCGCGCAGCAAGATGAAGAGCGAGCGCCGTGCCCCAATCCTGCGCGACGAGATAGGCGGACGTTATACCGCGCTGTTCGATGAAGGCATCGAGATAGCGGGCGAGGTCGAAGAAGCGATAGGCGATGTCCGGCTTGTCGGATTGGCCGAAGCCGATGTTGTCGGGCGCGATGCAATGCGCGACGGGCGCCACCAGCGGCAGAATGTTGCGCCAGATGTGCGACGATGTCGGATTGCCGTGCAGGAAGAGCGCGACGGGCGCGTCCTCCGCGCCGGTCTCGCGATAGGCCATGCTGCTTCCGAGGACGGACGCTTTGCGAATCTCAATCTCGATCTGCTTGGTCATGTCAGCTCCTTGAACACGGTTTGGAATGCGATGGTCTTGAAACGCTCGAGCGCCTGGGGGTTGCGATCGACCTTCATGCGCAGGATCGCCCCCTGCCAGGACGCAAGCAGGAAGTCGGCAAGCTCCTCGGGCGGGAAATCGGAGGCGATCTCGCCGCAGGTCTGGGCCTCCCTGATGCAGGCGGCGAACGGCACGCGCCATTCGGCAAAGATCTGCGCCAGACGCGCGCGCAGCAGCTCGCTGCTTCCGGTCGCTTCCAGGCTGAGATCGCCGATCAGGCAGCCACGACCGTAGCCGTCGGCCTCGAGACGGCCGGTGATGATGTCGAGATAGCGCTTCAGCCGCGCGCGCGGCGTCAGCGAGGTGTCCTCGAGCGCCTCCGCGACCAGCCCCCTGGTGACATCGAAATAGCGGTCGAGCACCTCGGAGGCGAACGCCTCCTTGGAGCGGAAATGGTTGGTGAAGGACCCCTGCGGAGCGCCCGCTGCAGCGGTGACGTCGCGCACGCTGGTGCCGTGATAACCGGTCCGGAACATGACCTTCAGGCCGGCGTCGAGGATGGCGTCTTTGAGCGATGGCTTTGGCATGGAGATATAATACGTACGTACGTATTGCTGTCAAGCGCGGATTTCTCGTCGCGACAATCGCGTTTGAGATCAATTGATTATTGAACTTTTGGTGCCACAGGCTGGCTGCGCGAGACCACCCAATAACGCAGCCAAGCGCCGATGGTACAGCCGACGAGGTAACAGGCGAACAAGACCAGCCCGAGATCGAGCCAGTAGCCGAAGCGGCCCGGGACGACATGGGCAAAGGAGGCTGCAACCAAGCCCGCAACCAGCGCCGCGAGCCAGCGCGCCGTGACTTTCGAGGTGCCGTTGCCGCGCTGGACCACCGAGATCCAGCCCATGCAGAAGCCCAGCAGAGCCGAGCCGATCAGCCAGCCCATATGGAACGAGACGAGATAGGGCATCGTCACCTCACCAGAAATTCGATGCGGCGGTTTTGCGCCTTGCCGTCGTCGGTGTCGTTGCCCGCGACAGGCTGCGTGCTGCCGTAACCGACGGCGGTGAAGCGATCCGCCGGCAGGCCGGCCTTGACCAGATAAGCGATCACCGCCTGCGCGCGCTTTTCGGACAGCGCCTGGTTGAAGGAATCCTCGCCGTCGGCATCGGTATGACCCGCGACCTCGATATTGGTGGTCGGGCAACGCAACGCCGTCTCGATCAGATGATCGAGAATGCCGGCGGAGTCAGGATCGATGTCGGCGCGCTTGGGCTCGAAGCGGATCTTGCCCTTGGCCAGCAGTTCGGAAAACAATTGCTGGCAGACGGTGCCGTCGACAGGCCCCGCCGCGGGCTTCACGGTGATTTCGGGCTTGTATTGCCAGGTCTTCGGAAAGTCCTTGCCGAGACCGGCGCGAATGTCGTTGGCGGCGCCTTCGTACAACGCATCTCCCGACAGCTTGACCTCGCGATCGGATACCACGAGCGTGCCGGTCGACAGCCGCGACAGCGCGCCGAGCGCTGCGACCACGGCAGTATTGAAGGAGCTGGGCGCACCGATGCTGGCCTTGAGATTGTCGACCACCTTCTCCGCAAAGAACTTTCGCGAGGCGCTGGTTGCGATCGCTGCGTGCACGGTGTTGTCGGGCACGTAGCCGGTCAGCGTCACGGTGGCGGCAACCGGATCCTTGTAGGCCTGGAAGATATAAGGGGGCGCCTTAATCTCGTTGGCGGCGATCGAGAAGCCTTCGGGGAGATTCTTCAGCGCCGCGGCGATCGCCTCGCGGCCGCCGAGATCGCGCGCCATGCCCGATAGGGTGACCTTGGTGTCCGAGATCGTGATCTTGCCGTCCTTGAGCTTGCCGATCTGGTCGAGCAGCAGCATCGCGGCCGCCTCGAAGCGCGGCGGTGCGCCGCGGGCCAGGCCCATCTGATCGGCGACCTCGGTCCCGTTGACCTCCTTGCGCGCGGCCTCTGTGAGTCGCGCCTTCATCGACGGCAACGGGGCGGAGCCCGACAGCGTCACCCGCACCACGTCACGCTCGGCGTTCCAGACGAAGGGTTTTGCTTCGGGAACAAGGCGGGTCTGGTCGTCGACCAGCCGCACGCCCGGCACCATCTCGACCGTGGTCACGGCATCGCGGCGCCCCTCCTCGGAAAAGGCATCCGCGGCCAAGCTTACGTCACGGCCGTCGACTGCGATCCGGGTCTTGTCCAGGACGGTGTCCTTGAGTGCGGCCGAGCTACGGGCCGACAGGTCGGCCTCTACAGGCAAGGTGTTATTCCAGGCCGCAAATCCCCACATGACGGCCAGGGGAATCAGCCCCGGCCACCATTTGCTGGCCCACCTGAAAAGCATCTGCATTCGACGACCCGAACTCTGGAACCGGAGACAAAACAAACCCTTGGCAGGCTGTCAAACCGGAAATGGGGCCGTTTAGGGGACTGCGCGTGAAACAATTGGAATAACTTTTTCTTCAAGGGTCGTTCCTTAAATTGACGGCGAAATGCCCAGGGGGCCGGCCGGCCGGTATGAAACAACTCCGTAACAACGTCATTCGCGCCGGGCTGGGTGCACTTTACTTCAGCGGGGCGCATCATCTGCTGCGTCCGCTGCTGTCGGGCGTCGGCGCGATTTTCATGCTGCACCATGTGCGGCCGGCCCGAGAGGGCGCGTTTCAGCCGAACCGGCATCTCGAGGTCACCCCCGATTTCCTGCGGGCAACCCTGTGCCATCTGCGTTCGCGCGAGATCGACATCGTCAGCATGGACGAGCTGCACGAGCGGCTGGTTCAGGGCCGGTTCGATCGCCGCTTCGCGGCGTTCACCCTCGACGACGGTTATCGCGACAACCGGGACCATGCATTGCCGGTGCTGCGCGAATTCGACGCGCCGGCGACCATCTATGTCGCCAGCGACTTCGCCGAGGGCACTGGACGGTTGTGGTGGGTCGCTCTGGAAGCGGTCGTCGCCAAGGCCGGGCAGGTCGACGTCAAGATCGGCCATTCCGCGCTTCGGCTCGATGCATCGACGCCGGCCGCAAAGCAGGCGACATTCGATCACCTGCACGATTGGCTGCGCGCGTTGCCGGGCGAGCATGATCTGAAGCGCGAGATCGAGGCGCTGTGCGCCGCCCATGGCATCGACATGGAAGCCGTGTGCCGCAGCCTCTGCCTGTCCTGGGACGAGGTGAAACGGCTCGCGACCGATCCGCTGATCACGATCGGCGCTCACAGCGTCAGCCATTGCAATCTCGCCAAGCAAAGCGAGGAGATCGCCGCGCAGGAGATGGCCGTGAGCCGGGCGCGGATCGCGCAGGCGCTGGACCGCGACGTGCTCCATCTCGCCTACCCCTATGGCGACCGCGAGGCCGCGGGGACGCGCGAATTCGCACTGGCCGCATCCGCCGGCTTCAAGACCGCGGTGACGACACGACCCGGCATGCTGTTCGCCGAGAACGCGGGGCACATGACCGCGCTGCCGCGCGTTTCGCTCAACGGAAATTATCAGGACGCGCGCATTCTGCCGGTGCTGACCTCTGGCGCCGCGACCGCGATGTGGAACGGCTTCCGCCGGATCGCGGCGGCTTGATGATCGTCCCGGCGCGGGCCGGAACGACGCCGAGTTGACTCCCCTCCCCGCGGCGCTCAAAACGTCGTCAACCAAGGGAGGCACCATGTCCAACGATCTGTTCTCGCTCAAAGGCCGCATCGCACTCGTGACCGGCGGCTCGCGCGGCATCGGCAAGATGATCGCGGCCGGATTTCTCGGTGCCGGCGCCGCGAAGGTCTACATCACCGCGCGCAAGGCCGGTCCCTGCGAAGCCACCGCGAAAGAGCTCTCGGCGCAATATGACGGCGAATGCATCGCGCTGCCGATCGACATCTCGACCGTCGAAGGCTGCAACAAGCTGGCTTCCGAGATCATCAAGCTGGAGCCGAAGCTCGACATCCTCGTCAACAATGCCGGCGCAGCCTGGGGCGCTGAGTTCGACGAATTCCCCGAAAGCGGCTGGGACAAGGTGATGGACCTCAACGTCAAATCGCTGTTCTTCCTGACCAAGGCGCTGGCAAAGCCGCTGCGCGCCGCGGCCTCGCACGAGCGGCCCGCCAAGGTCATCAACATCGCCTCGGTCGACGGCATCTTCGTCAATCCCGGCGAGACCTACTCCTATGCCGCGAGCAAGGCCGCGGTGATTCATCTGACGCGGCGCATGGCAACGAAGCTGATCAAGGACAACATCAACGTCACCGCGATCGCACCGGGTGCGTTCAAGTCAGACATGAACCGCGCCGCGCGCGATCATTCGGATGAGGTCGCAAAACGCATTCCGGCGCGGCGCATCGGCACCGACGAGGATATGGCGGGCGTGGCGATCTATCTCGCCTCGCGCGCGGGCGATTACGTCGTC
The DNA here is from genome assembly GCF_004114975.1 of Bradyrhizobium guangdongense. Classification (NCBI taxonomy): domain Bacteria; kingdom Pseudomonadati; phylum Pseudomonadota; class Alphaproteobacteria; order Hyphomicrobiales; family Nitrobacteraceae; genus Bradyrhizobium; species Bradyrhizobium guangdongense. Next base: position 7,209,699 of record NZ_CP030051.1, read on the forward strand.
GGCAACACCATCGCGGTCGACGGCGGTGTTGTGTATGCGAATGCCGGATTGGAGATCGCGGGGTAAAGAGGAGCGGCGCGGCCCACGCTCCACGCACGCTTTCATGCCCCGCGAAGGCGGTGCATCCAGTACGCCGCGGTCCATCGGCTCAATCACTGCGGCCTCTTGAAATACTGGATCACCCGCTTTCGCGGGTGATGACACCATTTGTGCTGCGAGGGCGTCGACCCTAGCGCTTACGACTCGATCTTCACGTATTCGAAATCGCCCGGCTTGTTGTCGATGCCGACCTTTGGGGGCGAGATCCACGAGGCGAACTTGCCGCTTTCGGTGACCGGCTGCATCAGCGAGGTGATGAAGTCGCCGTCGCTCTTCGAGGGCAGCCACTCGTCCTTGCGCTTGGCCCAGGTGGCATTGTCGATCAGGATGCCGTCGGGCGTGGCGTGCACGTCCTTGAACTCGCCGATGTGGCGGTGGAAGGCGACATTGGGCAGGGTCAGCTTGAAGTCATAGCCCGCGGTCGAAATCACCTTGTTCCAGCGCAGCAGGCCCTTGACGCAATCCTGGCTGTAATCGTCGCGCAGGCGCATGTTGAGCGCGGTCAGCGCCGGCTCGTCGACCAGCTTGATCTCGCCATTGATCAGCTTGAGCACCGGATAGGTGGAATTCTTGAGCTGATGATCGTCCTCGATCTGTGTCTCGTGGTAGCGGCCCTTGATGCCGGCGTTGAAGGCATTCGCCGCGTTGGTCGAGACTTCCGAGCCGAACAGGTCGAGCGACAGCGTGTAGTGCAGGTTCAGCTTCTTCTGGATGGTCGGGAGATCGATGACGCCGAGCGCGCGGACCTTCGCGATGTCGGTGGGATCGGTGATGCCTGCGGCTTTCATCGCCTCGCAGGTGCGCTGCACGACGCGGGTGATGCCGGTCTCGCCGACGAACATGTGGTGCGCTTCTTCGGTCAGCATGAAACGGCAGGTGCGCGACAGGGGATCGAAGCCCGACTGCGCCAGTGAGTGCAGCTGCATCTTGCCGTCGCGGTCGGTGAAGTAAGTGAACATGAAGAAGGACAGCCAGTCCGGCGTCGCCTCGTTGAAGGCGCCCAGCATGCGCGGCGCATCGGCATCGCCCGAGCGACGGCGCAACAACTCGTCGGCCTCTTCGCGGCCGTCGCGGCCGAAGTATTTCTGCAGCAGATAGACCATCGCCCAGAGGTGACGGCCTTCCTCCACGTTGACCTGGAACAAATTGCGCATGTCGTAGAGCGAGGGCGCGGTCTTGCCGAGATGGCGCTGTTGCTCGACCGAGGCGGGTTCGGTGTCGCCCTGGATCACGATCAGGCGGCGCAGCATGGCGCGATGCTCGCCGGGGACTTCCTGCCAGGCCGGCTCGCCATAATGCTCGCCGAACGGCACGACGCGATTTTCTTCCTGCGGCGCCAGCAGAATGCCCCAGCGATATTCGGGCATGCGGACGTAATCGAACTTGGCCCAGCCGCGCGGATCGACGGAGTAAGCGGTACGCAAATAGACCAGCGATTCCTGGAAGCCTTCCGGCCCCATGTCGCTCCACCAATCCATATAGCCGGGATGCCAGCCTTCCAGGGCCTTGAGCACCTGGCGGTCTTCGGCGAGATTCACGTTGTTCGGAATCTTGGTCGAGTAGTCGACGTTCATGATGTTCATGTTCATGGCCGTGCTCTCCTTAAACCCGCGTCATATCGAATTTCGGCTTCTGGCCGCTGCCGTAGCGGCGCAGCGCGCCTTCTTCGCCGACCGCGTTGGGGCGCTGGAAGATCCAGTTCTGCCAGGCGGTCAGGCGCGCGAAGATTTTTGATTCCATGGTTTCAGGACCGACGAAACGCAGGCTCGCTTCCATGCCGGTGAGACTGTCGGGCGAAAAGCTGGCGCGTTCCTCCAGGAACACGCGGACCTCGTCGTCCCAGTCGATATCGTCGAGCGCGAAGGTGACGAGGCCGAGCTCTTCGGCCTCCTCCGCGTCCAGGCTCGTCCCGATCGTGGCTTCCGCACGCTCTACGTCCGATGGATCGGCCTGGAAGCGCGACTGCAGCCGCGTCAGGCCGTGGCTCATCGGGTAGGGGCCAAAGTTCATCGCCGACAATTCGATCGATGGCGGCGGCTGATTGTCGCCCTGACGCGTGCCGATCAGCATGTAGGAGCGGTCGGCGGCGAAAACGAGCTCGGCGAGCGTGCCGGCAAAGCACGAACCCGGCTCGACCAGCGTCACCAGCGTGCGCGAGGTGACATCGATGCGCTTGAGCACGCGCTTCCAGTAATGTCTGATCTCGTTGACCAGCCAATGCGCCTTGTTGGCTTCGAGGAAGGCGTCGGATGCGAGCACATGGGCGCGGTCACCATGGCTCTTGAACACCAGCATGGCGATCTCGAGCTCGTTGATGCGCAGGTGCAGGATGGCGTCGTCGAGCTCGCGCGCCACTTGCAGCGGCCAGAACGAGGCACCCTGCGCCATCATGCCGTCGATGTCGGAGGGCGGCGCGACCTCTGGCGCCTTGATCGAGATGGTCGCGATACGTGCGGCGCGATCGATGTCGACGGTGACGAAGCCATAGCGGATGCTGTTTTCGTCGATCACGCGCTTGAGCGGGGTCAGCGCGACGCCCTTGCCGCTGCCCTGGCGCTTCGAAGCGGCCGCGAACTCCTTGGCACGCTCGGCGATCTTCGCCTCGAGCTTCGAATTCGGCGCGATTTCGTCGACGAGGCGCCATTGCACGGCACGCTTGCCCTTGACGCCCTCCTCGATGGTGCAGAAGAAATCGGCGTGGTCGCGGCGCACCTTGCGCTTGTCGACGACGCGGGTGAGGCCGCCGGTGCCGGGCAGCACCGCGAGCAGCGGCACTTCGGGCAGCGCAACGGCGGACGCGCCGTCGTCGGCGAGGATGATGTGGTCGGTCGCAAGCGCCAGCTCATAGCCGCCGCCGGCGGCGGAGCCGTTCACCACGGTGATGAAGCGCTGGCCGGAATTCTCCGACGAGTCCTCCATGCCGTTGCGGGTCTCGTTGGTGAACTTGCAGAAGTTCACCTTGTGGGCGTGCGTGGAGCCCGCCAGCATGCGGATATTGGCACCGGCGCAGAACACGCGGTTCTTGGCCGAGCGCACCACCACGACCTTCACCTCGGGATACTCGAAGCGCAGCCGCTGAAGCGCATCGGCGAGTTCGATGTCGACGCCGAGATCGTAGGAATTGAGCTTGAGCAGATAGCCTTCGAACAGGCCGCCATTCTCGTCGACGTCCATGGTCAGCGTCGCGACGCTACCTTCGACCGCCAGCTTCCAGTGCTTGTAGCGGGACGGTTCGGTCTGGAAATCGATGAATGTCGCGCCGCCTGCGAGACGACGATCTTCCCCGGCCATGGGCCACCCTTGAGCTTGATTATGCGGTCTGGAGCGTTAGATGCACAATAGTGCATCTTGATGGGTAAGTCTAGTCCGAATCTGAGGACAACATGCACTTTGCTTCATCTGGCGCAACCCGATCGGCCTCATGCCGCCTGCAGGCCGGGATCGTCCCGCAAGGCCGCCTTCGCAAACTGCGCGATAGCTTCGAGCGTCGGCCCAGCCGCCTCGCGATGCGGCGAATGCGCTGCACCGGCGATGATCTTCAGATCGACCGGGCAGTAGCATTCCTCCTGCGCGATCTCGGCCTGGCGCAGCGTGCCGTACTGGTCGTCCACGCCTTGCAGAACCATCACGGGCACGCGGATGTAGGCGAGAAAGTCCGAGATATCCCAGTCGCGGAATTTCGGATCGAGCCAGGCGCCGTTCCAGCCATAGAACGCGTTATCGACATCCTTGTGCCAGCGCGCCAGTTTTGTCCTGAGGTCCGTGGTCTCATAGGTCGTCTTGATTGCGGCGATGGATTTCACCGAGATATCTTCGACGATGAAATGCGGCGCGATCAGCGCGATGCCCTGCAGGCGATGATCCTGATGTGAGCCGGCATAGATCGCTGCGATCGAGGCGCCGTCGGAATGGCCGAGCAGCAGGCCGCGCTTGAAGGGAACCGCGTCGAGCACCTTTGGCAGCACCTCCAGCGCCTCACGCTGCATATAGTCGAGCGGACGCGGCAGCGCGACAGCGCTCGACCGGCCGTAGCCGGCGCGCGAATAGGCGAAGATGCCGGCGCCGGTGGCCTGTTGAAGCTTCTCGGGGAAGTCGCCCCACAAGCCGACTGAGCCGAGGCCTTCGTGCAGCATGACGATGGTCGGCGCGTCGGCGACCTGCGGCGCGAGCCACTTGTATTCGAGATCAGCGCCATCGATGCTGAGAAAGCCTGTGGGGAGGAGATGGATCATGCTGTCACTCTGCTTCAGTCGCGCCGTGAGATATGCGATTAGTTCGCAACCTCGCGCAATTTGAACCGCTGGATTTTTCCCGTCGCCGTCTTCGGCAGCGAGTCCACCACGTCGATCCAGCGCGGATATTTCCATGGGCCGATCTTCTGCTTGACGTGCTCCTTCAGCATCTCCTGCAGGTCCGTCGGCTTGGCGCCTGGGCGCAGCACAACAAAGGCCTTCGGCTTCAACAGCCCTTCCGGATCGGCTTCAGGCACGACAGCGGCTTCCAGCACGGCCGGATGCGTGATCAGCGCGCTCTCGACCTCGAAGGGCGAGACCCAGATGCCTGACACCTTGAACATGTCATCGGCGCGGCCGCAGAACGTGTAGCGGCCATCGGCGTCGCGAACATATTTGTCGCCGGTGCGGGTCCACGGGCCCTCGAACGTGCGGCGGCTCTTGTGGCGCTGATTCCAGTAGCCCTCGCCTGCGGAGGGCGCATCGACCAGCAGTTCCCCGACCTCGCCGTCGGCCACGTCTTGCCCGGCTTCGTTGACGAGCCGCACCGCATAGCCCGGCACCGGCTTGCCCGATGAGCCGTATTTGATGTCGCCCGGCGCATTCGACAGGAAGATATGCAGGAGCTCGGTCGAGCCGACGCCGTCGAGAATGTCGACGCCGAAGCGCGCCTTCCAGCTGTTGCCGACCGATTCCGGCAGCGCTTCACCGGCGGAGGTGCAGATGCGCAGCGCCTTGCCGCCGCGCTCGGCCTTCATCGCCTCGTCGTTCAGCATCGCCGCGAACAATGTGGGCACGCCGTAGAAGATCGACGGGTTGTAGCGGTTCATCAGGTCGAACATGCGCGCCGGCGTCGGCCGCTCGCTGTTCAGGATCACGCTGGCGCCGACCGACATCGGGAAGGTCAGCGCATTGCCGAGGCCATAGGCGAAGAACAGTTTTGCCGCGGAGAGGCAGACGTCGCTCTCGCGGATGCCCAGCACCTGCTTGGCGTAGGTGTCGGCGGTCGCCTGCAAATTCGAATGGATGTGGCGCACGCCCTTGGGCATGCCGGTCGAGCCGGACGAATAGAGCCAGAATGCCGGCTCATCCGGATGCGTCGCGGCGGTGGTGAACTGCTCGCTCTCGCCGGCGAGCTCTTCCTTGAGCTGCTTGTGGCCGTTCTGCTTGGCGCCGGAGACCACGACATGTTCGAGATCGGGCATGCGGCCGACCACGTCCTTGATGACGGGATAGAGCGCCTCGGAGACGAACAGCACGCGGGCGCGGCAGTCGGCCAGAATGTAGGCGTATTGATCTGACGTCAGCAGCGTGTTGAGTGGCACCGGGACGATGCCGGCGCGGATCGCACCCAGGAACACGACCGGGAAGTCGACCGTATCCAGCATGATCATCGCCACGCGCTCCTCGCGGCGGACGCCGAGCCGGCGCAGCATGTTGGCGGCGCGCCGCGTCTGTTGCTGGAGCTCGCCATAGGTGAGCCGCGAGACGGTGTCATCGAAGGCGAGCTTGCCTCCCCTGCCTTCCTCGACATTGCGGTCGAGCAGCCAGGTCACCGCGTTGTAGGATCCCTCGCTCACGGTCGTCTCCCCCGAATTTAGAATTATAATTCATAGAAAGACACTGCGGCGGCTTGCTGTCAATGCCAGCAGGCACTATGTTTCATTAAAACGCGCCGCAGGACACCTGCAAAGAAGGCTCATGACCGACAGTCCCGACGCCGAATCCCAATTCCTCGAACAACTGGGCCAGCGCGTGCGCACCATGCGCGCGGTGCGCGGCATGTCGCGCAAAGTGCTCGCCAAGGTATCAGGGATTTCGGAGCGCTACATCGCTCAGCTGGAGAGCGGCAAGGGCAACGTCTCGATCGTGCTGTTGCGCCGCGTCTCCGGCGCGATGGGCGCGCATCTGGAAGATCTGCTCCCCTCGGCCGATCCGACGCCGGACTGGCAGATGTTTCGCGATCTCCTGCGCAAAGCGACGCCGGCACAGATCGCGCAAGCAAAGGACCTGCTCGCCGGCGGCAGCGCAACCGCAGCCCGGCGCGCGCCGTTCTGCGGCATCGCGCTGATCGGCCTGCGCGGCGCCGGCAAATCCACGCTCGGCAAGATCCTGGCAAAGAAGATCGGCTGGAGCTTCGTCGAGCTCAACAAGGAAGTCGAGCAGCAGAACGGGCTCTCCGTCGCCGAGATTATCGCGCTCTACGGCCAGGAAGGCTTTCGGCGCATGGAGCAGGCAGCGCTGCAACAGCTGCTTGCGCGCAACGAGCTGATGGTGCTGGCGACCGGCGGCGGCATCGTCTCGGAGCCGCTGACCTTCGACCAGATCCTGACCTCGTTCTACACGATCTGGCTCAAAGCCGAGCCGGAGGAACATATGGCCCGCGTCCGCCGCCAGGGCGATCTGCGGCCGATGGCCGACGACCGCTCCGCCATGGCCGAGCTCCGCAACATCCTGCTCAGCCGCGAACCACTCTATGCGCGCGCGACGGCGGTGGTGGATACCGCCGGGCTCAGCGTCGACGCGGCGGCGGCACGGCTGATCGATGCGGTGCGCCCGGTGCTGCAGAACGAAGCCCGCAGCTTCGGGCTGCGTAGCGTGGCGCTGTAGAGATGACGGATAGCGACGTCACCACGTCCATGTTCGAGCGGATCGGCGGCAGTGCCACGATCGAACGTCTGGTCGACCGCTTCTACGACCGCATGGATACGCTGCCGGAGGCGAAGGTGATCCGCGCCATGCATGCGGATGACCTCGGCCTCATCAGGGACGTGCTGAAACGCTATCTCACCGAATGGACCGGCGGCCCGCGCCTCTACACCCCCGAAAAGGGCCATCCGCGGCTGCGTCAGCGCCATTTCGGTTTTGCCATCGGCGATGCCGAGCGCGATGCCTGGATGCTCTGCATGCGAGGTGCGATGGAAGAGACGGTGACGGACGCCGCCGCACGGCAGGACCTCGATCGCGCGATATCGGGCCTCGCCGCCTGGATGCGCAACCGGCCTTGATACGGCGGCAGCGCGTCAACGCAAATTCTGGCGCGACGCGGCATGCATCGGATGAATTGAATTCCGAGCAAATCGCCTGCTAAGCTCCCGGCATGACCGACATCCTTCCCGACACCATCCGCCGCCTCTACACCGATCCCGGCGAGTACATCGACAGCGACCATCCCAGCGTGCAGCAATTCGCGAGGGATGCCGTGCGCGCGGAGGCGAGTGCGCGCGAGAAGGCAAGCCTGCTCTACAAGGCTGTGCGCGACGGCATCCGCTATAACCCCTACGTCAACATGCGCGCCGCGGAGACCTTTCGCGCCTCGAGCGTGCTCGTTGCGGGCCAGGGCTATTGCGTCGGCAAGGCCGCGCTCTATGCCGCCGCCTGCCGCGTCCACGGCATTCCCGCACGGGTCGGCTTTGCCGACGTAAAAAACCATCTCACCACCGAGAAGCTGCGCGCGAGCATGGGGACGGACATCTTTACCTGGCACGGCTTTACGGAAGTGCATGTCGACGGCGCCTGGCGCAAGGCGACGCCGACCTTCAATGACACGTTATGCGCCAAGGTCGGCGTGGCGCCGCTCGATTTCGACGGTCACACCGACGCGCTGCTGCATCCCTTCGACGGCGAAGGGCGGGCCTACATGCAATACGTCAACGACCGCGGCAGCTACCATGACGTCCCGGCGAAGTTCCTGATGCGTGAGATGGCGCGTGACTATGCCAACATGCAAGGCGAGGACCTGTCCGGCCGCGACATGGAGCGCGAGGCGGAAGCGCGATAGGGCACGGAGCCGTAGCCTGGATGAGCGAAGCGATCTCCGGGCTATAGCAGCTGCGATCGCACCGCCTCCGCGCTGTCCCGCAACAGCGGCAGGAAGCGGTCGATCAGTTCTTGCCTCGGCACGCGATCGACATGAGCGCCCATGTTGATGGCGGCGACGATCACGTCGTCGTAGCGGCGCACGGGCACGGAGATCGAGCGGAAATGCGGCTCGGCCTCGCGATCGACCAGGGAATAGCCTTGAGCCCGATCCTGTGCGATGCGCGCGAGCAGTGTGTGGGGATCGGTGACCGTCTGCGTCGTCAGCGCCTCGCGCCTCATCGTCTTCAGGCGGGCGCGCAAATCGGCATCGTCGAGCTGGCCGAGCATGGCGCGGCCGACCGACGTGCAGAATGCCGGCAGCCGGTAGCCGATCTCCAATCCGCCTGAGAACATCCGCGCCGGGCTGCTGCGGGCAACGAACACGACGTCGTCGCCGTCGAGCACCGCGAGTGAGGAGATTTCGTTCGCGGCCGTTGCGACGCGATCGAGTACCGGTTGCAGCACGGTGACCAGCTGGTTGGAGCGCAGATAGGACGTTGCCAGCGTCAGCACATGCGGCGTCAGCGAGAACAGTTTTCCATCGCCACTGACAAAGCCGCCGCGCTGGAGCGTGAACAGCATGCGCCGCGCCGTCGCACGCGGCAGATCGGCAGCGCGGGCCAGATCGCTGAGCGTCATCGGGCCTGCATTGGTGCCGAAGCACTGCAGCAGGCGCAGGCCGCGATCGAGAGCTTCGACGAAATCCGTCGCGCGCTCGCCAGTCTCGCTCCGCTTCAGCTTGGGCATGAGGGCCGGGATCATCCTGCAAAATAGTGCTTGCTGCCGATCCAAGGCATGTCATAATTCGCCCATTCGTTCAATAGGCGAACAGACGCGAACCCACAGAGGATGCACTCGCCATGATGAGCCAGGAACAGAACGACCTGATCACCCGCACCGGCCCGAAAGATCCGTGTGGCAGGCTGATGCGGAGCTACTGGCAGCCGGCGGCCCTCGTCGATGAACTTGAGGGGGCGCGGCCGATCCGTCCGGTCAAATTGCTCGGCGAAAACCTGGTGCTGTTTCGCGACGAGTCCGGGCGCTACGGCCTGATGGATCGTCACTGCGCCCATCGCGGCGCCGATCTCGCCTTCGGACGGCTCGAGCATGGTGGCCTGCGCTGCGCCTTCCATGGCTGGCTGTTCGACGCATCAGGCCAGTGCATCGAGACGCCGGCAGAGCCGAAGGATTCGAAGCTCTGCCAGAACATCCGCCAGCGCTCTTATCCCGTGGTGGAGAAGAGCGGCATCCTCTGGGCCTATCTCGGCGAAGGCGCGCCGCCGGCATTTCCGGAGATCGACTGCTTCGTCGCGCCAGGCTCCCACACATTCGCCTTCAAGGGCCACATGGCCTGCAACTGGCTGCAGGCGCTGGAGGTCGGCATCGATCCCGCGCATGCCTCCTACCTGCATCGTTTCTTCGAGGACGAAGACACCTCGACCGCCTACGGCAAGCAGTTCCGCGGCGCCTCTGCCGGCAGCGACCTGCCGATGACGAAAATCCTGCGCGAATACGATCGGCCGATCATCAATGTCGAGCACACCGAATACGGCTTGCGGCTGATCGCGCTGCGCGAGATCGACGAGGAGCGCACGCATGTGCGCGTCACCAACCAGCTCTTCCCGCACGGCTTCGTCATCCCCATGAGCACGGAGATGACGATCACGCAATGGCACGTGCCTGTCGACGACGAGAACTGCTACTGGTACGCGATCTTCACCAGCTACACGAACCCGGTCGACAAGCAGAAGATGCGCGACCAGCGGCTCGAGCTCTATCAGCTGCCGGATTACATCTCCCGCAAGAACCGCAACAACGATTACGGATTCGATCCGCACGAGCAGCAAACCGCGACCTATACCGGCATGGGCAACGATATCAACGTCCACGACCAATGGGCGGTGGAATCGATGGGTGCGATCCAGGACCGCACCAAGGAGCATCTCGGTTCGAGCGACAAGGCGATCGTGCAATATCGCCGCCTGTTGCGGCAGGAGATCGAGAAGGTCGGTGGCGGCGAGAAGCCGATGCTGTTCCTGGACGAAGCCAATGCGCGCAGCATCCAGGGCCCGGCGACGATGGACGGCATTGGGCCGACGCGCGGCTGGGAAACATATTGGATGGAAGTCGACGTCAAGCGCCGCCGCGGCGCGCCATGGACCGCGCCGGTGCCGAAGGAGATCGAGGACAAGGTGCACCGGCTGACGGCGGCGGAGTGAGCTCTATTCTCGTCATCGCGAGCGCAGCGAAGCAATCCGGAAATGTGCCCGCGGAAAGATACTGGATTGCTTCGTCGCACCAGCGCAAGATTGCTTCGCAATTTTGTCGCGGGCTCCTCGCAGTGACGGAGCCTGTGGCGGACATCGTGCGACCATCGCACAGCGTGAACTGAGGAGCAACCAAAGTGACTTTCGTCGCGCGCCATGCGCTGTGGTCGGATGAGCAGAAGGACGCGGCGGCACGCATGCGCCGTCTCGTCGAGGAGAGGAATCTCGAGGTCATCCGCCTCGCCTTCCCGGACCAGCACGGCATCTTGCGCGGCAAGACCATCATCGCCTCCGAGGCGATTGCCTCGCTCGAAAGCGGCTGCTCCATCACCACCACCATGCTCGCCAAGGACACCTCGCATCGCACAGTGTTTCCGGTGTTCACGTCAGGCGGCGGCTTCGGCATGAAGGAGATGGAGGGCGCGGCCGACGTGCTGATGGTGCCTGATACCACCACGTTCCGCGTGCTGCCCTGGGCGCCGGCGACAGGCTGGGTGCTGTGCGATCTCTATTTCAATGACGGCCGCCCCGTGCCGTTCGCGACGCGCGGGCTCTATCGGAGGGTGGTCGACGAGCTCGGAAATCGTGGCCATGATTTCGTCGCCGGGCTCGAAGTCGAGTTCCACATCTTCAGGCTCGACGATCCGCATATGAGCGCGGAGGACGCCGGGCAACCGGGCACGCCGCCGTCGGTGAGCCTGCTCAGCCACGGCTATCAGTACCTCACCGAGCAGCGTTTCGATCAAATGGAGCCGGTGCTGGAGATTCTACGCCGCGACATCGTTGCGCTCGGGCTGCCGTTGCGCTCGGTCGAGGTCGAGTTCGGGCCGAGCCAGTGCGAATTCACCTTCGCGCCGAAGAAGGGCCTGGAGCCTGCCGACAACATGGTGCTGTTTCGCTCCGCGGTGAAGCAGATCGCGCGCAGGCATGGCTATCACGCCACCTTCATGTGCCGGCCGAAACTGCCGAACCTGTTCGCGAGCGGCTGGCACCTGCATCAATCGGTCGTCTCGCGCACGAGTGGCGAAAACCTGTTCATGGCCAAAGAGGCCGGCCAGCCGCTCAGCGCGTTCGGCCGCGCCTATCTCGCCGGCCTGCTCGATCACGCCCGCGCGGCCACCGTGTTCACCACGCCGACCATCAACGGCTACAAGCGCTACCGCTCATATTCCTTGGCGCCCGATCGCGCGATCTGGGGCCGCGACAACAGAGGCGTGATGATCCGCGTGCTCGGTGGCGCGGACGACGCCGCGACGCGTCTCGAAAACCGCGTCGGCGAACCGGCCGCCAATCCTTATCTCTACATGGCCTCGCAAATCCTGTCGGGCCTCGACGGCGTAGACCGCAAGCTTGATCCCGGCCCGTCAGCCGACACGCCTTACGAGACCAAGGCGCCGCTGCTGCCGAAGAGCCTGCGCGACGCGGTCGCCGCGCTCAAGGACGATCCGTTCTTCCGCGAAAAATTCGGCGCGGAGTTCGTCGACTATTACACCCACATCAAGAACGCGGAGATCGACCGTTTCCTGTCGGAGGTGACCGACTGGGAGCATCGCGAATATTTCGAGTTGTTTTGAAGATCGCACGTCTGCTCTGTCATTGCGCGGAGAACGCGACAAAATTGCGAAGCAATTTTGCGCTGGCGACTAAGCAATCCAGACTGTCACTACAGAGACAGTCTGGATTGCTTCGCTGCGCTCGCAATGACGGGTGGAGAGAGCAGGAGCTCAGATTCCCAGATACTTATGCTGCAGATCAGGCTCGGCCATCAGCTCATCCGACGTGCCGCTCCACACGGTCCTGCCACGCTCGATGATGGTGTGGCGGTCGCAGATGCGGGCGAGATGGTCGACGTTCTTGTCGACGACCAGGATCGATTGCCCCCTGCTCTTCAGCAGCGACAGGCAGCTCCAGATCTCCTCGCGGATCAGCGGCGCCAGTCCTTCGGTGGCTTCGTCGAGGATGAGAAGCTTCGGGTTGGTCATCAGCGCGCGGCCGATGGCGAGCATCTGCTGCTCGCCCCCGGAGAGCTGGTTGCCCATGTTGGAAGCGCGCTCGGCGAGCCGCGGGAACAGCACGTAGATCGCAGCCAGCGTCCAGGGATTGGCACTGCCAAAGCGATCGGCGGCCGCAGCGACCAGGTTTTCGCGGACGGTGAGGTTTGGAAAGATCTGGCGTCCCTCCGGCACGAGCCCGATGCCGAGCTTGGCGATCCGGTACGACGGGAGCTGGCGCACCTCCGCGCCTGCAAAGCGAATGCTGCCCGCGCGCGCCGGCGTCAGGCCCATGATGGAACGGATGGTCGTAGTCTTGCCCATGCCGTTGCGGCCCATCAGCGAGACCATCTCGCCCGATTTGATCGACAGGGACAGGCCGAACAGCACCTGGGACAGGCCGTAGCAGGTCTCGATGGCTTCGACGTCGAGCAGCGCGTCAGACATGGTGCGTCACCACATGCTGGTCGCCGAGATAGGCGCGTTTGACGTCTTCGTTGGCACGGATCGTGGCGGGATCGCCGGAGGCGATGACGCGGCCATAGACCAGCACCGAGATGCGGTCGGCGAGCGCGAACACCGCCGGCATGTCGTGCTCGACCAGCACGATCGAGACCTCTTTGCGCAACTCCTGGAGCAGCTTCACCATGCGCTGGGATTCGGTCACACCAAGGCCCGCCATGGGCTCGTCGAGCAGGAGCAGCTTCGGCTTGCTGGCGAGCGCGACCGCAAGCTCGATCTGGCGCCGCTCGCCATGGCTCAGCCTGCTGACCACAACATCGGCACGATCCAGCAAGCCGACGCGCTCGAGCGCCGCGTGAGCCGCATCTCGCAGGCCCTGCTCTTTCCGCGCGTTGGCGAAGAAGCGGAAAGAGGTGCCGGCATGGGCCTGCGCCGCCAGCGCGACATTGTCGGCGGCCGTAAAGTCGAGCAGCAGCGAGGTGATCTGGAAGGAGCGTGCAAGTCCCAGCGCACAGCGGCGGTAGGCCGGCAGATACGTGATGTCGCGCCCCGCGAGCGTGACGCTACCGGAATGCGGCTGGAGGTGCCCGGTGAGCTGGCTGATCAGCGTGGTCTTGCCCGCCCCGTTGGGGCCGATGATGGCGTGCAGCTCACCCGCCGCGACGTCAAGCGAGACGTGATCGGTGGCTACGATGCCGCCGAACCGGCGCACCAGCTTTTCAACGCGGAGCAGCGGCTCAGCCACGACCGACCCTCCCGAGCAGACCCATGATGCCGCCGCGGCCGAACAGCACGATCAGCAGCAAGAGCGGGCCCATGATCAGCGCCCAATATTCGGTGATCTGCGACAGGAACTCCTCCAGCAGCAGATAGACCACCGCCCCGATGACGGGGCCGAACAGCGTGCCCATGCCGCCGAGGATGACCATCACCATGAGGTCGCCGGAACGGGTCCAGTACATCACGGCGGGGCTGACGAAGTCGGTGTTGTTGGCGAGCAGCGCGCCGGCGAGGCCGCACATCGTCCCCGAGATGACGAAGCAGGCGAGCTGATAGCGCTTTGCGGGAAAGCCGATCGCCTGCATGCGCTGCTCGTTGGAGCGCAGGCCCTGCACGACGAGACCGAAGCGCGAATTGACGATGCGCCAGATCAGGAAGATCACCCCGAACAGGCAGGCAAGGCAGAGGTAGTAAAACTGCGTGCGGTTCGACAGGTTGACGAGGCCGGAGAAGTCGCTGCGGTTGTAGACGGTGAGGCCGTCATCGCCGCCATAACGCGCCAGCCCCGAGGCGACGTAATAGGCCATCTGCGCGAAGGCGAGCGTGATCATGATGAAGTAGAGGCCGCGGGTGCGCAAAGACAGCGCGCCGATCACCAGCGCATAGAGCGCGGAGGCTGCCAGCGCGACCGGAAACTGGATGAAGCCGGAGCCGACGCCTTCCTGCGCGAGCATGCCGACGGCGTAACCGCCGATGCCGAGATAGGCGGCGTGGCCAAAGCTCATCATGCCGCCAAAGCCCATGATCAAGTTGAGGCTGGCCGCCGCGAGCGCCAGGATGACGATGCGGGTGAACAGCGTCAGGATGAAGATGTTGCCGGACAGATGCGAATAGAGCGGCAGCAGCACGAGGCCTGCCAGCATCAGAGCCGTGACGGCCTTGCTCACACTCAGACCCTTCATCGACGCAAGCTCTTCATCGTCGATTGGCCGGAAACAGCCCCTCCGGCCGCACCACCAACACGATCGCCATCAGGAGATAGATCAGCATGGAGGACAGGGCGGGCGCGGCGGTGGAAGCGGCTGCGCCACTCAGCACTTGCCGCAACAAATTGGGCAGGAAGGCGCGGCCGAGCGTATCGATCATGCCGACGAAGATCGCGGCGAGGAATGCGCCGCGAATGGAGCCGATGCCGCCGATCACGATGATGACGAAGGCGAGGATCAGGATGTTCTCGCCCATGCCGATCTGCACGGTGAGAATCGGCGCCTGCATCAGCCCGGCAAGACCGGCGAGCGCGGCTCCCAGGCCGAACACCAGCGTATAGAGCAGCTTGATGTTGATGCCGAGCGCGCCGATCATCTCGCGGTTGGAGGCGCCGGCGCGGATCAGCATGCCGATGCGTGTCCGCATCACGCCGAGATACAGCAAAAGCGCCACCAGCAGAGCCACGACGATGATGGCGAGGCGATAGGCGGGATAGTGAATGCCGGGCAGGATCGGCACCGGCACGGTGAGCCAGGCCGGCAGCGGCAGCGCCAGGCCGGCCGGCCCCCAGATCAGACGCACGGCCTCGTTGAAGAACAGGATCAGGCCGAACGTCGCGAGCACGTGGTCGAGATGGTCGCGTCCATAGAGATGCCGCAGCGCGCTCGTTTCCAGCACGATGCCGAGCACCAATGTCGCACCCAGTGCCAGCAGCGCGCCAAGCAGGAAGCTGCCGGTCCACGCCGCGAAAGTCGCGGCGAAATAGGCGCCCATCATGTAGAGCGAGCCGTGAGCGAGGTTGACGAGATCCATGATCCCGAACACCAGCGTCAGGCCGGCGGCGAGCAGGAACAGCAGCAGACCGAACTGCAATCCGTTCAAGAACTGTTCGACGACGAGCAGCATCAAAACTCTTTCAGGCGCATGCGGACGCGCGCCGATGTTCGAACACAGTCGCCATCAGTGAAAGAGCTCCCCCTGCCTCTTCAAGGCGGAAAAATGGGTAATGGCAGTATCGTTCCGAGGCAAGAGCGATTCGACACCAAACATGCACTTTGTTGCATGCCGATGCATGTGATCAAAGCCCGCCTTGCGAAGCCCGGCCCAGCGAGAAGACAGCCGCGCCGGCTGGGTCAGCCTGCCGCACCCAAACGATCACCCCCTCCCGTTGCCGGGGAGACGGTGATTCACGTGTCGAAGCGATGGGAACGTCTAGTGCGACGTGACCTGGTGAGGGAGATCGTCCGGCTCGTTGAGCTCGCTGTTGGCGGTGGAGGCCTCCAGCGCGGCCATCCGGAACAGATAGGCCAGGGTCGCCAGCCCAGTGTCCTCCGCCATCTGCGCCAGCTCGAGCGCCATGTCGGACATGTAGCCGAGATTCTCGTCCTTGGTCTGCGCCATGATCTGGCTGTCTCGCATCATGTTCGACATCTCAGGCGCTCTTTCGTTGCGCGGCGGTGCGGCCGCAGAGGTTGGCACGGGCAATGCAATTGAGGCGGGGTCCATCCTGATGGACGACCGAGGCCATGCCGATGCGATCATGCAGGGCATCGACCGTCGCCTGGCGAATGTCGATGGTCGCCGCCATGGTCCAGGCATTCTCCACCAGCGCAGGCAGGCCAAGCGGCGTCACGACGAAGCCGGCCTCGTGGAAGCGCGGCAACCACCACGTCTCCATGATCGCGCTGACCTGTGCGATACCCTGATGCAGACAGAACTCCTGCACGGCGGCCATCAATTGCAAATTGAGGGCGCCGTCGCGGCGTTCGCGTACGACGAAATAGCGCGACCATTCCCAGACCAGAGGATTCGAAGGACAGCCGCGCACGGCCGCGAGATGCGGGAACACCTCGCTCATCATGGAAGGCTTGGTCGTGGGATAAAGCCGGTGCCCGCCGAGAACGTGGCGCCCTTCCAACGCGAGCAGATAGACCGTGTCCTCGTTGTCATAGGAATCGATCTCGCGGCGATCCGGCTTGCGCAACGTCTCCCAGTGCCGTTCCTCGACGAATATGTCGTGGCGCAACCGGAAATGCTGCTCAAGCACGTCTTCGTAAAGGTGGCGGTTCAGCGCGGAAATTGCGTGAATCATGAAATCCCCCATTCGGCCTCAATGGGGGTAACCTCGGCGAAAAGGCGCGGATTCGGTATTGGGAAATTTCCCAGTACATCGCCTAAGGACTGATGATCTTGTGACGAATCGCGAGCGCAACTGCATGCGTACGGTTGACCGCACCCAACTTGCGCGCAGCAGTTGCAAGATGCTCTTCGGCGGTGCGCTGGGTAATGTGCAGGATTTCTCCGATCTCCCAGGCGGATTTTCCCCGCGACGCCCACGCGATCACCTCGCGCTCGCGCGGGGTCAGGCGGGTCGACGGATGCGGCGACGGCGCGAGCAGACGGCGAATGTGGTCGAACCCGTACATCGCCATCAAATGCAGAGCCGGCTTGCTGCGGGTATTGAGATCAAGATGGACGCCACCGAGCGACACCGCGGCCTCATACCCGGTGAGCCCATGGATCGGCACGATGAAGCCGCGCGACATTCGAAAATCGGTGGCGCGGTTCATCACCTCGGCCGCGTCAGGCTCGCGTTCCGCATCATACGGCGCTTCCGACCATTCAAACGGGTTGACCGATAGCCGGCATAGCCGCACCACCGGATCGGCCCGGTCGTAATTGTTCTTGGTATAAAGGCTGAACCACCCCGCAGGCCAGCGCTTGGCGAGCACCATCTGCGCGAACCGTTGGTCAGGATTCGGCAGACCGGTCACGATGATGGTTTCAAAGCCGAAACGACCGAACGCGGTTTCGAGCGCATCCATGGCCTCCGGGACCCTGTCATAGGCTCCCAGCCCTTCGATGAAGTCCAGCGCTTCGCGGCCATAATCCACGGCGGACATCGGTGCGTTCCCTGCCCCTCGTCGCTCCCTATAGCACGTCTTGGCGGCCTGCCTCAATTCACCGCGTCCGTAATATCCCGGTGTGGCGCAGGCACCGAAGATTTAATCTACTTGTGGAGGAAGTGGCGTGCAGATACAGCTACGGCGTCTGGAGTGGGAGAGCCACGATGGAAGACGAGAACATCGCCCTCGACAGCGTGCTCGGCCTGGAATTGAACCGCGTGTTTTTCGCCGTCCGCGACACGGCAAACAAGCAGAAGATCATCGAGTTCGCGCGCGAGGTGCTGCAGAGCGAGCGCCCCAGGCTCGTCGACAGCGCTTCGCCGGAAAGCCCTGCGCGCTAGCACGCGGGCGGCAGCAGACGACGCCGATGCGACCGGTCGCGCGACGATACCCTTCGATGTGAGGACTGGCCTTTCTCGAAACAGCGTGACTGCGAAGTTACCCGTCCTTCTTCCCTCCCATCAAGGCTCCACTTGCCGCTGGATGACACGACGGCTGTCGTGAGATGATCGTCGCCACGATCGTCTTTCGGATGCCAGGACCATGATGACGCTGCGACAGGTTGAAGTGATCCGTGCCGTGATGGTGACGGGCACCATTGGCGGCGCGGCCAAGCTGCTGAACGTGTCGGCCCCGGGCATCAGCCGGCTGGTCAAATACACCGAGCGTTCGCTCGGCATCCGCTTCTTCCAGCGCCAGAACGGCCGCTACTTCCCGACGCCGGAAGCCGAGAACATTTTCGAGCAGATCAACGGCGTCTACAAGAAGGTCGACGATCTCTCCGAGATCATCTCCAAGATCGGGCGCGGCGGGTTGTCCGAGCTGCGCATCGGCTCGGTGCCGAGCATCTCGCAGGTGATGGTGCCGCGCGCGATCGAGCGCGTGCGCCGCCGCTATCCCGATCTCGGCATCGACATCAATATCCTCAAGCTCGAGGAAGCGATCGACTATCTCATGCTCGGCCGCGGCGAGTGCGTCGCGATGAGCTACCGGCTGGAGCACTCCGGGCTCGACTTCATGCCGCTCGCCTCCGGCGAGCTCTACTGCATCGTACCGCCCGGCCACGAACTCGCCGGCCGCAAGCAGGTGTCGGCCGCCGAGATCACCCGCTATCCATTGATCGGGATCGATCCGAACGATCCCTACGGCAGGATCATGGCCGAGATCTTTGCGCGCAACCGGCTCGACTACAACATCACCATCCGCGCCCGCTTCGGCACCACGGTCTGCGCGCTGGTGAAGGCGGGGCTCGGCATCGCCATCATCGACCAGTTCACGGTGGCTCATGGCGGCTATCCCGGGATCGAACTCCTGAAGATCACCGAGCCGACCCGGTTCGACACCTACATCGCGGTCAAGCGTGGCGCGCCGCTGTCGCTGCATGTCGAGTATTTCATCGAATCCCTTCGCGCCGAGATGCGCGCGGTCGAGCCTTCCCGCGGCAACGGCAAGGCTGCTGCGGGGCGCGGACGGAAGAAATAACATGACGTTAGGTTTGCGGGACAAAAGGGTAATTGTGTTAGCCGGAGGAATGATTATCGTCGCCCTTGGAATAACGCGGATTTCTGCACTCATGCTGGGTCCGATTGCGCCCACCAGACGATAGCGAACCATGTCAAAACGCGGATACGCCGCCAGCAAAAAGCTCCTCACCGGCCTGATCGGCGCGCCGATCGCGCATTCCGCCTCCCCTGCCATGCATGAGCGCGCCGCTGAGGCCCTCGGCCTGCGCGGCCATTATCAGCTCATCGAGGTCGCCGGCGCGGACGCGGCCGGGCTCCGCATGATGCTGGAGGGCGTGCGGCGCCTCGGCTTTGCCGGCGTCAACGTCACATTTCCCTACAAGGAAGCGGTGGTGCCGCTGCTCGACGAATTGGCACCGGGTGCGGCCGCAATGGGCGCGGTCAACACGATCGTCGTCAGGGATAACAGGCTGATCGGCCACAACACCGACACCACGGGTTTTGCACGTGCCGTCGCGCCGCTGCTGGCGCCCACGGGGAACGCGGTCGCCGTGATCGGCACCGGCGGCGTCGGCAAGGCGATCGCCTTTGCGCTGGCGAGCCTGAAAGTGGCCGACCTCCGTATCTTCGACAGCGAGCCGGCCCGCGCCGAAAAGCTCGCCGCGCTGCTGGCCCGGCATGGCGGCGCGCGGGTGGCCGGAAGCGTCAAGGACGCGCTCGACGGAGCAACCGGCCTCGTCAACGGCACGCCGGTCGGCATGCTGCCGAACCGCGATACCCCGGTGCCGGCCTCGCTGCTGCGCGAAAACCTGTGGGTCGCCGACGCCGTCTATTCGCCGCTGATCACGCCGCTGCTGACCGCAGCCCGAGCCAAGGGCGCGCGGATCATGACCGGTCGAGAGCTCGCGATCTACCAGGCCGCTGACGCGTTCGAGCTGTTCACCGGCCTTGCCCCGTCGACCCAAGTCATGGGAGAGGCTTTTGACGAGGTGATGGCGGCAAGAAGCTCTGCCTATTACGCAGCGTAACCGAAGCGGTCGGATACAAGGCCGCCACCAGAACCGAACATCGAAAGGGAGGAATGAGATGAAATCCACACTATTGGCATGCGCCCTGCTGGTCTTCGCGACTGCAACCGGCGTCCACGCCCAGGCCATCAAGCTCGCCGACGTCGCCGAGCTCTCGGGCGGCGGCGCCACCGTCGGCACCAACTGGAAGAACGGCATCGACCTCGCGATCGAGGAGATCAACGCCAAGGGCGGCGTGCTCGGCCGCAAGCTCGAGGTCACCCACGCCGACTCGCAATCGAACCCGGGCGTCGCCCGCGCACAGGTCCAGAAGGCGCTCGACGCAGAGCCCTATGTGCTGCTCGGACCCGGCTATTCCGGCTCGGTGAAGGTGACCGCCCCGCTCGCCGCTGAAGCCGGCATCACGCAGATCATGGGCGGCGAAGCCGCCGAGCTGACGCAGGCCGGCAACAAGTTCCTGTTCCGCACCTCGTTCGGCCAGCAGTCGTCGATGCCGAAAGTCGCAAAATACATCCACGACGACATGAAGGCGAAGACGGTCGCAGTCGTCTGGGTCAACAACGATTTCGGCAAGGGCGGGCGCGACGTCATCATCAAGGACCTCGAAGCTCGTGGCACAAAGGTCGTCGCCGATCTCTCCACCGAGGCGGGCCAGGCCGATTTCGCCGCCGATGTCGGCAAGATCAAGGCGGCGAATCCCGACGCCGTCTTCATCTATCTCAACGAGGAAGAGAGCGCGCGCATCCTCAAGGAGCTGAAGCGCCAGGGCGTCACTGCGCCGCTGATGGGCGAGACCACGCTGATCGGCCAGAAGGTGATCGAGCTTGCCGGCGATGCCGCCAACGGCGCCCGCGGTCATGTCGGCCTCACCACCGATGCGCCGGTCGACCTGATCAAGGGTTTTCGCGAGCGCTTCTCGAAGAAGTACAATTATGTCCCCGACCACAACGGCCTGAAGGGCTATCTCGCCGTCTACACGGTAAAGGCCACCACCGAGAAGATGGGCAAGGTCGATTCCAAGGCCTTCGCCGACACGCTGCACGGCCTGACCATCAAAGCTGCGGACGAACCGGGCATTCTGATGGACGTCACCTTCGATCAGAACGGGGACATCGATCGCCAGAGCTTCCTGGTCGAGGTCGTCGAAGGCAAGCAGGTGGTGAAGCAGGTGCTGCCCAAGCTGAAGTGAGGCTCTGACCTTCTTCCTCTCCCTGCTCTTCGCGGGGAGAGGGAGCGATAGACCTGAATGGGCGTCAAGTTACTCGGGCTCCAACGATCAAAGAAGACCCATGTCCAATCTGTTCGATCTTCTGGTCGCGGGACTGGCCACCGGCGCGATCTATGCGCTGGTCGCAGTTGGGTTCACCCTGTTGTGGCAGACCTCGCAGACCATTAATTTCGCGCAAGGCGAGTTCGTGATGCTGCCGGCGTTTCTGATGCTGGCGGCGATGCATGTCGGCGCACCGTTCTGGCTCGCGATCATCCTCGGCATCCTGCTCTCGATGGTCCTGCTCGGCTTCGCCTTCAAGATGCTGCTGGTCGATCCGATGATGCGCCATGGCGTGCTGCCGCTGGCGATCGCGACCATGGCGCTGGCGATCGGCATCAAGGAAGCCGTGAAACAGTTCTTCAGCGCGGAGGCTTCGCCCTTCCCGTCGATCGTGCCCACCGGCGACATCACTGTGCTCGGACACGTCGTCTCGCTGCAAAGCATCGGCGTCCTCGTCGTCGCGATCCTCGCCGTGTTCGGCCTGACCGCGTTGCTCAACCGCACCTCGCTCGGCCATCAGATGCAGGCGGCAGCCCAGAACCCGACCGTGGCACGCATCATCGGCGTTCCCGTCGAGCGCATGATCCTGCTGACCTTCCTGATCAA
The DNA here is from genome assembly GCF_004114975.1 of Bradyrhizobium guangdongense. NCBI lineage: Bacteria > Pseudomonadati > Pseudomonadota > Alphaproteobacteria > Hyphomicrobiales > Nitrobacteraceae > Bradyrhizobium > Bradyrhizobium guangdongense. Next base: position 7,231,591 of record NZ_CP030051.1, read on the forward strand.
CGCCTTCCTGGTCGCGTTGGCCTCGCTGCTGATCACGCCGATCTATCTGGCCAAATTCTCCTCCGGTGAAGTGCTCGGCCAGGCGGCCTTCATCGCGGCGATCGTCGGGGGCTTCAACCAGGTCCGCGGCGCGATCGCCGGCGGCTTGTTGATCGGCGTGCTCGACAACCTGGCGGCCGCCTACGTCTCGACCCAGTATCGCGCCGCAGTGCCGATGATCTTCCTCATCGTCGTCATCCTGTTCCGGCCGCAAGGACTGCTCGGCCGCGCCGAGGAGCGCACGGTATGAGCGGTTTTGCCAAACCCCTGAAGATCGCGCTCGGGCTTATCGTCATCGGCGGCCTGATCGTCATTCCCATGAACTTCAATCGCTACGGTCTGTTCATCCTGAGCCAGTGGGCGGTGATGACGATCGCCGCGATGGGGCTCAACCTCACGCTCGGCTATGCCGGACAGGTCTCGCTGGCGCAGGGCGCTTTCGTCGGCATCGGGGCTTATGCAGCCGCCATCATGACGACGCATGGGTGGCCCCTGCCGGTCGCCATCCTGATTGCGATGGTCTCGAGCTTCGGCGTCGGCTGGGTGCTCGGCTATCCCGCGCTACGCGTGCAGCACCATTACCTCGCCTTCGTCACGCTGGCTTTCTCGACCCTGGCGTTCCTGGTGTTCCGCAACGAGAACTGGCTCACCGGCGGCATCTACGGCATCTCCAACATTCCGCGCCCACACATCTTCGGAATCGCAACCAACAAGCCGCTGCCGTTCTACTATGTCTGCCTCGGCTCGCTCGCGATCGTGTCTGTCGCGGTCTGGTGGCTGATCCGCTCGCCCTGGGGCCGCGCCTTCATGGCACTGCGCGAGAACCCGCTGCGCGCGCAATCGCTCGGCATCGACACCCGCCGCTACACATTGATGGCGTTCGCGATCGGCTCGGCGCTCGGCGGCGTCGCCGGCGCGCTCTATGCACCGCTGACGCAATACATCGACCCTGTTCCCTTCAACCTGCAGCTCTCGCTTGATCTGCTGATGATGGTGATCGTCGGCGGCGCCGGCTTCTATTTCGGTCCTTTCCTGGGGGCGATGATCGCGGTGCTGCTGCCGGAATGGCTGCGCTTCACCGAAGGCTATTATCTGATGCTCTACGCGATCGCGGTGATGGGACTGCTGGTCTGGTCGCCGACAGGCATTCTCGGGATCCTCGACCGTTACCTTGCCGCACGGCGCACCAAGGCGGCCTCGGCGCTGCGCGCCGTCGCAAAGTCCCGCCTGGAGACGGCACAATGAGCGCGGTCCTCGAAGTCACCAACATGAAGAAGAACTTCGGTGGCATCAGCGCCGTCGACGGCGTGTCCTTCGACGTGCGGGAGGGCGAGATCCTTGGCCTGATCGGCCCGAACGGCTGCGGCAAGTCAACCCTGTTCAATTGCATCCTTGGTCAGCTCACGCCGACGGACGGCGAGGTCAAGCTCGACGGCAAGGTGGTGACCGGCTTGCGCCCGTCGGAGCTGAACAAGCTCGGCGTCAGCCGCACCTTCCAGCTCCTTCAGGTCTTCCCAAAGCTCTCGGTGCGCGAGAACCTGATCCTCGCCGGGCAGGAGCACCAGGGCAACATGGCCTCGCGCCTGATCGGCCGCTCCGACGCCGGGCTGACGGATGCCGCCAACCAGATGATCGGCTTCTTCAAGCTCGATCATCTCGCGGCCGAGCCTGCCGGCGGCCTCTCCTATGGGCAGCAAAAGCTGCTCGATGCCGCCATGGCCTTCATGGGCGGCCCGCGCCTGGTGCTGCTCGACGAGCCCGCCGGCGGCGTCAACCCGACGATGCTGTCTGACCTGAAGGAGCGGCTGGTCGCGATCAATCGCGAGAAGAATGCCACCTTCGTCGTGATCGAGCACAACATGGAGTTCGTGATGTCGCTGTGCTCGCGTGTGATGGTGATGGCGGAAGGCAAGGTGCTGGCGATGGGCCGGCCGGACGAGATCCGCAAGAACCCGGCCGTGATCGAAGCCTATTTGGGACACTAGAGCATGAGCGATCCCATCCTCTCGGTTCACAATCTCGTCGGCGGCTACGGCAAGATGACGATCCTGAACGGCACGACGTTCTCGGTGCCGCCAGCGACCATCACCACGATCATCGGCCCGAACGGCGCCGGCAAGTCTACGGTGTTCAAGGCGATCTTCGGCCTGTTGAAGTTGCGCGAGGGCAAGATCAGTTTCGCCGGCCGCGACGTGACGAACTTGAGCCAGCGCGCGCTGCTCAATGCCGGCATCTGCTACGTGCCGCAGGGTCGTAACATCTTTCCCGAGCTCTCGGTGCGCCACAACATCGAACTCGGCGGCGTCGCGGCCGGAAAAGGCATCGACCTGCCGACGCGGATCGAGGCCGCGCTCGACCTGTTCCCGGCGCTGCGCCGCAAGGCCGCGCAGCAGGCCTCGACGCTGTCGGGCGGCGAGCAGAAGCAGCTCGAGATCGCCCGCTCGCTGCTGCTCGAGCCAAAGCTCGTGCTGATCGACGAGCCCTCCATCGGCCTGTCGCCGCTGATGGTGCAGCAGACTTTTGATATTCTAAAGAGCCTGCGTGACCGCGGCGTCACCATCCTGATGATCGAGCAGAACGCGCGCTCGGCGCTGGAGATCTCCGATATCGGCATCGTGCTCGAGCTCGGCCAGACCCGCATGGTCGACAAGGCCGAGCGCATCTTGAATGATCCCAGGATCGGCCAGCTCTTCCTCGGCGGCGCCATGGAGGAGAGCGCGGCATGAACGCGCCCCTGCGCATCGCCGTTGCCGGCGCCGGCCTGATCGGGCGCCGCCATCTGGAGTTGATCGACGCTTCGCCGAACTGCGTGCTCGCCGGCATCGCCGACCCCGCGCCAGCGGCCAGGGAACTTGCTGGAGCCTGCGGCGTCGGATGGTACGCAGATCATCGGGCCCTGCTGGAGCAGGAAAAACCTGATGGCATGGTCGTCGCCTCCCCGAACGCACTGCATCTGCAGATGGCGCTCGACTGCGCGCAGGCCGGCGTGCCTGCACTGATCGAGAAACCGGTGACCGACACGGTCGCCGCCGCGCAGCGCCTGTGTGCGGCGGTCAGGCGGACCGGCGTGCCGATGCTGGTCGGCCATCACCGCCGCCACAATCCGATCATCAAGGCCGCGCGCGAGACCGTGGCGAACGGCAAGCTCGGCCGGCTCACGGCCGTGGCCGGACTATGGCTGCTGAAGAAGCCCCATGATTACTTCAACGTGGCCTGGCGGCGTGAGCACGGCGGGGGCCCGCTGCTCATCAACCTCATCCACGACATCGACAATCTTCGTTTCATCTGCGGGGAGATCACCGAGGTGCAGGCGATGACCTCGAACGAGGCGCGCGGGTTCACCGTCGAGGATACCGCCGCCCTGCTGCTGCGCTTCGCCGGCGGCGCGCTGGGAACGGTGACCGTGTCGGATACGACGCCGGCGCCGTGGAGTTGGGAGCTCTCCTCGGGCGAGAACGCTGCGTATCCGAAGCAGGACCAGCCTTGTTACTTCTTCTCCGGCACTGCGGGCTCGCTGGCCGTGCCGAACATGGAGCTTTGGTCCTACGCCCAGCAGCCCGGCTGGTATATGCCGCTGTCGCGCGAGGCGATCGCGCCGGCGGCACTCGATCCGCTGGCCGAGCAGCTCCGGCATTTCATTGCCGTAATCGCGGGTCGGGAACAACCACTGATCCCGGTGGAGGATGCGATGGGCACGCTCGCGGTCGTCGAAGCCGTCAGCGAGGCGGCACGCACGGGTCAAAAGATATCGCCGGGCCGGTTAATGGAGCAGGCAGCATGAACAAGCGTTCGATCGCAACCGTCTCTCTCTCCGGGGCGCTGGACGAGAAGCTCCGTGCCATCGCGTCGGCCGGTTTCGAGGCGGTCGAGATCTTCGAGAACGATTTGCTGTCGTTCGGCGCGGGCCCGCGCGAGATCGCAAAGCTCTGCAAGGACCTCAATCTCGAGATCTGCGCGTTCCAGCCGTTCCGCGATTTCGAGGGCATGCCGGAGCCGCAGCGCTCGCGCAATTTTGCCCGCGCGATGCGCAAGTTCGATCTGATGCAGGAACTCGGCACCGATCTGCTGCTGATCTGTTCCAACGTGTCGCCCGCCTCGCTCGGCGGCATCGACCGCGCCGCCGATGATTTTCGTGAGCTCGGCGATCTCGCCGCCAAGCGCGGCTTGCGCGTCGGCTATGAGGCGCTGGCCTGGGGCCGCCACGTCAACGATTACCGCGATGCCTGGGAGATCGTACGGCGCGCCGATCATCCGGCGATCGGCGTCATCCTCGACAGCTTTCATGCCCTGGCGCCGGGCTTTCCGACCCGCGCGATGGCCTCGATCCCAGGCGACAAGATCTTTCTGGTGCAGCTCGCCGACGCACCGAAGCTTGAGCTCGACATCCTGTCGTGGAGCCGGCACTTCCGCTCGTTCCCCGGCCAGGGCGACCTGCCGGTCGGCGCATTCATGCAGGCGATCGCCGCGACCGGCTATTCCGGCCCGTGGTCGCTGGAAATCTTCAACGACCAATTCCGCGCCGGCTCGGCTGCACAGACCGCGCTCGACGGACTGCGCTCGCTGATCCTGCTGCAAGACCAACTTGCTCCGGACTGGCCGAAGCTCGTCGGCGAGCCGCTGGCGCCGAAGGCCAAGAGCCGCGGCACCGGCTTCATCGAGTTCGCCGTCAACGAGACCAAGGCCGGCGAGCTCGCGCATCTGTTTTCACAGCTCGGCTTCCGGAAGACCGGTAAGCATCGCAGCAAGGCGGTGGAGCGCTGGTCGCAGGGCAAGGTCGAGCTGGTGATCAATTCGGAGACCGACGGCTTTGCGCATTCGCACTATGTCACGCATGGCCCTGGCGTCTGCGCCATCGCGCTCGACGTGGACAATGCCGGCCTTGCCATGCAGCGGGCCGAGACGCTGAAGGCGCGCACCTTCTATCAGCCGGTCGGACCGGGCGAGCTGGAAATTCCCGCGATCCACGGCGTCGGCGGCAGCCTGCTCTACTTCCTCGATCAGGCCGGCAAGAACTGGGACACGGATTTCGCATCTATCGCAAGCGACGCCAGTGGCGATGCGCTGCTCGCGGTCGACCACATCGCGCAGTCGATGCCCTACGACGAGATGTTGTCCTGGCTGCTGTTCTACACCGGCATCCTCGACCTGAAGCGGCTGCCGCAGATCGAGATCGCCGACCCCAGAGGCCTCGTGCAGAGCCAGGCTGTCATCAATGGCGACCAGAGCCTGCGCTTCGTGCTCAACGGCTCCTCCGCCAATCGCACGCTGCCGGCCCGCTTCATCTCGGAGTTTTTCGGCTCAGGCGTGCAGCACGTCGCGTTTGCTTGCAAAGACATCTTCGCCACCGTCGCCGCTATGCGCGCCCGCGGCGCGGGCTTTCTCGATATTCCCGATAATTATTACGACGACGTCGAAGCCAAATACGACCTCGCGCCCGATGTCATGGCGCAGCTCCGCGCCAACCACATCCTCTACGACCGCGAGGGCGACAGCGAATTCTTCCAGGTCTACACCCATATTTTCGACGAGCGCTTCTTCTTCGAGATCGTCGAGCGCAGGAGCTATCAGGGGTTTGGCGCAGCCAATGCCGGCATCAGGCTCGCGGCGCAGGCCCGCGAGGTGCGGCCGGCGAGCATGCCACGGGTGTAGCGCTCTATCCACGTCGTCATTGCGGGAGAACTGAGAGCCCCTCTCCCCGCATCTGCCTTCGCTGAAGCTTCGACGGACAAACGCGGGAAGAGGGAGAAGACCTCACTTCATCGGGCACTTGTCGTGGAAGCGGTCCTGGTCATCGGTGACGATGGTGGCGACGGTTTTCAGCGAAAGCTCGCCACCGGCGCCTTTCACTACGTCCTGCAGATAGAAATTCTGGATCGGGATGTGGTTGTTGCCGTACTTGAACGCGCCGCGCAGCGACTTGAAGTTGGCCTTCTCCATCTCGGCCTTCATCGCATCCTTCTTCGACGTGTCGCCGCCGGCGGCGACCACCGCGCTGTTGATGAGCTGCGCGGCGTCATAGGCCTGCGCGCCGTAATAGGTCGGGCGGAGACCGGTGTACTTGTTGCGATAGTCGGCGACGAAGCGCTTGTTCTGCTCGTTGGGGAGATCGTTGACCCACTCCTGCGCGCCGGGAACGCCGAGCGCATTCTCCTTCTGGAGCGGCAGCGACAGCTCGTCGATGGTGAAGGCGGTGTAGAGCGGCATCGTGCTCTTCAGGCCAGCCTGCGCGTATTGGTTGAGGAACTGCACACCGGCGGCGCCCGGATAGAACACGAAGATCGATTCGGCTCCGGAGGCGCGCGCCTTGGAGAGCTCGGCGGAGAAATCGAGCTGGCTCGGCCAGACCGTGTATTCCTCGCCCTTGATCTCGCCCTTGAACGTGCTCTTGAGACCCGCGAGCATGTCCTTGCCGGCGGCATAGTTCGGGCCGATCAGGAACACGCTCTTGACGCCGTTCGCGTTCATGTAAAGGCCCACGGCGGCGGGCGTCTGGTCGTTCTGCCACGAGGTCGAGAAAACGTATTTCGAGCACAACTCGCCCGCGAGCTGCGACGGACCGGCATTGGCCGAGATCATGAAAGTCTGCGAGTCCACCGCGGTCTTGAGCGAGGCGAGCAGCACGTTCGACCAGATATAGCCGACGAGGAAATCGACCTTGTCGGACTGCACCAGCTTCTCGGTCTTCTGCTTGCCGACATCGGGCTTCTGGCCGTCGTCCTCGTAGATCACCTCGACCGGCTTGCCGCCCATCTTGCGCCCGAGATGATCGAGCGCGAGCTCGAACGAGTTGCGCATGTCGTTGCCGATCACGGCGGTCGGGCCGCTGAAGGTCGAGACGAAACCGATCTTGATGGTGTCGCCGGCGAATGCCGGGCTCGCCAGCACCAGCGCCGCTGCGCCCGCCAGCCAGAATGCCGTCCTCATAACAACTCCCCTCCCTATTATGGATCCCGGAAACGGGGTGATCGCCGCTCCCGGGTCTGTCTCTATTGAACGCAAAATCTGTCGCGCCGCCAATGGCTCAGCGCCCGCCTCTGCACCATATTTCGCCCTAAACGGGGATGGCAAGAAATATAATTCTACTTACTTCGTTCAAGCCTGCGGCGCTTTTGCGCGGCGAATATCGATACGCCAAGCCTATTCCGTCATTGATGACGGCTATTGGACCACGGCACCCAATCCGCACTTAAATAAGTGAGTGAAGCAGCGAGATTCGAGGATGCATCATGGCCGCAAATCCCCATCGCGTCGTTATCGTCGGGGCCGGCTTCGGCGGACTGGAGACGACCTACCGGCTCGCAGGGGCGCCGGTCGAGATCACCCTGATCGACCGCCGCAACCATCATCTATTTCAGCCGCTGCTCTACCAGGTTGCGACCGCCTCCCTCGCCACCAGCGAGATCGCCTGGCCGATCCGCCATCTCATGCGCGACCGGCGCGAGGTCACGACGCTATTTGCGACCGTCAGTGGCGTCGACACGGACAGGCGCCGCGTCCTGATCGACGACGGCAGCGAGGTGCCGTACGACACGCTGGTGCTCGCCACCGGCGCGCGTCACGCTTATTTCGGTCATGACGAGTGGGAGACGTGGGCGCCAGGCCTGAAGACGCTGGAGGACGCAACCACGCTGCGTCGTCACATCCTGGTGGCATTCGAGCGCGCCGAACGCGAGACTGATCCAGCGCGGCGCGCCGCGCGGCTGACCTTCGTCATTGTCGGCGCCGGCCCCACGGGCGTCGAGCTCGCCGGCACCATCGCCGAGATGGCGCATCACACGCTGCCCGCCGACTTCCGCAACATCGACACCCACAAAGCGCGCGTGGTGCTGATCGAGGCAGGCCCGCGCGTGCTGGCGGGCTTCCCCGACGATCTCTCCGCCTATGCGCAGGCCTCGCTCGAAAAGATCGGCGTCGAGGTCGTGCTCGGCCAAGCCGTCACCGAGATCAACCGCGAGGGCGTCGTGTTCGGCGGCAAGTTGCTCGAGGCCAAGACGCGGATCTGGGCTGCCGGCGTGCGTGCCTCACCGGCCGCCGAATGGCTGGGCGCGCCAAGCGATCGCGCCGGGCGCGTGCAAGTGAACGACGATCTCAGCATTCCCGGCCATCCCGAGATTTTTGCGATCGGTGACACCGTGAGCATCAACGCCTGGGAGGGCAAGCCGGTCCCGGGCATCGCACCGGCCGCAAAGCAGCAGGGCCGCCACGTCGCCGAGGCCATCAGGGCGCGGCTGCGCGGTGAGAGCAAGGGTCCATTCCGTTACAAGCACGCCGGCAGCCTCGCGCAGATCGGCAAGCGGCTCGCGGTGATCGATTTCGGCAAGGTGAAATTGCGCGGAACGATCGCATGGTGGATCTGGGGCATCGCCCACATCTACTTCCTGATCGGCCTCCGGCACCGTCTCAGCGTCGCGCTGAGCTGGCTGTGGATCTATGCGAGAGACCAGCGGGCCGCGCGATTGATCACGCAGGGCAGCAGCAAGGTGGTGGGGTGACAGTCGCCCTCGCCTCCCGGACGCGGCGCGGCATTGATGTCGCGACGCTGCGTCCGGGGCACGACGATGCCGATGCCGCGACGCGCTACGGCGTCTTGCAGACGAAATTCGCGGCGTCCTCGCTGTCGCCCTGCCCGGAATACGCCGCGTAGCTCGGATACGGGCACAGCGGCCGCGTGCGCCCCGGGCTCCAGGACGCGGGGACTTCCTTGTTGGCGGGACTGGCAGACGCGATGATGCGCTCGGGTGCCTTGCCCTTCTCCACCCAGTCGGTCAGTGCGGTGAGTGCATCGAACTTGTCGAGGGTGACGCCGCCGCCACAATGCGTTTCGCCGGGTATCGTGAACAGGCGCGCGACGCTGTCGGCGTGCCCCTGCAGGTTCTTGTTCAACCGGTCGTACCAGCGGATGGTGTCGTTCACCGAGAACACCGGATCGGCCTGACCATGATAGACCAGCATCTTGCCGCCGGACTTCTGCAGCGATGCGAGCTGGGGATCATCGACGTCGGGCGGCGTCATGAAGTCCATGGCCGATTCCGTGAAGGTCGCGTCCTTGGCGAAAATCTTCGGCGCGTCCTTGTCGAAGTCATAGGCCTTCAATGCCTCAACCAGCTTCTCGTTGCTGCCTTCGACCGCGACCGGCGGCGTCGAGAAGATGTAGTTCAGCGACGCTGCGCCCATGGTGGCGATGATCGGATAATTGTTCCAGGGCGCGATGGGGCTCTCGACCTTCCAGGTGCGCCAATTGCCGGTGCCGATTCCGCCATCGAGGGGCCAGTTTGAGTAGAGCGCCTCACCTTTCGAATTCTTCGGTCCAGCGAGGCTCGTCTTCAGGGCATCGACCTTGGCTTCGGACAAACAGGCGCTGTTCTGCCCCGGCGCACAGATCAGGCTCTTGAGGTCGAACGCCTTCTGACAGGCGGCGAGATTGGCCGTCAGTCCGTCCTTGACGCCATCGAGCCCATCGCAGGCCTCCGTAATGCGCGAGGAAACGAGCTGAGCGTCCTCCTTGGTGATGGACTTGCGCAGATCGGGATCGACTTTCAGAAAGGCCTGCACGTCCCAGGCATGCTGGATCGCAGCGCGCGGCAGGTCGAAGCCCGGATTGCCGACGAGGAAGCCGTCGTAATTTTCCGGCATGCGCGACGCCGCCACCATGGCGTGACGCCCGCCGTTCGAGCATCCCGCCATATAGGAGCGATCCGGCTTGCGTCCGTAATGCACGGCAATGATTTGCTTTGCGACCGGTGACAGCGTCATGTCGGCGGCATAGCCATAGTCGCGGCGCGCCTGCGGATCGAGGCCGAACGCCGCGCCCGCAGTCAGGCCCAGCGACTTGTTCGCGGGGTCTGCGCCGGAATGGCCGCTGTCCGACGACAGCACGGCAAAGCCTCGCGCCAGGGGCACGGTGCCGCCGGATGACGCCCCGTCGGGCAGGCTGCCAAGAGCGGGCACGACCACGCCGTCATTTCCGCCATTCACCTGATGCAGGAAGCGGCCGTTCCACTCGGCCGGCAGCCGCATCTCGAACCCAATCGCGTAGGATTTCCCGTCGACCCCGGTGCGCTGGTTGGCAAGGCCCGTCACGATGCAATGCCTGGGGAGACCATTGGCCGCGTCCTGCGTTTTGGACCCGGTAATCTCAATGCCGGAAATGCCAAGCGACGCCGTGGTGACAGGCGAGCAGGCCTCGCCGTCGGCGCGAGCCAGCGCGGTCGATCCCAGAAGCGCGGCCAGCGCAGCGGATGATATCAAGCCAATCCTCACGACGGACCCTCCCTATTAGTTATATGTTATAATCATTACCTCCATTTCGTACTTTGGCAAGTGCTTGAGCTCGCGTCCGGGACGCACCGGCTCTGCCGCGCTATGGGGGACCAGCGTCGGGGCAGAAGACCTTCTACTTGACCAGCTCGCATCCGCCCTCCGCCAATGTGCGGAACGCCTGGTCGGCGGGAATCGTCGAGACCAGCTTGTAATAGTCGTAGGGGTATTTCGACTCCTCCGGCTTCTTCACCTCGAACAAATACATCGGATGCACGACGCGGCCGTCCTGGCGGATCGCGGTGTCGCCGAACAGTTTGTCCCTGCCTTTGAATTTCTTCATCTCCGGCACGACATCCCTCGCATTGTCGCTGCCGGTGGCAGCGACCGCGTTGAGAAAAGCGAGCGTGGACGCATAAACGCCGGCCTGGTTGCCGCTCGGCATCTTGCCGTTCATGCCGGGGCGCCCGGCGAAGCGTTTTGCGAAGGCACGGGTGTCGTCGTTCATGTCCCAGTAGAAGGCCTCCATCAGCTGGAGGCCCTGCGCGACCTTGATGCCCATGCCGTGGATGTCGTTGATGAAGAGCAGGAACGCAACCAGCTTCTGGCCACCCTGCTGAACGCCGAACTCGGCCGCCTGCTTCACGGCGTTGATGGTGTCGCCGCCAGCGTTGGCAAGGCCGATCACCTCCGCTTTGGAATTCTGCGCCTGCAACAGGAAGGAGGCGAAGTCCGCCGTGCCGAGCGGATGCTTCGACGAGCCGAGCACCTTGCCGCCGTGGCTCTCGATATATTTCTGCGCTTCCGTCTCGATGCCTTTGCCGAGCGCGTAGTCGACTGTGAGGAAATACCAGTCCTTGCCGCCGCGCGACATCATCGCGGCTGCGGTGGTGTTGCCGGTCGCCCAGGTATCGTTGACCCATTGGATTGTATTGGGCGAGCAGGCCTTGCCGGTGAGATCGGCGCTTGCGGTCGAGGATGCCAGGAAGGTCATGCGGCTGCCGCGCAGCAGCGTGTTGATGGAAAGGCCGACGGCCGAGTTCGGCACGTCGACGATGGCATCGACGCCTTCGACGTCGAGCCATTTGCGCGCGATGGCATTGCCGACATCGGCCTTGTTCTGGTGGTCGGCATAGACGATCTCGACCTTGATGCCCTTACCGCCGCCGTTGAAATCCTCCGCCGCCATGCGCGCAGCCTCCACCGAGCCCATGCCATTGGTGTCCTGAAAAATTCCGGAGATGTCGTTGAGCACGCCGACGCGCACGACATTGTCGGAGATCTCGGCATTCGCCATGCCACTCACCAGGCTTGCCGCGAGCGCGAGCGTCCACCGCAGAACTTTCATCATTACCTCCCCTGTTTGATTTGCCCGCCGGTCGTTGCCGCCGCGGCTGGAATTTCAGACCTGGCGCTCCGGCAGCCTCAGCACGAGTCCGTCGAGCTCGGGCGTGATCTTGATCTGGCAGGACAGCCGACTGTTCGGCAGCCGCTCGGCCGCGGCGCCCTCGAGCAGCGCGTCCTCGTCCTCGGCCATCGCGGGCAGGCGCGCGACCCAGGCATCGTCGACATAGACGTGACAGGTCGCGCACATGGCGTTGCCGCCGCATTCGGCCAGGATGCCGTCGAGGCCGTGGCGGGTGGCTGCCTGCATGGCGCTTTCCCCGTCTGAGACCTCGACGCGCTCGGAATTGCCGTCGCGGTGGATGAAGCTGATCGTCGGCATCGGGGTTCCTTGTCAGGCCGGGGTGATGGTGACAGGCAGGCTGTCGAGCCCGCGCAGCGTGTTGTTGAAGCGGCGCTTCGGCTCGCCCGTGATCTCGATGGACGCGATGCGTCGCGCCAGGGCGGTCAGCATCACTTCGCCCTCGAGGCGCGCCACGAGCTGGCCGACGCACATGTGGATGCCCGAGCCAAAGCCGACATGCCCGGACGTGCGGCGGGTAATGTCGTAACTGTCAGGCCTCTCCCAGCGGCGCGGATCGCGGTTGGCCGCGGCAAGGAACATCAGCACCTTCTCGCCCTCGCCGATGCGCGCGCCCGACAGCTCGACCTCGCGCGTCGTGGTGCGGAAGAAGGTCTGCACCGGGCTTTCGAACCGGACGGCCTCCTCGAAGGCGTTGCGCGCCAGCGTGATATCGCCACGCAGGCGCCGCCATTGCTCCGGGAAGCGCGCGAGGCAATAGAGCGCGGCGCCGATGCCGTTGACCGTCGTGTCGAGGCCGGCCGACAGCAGCGAGCGCACCAGCAGCGGCGCCTCGGTCGCGGTGATCGCGCCTTCGTCGACCTGAGCATGGATGCAGGCACCGAAGCCGCCCGGCGCAAGATTCTCGCGCTGACACTGCTTGGCGACATAGGCCTGATGCGGTGCCGAGCGCGCGATCGCCTCCTGGCGCAGCTCATTGGGCGGGCCGAAGGCGTTGAATACGACGCTCGCATAGGGAATGAGATGCTCGCGTCCCTCGGGTTTCAGGCCGAGCGCATCGGGAAAGATCGAGAGCGGAAAGGCCTCGGCGAGGTCGGCAACCGCATCGAAGCTGCGCTGCTCCAGCAGGACGTCGACGCGCTCCTCCGCCGCCGCCGCAAAGCGGTCACGCACCTGCTTCATCACACTCGGCGACAACACTTTCGACAGCACGGCGCGAGTGCGGGTGTGCGCGGGCGGATCGGCCTCAAGAATCAGGCTTGGCGGTCGCCACGGCGTCTCCTTCTTGAAGTCGGACAGGCCGACGCCGCGACTGGAGCAGAAGGTCGCGGGATCATTCAGCACGGCATGCACTTCCGCATAGCGTGCGACGCCATAGACGTTCCATTGGTCGAGATAGACCACCGGCCCCGCCTCGCGCAGTCGCTCGTGGCTTGGATAGGGGTCAGCGAAAAAGTCCATGGCGAACGGATCGACGTCGAGATGCGGGACGCCTGATGCGGCCGAGCCGGATGCGCTCATTGGACACCTCCCTCATTTTGATCTTGTGAAAGGACGGCGCTTGCCTTTAGGTCTGCGGACACGCCGCGAGTCACAAGGCCGATATGCCACCGTCTTCGACCAAAGCCCGTCAGAAACCCGCACCTGCCGAGAGCGGGCCGACGCTTGACCTCGACCGGTACGTTCCGGCCTTCATCACCTTCATCGCCAACAAGCTTTCGAACAGCGCGACCGCATTTTATCAGCGGGAATTCGGCGTCAACGTCACGGAATGGCGGATCATGTCGCTGCTGGCAATCGAGCCCGGCATTCCCGCCTCGCGCATTTGCCAAGTCATCGGCTTCGACAAGGGCCCGGTGAGCCGAACGCTGGCAAGCTTGGAGAATCGCGGGCTGGTCTCGATCCGCACCGACCCCAACGATGGCCGCACCCATTCGATCGCGCTGACGACGAAAGGGCGCGCTACCCATGACAGGGTCATCGTGGCGGCGTTCGAGCGCGAGCGACGCCTGTTGTCCTGCCTCAGCAAGGACGAGCGCGAGGTACTGATCGACCTGCTCCGCCGCCTGCACGAGAATCTCGACGCGGTGACCGGCAGCACAGACGCGTGACAGCTCGCGCACCGAGCGCGATCCGGCATCATCTCCTGACACGCACCTGCGTTTGCCGACGGCACCGTTCCTGCCGCGCATTGTTTCCTCCAAGATCAGACGCGGCGGTTCGCCCGCCGTCATTGCTGACTCGGAATGGTTCGCACATATTAGTTGCCTAGGCAACAAAATAATCATGCAGGATATTGCGGCAGGTTGGCTGCCGTAATCGAGCACCAGACCTCCTGTCCCGGACAAGGCGCGGCAACGACGCGCCGCAGAGCCGCGGCCCAGTAAGCCAAGCGAGCTAGATGCCGATCCACTCCGCCGACGAATCGTCGTTCAGTCGCTCCACCGCACCGGCGCGGCGCGTCAGCACGGCGCGCTGGTTGATGTAGCCCTTGTCGGTGATCTCGCCGCCGTCGACCGACGGCGGTTCGACGAGCAGCAGCGCACGCGTGGCGTGGCCGGAGGAGTTGCCGCTCTGCTGCTTCAGCTTTGCCAGGCCTTGCGCTATCGCGGTCCGTATCTTGTCATGCCCCAGCACATTTTTCACGCTTGCTGTTTCGGACAGACCGGCGTGGGCGCGGCACGCGGCGATGTTTGGAAATACCAGGAACCGCACCTCGTCGCCGCCATGGCCGGTCACGACGATATCTTGCGCGAACGGCGCAAGTGCTGCGATGCCTGCGACACGCAGCGTCCCAACGCTGACCCAGGTGCCGGAATTGAGCTTGAAATCCTCCGCCACGCGGCCGTCAAAGAACAGGCCGCGCTCGGGCCGCTCGACATCGGCGAGCTTCACGGCATCGCCGATCAGATAGAAGCCCTCTTCGTCGAACGCCTGCTTGGTCAGCTCCGGCGCCTTCCAATAGCCAGGCGTCACGTTGGGACCGCGCACGCGCACCTCCAGCTTGTCGCCGGAGGTGACGAGCTTCAGCTCGGTGCCGGGAATCGGCACGCCGATATTGCCGGAGCGGTCGGCGAGGAAATGACAATCGGTCGCCAACGGCGAGGTTTCGGTCGAGCCCCAGGCCGACACCATCGGCATCGCGCGGCCGACGGTCTCGACGGAGAGCTCTTCAAGAGCATCCCAGAGATTCTGCGGCAGCGCGGCGCCGGCATAGAAGGCGAATTTCACGTCGCTGAAGAAGCGGTGGCGCAGTTCCTCGTCAGCGCGTAGCGCCGCGATCAGCATGTCGAAGCCGCGCGGCACGTTGAAGTAGACCGTCGGCATAACGCTTTTCAGATTGGCGAGCGATGTCGCGAACTGGCCGGGCGCCGGCTTGCCGCCATCGATATAGAGCGAGCCGCCGTTGCGCAGCACGAGGTTGAAATTGTGGTTGGCGCCAAAGGTGTGGCTCCATGGCAGCCAGTCGAGGATGACGAGGTCGTCGCCCCGCTCAAGGAACGTCCAGGTCTGCGCCTTGGCCTGCTGGCTGGAGGTCAGCATGCGCTGGGTGTTGATGACGGCCTTCGGCGTGCCTGTTGAACCCGAGGTGAACAGAAACTTTGCAACGGTGTCGGGCGTGACCGCGGCAAAGGCTGATGCGACCTCCGGCGCTTCCGGCGTTGCGGCAATGGTCCGGAATGCAAGCGCATCAACATCGTCAGCATTGCCACTGATGATCTGCGCCTTGTGCAGCGGTTTGATCGCAGCGAGGGCCGCAGCAAACGGCTTGGTGCCGGACACATAGATCGCGCCGGGCTCAAGCAGCGCGATCATGCTTTTCAGCTTGTCGTAATCCCTTGATATCAGCGAATAAGCCGGTGAGATCGCGGCTGAAGGTACGCCGACATGCTGTGCGGCAAGCGCGAGCAGCGCGTGGTCGATGCTGTTGTCCGAGAGAATGACAACCGGGTGTTCTGCGCTGAGCCCGTGCGCCAGGATCCAGCACGCCGCTGCGCGCACCCGCCGCAACGCCCCTGCGTAAGTCACGGTCGCCCAGGGCGTGTCGGCGCTATCGCGCTCGGCGAGGAAGACCTTGTCCGGCGCTTGCCGTGCCCATTGCTCCAGCCAATCGCCGACGCAGCGCGCGCTGTCGCGCAAAGGCTCGGGAGAGCGCAGCACCATGCTGCCGTCCGTGCGATGCTCCGCGACGGTCCTTGGCGTTGCGAACAGGCTCGAAGCCTCACCGCGGGTGGCGGTCATCATGGTTTCCTCCTCGCCCCCCGGACGCCCGGATCGGCCGCAGCCTCGTTCCGGGCCGCCTTGGCCATAATGTTGGGCAGGACAATTGTTGTCGTCAACAACAATCTTCCGCTTCGGACCTCGAGTCGCTAAGGTCGCCCAACAGGAGAAGCGATGTGACAACCACCGCAACCCGAACTTCCCCGCGCAAACGAAAAAGCAACGGCCTGAGGCCGCAGATCGACGCGGACGAGATTGGCCTCGACGCGCTGGTCGGGCATGCCGGCTACGCGGTGCGGCGCTTCCAGATCTGGATCTTCCAGGACTTCATCAGGACGCTCAGCGAGGTCGACATCAGGCCCACGCAATATTCGGTGCTGACCGTAATCGGCGCCAATCCGGGCCTGTCGCAGATGGCGGTGGCAAAACGCCTTGGCATCGAGCGCGCCCGGCTGGTGCATCTGCTCGACAGCCTGGAGCAGCGCAAGCTGGTGAAGCGGATCAAGTCGAAGGCCGACCGGCGCTCGCACGCGCTTCACCTCACCGCGCAGGGCGAGACGGCGCTTGCCAAGTTCAAGCGGCTGGCTGCCGAGCACGAGCGGCATGTCGAAGACAAGATTGGTAAGGCGAACCGGGAGCGCCTGCTTCAGATCCTTGCTGGCTTCAGCTGATCCGAGCTGCCCATGATTTGGGCAAATGCCCAGGACAGGGCCCTGATCCGGCCGCCTGCTCGCCGGTCTGTGCATCGCCCAAGACACTGATCTTGCGATAGTATCCGCGGCACCGCGCCTGCCCGGATAATGTACACAATGGCACATCGCTTGCTTCAATGCGGGTGAGACACGTTGCCGGAGTTTTATCGCCATGGGGGCTGAGCAGCCTGAAACGATCGCTGCGATCGTAGCCGCGCATCGCGCGGGTACGGTGACGCCGGCGCAGACGGTCGCGCGGACCTACCAGCGCATCCGAGACCACAACGATCCAGCCATCTTCATCAACCTGCGCGACGAGAGGGACGCGATCGCGGAAGCCGAGAAGCTCGCCGAAAAGGATGCAGCGAGCCTGCCGCTCTATGGCGTACCGGTTGCGGTGAAAGACAATATCGACGCGCTGGGCTTTGCGACCACGGCGGCCTGCGCGGCTTTCTCCTACATGCCGATGCACGACTCGACCGCGGTCGAGCGGCTGCGCGCGGCCGGCGCGATCATCATCGGCAAGACCAATCTCGACCAGTTCGCTACCGGTCTCGTCGGCGTCCGGTCACCCTATGGCATTCCCAAAAATTCGCTTCGCGAGGATCTCATTCCCGGCGGCTCCAGCTCGGGCTCCGCGGTGGCGGTCGGCGCTGGCCTGGTGCCGCTGTCGCTCGGCACCGACACCGCCGGCTCAGGCCGCGTACCGGCGATGCTCAACAACATCGTCGGGCTGAAGCCGAGCCTCGGCATGATCTCGACCGCGGGCCTCGTGCCGGCCTGCCGCACGCTCGATTGCATCTCGGTGTTTGCGCTGACGGTGGACGACGCCGCGCTCGCGCTCTCCGTGATGGCAGGCCCGGACCAGGCCGATCCATTCTCGCGCGACCGGCCGCTGGGTGCAACCACGCCGTTCCCGACGAATCTGCGCCTCGGCGTGCCGCGCGATGGACAGCTGATCTTCTTCGGCGACAAGAATTCGGAGGCCGATTACGGCGAAGCCCTGAAGCGCTGGACCGCGCTGGGCGCCACGCTGGTCGAGTTCGACCTCGAGCCGTTGTACGAGACGGCGCGGCTGCTCTATGAAGGACCCTGGGTCGCCGAGCGCTACCTCGTGATCAAGAATCTCTTGGCCTCGGCCCCTGATGCGATTCATCCCATCACGCGCGAGATCACCGCGGCTGGCGCGCGGCTGACGGCGGCCGAAACCTTCTCCGCGCTTTATCGCCTCCAGGGGCTGCGCAAGATCGCCGAACGGACGTTCGCGAATGTCGACGCGCTGGTGCTGCCGACGGCACCGACGACCTACACGACAGCGCAGGTGCTGGCCAATCCGATCGAGCTCAACAGCCGGCTCGGCACCTACACCAATTTCGTCAACCTGCTCGATCTCTGCGGCCTCGCGGTGCCGGCCTCGATGCGCGCGGACGGCATTCCGTTCGGCATCACGCTGCTGGCGCCGGCGGGACGCGACGCGATGCTTGCGAGTCTAGGCCGCGTGTTCCATGCGGATACCGGGCTGACGCTTGGCGCGAAGGGCGTGGTGCAAGCACCGCCCGTGACACCTCCCGCAAGCAGCAGCGACGACATCCCGATCGCCGTGGTCGGCGCCCATCTCTCCGGGATGGCGCTGAACAGCGAATTGAAGGCGCTGAACGCAACGCTGATCGAGGCAGCAAGGACCGCACCGGACTACAAGCTCTATGCGCTGAAAACCACGCCGCCGAAGCCGGGCCTGCTGCGCGTTGAAGCGGGCAACGGCGCATCGATCGAGCTGGAGATCTGGTCGCTGTCGGCGGCGGCGTTCGGCAAGTTCGTCAACGCGATTCCTGCACCGATGGCGATCGGGACAATCAGGCTCGCAGATGGCCGCGACGTGAAGGGCTTTATCGTCGAGCCGGAGGTGCTGAGCCAGGCGCGCGACATCACGGCGTATGGTGGTTGGCGGAAGTATATGGCTGAAGTCGCAAAGACGTAAACAATCTCGTGTCCCGTGCGCAGTGCATCACGCAGTGATGCGCTGCTGAACCGGGACCCATGAAGCGACTTGCGGAATGGATAGATGGGTCCCGGCGCTGCGGAGCAGCGCTGCGCGTGCACCGCGTCCGGGACACACGTGTAGCCTCACACCGACACCGCGTAGATCTCGTATTCCCCGCGCACCAGCTCGATATGCGCGCGCATCGCGGCGGCGGCGCCCTGCTTGTCACCGCGCATGATGGCGACGACGACGCGGTCGTGCTCGGCTTGCGACTTGGCGAGACGGCCGAGATTGCGAAACTGGGCGCGGCGGAACGGTTGCACGCGCACGCGGGTCGCCAGCGTGATCTCGGCGATGTAGCCGTTCTGCGATCCCGCATAGATCGCATTGTGGAAGCGCTCGTTGACCTCGTGGAAGCGATCGGGATTGCCGGCGTAGCTGAGAACGCGCAGCTCTTCGTGGATCGCTTCGAGCCCGTGACGCTCCGCCGCAGACATGCGTTCGGCGGCAAGGCCTGCGCACAGCGCTTCCAGCTCCGCCATCGCCTCGAACATGCCTGTCAGCCGCTCGATCGACGGTTGCGCCACCACCGCGCCGCGATGGGGGCGCGCCTCGACCAGGCCGCTCGCGACCAATTGGCGCAGCGCTTCGCGCACCGGCGTGCGTGAGACGCTGAAGCGCCGCGCGATCTCGGTCTCGTCCAGCGGCGCGCCCGGTGCGAGAGCTCCGCGCACGATCTCGTCGGCAAGCTGAAGACGCAGCTCCTCGGCACGCGTGATCTTCTGCACCGATGGCGAAGCACGGTCGACGCGGGGCACCACCGGCTCAGCCGGCAGGGTCCCGGACGGAAAATCATCAAGCGACATGCAGTCAGATCTCTTTCGGCTCGTCGATGATGCTGACATGGGCAGCGACGACGCGCCAGCCCTCCGGGAAGCGAATCCAGGTCTGCATCTGTCGGCCGACCTTGCCGGGTGCCGTATCGCGGTAGAACAGCGTGGAGGCGACCGCCGTGTCGCGGCCATAGCTCGAGATCACCGTCTTGGCCGTGCGCCTGATGAGACCGACCGGCGAGCGGCCGGCGCGGAAGCCGGAGATCGCCTCATAGCCATAAAGATTCTCGCCGATGCCGTAGCGCAGCGTACGGGGATCGTTGCGGAAGAGCTCGCCGAGCACGGCGACGTCGTTGCTGATGAGGGCCTGCTCATAGCGCTCGAACGCGGCTTTGACTTCCGCGATCACGTCGGGGAGATCGATCTCCATCTCGAATTCCTCTTAAAGTCCCCTTGGGCTGGGCGCGGCGACGACACCCATCTTTTCCAATGCGTAGGCGACGCGGAGCGCAATGTCCTCGCGCCAGGGTGCTGCTATGATCTGCACACCGATCGGCAGCGGCTCGAGCGGCACCGGCACCGCGACCACGGGCAGGCCGACGAACGAGATCGGCTGGGTGTGGATACCGATATTGGCACGCAACGGCAGCTCGACGCCGTCGAGATTGAAATTCACCTGGCCGAGCTTTGGCGCGGTGCATGGTGTTGCGGGCGCGATCAGCACGTCGACGGATTTGAATATCTCGGCGAGCTGCGCGCGATACCAGCGGCGAAATTTCTGCGCGCGGTCGACCAGTGCGGCCGGCACCATGGCGCCGGCGATCAGCCGGTCGCGCACGGCGGGATCAAAATCGTTCGGGCGCTTGCGCAGTCGATCGAGATGCAGCGAGGCACCTTCAGTGGTGGTGATGACGTAAGCGGCTGCGCGAGCCCGCGAGGCTTCGGGCACGTCGACGACCTTGGTCGCGCCAAGCGCCTTGGCGACACGACTGACGGCTTCGACAGCTTCGGGAAACACGTTCTTCTGAAAGTGACCGTCTGCGATCGCGATGCGCAGATCCGAGATCGGATTGGCGATCAGCGGCAGCGTCGGCTCGAGGCCGCGCGTGGTGCAGGCAGCATCGTCGGTATCGGGCCCCTGCATCGCGTCATAGGCGAGCGCGAGATCGGTGACATCGCGTGCGAACGGCCCGAGATGATCGAGGCTCGCCACGAACGGGAACGAGCGTGCCCGTGACAGCCGGCCATAGGTCGGCTTCAAACCAAAAATGCCGCAGAACGAGGAGGGCACGCGGATAGAGCCGTTGGTGTCCGAGCCGAGCGCAATCGGAACCAGCGCGCCGCCGACGGCGCTGCCTGAGCCGCCGGAGGAGCCGCCGGTCATCCGCGTCGTATCATGCGGATTGCGCGAGGGGCCGTCGTGAACGTTCTCGCCTGTGAAATCGTAGGCGTATTCGCCCATGTTGAGTGCGCCGACGAGAACGGCCCCGGCTAACTCCATGCGCTCAATCAACGTGGCGTCGCGCTTGGCAGGTGCGAGGTCGCGGTTGATCTTCGAACCGGCGCGGGTCGGCAGACCCGCAACGTCGAACAGATTCTTCACCGCGAAGGGCACGCCGGCGAGCGGGCCGACGGTCTTGCCGGCGGCGATGTCGGCATCGATGGCGCGCGCTTTCGCACGGGCACGATCGGCGGTAACATCGGTGAAGGAATTAAGGATGGTGTCGTGTTGCTTGATGCGCGCGAGCGCGGCCTCGGTGGCATCGAGCGCGGACATCTTGCCCCCGCTCACCGCTTTCGCGATGTCGGCGGCCGTCATCTCTGGCTTCGTGGTCATGGCAGCATCAGGCCGTGAAGATCGGCGCCGGCTCGGTCTCGTCCGGCAGCGCGAATTCGTCGACCAGGCGGGCGAGCCGCAGCGAGACTTCGAGATTGGCGCGCACCGCGGGCCGCCAGGCGTCCTCGACCGGCAGCGCCAGCGCTTTCGATACGGCATCGATATAATCGTCCAGCGGTTCGGCCATCACGCTCCCAACAATCTCTCAATGCACCGGCAGCGGCGGATGCGGGATCGCCGTCAGCAGCTCCTTGGTGTAGTCGTCGTGCGGATCGCTCAACACCCTCTCGGAAGTGCCCTCTTCCACGATTCGACCCGTCCGCATCACAATGACACGATCGCACAACAAGCGCACTACATTCAAATCATGCGAGACGAACAGATAGCTCATACCTAGCCGCGTCTTGAGATCCTGGAGCAGATTCAGAACGACGGCCTGCACCGAGACGTCCAGCGCCGCCGTGGGCTCGTCCAGGATGACCAGCTTGGGGTGCAGCGCGATCGCCCGGGCGATGCCGACGCGGGCCTTCTGGCCGCCGGAGAGCTGATGCGGGAAGCGATCCAGCAGATTGTGTGGCAGGCCGACCATGGTGGCCAGCTCTTCGCAGCGGGCGCGGAGCGCATCGCGCCTCTTGATGTCGCCCAGTCGCATGATCGGATCGGCGATGGCACGCGCGGCTGTGAAGCGCGGATTGAGGCTGTCGGTCGGATCCTGGAACACCATCTGGATGCGGCTGCGCTGCGGCAGGCGGGCGAAGGCGGATGGCGCGATGCCGCCGATGTCTTCGCCGTCGAACTGGATCAGGCCGGAGGTCTGATCCACGAGCCGCATCACCATCATCGACGTGGTCGATTTGCCGCAGCCGGATTCGCCGACGAGGCCAACGCTCTCGCCGTGGCCGATCGAGAAGCTGATTCCGTCGACGGCGCGGAATACATCCGGCTCCAGCGGCGGCTTGCGGCTGAACAGTTTTCCGAGCGTGGCCGTAGCGCCCTGGCGGGGATATTCCTTGACCAGCTTGTCGATGATGAGGAGGGGCTGGTCCTTCTCCCTCGCCCCGCTTGTGCGCGTGTCGGCCTCTCCCCGCACGTGGGGAGAGGCAAAGGTCTCTTCCTCCGGCAACAGATCCCGCAAGGACACACCCAGCCGCGGCGTCGCGCGCATCAGCTTCCTGGTGTAGGGGTGCTGCGGCCTCGCGAAGATGTCGGCGGCCTTGGCGGTCTCGACGACGCGGCCCTTCTCCATCACCACGACGCGGTCGCAATAGGCGGCAGCTAAGCCGAGGTCGTGGGTGATCAGGATGGTCGACATTCCGCGCCGCCTGGTCAGCTCGACGATCAGGTCCATCACCGCCTTTTGCGTGGTGACATCCAATCCGGTGGTCGGCTCGTCCGCGATCAAGAGCTGCGGATTGCAGGCGAGCGCCAGCGCGATGACCACGCGCTGACACATGCCGCCCGAGAGCTCGAACGGATAGGCGTGATAGCGCTCGCGCGGGCGGGCGATCTTGACCTGCTCCAGCGCCTCGATCGCCTTCTCGCCGTGGTCGGCAACCTGAGCCTGCTGCACATGGGTGCGCAGGACGTCCTCGATCTGATCGCCGACCTTGCGGATCGGGTTCAGCGCCGCCCGCGGGTTCTGGAAGATCATCGAGACTTCGCGGCCGCGCAGATCGCGCATCTGGCCTTCGCTCGCGGCCTTGACGTCGATGCCGGAGAACATCACCGAGCCCTCGGCGATCCGCCCGGCACGGTCGAGGATGCGCATCACCGCATAGGACGTCGCCGACTTGCCGGAGCCGGACTCGCCGACGATCGCGAGCGTCTCGCCCTTGGCGACGGAGATGTTGACGTGCTGCACGGCTTTGACGATGCCGCGCCGGGTGGTGAATTCGACGGTCAGGTCCTGGACGTCGAGCAGCGGTGGGGCGGTCATGCAGGCCCCCCATCGCTCACAAAGTCGAAAACAACCCCATGCACAGTAGAAGCGGCATTGGATTCATTGGAGAATTCTTGCCGGACGCCAACGACCATCACGTCCTCCGCTGGGGATCGACGATGTCGCGCAGGCCGTCGCCGAGCAGGTTGAAGCAGAACACGGCGATCATCAGCGCGAGGCCGGGAAACAGCGCGATCCACCATTCCCCTGAGACCATGAAGCCAGCACCCTCGGCGACCATGATGCCCCATTCGGCGGTGGGTGGACGAACGCCGAGGCCGATGAAGGACAGGCCCGCGGCATTCAGAATCGCGTAGCCCATGGTCAGCGACATCTGCACGATCATGATCGGCATGATGTTCGGCAGAATGTGCACCAGGAGGATACGGAACTCGCCATTGCCTGACAGCCGCGCGGCCTGCACGAAGCCGGCGTTGCGGCGGACATTGGCCTCGGCGCGCGCGACGCGCGCGTAGAGCGGGAAATTCACGATCGCGGTGGCGAGGATGATGTTCTGCACGGTGTTGCCGAGCGCGGCGACGATGCCCATGGCGAGCACGAACAGCGGAAAGGCCATGATGGTGTCGGCGATGCGGCCGACGATGCGATCGGTCCAGCCGCCGAAATAGCCGGCCGCAATGCCGGCGAGGCCGCCCATCAGGAACACCAGCACGACGGAGGCGACCGCGATGAAGGTATCTAGCCGCGTCGCCACCACGACGCGGCTGAAGATGTCGCGCCCGAGCTGGTCGGTGCCGAACCAGTGCGCCGCCGACGGCGGCTTCAAAGCCGCTGCGGTGTCCGAGGCGAGCGGATCATAGGGCACTACATAGGGGCCGAAGATCGCGGCGATGAGGATCAGGATCAGCAACGCGAAGGCAAAGCCGGTGACTTTGTTCTCGCCCAGCACGTAGCGGGTTTGTTCGAGGATCGCAGTGAACCCGGAGGTACGGGCAGGACTGGCGGGTTCAACGGCAGGCGCAACGGTACTCATTGAGACCCCCTACCCTTCCAACCGGACGCGCGGATCGATCACGCCGTACAAGATGTCGATCACGAGATTGAGCAGCACGTACATCACGGCCATCGTCAACACGAAGCCCTGCACCGGAGCGAAGTCCGAGGAGATCAGCGCTTCCACCGCGTAGGAGCCGATGCCGGGCCAGGCGAAGACTTTTTCCACCAGCACGTTGGCCCCGAGCAGGAACGAGAACACCATGCTCAGCGTGGTGATCACGGGCAACATGGCGTTGCGGAAGGCGTAGGTGACGATGACGGTCGTCGGCGACAGGCCGCTGGCGCGCGCGGTGCGGACGAATTCGGACGCCAGCACCGCCAGCATCGAGGCGCGCGTCATGCGCGCGATCGGCGCCAGCGAGAAGATCGCGAGCGTCGTCGCCGGCAGGATCAGCTGGCTGAGCGCCGAGCGAAAGGCCTCGACGTCGCGCGCGAGCAGCGTGTCGATCAGATAGAAGCCCGTCACCGTCGGCGGCGCGCTGTAGAACACGTCCAACCGGCCGAGCGGCGCGGGCGACCAGCCGAGCCGGAAATAAAAGACGTAGACCAGCACCAGGCCAGTGAAGAACACCGGCAGCGACACGCCGGCCGTGGTCGTGACGCGGCAGAGATGATCGATCCACGAGCCTGGCCGCGTGGCCGCGAGCACGCCGAGCGGAATGGCGATGACGATGGAGACGATGAGGCCGAGCAGGGTCAATTCAGCCGACGCAGGCAGGCGGTTGCGGATCTCGGCCGCGACCGGCTGGCCTGTCGTCAGCGAGTTGCCGAAATCGCCATGGGCGAGGTCGTTGGTGTAGCGGAAGAACTGCTCGATCAGCGGCTTGTCGAGACCGAGTTTCTTGCGGATCTGCTCGACCGCTTCCTTGGTCGCCGCGGGGCCTGCGAAATACGCGGCGGGATCGCCCGGCAGCGCGCGCGTCAGCAGGAAGGTGACGATGACGACCCCGATCAGCGAGGGAATCGCGAACATCAGGCGCTTGCCGATCATGGTGAGCATGGGATGCTCCGCATGGTGGACAATACTCTCTCGGCACGCGCAGCTATGTTCCCTCCCCCCTTGTGGGGGAGGGCTAGGGAGGGGGGCGGCTCCGGGAGAGGTCGGAGTTCGTGGCTACCCCTCTCCCCAACCCTCCCCCACAAGGGGGGAGGGAGCCTGAAGAGCGTGCTCACCTCACTCACCCCTTCGCCATCGCGCGATAGTCGAGCCTGCGGTGGAACCAGTATTGATAGCCACTGATGTTCTTCTGCATCGCGACGTTGACGAAGGGCTGGTACAGCGGGATGCGCGGGATGTCGGTGTAGGCGAGATCGACGAAGCCTTTGACGTCCGCATCATAGGCCGCGGTGTCGCCGGCGGCGGCCGCGGTGCGCGCGCCGTCGATCAGTCTGTCCATCTCGGCCGACTTGTAGCTCATGGTGTTGAAGACGGAATTGTTGCCGTGATAGCACCAGTAGAAGAAGTATTCGGGGTAATCGAGCCAGCCCGAGAACACGTTGGTGAAGAGCGGCATCTCCTTCTTGTTCAACTCGGTGCGCCAGTTGGCGCCGGGCACCTTGTTGATGGTGGCCTTGATGCCGATTTGCGCGAGAGACTCCTGCACCAGCACGCAGAGCGGCTCGTTGACGCCGGCAAAGTTGAGATCGAACGAGATCGTGGTTTCGAAGCCACCGGCGTAACCGGCCTCCGCCATCAGCGCCTTCGCCTTCTCCATGTCGGTGTTGTACTTGTGCGGCTGCGGCCAGGCGACTTCGGTCGGCTTGTCCTGAGGCGCGCCGAACATGGGGTTCGCGAGCCCGAACATCACCGCGTCCATGATCTTCTGATAGGGCAGCGCATAGGCGACCGCCTGGCGAACCTTCGGGTTGTCGAACGGCGGCTTGGTGACGTTCATGCCGATATACTGGATGCCGTTGGAGAACGGCAGCGACACCACGTTGAGCTTGCCGTTGGCCTTCATCTCCTGGAAATCCTTGTTCGGAAGTTCGTAGGAGATGTCGGCATCGCCACGCTCCAGCAGCGCGCGACGGTTGCCGGCCTGTGGCACCATGCGCCAGATCACGCGTTTGATCTTCGGCAGCGGACCGCAGACCCAGTCGTCATTGCGCTCCATGATCACTTCGGTGCCGGCGGTCCACTTCGTCACCTTGTAGGCGCCGGAGCCCGCCGTCTGCTGCTTGGTGAACTCGAGCCCCCAAGGGTCCTTCTCACTGGAGTTCTTCTTCACCAGTTCGGAGTTGACGATGCAGGGCACGATCACGGCGAGGTCGGGGATCGTCAGCCGATCCTTCTTCAGGAAGTCGACCCGGACGGTGTAGTCGTCGATCACGACGAACTGCTCCGGCTTGGTCAGCGAGCCCGCACTCATCTGGAAGGTCGGGAAACCGCCGACGCTGACCGCACGGTCGAGCGACCATTTCACGTCCTTGGCGGTGACGGGCGTGCCGTCGTGGAATTTGGCGTTCTTGCGCAGCTTGAAGGTGACCGACATGTCGTCGATCTTGAAATCCTCGGCGAGCTCGCCCTTGAACTTGTCACGATCGTAATAGGGCACGCCGCCGGGGCCGCTCTTCATCTCGTGGCTGATCAGGCGGTCGTAGCAATTCCAGGAAACCTCATAGCCCGGCACGTTGGTGCCGACGCCATGGATGTCGAGATTGTTGGGACCGCCTTCCGAGACGATCAGCAGTGTCTCCGAGCGCGCATCGGCATAGGCCGAGGAGATCACTTGCGGCACCGTCGGAAGCGCTGCGCCGGCGGCCAATCCGGACACGGACTTGAGAAAATCGCGACGCTTCATGAAATCGCTCCAACACAAACGTTTTTGGTTGGAACGGGGATCGCAAGGTTCGTGCCAAGGTTTATTGGAGACCTGAAGGCCGCATAAGCCTCTGATAAGCAACGAACATACGAGCATTTCCGATTACAGGGATGACCGCAATCAAACCTGAAAATTGCATACAAAGATGCGACATTGATCAAATATTAAGCAGACGCACTAGGGAGCCCGATTTATCGCCACCTCCTTCGGGCGCCTCATCCACGGGCTGGCCCCTGGAGAGGATCGGGGTCGTGCAACAAACTCCTCATTGCGAGCGTAGCGAAGCAATCCAGAGTCTCTCCGCTGAAGCAGCCTGGATTGCTTCACTGGGCTCGCAATGACGGCTGGCGCTGTCACTCCGCCCAGATCAGATCCTGCAATTCCACGAGATCGCCGGCCTTGTCCTGCCAGCCCTCGATGCAGATGTGGCTGTTGAGATCGCTGGCATGGTGCAGCAGCATCAAGGCCATCAGGCGCCGCTTCAGCGCGAAATCGGGCTTCGCGTAGCCGAACCCTTCCAGCAGGCTGCGCACCCTCCCCGGCCAGCCCGCGGCCATGAAGGCGCTCGGGCCCAGCAGATCGTAATCGCGCCAGCCGGCGCGGACGTCGCCGAAGTCGAACAGGCCGGCGAGCGACCATTGATCGTCGTGACAGGCGAGCAGGAAGTTTTCCGGAATGTATTCGCCGATCAGGATCACCGGCGGCGCGTCCATCGGGATCACCGTCGCGGCATCGCGCAAGAGGTCATCGAGGCCTTCGAGGAATTTCGGTGCAAGGCCTAGTCGGGTGTGCCGTGCCTTGCAGCCTTGCATCTGCGCGCGCATGAACGCATCCCAGCGCGGCTCGATCTCTGCGAGCGGCCCGAGCGGCGCGCGCTGCACGGCGGCGATGGTCTCGCCGATCTGGCGCAGCACGCGATCCTTCTCGGCCTCCGGCAATGAAGGCCAGACCTCCGAACCGAGCGTGCCTGTGAGGCGCGTGATGACGAGATAGGGCCAGCCGTCGCGCTCCCCCTCCGCGATGATCTCGGGGATCGGCAGATGCAGCCGGCCAGCAAGCTGCTTCAAGGAGCCGCGCTCCGAGACAAATTGCGCGCGCAGCAGCGGCGGGAAGATTTTCAGGATCAGATGATCGCCGAGCCCGACCACGAGATTGGTGCCGGTCGAGAACACATGAGACGAAGCGACGTCGAGGCCGTGGCTGCGCGCGATGTCGAGGGCGATCGGGAGCCATTGCTGGGGCTGGGAACGCCAGGCGCGAAAGGCCTTGGGGTCGGCGAAAGTCGGCAATGAAGCGGTAGTCATCGCTGCAAACCAAGCAAACGGTGCACCTCTCCCGCTTGCGGGAGAGGTCGGCGCAACGCGCCGGGTGAGGGCTTTCTCCTCTGGGGGGCTCTCGCGAGTGGAGACACCCTCTCCCCAACCCTCCCCCGCACGCGGGGGAGGGAGCGCACCGTGCTCGCGGCCACAGCTACGCTCATTCGTAACATTACCGGTCCGGGCTTGCGCGCTCGAACTGGCGCAGCAGCTTGTTGCCGCGCTCGACGGCGGAATCGAGCGCGGCTTGGGCGCTCTTGTGGCCGGCAAAGGCCTGCTCGAGCTCATCCTCGATCGCGCCGCGGATCAGCACGAAGGAGCCGAGCCGGATGCCTTTCGAGTTCTCGGTCGGCGGATGCAGCGTGATCTCCTCGAACGAGATCGAAAAGCCGGGATTGCGATCGTAGAAGCCTTGCGCGCGCGTCAGCTCGAAGGCGGCGCGGGTCACCGGCAGATATCCGGTGTTCTGGTGCCAGGCGGCCTGCACGCCGGGCTGCGACAGATAGGCGAAGAAGCGCGCCACACCCTTGTATTCCTCGCGCGGCCTGTCGCGCAGCACCCACAGCGTGGCGCCACCGATAATGGAGTTCTGCGGCGCGCCCGCAATTTCGGGCCAATACGGCATCATGCCGTAGCCGACCTCGAATTTCGAATTCGCCTTGATGTCGGCGCGCGTCGCCGAGGAGCCGATGAAGATGCCGCATTCGCCGTTCTGGAAGCGCGGCTCGGCCGCCTGCCCGCGCCCGCTATAGTCGAACAGTTTCGTCTTTTGCCATTCGGCGAGCTGGGCGACGTGCTTGACGAGGACCGGATTGTTGATGGTCAGTTCGGCATCGAGGCCGGCAAAACCGTTGGCGCGCGTGGCCAGCGGCAGATTGTGAAACGCCGAAAAATTCTCGACATGGATCCAGGACGGCCAGGACGTGGTGAAGCCGCAGACCGCGCCGCGTTCGCGCAGGCGTTTTGCCGCGGCGCCGAGCTCGGGCCAGGTCTTCGGCGGCGCCTCGGCATCGAGGCCGGCGTCGCGGAACATGGTCTTGTTGTAATAGAGGATCGGCGTCGACGAGTTGAACGGAAACGACAACAGATTGCCTGATGCGTCGGTGTAATAGCCGGAGACCGCCGGAAGGTAATCGTTGAGCGAGAACGGCTCACCCATGTCGCGCATCATGCTGTGGACCGGATAGATCGCACCCTTCGCCGCGGTCATGGTGGCGGTGGCGACCTCGTTGACCTGAACGATGGCGGGCTGGCTGCGCGAGCGGAAGGCGAAGATCGCAGCCGTCACCGTCTCGGTGTAGTTGCCCTTGTAAGCAGGTACGATCCGGTAGTCGGACTGGGAGGCGTTGAAGTCGGAAGCGAGCTTTTCGAGTTGCTTGCCGAGCTCGCCCGACATCGCGTGCCACCAGGCGATGTCCGTGGTCGCGCGCGCCTCACAGCTCAAGGCGACGGCCAAAGTGGCGGCGGCGACCTGCAAAAGGCGCAAACGTGAAATCACAATGGCTCTTCCCGGATCACGCGGTAAAAGGCGACCGCACCCTGCTTAAGGCGCGCCACTTCCGGTTTCAACCAGGAATGAAGGCCGGCCGCGCCGCACAATCGCGCCACGGGCGGACCGGGATGGCCTTCCCTTTACCATCTGCTGGAGCCCCGTTCCGACCGGAACGGGGCTCCAGATTCTCAGTTTGACGCGTTTTCTTTACGCGAACCGGTATCCACTTCGCTTGAAAACGCTTTAGATTGCATTGAACCTTTTGGTCCCGCCATAGACTCCATCACCGAGGGGTTGAGTGTGCCAGTGCTGAACCGTGCCGAACTCTCGCGGACCGGGGTGATCTTCGTCGCGCTTCTGCTCGCGATCTGCGCGACGAGCGCAGTCGCGCGCGAATTCCGCGCCGCCGACACCCAGACCGAGGACTACCCGACCGTCCAGGCGCTGCGCTACATGGGCGCGCTGATCGCCGAGCGCACCAAGGGCCGCCACGAGATCAAGGTATTTCACTCCCGCCAGCTCGGCGAGGAGAAGGAGACGATCGAACAGACCCGCGCCGGCGCGATCGACCTCAACCGGACCAACGTTGCCCTGATCGGCAACTTCGTCCCGGCGATGAATGTGCTCGCCATGCCGTTCCTGTTCCGATCCATCGAGCACATGCAGAAGGTGCTGGACGGACCTGTTGGCCGGGAGATTCTCGACAGCTTCGAACCCTATGGCTTCGTCGGGCTCTGCTTCTACGATTCCGGCGCGCGCTCGATCTACAATGCCGTACGCCCCGTGAAGAGCCTTGCCGACCTCAAGGGATTGCGGATCCGGGTGCAGCAATCGGAGTTGATGAGCGAGATGATCCGCGCACTCGGCGCCGAGCCGGTCGAATTGCCCTATGGGCAGGTGCTGACAGGGCTCGCGACCCATCTGATCGACGGCGCGGAAAACAACTGGCCCTCCTTCGTGACCACGGACCATTACAAATATGCCGGCTACTACACGCTCACCGAGCACACGATGAGCCCCGAGGTGCTGGTGATCTCGCTCAAGGCCTGGCGCAGCCTGTCGGCCGAGGACCAGACCATCTTCAGGGAGGCCGCGCTGCGCTCCAGCCGGTTCATGCGCGAGAAATGGCGCGACCTCGAAGAGCAGTCGCAGCACAAGGCGGAGGCCGCCGGCATCACCGTGACCAGAGATATCGACCGCAAGCCGTTCGAAGACGCCATGGCGCCTGTTTACGCCAAGGCGGCGCAGGACCCCGCTGCGGCGGCGCTGATCGAACGCATTCGCAAGGTGGAGTGACGCTGCTTTGATCGCGCCCGGCACCAGCGAGATCGCGGAACGGCCACCCGGCCCAATCGGGCGGCTCCGCGCGCGCCTTGTCGGCCTGCTGCGGGCTGTGCCGATCCGCTGGCGCATCCTGTCGATCGCGGCGCTGAACTCCGCCGTGGTGATCGTGCTGGTGGCGATGATCTGGAACGGCGCGCAGGTGCTGGGCTCGGCCTGGGACGACGTCCGCCAGGTGCGCGAATCCGACCGGATCCTGGCGCTGCTCGAAAGCGAGACCGGGCGGCTCCAGAACCTGATCCACCGCTACATCAATCAACCGAGCCCGGACCTGTTCGCCGAGATCCTGCTGCTGCGCGAGGCCGTGCTGGGCACGCTGACCGACCGCGCCGCCAAGGACCCGATGCTGTCTGGGTCGGTCGAGGAGCTGGAGCGCACCACCGACCGCTTCCTCAACGGCTTCGGCGAGCTGCGCACCGTGCAGGCCACCATCGCCAAGACCTACGAGGAGCAGGTGCAGGGCCCGGCCAGGGACATGGCAGGCCTCTATTCGATCATCGAGGGCGCCACCGGCCATCGCGACGCGCTGATCTGGCCCTCGCTCGGCAAGTCGCGCGAGGCCTTCACCGCGATGCTGGTCGCGGCCAATTCCTATTACCTGTCGCTGTCGCCTGGTGCGGCCGACGATGCACGCCGCAACACCGAGACGATCGAGAAGACCATTCCCGTGATGATCGATCTCGCCGACAACGATCTTCAGAAGATGGCGCTGCAAAAGCTCGGCGCCCGTACCGCCGCGTTGCGCGAAGGCTTTGCCAAGCTCAGCGAGCAGCTCACCAACCGCACCGAACTCTTGCGCAACACCATCGACGCCAGCCAGGCCGAGGCGATCGGGGCGATCGACGACCTCTCGACCAAGATGCGCCAGCGCGAGCAGAAGGCGCAGGAGACCTTCGACCGCACGCTGGCGGACATCTCTCGCCGCGTGCTGTCGATCGCGGTGATCTTTCTCGGCATCATCCTCTCCGCCGGCGTACTGATCGCACTCTCGATCCGGCTGCCGTTGCAGCAGATCATGACGGCGATGCGCGCGATCACGCTCGGCGATCTCGGTCGCGAGGTGCAGGGCACCGGGGCGCGCGACGAGGTCGGGGCCATGGCGCGCGCGGTGGAAGTGTTCCGCGAGAATGCGATCGCCAAGCGCAAGACCGAGGACGAGCTGCGCGCATCCAAGGAAAAGGCCGAGAGCGCGCTGCTCGAGCTCAACACCGCGCAGCAGAACCTGATCGACGCCGAGCGGCTCGCGGCGCTCGGCGGCCTCGTCGCGGGCGTCGCGCATGAGGTCAACAACCCGATCGGCATCAGCCTGACGGTGGCCTCGAGTCTTGCGAGGCGCAGCGAGATCTTCGAGGCCCAGCTCAGGGGCGAGGGCGGCTTGCGCCGCTCGCAGCTGGAGGAGTTCGTGCAGTCCTCGCGCGACGCCTCGCAGCAGCTGGTCGCCAACCTGCAACGCGCCGGCGAGCTGATCCAGTCGTTCAAGCAGGTCGCGGTCGACCGCTCCCATGCCGAGCGGCGGCAATTCTCGCTCGGCGAAGCCACCGACCAGATCATCGCGAGCCTCCGGCCGGTGCTGAAGCGTTCGCCGATCACGCTGCAAGTCGACGTGCCCGAGGGGCTCCTGCTGGACGGCTATCCCGGCTCCTATGGCCAGATCCTGACCAATCTCTTCCTCAACGCCGCCAATCACGCCTTTGCCGACGGCCGGGCCGGCACCATCACGATCTCGGCCCGGCCGCGCGGCACCGACGATATCGAGATCATTTTCGCCGACGACGGGGCCGGCATGACCCCCGACGTGCAACGGCAGGCCTTTGACCCATTCTTTACCACCAGGCGCAATGAAGGTGGGACGGGACTGGGCTTGCATATCGTCTATAACCTTGTCACCCAGCAGCTCGGCGGGCGGATGATGCTGGAATCCAAGCTGGGACAAGGCACGACTTTCCGGATTATCATGCCGCGGATCGCCAAGGGCGGCGCGCAAAGCACTGAAAGCGACGGGACTTCTCAATGGCCGAACAGGACGATGTCCTCCACCTGATCGACGACACCGGTACCGCGTCGGAGGATCTGGACGCCCGGAAATGGAAGATCGCCGTCATCGACGACGATCCGGCCGTGCATGACGGCACCCGCTTCGCGCTGTCCGACTACAACCTCAACGGCCTTGGCCTCGAAATCCTCTCGGCCCATTCCGCGGCGGAAGGTCGCAAGCTGATGGCCGAGCACAACGACATCGCCGCGGTGCTGCTCGACGTCATCATGGAGACCGACGTCGCCGGCCTCGAGCTGGTCGAATACATCCGCAACGTGCTCAAGAACGAGACGGTGCGCATCATCCTGCGCACCGGCCAGCCCGGCCAGGCGCCGGAGCGGCGCGTCATCGTCCAGTACGACATCAACGACTACAAGGCCAAGACCGAGCTGACCGCCGACAAGCTGTTCACCTCGCTGACCGCGGCGCTGCGCTCCTACCAGCAGCTCGAGCGCATGGTGCAGACGCGGCGCGGGCTCGAGATCATCATCGATGCGGCCTCGACGCTGTACGACTTCAAGTCGATGCAGCGGCTCGCCGAGGGCGTGCTGACCCAGCTCGCCTCGCTGCTCAATGTCGACTGCGCCGGCATCCTGGTGCTGCGCGACAATGGCGGCATGGACGCCGAGCTCTCGGTGCTCGCCGGCAGCGGCTGCTACAGCCGCTTCATCGGCACGACCTCGTCGAAGGCGCTCGACCCCGACCTGCGGGCGATGGTGGAAGCCGCCTTCCAGGGCCGCAAGAATGAATTCGCCGACCATCGCAGCGTGATCTATTTGCGCACCGGCTCCGGCCGCGAGGTCGTGGTGCTGCTGCAGTCCGAGCGCGATCTGTCCGAGACCGACCGCTCGCTGGTCGAGATCTTCTCCTCCAGGCTCTCGATCGCGTTCGACAACGTGATCCTCTACCAGCAGCTCCAGGAGGCAAACACCCAGCTGGAAGACCGCGTCGCCCAGCGCACCCGCGCGCTGATGCAGGCCAACCGGCGCCTCTCGGCGCAATGGCTGCGGTTGCAGCGCGCCAACGGCTTCAAGAACGAGATCCTCGGCACCGTCGCGCACGATCTGAAGAACCCGCTCGGCGTCATCCTCGGCCGCACCGAGATGCTGAAGGAGCTGATCTCGACCGGCGCCTCCTCGTCAGGCGTGGTCGCCCAGGTCGATCATATCAGAGACGCCACCAAGCGCCTGACCACGATGGTCGATCATCTGATCTCGGATGCGATGGCGGATGCCTTCGACATCACCATCCGCCGCGAGCCGGTCGACGTCGCGACGCTCGTGAAAGAGGTTGCCGAGGCCAACCAGCCGCTCGCGGTCAACAAGCAGCAGACGATCAGCGTCAGCGCGCCGGCCAACATCGTCACGATGTGCGACACCGACCGGATCCGCGAGGCGATCGACAATCTCATCAGCAACGCCATCAAATATTCTCCGATCGGCGGCAAGATCTTCGTCGCCGTCAGCCATGATGACGGCGACACCACCGTCCGCGTCAGCGACGAGGGCGCCGGCCTGTCGCCGGAAGATCTCGGCCGCCTGTTCGGCCGATTCCAGCGGCTGTCAGCCAAGCCGACCGCGGGCGAGAGCTCGACGGGGCTTGGGCTCTCCATCGTCAAGCGTATTATCGACATGCATGGCGGCGAGGTGACGGCCGAGAGCGAAGGTCCCGGCAAGGGATCGACCTTCACCATCACCCTGCCCGCGACCGATATGCCGTGATTCAAGTCCTGAGATCTGAGTGACATGACCCAAAGCCAGCACATCATGATCGTCGACGACGAGGCCCCGGCCCGGGAGATGGTCGGCGATTACCTCAAGATGCACGGTTTCACCGTGACGCTGTGCGACGGCGGCAAGAGTCTGCGCGCCGCGATCGACGGCGGCATGCCCGACCTCGTCGTGCTCGACCTCAACATGCCCGAGGAAGACGGCCTCTCGATCATCCGCGACCTCAAGAGCCGCACCAACGTTCCCGTCATCATGCTGACGGCGACCGCGAGCCCGATCGACCGCGTCGTCGGCCTCGAGCTCGGCGCCGACGATTACGTGGCAAAGCCCTGCGAGCTGCGCGAGCTGATGGCGCGCATCCGCTCCGTCTTACGGCGGAGCGTGCCGGCGAAGACCGCAAGTACTGACGCAGCGCCGGCGAAATCGGACAAGGACCAGCAACTGGTACGGTTCGGGACGAAGTGGCTCGACCTCGAAGCCCAGGCGCTGCGCGACGACGAGGGCAACGAGCATCCGCTGACGGCGTCCGAGTTCGGGCTGCTGAAAGTGTTCGCGGCCAATCCGAAGCGGGTGCTGTCGCGCGAGCGCCTCTTGGAATTGGCCAATGCGCGCGACGCCGAGGCGTTCGACCGCGCCGTCGACCTGCGCATCATGCGCATCCGCCGCAAAATCGAGCCCGACCCGACCAAGCCCGCCGTGATCCGCACCATCCGCGGCGGCGGCTATCTGTTCTCGCCGCAGGGCGAGAAGGCGTAGGGACAGTAGGGGCCATAGGGTGGCCCGGCCAAACGCAAGTCCCGGAAATTGGTTCCTCCCAGTCCAAATCCGCAGGACCGCATTTTCCGCACTTTGAAATTCCACGCTTTTTTGGCCCGAATGTTTCGTCGCGGCGTGGCCGACGAAACAATTTAGCGGCGCACGAAACCATTTTCCGCTTTTCGTGCAGACGTCCCGAAACGTTGGCTCATTAACACTTCGGTCCAAGGAAACGCCGCTCGGTTGCGGCGCACCGGGGAGCCAAGTCAATGCGGAACGTCATCGCCATCAACGCCCAGGCCAGTCAGAGCATCATTGCCGCTCAGGCGACTTCGGACGACATGCTTCTGGAAAGCATTGCCGACGGCAACCGGACGTCCATGCACATCCTCTATTGCCGGCACAATGTGCGAGTCTACCGTTTCATCCTGCGCATCGTGCGCGATGCCACCACCGCGGAAGATCTGGTCAGCCAGGTGTTTCTGGACGTGTGGCGGACCGCCGGCCAATTCCAGGGCCGCTCGCAGGTGTCGACCTGGCTGCTCTCGATCGCCCGCTTCAAGGCGCTGACCGCGATGCGCCAGCGCCGGTTCGAGGACATCGACCAGGAAGACGTGCGCCAGATTCCTGATAGCTGCGACACGCCCGAGACCTCGCTCGACCGCAGCGACACCAGCGCCATCCTGCGCGCCTGCGTCGCAAAACTGTCGCCCGCGCATCGGGAGATCATCACCCTCGTCTACTACCATGAGAAGTCGGTGGAGGAGGTCGGACAGATCATCGGCATCCCCCAGAGCACGGTGAAGACGCGGATGTTCTACGCCCGCAAGCAGCTGGCCGGTCTGCTTAAGGGTTGCGGGGTCGACCGCTTCGCCGCGTGAAGTCAACGATTTCAAGGGGATAGGGCCGGATTTCCGGCCCCATCCCGGGACACGAAAGCGTTACCGCCGACGAAACAAATGAAACAAAGCACAACATCAGGCGGAAAAACTTCGTCCCTATAAAGCTCACATACGGTTTTGCTTAAACCTCCCAAGGACCTCCAACGACCCGGACGGGATGCCCCCCTCCGGGTCGTTCTGTATGTGGGCGCCCGTCACGAGCGCGTGACGGCGCGTAACGACGGGTGCGTCGGGCGCGAACTGCCCTCGTGACCTCCATCACGAGTGCCCCATGCTCGAGCTTTTCTTCGCCATCCTCGCCGGCATCCTCACCATCGCCGCGCCCTGCACGCTGCCGATGCTGCCGATCCTGCTCGGCGCCTCGATCGGTCGGACGTCGCAGCTACGGCCGGCGATGATCGCGCTCGGCTTCGTCGTCTCGTTCTCATCGGTGGCGCTGCTGCTCGGCGCGCTGACGCAGGCATTCGATATCGATCCGAACGTGCTGCGCGAGGCCGCCGCGATCCTGCTGCTCGGCTTCGGCCTGTTGATGCTGTGGCCGGCGCCGTTCGAATGGCTTTCGATCCGGCTCAATGGCTGGCTCAATCTCGGCAACGCCGGCGGCGCGCAACGCGAGGGCGCGCTCGGCGGCCTCGTGCTCGGCACCACGCTCGGCCTGGTCTGGACGCCCTGCGCCGGCCCCGTGCTCGGCTCGATCCTGACGCTGGTCGCGACGTCGAAGAATCTGGCCTGGGCCGGCACGCTGCTGATCGCCTACGCGATCGGTGCTGCGATCCCGATGCTGGCGATCGCCTATGGCGGTCAGGCCGCGACCACGCGCGTGCGCAGCCTGGCGCGGATCTCGCCGCTGATACAGCAGGGTTTTGGCGTGGTCGTGATCGCCTTCGCGCTCGCCGCCTATTTCCAATACGACACGCTGATCGTGGCGTGGCTCACCTCGATCTATCCCATCGGCCAGATCGGCCTGTGATGGCTTCACCTCAACGGAGAACACGACCATGACTTTCAAACTGCTCGCCGTGGCCGCCGCGCTGATCGGCGTCTCTGTCACCGGCGCTGTCATCCCCGGCCTCTGCGACGAGGCGATTCAAGCTGCGCCGGTCAAGGTCGCGGCCGCGAGCGAGGCGGCGACCGCGCCCGATTTCGCCGGCATCAGCAACTGGTTCAACTCGAAGCCGCTTCATATGGCCGACCTCCGCGGCAAGGTCGTGCTGGTCGACTTCTGGACCTATGGCTGCGTCAACTGTGTCAACACGCTGCCGCACGTCACCGACCTCTATGCCAAGTACAAGGACAAGGGCCTCGTCGTGGTCGGCGTGCACACGCCGGAATTCCCGTTCGAGCGGTCAGCCTCCAACGTGCAGGCCGCGCTGAAGCGCCACGGCATCACCTATCCGGTGGCGCAGGACAACGAGTCCAGGACCTGGAACGCCTACCGCAACCAATATTGGCCGGCGCAATACATCATCGACCAGAGCGGCAAGATCGTGTTCCAGCACGAAGGCGAAGGCCGCTATGACGAGATCGACCGCACCGTGGCCAAGCTGCTGAACGCCAGTAGCTGATTGCGAGTCAGCGGCATTGCGTTGCTGCTTGACTCCACGGACCCGTCCGTGGAGGTTCGCGAGCGACGAAATCAGCCGCCCGCAATGGACGACGCGACCGCCAGCAACGACATCCGCCTTCGCGAAGGCTCCTCGATCGCGCAGCGGCTGGTCGTGGCCGGCTCGGCGGCGGCCGTGGCGTTGTGCTTTACTCCGGGCCTGTTCACGCACGATGCGCTCGAGATCATCATCTCGGTGGTCGCACTGCTGGCGGGCGCGGCGTTTGTCGGCGTGATCATGCTGACACCGGCAGTGGTGTGGATCATCACGCCGGAGCAGATCCTGATCGGACGACAGCGTCCGTTTGGCAAGCTGCAGACCCGGGTCGTCACGAAGGATGACATCGCTGGATTACAGGTTCCCGGCAGCAAGACCGCCAAAGCCCGCTTCCAGCTGGCCTTCACGCTGGCTTCGGGCGAACGCCTGATCTCCCCGCCGCTCGCCGACGTCACCCATGTGCATGACACCGTGGCGAGGATCGCAACGCAATTCGACGTCCCCAATGTCGAGGCGCCCGTCAACCCGCTTGATGCCAGCAATCCCGAGATGCGTCTCGGCGACCCCATCGAGCCTTTTTCCCAGAGGGACATAAGGATTGCGGCGCTGATCGTCGTCGCGCTGAGTGTCGCACCTTACGCCTACAGGCTCTGGCGCGGCCTGCAGCCCCAGTGGATCGACTATATGCTGCTGCCGCTTGGGGCGATCGCGGCGTTCGGCGTCTACCGATTTGCCAATCTCCTCACCGGCGCCTTCTGGATTGTCCGCGAGGCCGATATCCGCATCGAACGCCTCTGGGGCAATGGGCAGCCGCGCACGGACCAGATCGAAGGACATGACGTCAAAGCGATCACGATCGAGCGTCGCGGCCGCTCCGAGGACGAGCATTGCATCGTCGTGATCCGGCTGCTTTCAGGACGACGGTTTCGCAGCCCGCGCATCGGCTCCCGCGCGGAGGCCCGCGCCGTGGGCGCCGAGATCGTGCGGCGGCTCGGGATCGGGCCGGAGGCGAACCAGATCTAAGGCCCCCTGTTGCCATGGGCTCGCTCTGCGCCTCTCCCCGCTTGCGGGAGAGGTCGACACGCCCCGGCCGATGCTAAGCATCGTCCCGCGCGGGGCGGGTGAGGGTTCTTTCCTCTGGGGAGTATCCCAATGCGGAGACACCCTCTCCCCAACCCTCCCCCACAAACGGGGGAGGGAGCGCATCGAGCCAAGCTCACTGCTTTTCGCGCCATCCCTCATTCATGGCATTGCGCCGCGTCGTCAAAAAACCAAAGCATTCTCGTGACATACTCGCTGGGCACGCCTTGAACTTGCCACGAAGCTGCCCCTGAGTTCAGATGGTTCGGATTGATTTGCGCTGTGGCAGCGGGGGAGAGCCTGAAATGACCGATGTTCGTCGCCTGACCGGGGCGTTTGTCGCTGCGATCGGCCTGATCCTGTCCTCGCCCCAAGCCTTCGCCCAGCAGCCCGACCGCGGCGATGAGCCCGGCCTGATCGCCGACGACAGCTACCAGCTCGATCCGGAATGGCAGAAGCAGGTCGTGTACTACCGCACCACCGAGGCGCCGGGCACGATCATCATCTCGACATCGGAGCGTCACCTCTATCTGGTCCAGCCCGGCGGGCGCGCGATCCGCTACGGCATCGGCGTCGGCCGCGACGGCTTCCAATGGCAGGGGCTGGTGCAGATCACCAACAAGAAGGAGTGGCCGGACTGGACGCCGCCGCCGGAGATGATCCAGCGCCAGCCCTATCTGCCGCGCTTCATGGCCGGCGGCCCCGGCAATCCGCTGGGCGCGCGCGCCATGTATCTGGGCACCACGGTCTACCGCATCCACGGCACCAACCGTCCTGATACGATCGGCACCAAGGTGTCCTCGGGCTGCTTCCGTCTGGTCAACAACGACGTCGCCGATCTCTATGATCGCGTGCCTGTCGGGACCAAGGTAGTCATCCGGCAGAAGCCCGAACTCTGACGGCCATGCTTCGGAGCATGGTCCTCCCGACCATGCTCTCCCGCCTTCGCCAAAATTCCTTTTCCCGATTTTTCGAGAGAGCAACATGATGCGCACATTTCGAGGCGGCCTGCTGATCGGGCTCGCGGTCGCCGTGCTGGTCGCTGCCTTGGCCATCACCTACGAATTCTACGACACCCGCACCTTGAAGCGCACCGTGCGCCGCGGCGAAGTGCTGTGCGGCGTCAACAAGGGCCTGCCGGGCTTCTCCATCCCCGACGACAAGGGCAACTGGACCGGCTTTGACGTCGACTTCTGCCGCGCGGTGGCGTCGGCGATCTTCGACGATCCGAACAAGGCCAAATTCGTTCCGCTCGACGCCAGCGAGCGCTTCAAGGAATTGCAGAGCCGGAAAGTCGACATCCTCTCGCGCAACTCGACCTGGAGCATGGCGCGCGAGCTCGACTACGACCTCTATTTCCCTGCCGTCGCCTATTACGACGGCGAAGGCTTCATGGTGCCGCGGTCGCGCAACAAGGAGACCTCGCTCGATCTCGCCGACAGCAAGGTCTGCGTGCAATCAGGCACCACCACGCAGCTCAACCTCGCCGACTACTTCAAAGCCAACAACATGAAGTATGAGCTGGTGAAGTTCGACAAGCTGGAAGACGTCGTGAAGGCCTACGACACCGGCAAGTGCGACACGCTGACCGCCGACGTCTCCCAGCTTTACGCGCTGCGGCTGAACCTGTCGAAGCCCGGCGACCACATGATCCTGCCCGACATGATCTCCAAGGAGCCGCTCGCTCCCGTCGTGCGCCAGCGCGACGACGACTGGATGATGATCGTGAAGTGGACACTCTACGCAATGATCAACGCGGAAGAGCTCGGGGTCACCTCCCAGAATATCGACGAAGCCCTCAAGTCGAAGAAACCCGAGGTGATGCGCCTGGTCGGCACCGAAGGCAATTACGGCGAGCAGCTCGGCCTCACCAAGGACTGGGCGGTGCGCATCATCCGCCATGTCGGCAATTACGGCGAGATGTACGAGCGCAACATCGGCGAGAAGTCGCAGCTGAAGATCCCGCGCGGCATGAACCAGCTGTGGAACGCGGGCGGCGTGCAATATGCGCCGCCGATGAGGTAGGGCAGCTCTCTCCACTCGTCATTGCGAGCGAAGCGAAGCAATCCAGAATCCCTCCGCGGTGACAGTCTGGATTGCTTCGTCGCAAGAGCTCCTCGCAATGATGAGATTGGGGCGTGCACTTTCCACCCACTCAATTGTCATCGCCCGGCTTGACCGGGCGATCCAGTAATCCGAGAAGTCAATCGTATGCGGAGGGGCTGCGGCGTACTGGATCGCCCGCCTCCGCGGGCGATGACAACGAATGTGCCGGTACGACTCAATACCCCCGCGCGCGCGCGAGCTGCTCGGTGTGGTAATTGGCATCGCCGAACAGCTCCTCGCACACCCGCGCCCGCTTCATGAAGAAGCCGATGTCGAACTGGTCGGTCATGCCCATGCCGCCGTGCATCTGCACGCCTTCCTGCACCGCGCGGGTGGCGGTGGTGCCGGCGCGGGCCTTGGCGACCGCAACGCTTGATGCGGCCTTGGCGACGTCCGCATCCAGCGCCTGCAGCGCCTTGATGGTGGCGGCGCGGGTGATCTCGATGTCGATGTAGAGCTCGGCGGCGCGGTGCTGCAGCGCCTGGAATTCGCCGATCAGCTTGCCGAACTGCTTTCGGCTCTTGAGATACTCGACGGTACGGCCAAACACCTCGTCGCTGAGCCCCACCATCTCGGCGGCGACCGCGCCGCGACCGATGTCGAGCACGCCGTCGAGCAGCGAAGCGCCCTGATCGACCTCGCCGAGCACGCTGTCGGCGGTGACTTCGACATTGGAAAGCTCGAGCCGCGCGGCATTGTGCGCATCGACCATGATGGTGCGCTCGATCGCGACACCCTTCGCCGCAGGGTTCACCAGGAACAGTGTCAAGCCATCACGCTCGCCGGCCGAACCGGCCGTGCGCGCGGCCACAATGAGGAGGTCGGCGACGTGGCCGTCGACCACCAGCGCCTTGGCGCCGGAAAGCTTGAAGCCGTTGCCGGCGCGCACGGCCTGAAGGTTGGTCTGGAGCGGGCGATGCTTGGCGCCTTCGTCGATCGCAAGCGTCGCCAGCAGCGAGCCGCTTGCGATCTTCGGCAGATATTCCGACTTCTGCGCGGCATTGCCGCCGCGGTTCAAGGCGGAGGCCGCGACCACGGAGGTGGCGAGGAAGGGCGATGGCATCAAGGTGCGGCCGATCTCCTCCATCACGACACCGGCTTCCATGAAGCCGAGGCCCGAGCCGCCAAACTCCTCCGGCACCAGGAGGCCGGCAAAGCCCATCTCGGCAAAGGAATGCCACAGCTCCTTGGAGAAGCCGGTGGGATCCTTGGAGTCGCGCAAGGACCGCAGGTGCGACACAGGCGCCTTGTCGCTGATCAGACCGCGCGCCGAGTCGCGGAGCATTGATTGTTCTTCGGTGAGGACGAGGGCCATGGGTGTGTTTTCCGATCAACGTTCTATTTGTAGCTCGTCATTCCGGGATGGCCCGAAGGGCCAGACCCGGAATCCATTTCGCCGCAGAGAATGCCGCCTGATGGATTCCGGGCTCGCGCTCCGCGCGCCCTGGAATGACGGGTGGTGAGTGCGTGCCTTACGCTCCCGGCAGATCCAGGATGCGCTTGGCGACGATGCCGAGCATGACCTCGGACGTGCCGCCCTCGATCGAGTTCGCCTTGGTGCGCAGCCAGGCGCGCGGACGGGCGCCCTGCCTGGAGCGTTCGCTCTCCCATTCCAGCGCGTCGACGCCGCCGGCCGACATCAGGATCTCGTAGCGGCGCTTGTTGAGCTCGGTGCCGTAATATTTCATCGCCGACGAAAACGCCGGATGCGCCTGCCCCGCTTTGGCGAGATCGACCGCGCGCTCGGCGCAGGCGGCAAGCGCAGCTTCATCGACGTCGAACGTCGCGATCCGGCCGCGCAGCATGGAATCATCGAGCCTGCCTTGCGCGTCCGTGCCGACGGAATCCGCCGCGATCTGGCCGAGCGGGCGGCCGACGCCGCGCTCGCCCATCCCCGAGATCATCGCACGCTCGTGCTGCAGCAGATATTTTGCGACGTCCCAGCCACGATTGACGGTGCCGACCACATGCGATTTCGGCACGCGGACGCCGTCGAAGAAGGTCTCGCAGAACGGCGAATAGCCCGAGATCAACAGGATCGGCTTGGTGGTGACGCCCTTCGAAGTCATGTCGAACAGGATGAAGCTGATGCCGTCGTGCTTCTTGGCCGTGGGATCGGTGCGGACCAGGCAGAAGATCCAGTCGGCGTAGTTGGCGTAGGACGTCCAGATCTTCGATCCGGTGATGACGAAGTCGTCGCCGTCGCTCTCGGCGCGGGTCTGCAGCGAAGCGAGGTCGGAGCCGGCGTTCGGCTCGGAATAGCCCTGGCACCAGCGGATTTCGCCCGCCGCGATCTTCGGCAGATGCTCCTTCTTCTGCGCCTCGTTGCCGTATTTCAGCAACGCCGGCCCGAGCATCCAGATGCCGAAGCTCGACAGCGGCGGACGCGCGCCCATCTTCGCCATTTCACTGCGCAGCACCTTGTGCTCGGCAGCGCTGAGGCCTCCGCCGCCATACTCCTTCGGCCAG
The DNA here is from genome assembly GCF_004114975.1 of Bradyrhizobium guangdongense. Lineage (NCBI taxonomy): Bacteria > Pseudomonadati > Pseudomonadota > Alphaproteobacteria > Hyphomicrobiales > Nitrobacteraceae > Bradyrhizobium > Bradyrhizobium guangdongense. The sequence continues at coordinate 7,275,483 of NZ_CP030051.1, forward strand.
TCCGGCACGGTCCAGCCCTTGTCGCGCATGCGCTCGAACCAGATGCGTTGCGGCTCGGACGAGAACTTTGCGTTGCGTCCGCCCCAGAACACGTCGGCATCCGAGGTCGCGGGCTTGCGCATCTCCGGCGGGCAATTGGCTTCCAGCCAGGCTCGCGTTTCGTTACGGAATTGCTCGAGCTCGGCGCTCTCGATCTCACTGGCTTGGGAGTCAGGCATGGGTCGTTTCCATCAATCACATCAGACTTGTTGGCGGCGACTCTGGGCCAAGCCCTCGCGGAATTCAACCACTTCCGCACTCCGTCATGGGTTATAGTCGCTACACGACGGTGCTTGAAAACAAAGAGGAAACGCGAATGCGCCTGAAACTTCTTTCGCCTGGCGAAATGAGCGAGAGCCAGCGGCAGACCTATGACGAATCGATTGCCGGCAAACGCGGCAAGCCGCCGGCGCCGATGATGGCCTGGCTCAACAGCCCCGACATGGCCCGTCACGCCACGCGGCTCGGCGAGGTGCTGCGCTACGACACGATCTTCCCGGCAAAGCTGTCGGAGATCGCGATCCTGGTGACGGCGCGGCACTGGACCGCGCATTACGAATGGTATGCGCATAAACGGCTCGCGCTCGCCGGCGGCATGGCCCCCGAAATCATCGATGCGATCCGCGACCGCCGCACGCCTGCGTTCGACGATCCCAAGGCCAAGATGATCTACGACCTCGCGAAGTCGCTGCACGAGGGCCGCGGGGTCGAGAAGGGACTCTACGACGAGGCGGTGAAACTGCTCAGCGAGCGCGGCGTGGTCGAGGTGATCGGACTGTGCGGCTATTACACGATGGTCTCGATGACGCTGAACACATTCGAGTTCGGGCTGCCGGAGGGCGAAGCGCCGGAGCTGTCATAGTTTCATATCCGGAAACGATGGGTTTCGGGATGAGCCGGTGGCGGCATTCCGAAGCGCGCCTTATGTGGGGTTGATCAACGGAGCCACATCATGTCGCAAACATCAGCCATTGCCGCCGGCACCCGCATCGGCCACGTCCATCTCAAGGTCGCCGACCTCGATCGCGCGCTCGGCTTCTACTGCGGCGTGCTCGGCTTCGAGCTGATGCAGCGCATGGGCTCGGGCGCGGCCTTCATCTCGGCCGGCGGCTATCATCACCACATCGGGCTCAACACCTGGGAGAGCAAGGGCGGCTCGCCACCACCGCCGGGCACCACCGGACTGTTTCACACCGCGATCCTCTATCCGACACGGGCGGCTCTGGCGGATGCGCTGCACCGCGTCCTCTCGGCCGGCATTGCGCTTGACGGTGCCAGCGACCACGGCGTGAGCGAGGCGCTGTATTTGCGCGATCCTGATCAGAACGGCGTGGAGCTGTATTGGGACAAGCCGCGAGAGCAATGGCCGTTCGGGCCGGATGGGAAGCTCGCGATGTTCACCAAGCGGCTGGATGTGGAGGGCTTGTTGAAGCAGCGCGAGGCGTGAGCCCCGCTCTCTCCTCGTCATTGCGAGGAGCCCTTGCGACGAAGCCATCCAGGATCCCTGCGCGGAAAGATTCTGGATTGCTTCGCTGCGCTCGCAATGACGGTGTGTGTGGAGGCGGCGTCGCGTCTTTGCGCAGCTGCCGTAGCAACCATTAAGTCGCCCCCGATGGCCTTGATGGTGACGCCGCGCTTGCGCCCATCAAGGCGTGGCTTGGCAGCAGCTGATGTAAGGCGGGAGCAGAGCGACGGCCAGCCTTGACGGCCGCCGCGCGCGGCGTCTTTGTTGCGGCAGGTCGGGACGAAGAAACGGTCGCCTAGTCGAACAAAGAAACGGGTCAGGCGGCGGGCCGCTTGGCGAGTTGAGGCAGCTCTGCCACCCAGGGAGTTCCGCGGGCGACGACGGCGTTGATCGTGACGAGCAGCTTTCTGGCGCAGGCGATGAGCGCGCATTTGTGGCCTTTGCCGGCGGCGATCAGGCGGGCGTACAGAGCCTTGAGCTGCGGATTCCAGCGGAAGGATGCCGCAAGGGCCGCGGTGTAGAGCGCCCGGCGCAGGCGTTCGCGGCCACCCTCGATGTGACGGGCGCCGGCGCGATTGCCGCTGTCGTCGTCGTAAGGCGCCAGCCCGCCGAGAGCTGCAGCGGGCCCACGCGTGATGTTGCCGACCTCGGGCATCCTGACCAGGACGGCAACCGCGGTCGGCAGGCCGCAGCCGGCGACGCTATAGATCAGATCGAGCCGTGCGGCCAGATCAGGGTGCTTGCGGATCGTCGCCAGCAGCGCTTTGAGTTCAGCTCGTTTGGACTTGGTCAGGAGCGCGATCTGCGCCTTCCAAACCCCTTGAATCCGCGTGTCGCGGCAACTCTCAAGCCGGTTCTTCAGTCTTGCGATGTCCTCCGTGATCTGGTCGATCATCGTCAGATGCTCGGCAAAGGGCTGCAGACGCGGATCCGGAGCGGGATGGATCGTTTTGACCGCAGCAGTGCACATCGCGATCAGCGCCGCGTCGATCGTATCGTTCTTGGCCAGCAGCTGATGGAACGTGGCATAGGCACGGACCTGCTTGGGCTGAAACAGGACGACGACGAACCGCTTGCGTCGCAGCTCAGCGACGACAGCCCGCTCATAGCCTCCGCTTGCCTCGATCCCTATCCGCTTGACCTTGTGGCCCTTCAGCCACTCCACCAGCTCCTGGCGGCCTTCTACCGTATTGTCGACCTGCAATCGCTCCGAGCTGCCGTCGACCGCCACGTCGAGCTTGTCTTTGCCGGTATCGATCCCGGCACAGATCATGATATGCTTGGCCATCTTCCTCGACCCTCCCTTGTGAATGCGAACCTGAAGTTCGTTCAACCATGCGGGTCCCGCTGAAGTGCCGACCGCGATCTTGCTACGAAACGCAGCCCTTCAGGGCTTCGGTGGGCATCGATCCGATCGATCGGCGGCCCAGCTCGGGCGGCCACCCGGGCTGGGCCATTCCTCACGGAACGTGGCCATCCTAACCCGGCGCGCTAATACAAGGGTGGGCAAAGCGACTTGTCCGCCGTAGCTCGAAGAGCGAAGGCGGAAGCGTGCCCACCGATCTCGCGATATAGATATAGGTCGTGGGCACGGCGCTGTGCGCCTTCGCCCACCCTACGAGAGTTTTGCTCTTGACTTGCCCCGCATCATGATCAGGGCCGCAGCTGTCACTTCCAGAGCGATGCAGAGATAGAACGGCAGCGAATAGCCGCCGGACCAATCGCGCAAGAAGCCGACGACGCCGGGGCCGAACGCATAGGTGACCTGGTTGATCGCGGTGTTCAGGCTGATCAGCACGCCGAACGAGGCCGAATCGAACTCCTGCTGCACGATCAGCGACGGCAGCGTGATGAGATTGCCGACGGAGAAGCCGAACACGGCGCAGGCCGCGATCAACACGTAGTCATTGTGCAGATTGATCACGACGCAGAGCGCAGCCGCCTGGCTCAGGAACGACAGCGCTGACGCGAGCCGCTGGTTGAGGCGATCGATCACCAGCGAGAACAGCACGCGGCCGACCACCGCCATCGCGGTGAGCACCGCGACCGCGACCGCCGCGCGCTCGCGTCCGATCACGGGATCGAGGAACGAGATCAGGTGCACGATGAAGCCGACCTGCGCGAACAGCACCAGCGCGAACGCGATCGTGACGGTGAGGAAGCCGATATCGCGCAGCGCGCGCTTGCGAACCTCCGTGGAGGATTGCGGCTTTGCTTTCGCGACACCACGCCAGCCGTGAAGATCGGGCGGCCGGCCGACCACGAGCAGGATCACCGGCACGAGCAGCACCAGCATGGCGCCGGCGGCGGTATACATCGCGTTGGCGAAACCGATGTGGCTGATCAGGCTCACCGGCAGCGGCACGCCGACGATGCCGCCGAAGCTGGCACCGTTGAGCGCCAGGCTGATCGCCATGCCGCGCTTGCGGTCGAACCAGAGGCTGATGGTGTTGGTGATCATGGCAAGGCTTGTGCCGGCCCAGCCGAAGGCGAGCACCGCGTCGGCGAGATAAAGCTGCCAGGGTTCGCGCACCGCGCCGATCGCGACGCTCGCTGCCGCCATCGCCAGCGTGCCGGCGATCAGGCCGAGGCGCGCACCGTATCTCTGGACGGCCTCGCCGACGAACACGACGAGCAGCGCGCCGAACAGGTAGAAGAACGTGGTGCCTGCGGAGATCAGCGAGGCCGACCAGCCATGCGCACGCTGGAGCTCGGCGACATAGACGCTCTGGCCGTAGAAGCCGAGCCCCCAGCCGAACGTCGCGAGCAGGAAGCAGACGGCGACGATGCGCCAGCCTTGATAGCGGAGCGAGGATTCGTCGACCGGCGGAGTCTGTGGATTGTCAAGCATACTAACCACTCCGTCATGCCCGGGCTTGTCCCGGACATCCTCGTCGATCTGCGCGTTCAAGACGTGGATGGCCGGGACAAGCCCGGCCATGACGCATCATCTAGTCAATCATCTCAGAAAATCACTTCGACAGCGATCAAACTATCAACGTTGCTGACAGTCTCCTGCCAAATTCAGATCGCGTCCGGGAACTCGCCCATCGCGGCCTCGAGCCGGGCCTTGCGGCGGCGGGCCCAGGACGCCACCGAGAGCGCGACGAGGCCGATCACCACCGGCGGGAACACCACCAGGTTCACCGCGGACCATCCGTAATTCGCAAGCAGCTGTCCGGAAGAGAACGAGCCGATCGCCATCATGCCGAACACCAGGAAGTCGTTGAAGGCCTGCACCTTGTTGCGCTCCTGCGGACGGTGCGTCTCCAGCACCAGCGCTGAGGCACCGATGAAGGAGAAATTCCAGCCGACGCCGAGCACGAACAGCGTGGCCCAGAAGTGCATCGCGGTGATGCCCGACAGCCCGATGGTAGCGGCGCCGGCTTCCAGCAACAGGCCGGCGGCCACGATCTTCGGTGCGTTGAAGCGAGAGATCAACGCGCCGGTAAAGAAGCTCGGCCCATACATCGCGACGATGTGCCATTGAATGCCGAAATTGGAATCGGAGACCGAGAGCCCGCACATCTTCATGGCTAAGGGCGCCGAGGTCATCACCAGATTCATCATGGGATAGGAGATGACGCCGCACAGCGCGGCGGCGATGAAGCGCGGCTGGGTCACGATGGTGAGCAGGGGCCGGCCGCCATGCAGATCTGATGGGGCGGGCTTGGGTATGTCGACGCCGGCGACGATGCCCATCGCGACAAGCGCGACCGCAGCCTGGACCAGGAAGCTGAAGGCGAACAGATAAGGCGACCAGACGTCCATGGTCCATTGCACGAGCTGCGGACCGAGCACGCCGGCAAACACGCCGCCCGCCATCACCCACGACACGGCTTTGGGGCGATACGCGGCGCTGGCGCCGTCCGCAGCCGCGAAGCGATAGGATTGCGCCACCGAGCCATAGAGGCCGCCGAGGAAGGTCGCCAGACAAAACAGCGCGAACGAAGCATGCAGGATCGCGAACGAGCCGAGAAGGCCGGTGAGCGCGCCGCAGCCGGTGCCGATCACGAAGGCGACGCGCCGGCCGAAGCGGCGCGAGATCGCGCCGGTCGGCAGCGTGCCGGCGGCGAGGCCCACGACGTACATCGACAGCGGCACGGTGGCGAGCGAGATGTCGGGTGCGAGCATGGCACCGACGATCGAGCCGGTGGCGAAGATCACCGCCGAGTTGGCGCCGGTCAGCGCCTGCGCAGCGGCAAGGCGCAGCACATTGGCGCGCGCACGGGCGTCATCGGCAATCTCGTTGGTGGCAGTCACGTCTATCATCGGCACTTTCGCCCAAGGGGCCTTCTTGATTCCCGGCACTATGGAGGGGCCGAAACAGCCGGGCAACCGGCGCAAACGGGCGCAGGCCATGCCTCTGACGCAATCAGGCGCATGATATCAGGCCCGCGCCCTTGACGGCTTGCGTTCGATCAAATCCTATCCGGCCGCCGTTACAGGGAGTTTCGCTCATGTCCGTCGACAGCAGGCCCACGCTCAGCGCTCCCGACGACGATCCATGGCTCTGGCTCGAAGAGGTTGAAGGCGCCCGCGCGCTCGAATTCGTCGAGCGGCAGAACCAGCTGACGCTGGCAAAATACGGCGGCGCGGCGTTCGAGCGTGATCGTGACCTGCTCGCGGCGATCTTCGATCGGCCGGACAACATTCCCTATGTGCGGCGGCGTGACGGCTACCTCTACAATCTCTGGCAGGACGCAGAGCATCCACGCGGCCTATGGCGGCGCACCACGCTTGCGGAATTTCGTACGGCGACGCCGTCCTGGGAGATCCTGCTCGACATCGACCAGCTCGCCGCGATGGAAGGCAACGACTGGCTGTTCAGCGGCGCGTCGTCCCGGCCCGGAAGCACGCGGGTGATCCTGGCCCTCTCGCGCGGCGGCAGCGATGCCGTGACCTTGCGTGAATTCGACACCGACACCAGGAGCTTTGTGGTGGACGGTTTTTTTCTGCCGGAGGCCAAGAGCAGCGCCGAATGGGTCGATGCCGACACGCTGCTACTGTCCAGCGCGCTCGGCGAGGGCATGGCGACAAGCTCGGGCTACGCGAGATCCGTGCGGCTGTGGCGGCGCGGGACCGGCGTCGAGCAGGCGCCGGTGGTGTTCGAGACGAGCGCCGACCACATGCGGGTGTACAGCTACGTCGATAACACCGTGCCGTCACAGCGCATCTGGTTCATCGACCAGACCGACTTCTTCAATTTCCGTACCTCGCTCGGCACTACGGCCGGTGCAACCACCACCCTCGACCTGCCCAGCAATATCTGGATGCAGACCCACGGCGACTGGCTGTCGGTCAAGCCGCGCGAGACCTGGTCGGTTGCGGGACACACTTATGAAGCCGACGCGATGCTCGGCATGTCGCTGTCCGCGTTCATGGCGGGCAGCCGCGACTTCACGGTGCTGTTCGAGCCGGGCCCGCGGCGGGCGCTGCAAGGCTTCTCCTGGAGCGACGGCAAGCTCCTGCTCTCCATCCTCGACGAGTTGCGGCCGGTGTTCGAGCTCTGCACGCCCTCAGCGTCGGGCTGGAGCCGGCAGAAGCTGCAAGGGCTTCCCGACATCGGTGTGGTCGACGTCTGGGGTCTCGATGCCCACGAATCCGAGAGCAATGGCGACCTGCTTGCCAATGTGCAGGACCCGCTGACGCCGCCTTCGCTGATGCTGCTCGAGCGCGGCGTCGGAAGCCCTGTCGTCCTGAAGCAGGCACCGAAGACCTTCAACGCCGACGGCCTCGTGGTGACGCAGCACGAGGCGGTCTCCGTCGACGGCGAGCGCATTCCCTATGTGCAGACCGGCCCGGCCGGCGTGTCAGGCGCTGCACCTGTTTATATGACCGCCTATGGCGGCTTCGGCCTCGCAGTGAGGCCGCAATACAATTCATCGCTCGGCAAGCTCTGGCTCGAGCGCGGCGGCACCACGGTGCAGGCCAATTTGCGCGGCGGCGGCGAGTTCGGCACGCGCTGGCCCGATGCCGGCCGCTACGCCGGCAAGAAGCTGTCGCACGATGATTTCGCGGCCGTGGCCGCCGATCTGGTCCGGCGCGGCGTGACGACGCCGAAACGCATCGCCGCGCAGGGCGGATCGAACGGCGGCATCCTCATCACCAACATGCTGGTGCGCTATCCCGAGCGCTTCGGCGCGCTGTTCTGCACGATTCCCTTGATCGACATGCGCCGCTACACGAAACTACTCGCGGGCGCGAGCTGGATCGCCGAATATGGCGATCCTGACAAGCCGGAAGAGTGGGAATGGCTGAAGACCTACTCGGCCTATCACAACGCAAAGCCCGGCCAGGCCTATCCACCGATCCTGATCGCCACGACGCGGCGCGACGACCGTGTCCATCCCGGCCACGCGCGCAAGATGGCGGCCAAGCTCCAGGCGATGGGTTATGAAGCCTGGTTCTACGAGCCCGCCGCCGGCGGCCACGGCTACGGCAAGGACAACAAGGAGCGCGCCGGCTTCCAGGTGCTGGGCTTTCAGTTCTTGAAGGAGAAGATCGGGTGGCGGGACGGCGAGGCCTGACGGCCTCGCGCCTCAACCACGCGCGAACACCAGCGTCAGATTGTTCGCGGGCATCTCGATCGTATCGATGAGACGAAAGCCCACACCGCGCGCGAGCGTCTCGACGTCGCCGAGGTCGCGCACGCCCCATTCGGGGTTGCCTTCACGCAAGGAGGTGTCGAACACGGCGTTGCTGAGCGCGGTGTGCTTGCCGTCGCGCTTGAACGGGCCGTAAAGGAACAATTCGCCGTCGGACCGCAAGTAGCGGCCAGCGCCGGCAAACAGCCCCTCCGCCACCGACCAGGGCGCGATATGAATGACATTGGCGCAGAACACGGCCGAAAGATCGCTCGGCCCCTGCCCGTTTCGCATCTCCGGGCACCAATCGGGATCGGACAGATCGATCCGCAGGGGGCTGCGGATGTTTGTCAGGCCCGAATGCACGCGCCAGGCCTCGATGCTCTTCACGTGGCGCTGGTTGAGATCGCTCGGCCACCAAACCAGATCGGGCGTATGACGGGCGAAATACACCACGTGCTGGCCGGTTCCACTGCCGACCTCGACGACGTCGCCCGACCGCCCGGCGAGATGCTTTGCCAGCGCGGCCCAGAGCGGTTCGTGATTGCGGTGGAAGGCGGGCGCATCAAGGCGACCGTCAGGCTCGACCCGGCCGCCGTCCCTGCCAAATTCGACGACATATTCAGCCAATTCACGTCCCCGGAAATGAGAAAGCAGTCCAAAACGCGAGCAAGGACCAAACGCCCCAAAACGCAGCCCGGCAAAGCCGGCTTGATGAACGATCTATCTCTTCAGTTGCAATGCGGCAGATATTAACGCCATTTTGCGCCCTGCATAGTGTTGATTGTCAGGGCATGTCGTTTGTGCTTTGAGCACCATATTTCCGCTACCAGACCTTCGAAATCACGCCTCGGAACGACGCCTTGACCGCCTTTTTTCGCAAGCCCGCCCTGCTCCTCGCGCTGGTCGTCCTCGCCGGCCTCGCCGCGCGCCCGGCGTGGGCGCAATCGACCGTCGCCGAGGGCCAAAAGCTCGCCTTCGACCGCGGCAAGGGCAATTGCCTGACCTGCCACGTCATCATTGGCGGCGATCTGCCGGGAACGATCGGGCCGGAGCTGAAGGACCTCAAGGCCAAATACCCTGATCGTAACGAGCTGGCCGCGATCCTGTTCGACGAGACCAAGCGCAACCCGCAGACCATGATGCCGCCGTTCGGCCGCAACCGAATCCTCACTGAACGGGAGATCAACGCGATCGTTGATTTCCTGCAGACGCTGTAACGGCGGGCCAAGGAGACTCGAGATGACGACGCATATCGGCCCTCAACCGACCCGGCGCCTGATCCTTCAGGGTGCCGTTACGGTCGCGCTGATCGGCCTCGGCAATCTACCGTTCACGCCGGCGCAGGCCGCGGCGAACGACAAATATCCGGAAGAGGCGTTCAAGCAGAAGAGCGAGGCCGACGCGATCAAGGCGCTCTACGGCAAGACCGCCGAGCCTTCCGACAAGGTCAAGCTCGATGCGCCTGAGATCGCCGAGAACGGCGCGGTGGTGCCGATCTCGGTGACGACGACGCTGGACAAGGTCACCTCGATCTCGTTCTTCGTCGCCGAGAACCCGAACGCGCTCGCGGCGTCCTACAAGATTCCCGACGGCACCATGCCCGTCGTCGCCAACCGCCTGAAGATGGCCAAGACCACCAATGTGGTCGCGATCGTGGAAGCCGACGGCAAGCTTTTCAGCGCGACCAAGGAAGTCAAGGTCACGGTCGGCGGCTGCGGCGGCTGAGGCGCGAAAGGAGATCGAACATGGCATCCAGCATTCGCGTCCGCGCCACCGCCAACGGCGACATCACCGAAGTGCAGGCGCTGATCCAGCACCCCATGGATTCCGGCTTCGTCAAGGACGCCAAGGGCGAGCTGATCCCGCCGCATTTCATCCAGGAGCTGAAGTTCGCCTGTAACGGCAAGGAGGTGTTCGTCGCCGATTGGGGACCGGCGGTCTCCAAGGACCCCTATATCAAGTTCAGCTTCAAGGGCGCCAAGAAGGGCGACGATCTCACGATCTCCTGGACCGACAACAAGGGCGGGTCCGACCAGACCACCGCGAAGATCGCCTGATGAAGGCCGGCTCCTCCCTCCTGCTTGGCTCGCTGAGCGCTGCGCTCGTCGCGTTCGCGCTCACCTCGCCGCGCGTGATCGCGGCCGACAAGGTCGATCCCGCCGCCGACGCCAAGGCGTTCCAGAACTTCTTCTTCCAGAAGTTTCCTGACGTGAAGCACGAGGATTTCGTCAACGGCCCTTATTCGATGAACGAGGACATGAAGCGGCAGTGGCAGGAGAAGGAAGAATTCCCGCCCTACGAGTTCGCGCTCGATGCCGGCAAGGAGATGTTCTCGACGCCGTTCAAGAACGGCAAGACCTATGCCGATTGCTTCCCGAACGGCGGCATCGGCATTCGCCAGAACTATCCTTATTTCGACACCAAGGAGGGCAAGGTCGTCACGCTCGAGCTCGCGCTCAACCGCTGCCGCGAGGCCAATGGCGAACAGCCCTATTCCTACGTCAAGGACGAGATGGCCTCGCTCACGGCCTACATGGCCTTCACCTCGCGCGGCAAGCCGATGGACATCAAGATTCCCGATGATCCGCGCGCGCTCGAGGCGTTCGAGAACGGCAAGCGCTATTTCTACACGCGCCGCGGCCAGCTGAACTTCTCCTGCGCGAGCTGCCATGTGCAGAGCCCGGGCCAGCGCATCCGCGCCGAGATCCTGGCGCCCGCGCTCGGCATCCTCAACGCGATGCCGATCTACCGCTCCGAATGGAGTGGCATGGGCACCACCACCCGCCGCCTCATGACCTGCAACAGCCAGACCCGTGCGGTTCCGCTGGAGCCGCAGGCGGACGAATATCGCGACGTCGAATATTTCCTGTCCTACGTCGCCAACGGCCTGCCGATATCGGGCCCGGGAGCGCGGCCATGAAGCGGTCACTTGCCCTCGCCATGCTGCTCGCCTTGAGCTTCGCGCCGGCGGCGCGCGCGGCGAGTGAAGCGGACTACAAGGCGGCCTATGCCGCCGCGGAGGCCGCGTCCAAGGAGGCAGCCGGCATGCGCAACCAGTGGACCACGACGGTCGCGACGCTGGCGGCCGCCAAGAAGGCGGGCGATGGAGGCGATTTTGACCGCGCCGTGGCCGCCGCAAAAGAGGCCGAAGCGCTGGCAAAGGCATCGATTGTGCAGGCGACATCGGAAAAAGACGCCTGGAAGGCGATGGAAATCCGCTAGAGTGAGTTCTCGTGGAACTATCGACCTGCCGGGAATCGGCGCGGAGAATGTGGCATGGCGATCCGCCGCCGGGACTTTTTGAAGAGTACAGTTGCTGTCGCCAGCTCGCTCGGCCTGCCGCGGCTCGCGCGCGGCGCTGAAGCCGCGAGCATCTACGATATCGAGCGTTTCGGCAACGCGCGGATCCTGCACCTCACCGATACGCACGCGCAGCTCAACCCGGTTTATTTCCGCGAGCCCGGCGTCAATATCGGCATTGGCGAGATGGCGGGGCAGCCGCCGCATCTGGTCGGTCGCGCCTTCCTGGAGCGCTTCGGCATCCGGCCTGACAGCGCGGACGCCTATGCTTTCACCTGTGTCGAATTCGAAAAGTCCGCCGGCCGTTTCGGCAAGCTCGGCGGCTTCGCCCATCTGAAGACGCTGATCGACCGGCTGCGCAACGATGTCGGCGACAAGCATGCCATGCTGGTCGACGGCGGCGATCTCTGGCAGGGCACCGGGCTCGCCAATGTCATGCAAGGCCGCGACATGGTGGAGGTCGCCAATCTGCTCGGCATCGAGGCGATGACAGGGCATTGGGAATTCACCTATGGTGAAGAGGTACTGCGTGAAAATCTCGAGCACTTCAAGGGCGAGTTCCTGGCGCAGAACGTCTTCCTGACCGAAGAGGCCGCGTTCAACGACGCCCCCGCCTTCGACAAGGCGACGGGCCGTGTATTCAAACCGTCTGTTATCAAGGAGCTCGGTGGCCATCGCGTCGCGATCATCGGCCAGGCATTTCCTTACGTGCCGATCGCCCATCCCAAGCGGTTCACGCCGGACTGGAGCTTTGGCATCCGCGAGGAAGAGCTGCAAAAGCATGTCGATGCGCTGCGCGGCAAGGACAAGGTCGATGCGGTGATCCTGCTGTCGCACAACGGCATGGACGTCGACCTCAAGCTTGCAAGCCGCGTCACGGGCATCAACGTCATTCTCGGCGGCCATACCCATGACGCCGTACCGCAGCCGATCCTGGTGAAGAACGCCGGCGGCACGACGCTCGTCACCAACGCCGGCTCCAACGGGAAATTCCTGGGCGTGCTCGATCTCGCGCTCGACAAGGGCAAGGTCGGCGATGTCAGATATCATCTGCTGCCGGTTTATTCGGAGCTGTTGAAGCCCGATCCTGCGATGGCCGATCTGATCGGAAAGCTGCGCGCACAGCATGTGACCGACTGGTCCGAGAAGATCGCCACGCCCGATCGCCTGCTCTATCGGCGCGACAATTTCGCGGGCCCCGTCGACGAACTGATCTGCACCGCGCTGCGCACCGAGCTCAACGCCGAGATCGCGCTGTCGCCTGGCTTCCGCTGGGGCCTCACCGCTCTGTCCGGCCAGCCGCTGACCATGGAGGACGTGCTCGCGGAGACCGCGATCACCTATCCCGAAACCTATGTGCAGGAGATGACCGGCGCGCAGATCAAGGACGTGCTGGAAGACGTCTGCGACAATCTCTTCAACGCCGATCCCTATTACCAGCAAGGCGGCGACATGGTGCGCGCCGGCGGCCTCAGCTACGCCTGCAGTCCCACCAACGCGATAGGCAGCCGCATCTCCGAGCTGAAGCTCGCCAATGGCAAGGCGCTGAGTGCCAACAGGCACTACAAGGTCGCGGGCTGGGCCTCGGTCAATGCTCAGCAGGGCGCGCCGGTGTGGGACGTGGTCGCCAAATATCTGCGCTCGGGGCGGATGATGCCCGAGCGGCTCGGCACCGGCGTCACACTGAAAGGCGTCGACGGCAATCCGGGCATAGCAGGATAGCGATGATGCGGTCGCAAATCTTCAGCGCGATGCTAGTGGCGCTGCTCACATGGGCGGCGATGCCGCTCACTCTCGCGCAGCAGGTCCCGCTCCAGGACAAGCCGTTCGCCGAGCACAAGATCGTGCTCCAACTTTCCGATGGCGACGTGAAGAAGCAGGCGCTGGTGCTGAGCGTCGCCAACAATCTGCTGAAGGCCTACGACCCCGACAAGATCGCCGTCGAGGTCGTTACCTTCGGTCCCGGCATCGATCTGTTGCTGTCGGGCAACGAGCGCCGCAAGCAGGTCGAAAGCCTGATCGCGCAGGGCGTGCGCTTCGATATCTGCCTCAACACGGTGGATACGGTCGAGCGGGAGACCGGCAAGCGACCCGAGTACATCCCGGGCGCAACGCCGGTGCAGGTGGGCGTGGGGCAGATCCTGTTCCTGGCGGAGAACGGGTATGCGGTGGTGCGGCCGTAACAGGCCTGCGTACCCTCCCGTGGTTATTTGATGGGATGAGTAGGCCGCGGGCTTGCTCAACCTCTCCCGCTTGCGGGGAAGGTCGGCGCGAAGCGCCGGGTGGGGGCTGTTTTCTCTTGGCGACTGTCCCGTTGCGGAGACATCCCCACCCCTCCCCCGCAAGCGGGAGAGGGGGCGCACCTCCTTCGCGGCAACGATAAGCAGCCACCCCAGCCGCCCCCTACAATAAGAATCTTCTAGATTTTCTTGTTTCTGCAGTGAATTACTTCTCTCCCGAGGCTCTGGCGTAGTAGAATTGTTAGAAACGAGTCCACGCCGGGTTCCTGCCATGATCTTCCGCCAGCTCTTCGACAGTGTTTCGGGCACCTACAGTTATGTCCTCGCCAGCCGCGCCGGCGGCGAGGCGCTGATCCTCGATCCCGTGCTGGAGAAGGTCGATCGCTATTGCCAGCTGCTGCGCGAGCTCGATCTCAAGCTGGTCAAGGCGGTCGATACCCATCTTCATGCCGACCACGTCACCGGGCTCGGCGAGCTGCGCGACCGCACCCATTGCATGACCGTGATGGGCGACCAGACCAAGGCCGACGTGGTGGCAATGCGGGTTGCCGACGGCGACAAGGTGACGATCGAGGGCCTGTCGCTCGACGTGATGTACACGCCGGGTCACACCGACGATTCCTATTCCTATCTGATGGGCGATCGCGTCTTCACCGGCGACACGCTTCTGATCCGCGGCACCGGCCGCACCGATTTCCAGAATGGCTCGTCGCGCGCGCAATACGATTCGATCTTCAACCGGCTGCTCAAGCTGCCTGACGAGACGATGGTCTTCCCGGCGCATGACTACAAGGGCGACACCGTCTCGACCATCGGCGAGGAGAAACGCTACAATCCGCGGCTGCAGGTGCGCTCGGTCGACGAATATATCGAGTTGATGGCGAACCTGAAGCTGCCCAACCCGAAGATGATGGACGTGGCGGTGCCGGCCAACATGCATGTCGGCCTGCATCAGGAAGAGCTGGAGAAAGAGGGCCGCGCGCTCAGCGCCGTCGAGGCGATCCGCTCCCTGCACCGGCCCGACATCCTGCTGGTCGATCTGCGCGAGACCAGCGAGCGCATCAAGCACGGCATGCTCGAAGGCGCGCTGCACACGCCCTATCCGAGCGTCGAGGAAAGCCTCAAGCCCGGCGGCATGCTGCGCGAGGTCGCCGCCGCCACCGGCCGCCGCGTCGTGTTCTTCTGCGCCTTCGGCGAGCGCTCGGCGATGGCTGTCGCCGCGGCGAAAGGCGCAGGCCTTGCCAACACCGCCCATATCGCCGGCGGCATCGATGCGTGGAAGAAGGCGGGCGGGCCGGTGGTGCACGGCTGAGTCATGGCGAAAATCGAAAACAAGACCGGAAACAGGACCGCCAAGCCGGGCGAACCACCGAAGACTGTGAACCACAAGGCCGGCAAGCCCCAGCCGCCACGCGACCCCGACGACGATTACGAAGACGGCGACATCGCGACGCCGAAGCTTGATCGTTACGGGACAGACGACGAGCCGCTGTGAGGGGAAGTCGTAGTAGAAGGTGATCTTACACGACGAACGGTACGTTCCCTCCCCCCTTGTGGGGGAGGGCTAGGGAGAGGGGTGCCACACGGGGACTCCATCGATCGCGCGAAAGATCTTCTTCGCGACAACGAATACCTTTTCCTGGGCTACCCCTCTCCCCCACCCTCCCCCACAAGGGGGGAGGGAGCGCAGTGTGCTCTACTGGATGGTCGCGATCGCAACGAGCGACCTCTGCTACCTGCCATGCGCCTGCGTTCATGGACAAACAACCGCCGTCCTCGATAATTTGCGCGCTTCCAGGACGTGAAACGGAACTGCAATGGTCGACGTTCTCGCCGCACCGCAACAAGGCAAGGCGGACAGCGCGCTACGCACGCTGATCGGGATTTCGATCGCCCATTGGGTCAGCCATTTCCATCTGCTGGTCCTGCCGATGCTGTTCCCGTTCCTCAAGAACCAGCTCGGCGTCGGCTATGTCGAGCTCGGCTTTGCGCTGACCGTGTCGGCTGTCGTCTCCGGGCTGACGCAGGCGCCGACCGGTTATCTCGTCGACCATTTTGGCGCGCGCAGGATCCTGCTCGGCGGCTTGATACTCGGCGGGCTCGCGCTGATCATGCTCGGCCTGCACCTCAGCTACGCTTCGCTGATCGCCTGCGCCGTGCTGCTCGGGCTCGCCAATAGCGTCTATCATCCTGCCGACTACGCGATCCTGGCCGAGCACATGGACGAGGCCCGCATGGGCCGCGCCTTCTCGATCCACACCTTCGCCGGCTTTCTCGGCGGCGCCGTGGCACCGGCGATTGTCGCCGCGCTCGTGACCGTCTCCGGCGGCGGCGGCGCGCTGACCGCCTCGGGCGCAATCGGCGTGTCGGTGGCGCTGCTGCTAGTGGTCATGAGCATTCCCGATGCCGGTGCGCACAAGACGAAGCCCGGCGCCGAGAACGCACCGAAGCAGGCCGTGATCACGCCGGCCCTGATCGCGCTCACCGTGCTGTTCATGCTGCTCAGCCTATCGGTCGCGGGTATCAACAATTTCGGCGTGGTCGCGCTGATGGGTGGCTACGGCGCCTCCTATTCCTCTGCCAACGTCATGCTGACCGCCTTCCTTGGCTCCAGCGCCGCGGGCGTACTCGCGGGCGGCTTCCTCGCCGATCACACCGAGCGCCACGGCTATGTCGCCGCCGCCTGCTTTGCCGCCAATGCCGCCATCGTGCTGCTGATCGCGCTGATCACGTTGCCTGTCTGGGTGCTCACCGCCACGATGGCGATTGCCGGCTTCCTCTCCGGCGTGATCGCGCCGTCGCGGGACATGCTGGTGCGCAACGCCGCGCCTCCCGGTGCCGCAGGCCGCGCCTTCGGCATCGTTTCCACCGGCTTCAATCTCGGCGGCATCATCTCACCGCTGCTGTTCGGCTGGATCATGGACCAGAGCGCGCCGCACTGGGTGTTCGGGGCGTCAGTGATCTTCATGGTGGCGACCGTGGTGCTGTCGCCGTTCACTGAGCGGAAGGCGCAAGCGAAGGCTTAAGCATCCGAGTCTTCGCCAAATTGTTCCCCGTGGTTATGGGTCCCGGGATCGGCGCTCCGCTTCGCTGCGCTTGTCCGGACGACGAAACGATAGAGCGACAACACAATAAACAACAAAACGGGAAGAAACACATGAGCACCCCTGATCTCGTGATCCGCGGCGGCACCGTCGCGGACGGCAATGGCGGCGAGTTGTTCGAGGCTGATGTCGCCATGACAGGCGGCAGGATCAGCGAGGTGGGTAAAGTCTCGGCCAAGGGCCGCGAAGAGATCGATGCGCGCGGCAAGCTGGTGACGCCGGGCTTCGTCGACGTCCACACTCATTACGACGGGCAGGTGACCTGGAGCCAGGACATCACGCCGTCGTCGCAAAACGGCGTCACCACCGCGATCATGGGCAATTGCGGCGTCGGCTTTGCGCCCTGCAAGCCTGAAGACCACGTCAGGCTGATCCAGCTGATGGAAGGCGTCGAGGACATTCCGGAGCCGGTGCTGAGCGCCGGCATTCCCTGGGCCTGGGAGAGCTTTCCCGATTACATGGACTGGCTGTCGAAGCGCGATTTCGACATCGATATCGGTGCGCAGTTGCCGCATGCCGCGCTGCGCGTCTATGTGATGGGCGAGCGCGGCGCGCGCCGCGATCCCTCGACCGCCGAGGACAACGCAGCAATGGCGAAGCTCGCGGGCGAAGCGGTGCGATCGGGCGCGCTCGGCTTCTCCACCTCGCGCACGCTCAACCATCGCACCTCGACCGGCGATTTCACCCCGACCTTGAAGGCGGGCGAGGACGAGCTCACCGCGATCGCGGGCGCGATGCACAGCCAAGGCCGCAGCGTGCTGCAATTCGTGCTGGACCTCTCCACCATCCACGAAGACCTGCCGATGATGCTGCGGGTGGCCGATAGCACAAAGTGCCCGATCTCGTTCTCGATCACGCAGAACGACAGATCACCCAACCGCTGGCGCCAGACGCTGGACGAGATCAATGCGGCCGCCAGGCGCGGCCTCTCCATCACCGCGCAGATCGCGGCGCGTCCGGTCGGGCTGCTGCTCGGGCTCGAACTGTCGCGCAATCCGTTCCAGACCCATCCGAGCTACAAGGCCATCGCGCATCTGCCGCTTGGGGAGAGGCTGGCGCGGCTGCGGCAACCTGAGATGCGCAAAGCGATCCTGAGCGAGACGGCGACCGCGACCGACGACCCGCTGTTCTTCCGTCCGAACTACGACAAGATGTTCCTGCTCGGCGATCCCCCCGACTATGAGCAGCCGCCGGAGAACGCGCTGGGCCCGCAGGCGCGCCGGCAGGGACGCCAGCCGGAGGAGCTCGCCTACGACGCGATGCTGTCGGACGAGGGCCGCGGCATGCTCTACGTGCCGTTCCTCAACTATTCCGACGGCAATCTCGATGCGACGCGCGAGATGCTGATCGATCCGCGATCGGTGCCCGGCCTCTCCGACGGCGGCGCCCATTGCGGCATCATCTGCGACGCAAGCTTCCCCACCTATCTGCTGACGCACTGGACGCGCGACCGCACGCGCGGCGAGAAGCTGACGATCCCGTTCGTGGTCGCCGCGCAGTCACGCAAGACCGCGTTGTCGGTGGGGCTGACCGACCGCGGCTTGATCGCGCCGGGCTACAAGGCCGACGTCAACGTGATCGACTACGACCGGCTGCATCTGCATCCGCCGAAGGTGCATTACGACCTGCCGGTCGGCGGCCGCAGGCTGTTGCAGGATGTCGACGGCTATGAGGCGACGATCGTGTCCGGCGTGGTGACGCGGCGGCACGGCGAGGCAACCGGACGCCGGCCGGGGAAGCTGGTTCGTGGCACGCAGGGGATGCAGTAGCGCGGCTGCCGCTTACCTCCCCCTGGAGGGTAAGAAAGCGCGCCGCCGTTACGTCGGCGACACCGCACGCTTCAGCGAAGCGGTCGGAGCCGCGCCGCGCGTCAGCCTCGCCTTTTCGGTGTTCGGCCACAACAGCAGCAGGCCGATGACGCCGGAGCCGATCATCACCACTGCGTTGATGGTGAAGCCGGTCATGTAGCCGTCGAGCATGCTGCCGGCGCGCTGGATCACGGTGCCCATCACCATCGGCGCGATGATGCCCGAGAGCGTGTAGAGCGCGCCGTAGATCGCGATGACGGCGCCGCGCTGCGAGGCCGGCGTGAATTCGCCGAGCATCGGCGGGCAGACCACATAGATCGCTCCGCACAGGCCGGAGCCGACCACGAGCAGGGCAATCTGCAGGCCCGCACCCGCAACATGCGGCATCATCGCCAGGATCAGGCCGCCGATGATCAGCGGCACCGAGCCGAGCACGCCGCGCGAGATGCGGGTGGTGTAGCCGCGCGCCATCATCACCTGCGAGATCCAGCCCGTCAGGATGACGATGGTGGCGCCGAACACCCAGGGCAGGATCGAGATGAAGCCGGCCTGGCTCTGCGAGAAGCCGAGCCCCTTGACGATGAAGGGCGTGAACCAGGTGAGCCCCAGCGACAGCGCCCAATAGGCGCCGAAGGTCGCAATCACGCAGCCGAGGAAGGTGCGCGAGGTGAGAAGCTGGAGGTAGGGAATTTTCGGCTCATTGACCGCGAGCGCCTGCGTGTCCTCGAGCGGGCCTTCCACACCGAGCGCGAGCCAGGCGCAGACCCAGATCAGGCCGACGACACCGAGCGCGCCGAAGGCATAGTGCCAGGAATGATTGACGATGACCCAGTTCAGTGCCGGAACGGCCAGGATCACGCCGAACGCCGAGCCCTGCGACAGGATCGCGGTCGGCAGCGTGCGCTTCTCGTCCGGGAACCATTTGTAGATCGCATGCGCCGCGACCGAGAAAGCCGGGCCTTCGCCCGCACCGAGCACGATGCGGCAGATCAAGAGCGTGGTGAAGGAGACGGTGCCGACCATCGGAAACTGCGCCAGCGCCCAGATCACCGCCAAGGTCAGCAGCACATAGCGCGTGGCGACCTTGTTGACGATGAAACCGACCACGATGGCCGAGATCGAGAACAGGAAGAAGAACGAGGAGCCGAGCAGGCCGAACTGCTCCGGCTGGAGCTTCAGGTCGGTCATGATCGGCACGCCGGCGAGGCCGACGACAATCTTGTCCGCGAAGTTCACGACCATGAAGAGGAAGAGGAGAAAAGTGACGGTCCAGGCGCCCTTCGGCGTCGCCGTCGTCCCCTGGGACGTCCCTGCCGTCCTGCCCGCCATATTGGGCGTTCCCTGAGCGCTCATCGTTCTCCCCGCATGTTCTTTTGTCGGCACTTTTGATTTGGCCGTCCCGCGAGCTAACAACGGCTTGAACGGCAACGCAACCCCGGCATTTCCACGCCAGGTGTGCTACGCAACATCGAGTAAATTCCGTCCGGCGCACTGATCTTGCTGAGCATCCGAAACCTCTCAAAGACCTTCACCTCGGCCGGCGAGCCGGTCCATGTGCTGCGCGGGGTCGACCTCGACCTCAGGGCAGGTGAACGCGTCGCGCTCACGGGCGAATCCGGCAGCGGCAAGAGCACGCTGCTGCACCTGATCGCGGGGTTGGACGCCGCCGATGCCGGCTCGATCCGGCTGGGAGATACCGAGATCACCGGGCTGACGGATGCGGGCCGCGCCGAATTGCGCCGCGACCGGATCGGCCTGGTGTTTCAGCAATTCAACCTGATCCCGAGCCTGTCGGTCGCGGACAATCTCGCCTTCCAGGCGCGCATTGCCGGTCGGCATGACGCCGCCTGGACCAGGGAGCTGGTCGAGCGGCTCGGGCTCGGCGGCCTGCTCAGGCGTTATCCCGAGCAAATATCGGGCGGTCAGCAGCAGCGCGTCGCGATCGGCCGTGCCCTGGCGACAAAACCGTCGCTGCTGCTGGCGGACGAGCCGACCGGCAATCTGGATGAAGCCACCGCCGATGACGTGCTGGCGCTGACGCGCGACCTCGTCGCGCGCACCGGCTGCGGCTTCCTGATGGTGACGCACAGCCTGCATCTGGCCGGAACGCTCGACCGCCACATCGTGCTGCACGCAGGGCGGATCGCATGAGGCGCGCGCTGTGGGTGCTGGCGGTGCTGCTCAGCCATTGGCGGCGACACCGAATGCAGTTCGCGACGCTGCTGATCGGGCTGATCGCGGCCACCGCGCTGTGGAGCGGCGTGCAGGCGATCAACCAGCAGGCCCGCACAGCCTACGACCGCGCGGCGGCGACGTTCGGCGGCGTGCGCACGGCGACGCTGGTCGCGCCTGAGGCGGCGACGTTTCCGCAGGATTTATTCGTCAAGCTTCGCCGCGGGGGCTGGCCGGTTTCACCTGCCCTGGAAGGGCGGGTGCAGATCAACGGGCGATCGATGCGGCTGCTCGGCATCGAGCCGGTGACGCTGCCGGCCGATGTTGGCAATGCGCCGCGCCTCGGCGCCGCGGATCTCAGCAGCTTCGTCGCGGCGCCCGGGCAGACGCTGGTGGCGCGGGAGACGCTCCGAGACTTACAGGAGAGTGAAGGCGCAACGCCGTCGATCAGCAGCGGCGCGAAGCTGCCGCCGCTGCATGTGCTGCCGCAGCTCGTGCCCGACGTGCTGGTGGTCGATATCGGCGTCGCGCAACGGCTGCTCAACAAGCCAGATCAAGTCTCCCGCCTGCTGATCGGCAAGGCGAAGAGCAAGCCCGCGCCGCTGCAGAGCATCGTCGGCGAGCAGTTGCAGTTGATAGCGCCGACCGCCGAGACCGAGCTGGAACGGCTGACCGACAGTTTCCATCTCAACCTCACCGCGTTTGGCCTGCTGTCGTTCTTCGTCGGCCTCTTCATCGTCAACTCCGCCGTCGGCCTTGCCTTCGAGCAGCGGCTGCCGATGCTGCGGACCTTGCGCGCCTGTGGCGCTTCGGCGCGGCTGGTCAACAGCGTACTGGTCGTCGAACTGGTGGCACTGGCGCTGGTCGCGGGTCTGATCGGGCTCGTCTGCGGCTATGTCATCGCGGCGGCGCTGCTGCCTGATGTTGCGGCATCGTTGCGCGGGCTTTATGGCGCGCAGATTCCGGGGCAGCTCACGTTAAGGCCCGAATGGTGGCTCGCCGGCATCGGCATCAGCGTCGCGGGCGCACTGGTGGCGGCGGCGACCAGCCTGATCAAGGCGATCCGCATGCCCGTGCTGGCGACCGCGCAGCCGCGCGCGTGGCAGCAGCGGCAGCGCCGCTGGCTGGTCCTGCAAAGCTGTGCCGCCTGCGCCGTGTTCGGCGTCGCGTTGCTCCTGCTCCAGTACGGGCAATCGCTGATCGCGGGGTTTGGCGTGCTGGCCGCGCTGATGCTCGGCGCGGCGCTGATCCTGCCGGCGTTCCTGGAGGTTCTTTTGCTCGCGGGCCAGCATCTGGCGCGCGGACCGCTGGCGCTGTGGTTCTGGGCGGACAGCCGGCAGCAGCTCTCCGGCCTGTCGCTGGCGCTGATGGCGCTGCTGCTCGCGCTCGCGGTCAATGTCGGGGTTTCCACCATGGTGGAGACCTTCAGCCGCACTTTCGTCGGCTGGCTCGACGGGCGGCTCGCGGCCGACGTCTACATCAGCGCTGCCGACAATGCGCAAGGCGCGGCGATCCGCAACTGGCTGAAGGACCGGCCCGAGGTGCAGGCGATCCTGTCGGGCGGGCGCGCTGAGACCCAGGTTCAGGGACAGCCGGTGGAACTGCTCGGCCTGCCCGATCACCGGCTCTATCGCGAGCGCTGGCCGCTGCTGGAAACAGCGCCGCGCGCCTGGACGCAGCTCGTGCCGGGCAATGCCGCCTTCATCAGCGAGCAACTCAGCCGCCGCCTCCACGTTCGCATCGGCGATGTCATCGAGGTGCCGGCGCCGGGAGGGACCTGGGAGCTCGACATCGTCGGCATCTATGCCGATTACGGCAATCCCAAGGGGCAGCTCGCAGTGAATATTGCGGCGCTGATCCGGCAGTTTCCGCAGACGCCGCAGACCCGGATCGGGTTGATCGTCCCGCGCGACAAGATTCCCGGCTTGATCGCGGCGTTGCAGAAGCAGTTCGCGCTCGACGACCGCGCGGTGGCGGACCAGGCGACGGTGAAGGCCGAATCGATCCGGATCTTCAACCGCACCTTTGCAGTGACCTCGGCGCTGAATGCCTTCACGCTCGGCGTCGCCGGCATCGCGCTCTTGACCAGCCTTCTGACGCTGGCGAATTCGCGGCTGCCACAGCTCGCGCCGCTCTGGGCGATCGGCATCACCCGGCCGCGCCTTGCCGCGATCGAGCTGACCAAGACGCTGTCGGTCGCGCTGTTCACCTCGCTGCTGGCCGTGCCGCTCGGGCTCTTAGTGGCGTGGTGCCTGATCGCGATCGTGAACGTGAAGGCGTTCGGCTGGCGGCTGCCGTTCCATGTGTTTCCGCTGCAACTCGTCGAGCTGGTCGCGGTCGCGCTTGTAGCCTCGCTGCTGGCCGCGCTGCTGCCGGTGCTGCGGCTGGCGCGGATGCAGCCGGCGAATCTCGTCAAGGTGTTTGCCAATGAGCGCTGACAGACTCTCGCGCCGTACGTTTGCCGGCGGCATCGCCGCGCTGGCGCTCGCGCGCCGCGCCGGTGCGCAGGGCTATGCGGGGCTCGGTGAAACGGCCGATGGCTTTGCGAAGGTCACGCCTGGAAGGGCATTCACCTTTCCTGCCGATCACGGCCCACACCCGGAATTTCGCATCGAGTGGTGGTATCTGACGGCAAATCTCGTCGATGCCAGCGGCGCGGCGTGCGGACTGCAATGGACGCTGTTCCGCCAGGCCGCGAAGCCGGGGCCGCAAGGCGAAGGCTGGGCCAATCAGCAGATCTGGATGGCGCATGCGGCGGTGACGCGCGCCGACACCCACCGTTTCAACGAGCGGTTTTCGCGGGGCGGCATCGGCCAGGCCGGTGTCGAGGCGAGGCCGTTCGCGGCGTGGATCGACGATTGGGAGATGAAAGGTTCTGAGCGCACCGACGATCGCTCCTTGTCGCCGGTGACGCTGCAGGCCTCGAGCACCGATTTCAGCTACGCGCTGACGCTGGAAGCCGATCGCCCGGTCGTGTTGCAGGGCGATCACGGCTACAGCCGCAAATCCGAGCGCGGGCAGGCATCCTACTATTACAGTCAGCCGTTCTACCGCGCGCGCGGCACTCTCACGATCGACGACATCCAGGTCGATGTCACGGGCCAGGCCTGGATGGACCGGGAATGGAGCAGCCAACCGCTCGATACCGACCAGACCGGCTGGGACTGGCTGTCGCTGCATCTTTCCTCCGGCGACAAGCTGATGCTGTACCGGCTGCGTCAGAAAGACGGCAAAGGCTATCCGTTCGGCAACTGGATCAGCGCCAGCGGCGAGACGCAGATGATCGCGGGAAGCGACATCCAGATGGCGCCAAAGGCCACGGCGGAGGTGGCAGGACGCAAGCTGCCGGTGGAATGGCAAATCGCGATCCCCTCACGCTCATTCTCGATTGCCTGCAAGCCGCTCAATCCTGCGGCATGGATGGGGACCGGCTTCTCCTATTGGGAAGGACCGATCAGCTTCGCCGGTACGCATGACGGCGTTGGCTATCTCGAGCTGACCGGCTATTGAAGCGCGGTCTGTTTGAAGGGACCAGCGATGTATCACCTCACCGCCCTCGTCACGCTGCTGGCGATCGCATTCTATTTCTTCACCTGCATCTACGTGTCGCGCTCGCGCAGCAAGACCGGCGTCAAGGCGCCGGCGATGTCCGGCCATCCGGACTTCGAGCGCGCCTTCCGCATCCAGATGAACACGCTGGAATGGATGCCGATCTTCCTGCCGGCGCTCTGGCTGTTCGCGATCTATGTCAGCAATGCCGGCGCCGCGGCGATCGGCGCCGTCTGGATCGTCGGCCGCATCGTCTATTTCATCGGCTATTCGCAGGCGGCCGCCAAGCGCGGCCCGGGCTTTGCGATCCAGGCCACCGCCGCGATCGCCCTGTGGGCGGGGGCGCTGGGCGCGGTGGTGTTGAGGTTGGTGTAGTGAGCCCGGCTGCGTCCATACTCTCGGTGTCATCCCGGACAAGCGAACGCAGTGAGCGCTGATCCGGGATCCATAACCGCAGGATCGCGTTTGGCGAAGACTCGGAGTTAGCAGTTCGCGCGACAACATAACCCTGTGGCTATGGGTCCCCGCCTTCGCGGGGACGACAGAGGAGTTTGTAGCGCGAGCGCTGCCTCTTCCCGTTACTTCGTCAGCGGGCAGCCGCTTTCCTTGGCGGTGAAGAAGGCCTGGTCGCCGGGGACCACGGCGAGCTGCTTGTAATAGTCCCACGGCTTCTTCGATTCCGAGGGCTTCTTGACCTCGAACAGATACATGTCGTGGACCATGCGGCCGTTCTCGAGCACCTTGCCCTTGGCGAAGGCGTCGTCGACCGGCAGCTCCTTCAGCTTCTTGGCAACCGCCTCGGTATCCTTGGTGCCAGCGGCTTTCACCGCCTTCAGATAGCTCAGCGTCGCCGAATAGGTGCCGGCGTGGATCATGCTCGGCATCCGCCCGGTGCGCTTGAAGAAGCGCTCGGAGAACGCTCGTGTCGTGTCGTCATGATCCCAGTAGAAGCCTTCGGTCAGCACCAGGCCCTGCGCCGCCTGCAGGCCGAGACCATGTACTTCGGCGAGCGTCATCAGGAGGCCCGCGAGCTTCTGGCCGCCCGAGACGATGCCGAATTCGGCCGCCTGCTTGATCGAGTTGGTGGTGTCCTGGCCGGCATTGGCGAGGCCGACGATCTTCGCCTTCGAGCTCTGCGCCTGCAGCAGGAAGGAGGAGAAGTCCGAGGAGTTGAGCGGCACGCGGACCGAGCCCAGCACCTTGCCGCCATTGGCGGTGACGATCTCGCTGGTGTCCTTTTCCAGCGCGTAGCCGAAGGCATAGTCCGCAGTGAGGAAGAACCAGCTGTCGCCGCCCGCCTTGGTCAGCGCGCCGCCGGTGCCGACCGCGAGCGCATGGGTATCGAACGCCCAGTGGAAGCCGTAAGGCGAGCACGCCGAGCCGGTGATGCTCGACGTCGCCGCGCCGACCACGATGTCGATCTTCTTCTTTTCCTTCGACAGGTCCTGCACGGCGAGCGCCACCGACGACGTCGTCAGCTCCGTGATCATGTCGACATTGTCGGCGTCATACCAGCGTCGCGCGATGGAGGTGGCCAGATCCGGCTTGTTCTGGTGATCGGCGGTGACCATCTCGATCTTCTGGCCGAGTACTTCCCCGCCAAAATCCTCGATCGCCATCTTGGCCGCTTCGACGGAGTACTTGCCGCCGTAATCGGCATAGACGCCGGACTGGTCGTTGAGAATGCCGATCTTGACGCTTTGTCCCGTTCCTTGCGCGGAGGCCGGCGCGGCGAGCAAGAGAGCCGAAATTGCGGCAGCGGCCAAAAGTCCTGATTTCATCTGTTATCTCCCAGCATTGTTCTGTTTTGAAATCGCGCGGATAGTAGTGAAGAAGATCGGCCGTGCCCATGGGTTTATGTTGGCTATTGGTATAGCTGGCGCCATCCCAAAAGCCGTCGTCCTGGGAAGCCTTAAGCGGCCGCCTCCGGCTTTTTGTCCCGCCGCCCCTCCGCCAGGTTCCGCACCACCACGTAGAAGATCGGCGTGAACAAGAGGCCGAACAGGGTGACGCCGATCATGCCGAAGAACACGGCGACACCGACCGCCTGGCGCATCTCGGAGCCCGAGCCGGACGAGATCACCAGCGGCAGCACGCCAAGGATGAAGGCGAAGGACGTCATCAGGATCGGCCGCAAGCGAAGCCGGCAGGCTTCGATGACGGCTTCCAGCCGCGGCTTGCCTTCGAGCTCGATGTCGCGGGCGAACTCGACGATGAGGATCGCATTCTTCGCCGCCAATCCCACCAGCACGACGAAGCCTATCTGTGTGAGAATGTTGACGTCCTGCCCCATGATGCGCACCCCGATGGTCGCGGCGAGCAGGCACATCGGCACGATCAGGATCACCGCGAACGGCAAGGTCCAGCTGCCATATTGCGCGGCGAGCACGAGATAGACGAACAGCACGCAGATCGGGAATACGTAAAGACCGGCGTTGCCGCCGTTGATCTGCTGATAAGACAGGTCCGTCCACTCGAAGCTGAAGCCGCTCGGCAAGGTCTCGTCGGCAAGCTTCTTGATGGTGTTGAGCGCTGTGGTCGAGCTTACGCCCGGCGCCGGCTCGCCCTGAAGCTCGGACGCTGCGTAGAGATTGTAGCGCGCGACGCGGTCGGGGCCGGAGATATCCCTGAAGTCAACTACGCTGCCGAGCATCACCATGTCGCCGGAGGCGTTGCGCGTGCGCAGCCGCGCGAGATCGCTGGGTTCTTTGCGGAACGGGAAATCCGCCTGCGCGGTGACGTGATAGGTACGGCCGAACAGGTTGAAGTCGTTGACATAGGTCGATCCGAAATAGGTCTGGATCGTTTCGTTGATGTTGGAGATGGGAACGCCGAGCTTCTGCGCCTTGGTGCGGTCGATGTCGACGAACAGTTGCGGCGTGTTGGCGGAGAACGGCGAGAACACCGAGGGGCCAAGGAGCAAGGGCGATTTGCGCGCGGCGGCGACGAGCTCGTCGGTCGCGGACGCCAGCAGCTCCGGTCCGCGGCCCTGCCGATCCTGGATGCGGATGGCGAAACCGCCGCCGGTGCCGATGCCCGGCACCGCGGGCGGCGGAATCACGATGATGAAGGCGCCCTGGATCGCGGCGAGGCGCTTGCGCAGCTCGGCCGTGATGGCGTTGGCGGTGAGTCCCTTCTTCAGTCGCGCCTCGGGCTCGTCGAACACCGGGAACAGCGCGGCCGCATTGCCCGCCTGGGTGCGCGTGGCGCCAGAGAAGCCGGCAAAGGCGGCGACGCGGATGATGCCCGGCGTGTCCAGCGAGATCCGCTCGATCTCGCGCACGATCTCGGTGGTTCGCGCGAGCGACGCCGCGCCCGGCAATTGCACCGAGATGATGACGTAGCCGCGGTCCTGCGCGGGAATAAAGCCCTGCGACGTGGTCCCGATCAGCCAGCCGGCGCTGCCGATCAGCACCAGATAGATCAGCAGCATCACCGCGGAGTGCCTGATGACGAAGTTGGCGACGCCGGCATAGCCGTGCGACAGCCGGTCGAACGCGCGATTGAACGCGCCGGTAAAGGCGGCCCAGCCGCGCGCGATCAGATTCCAGGCGGCGGGCGGCCGCTTCTCCTCATGAGGCGTCAGGATCTGCGAGGCCAGCGCCGGCGACAACGTCAGCGAGCAGAAGCAGGAGATCGCGGTCGCAACCGCAATGGTGACCGCGAATTGCTGGAAGAACTGCCCGGATATGCCGCCCAGGAACGCCGTCGGTACGAACACCGCGCACAGCACCAGCGCAATCGAGACCAGCGCGCCGCCGACCTCCTCCATCGTTTTCAGCGCCGCATCGCGCCGGCTGAGCCCGTGCTCGAGATGGCGCTCGACATTTTCGACCACGACGATGGCGTCGTCGACCACGATGCCGACGGCGAGCACGAGCCCGAACAGCGTAAGATTGTTGATGGAGAACCCGAGGGCCGCCATCACCGCAAAAGTGCCGACCAGCGACACCGGAATCGCGATGATCGGGATGATCGCGGGACGCCAGCCCTGCAGGAACACCAGCACCACGACCACGACGAGCAGCATGGCTTCATAGATGGTCTTGATCAGCTCGTGAACGGATTGCGCGATGAACTCGGTCGGGTTGTAACCGATATTGTAGTCCAGGCCCTTCGGAAAACTCTCCTTCAGCTTCGTCATGGTGTCGGAGATGTGCTTCGCCGTCGCGAGCGCATTCGATCCCGGCCGCTGCGTCACCAGCATGGCGACCGCCGATTTGCGCAGCAGGAAGCTGTTGGTGGAATAGGCGAGCGCGCCGAGCTCGACGCGGGCGACGTCGCGCAGCCGCACCGTGCGACCGTCCGAGCCGGCCTTGATCAGGATATCCTCGAACTGCTTCTGATCTTTCAAACGTCCCGTGAAGACGAGGTTCGGCTGGAAGGCGCGGTCGGCGATCGGCGGCTCGGCGATCTGGCCGCCGGCGATCTGCACGTTCTGGGCACGGATCGCGGCCAGCACCTCGCTCGAAGTCAGGCCGAGATTGGCAATGCGGTCAGGGTCGAGCCAGAGCCGCATCGAATAGTCGCGCGCACCGAAAATCTGGATGTCGCCGACGCCGTCGATGCGCAACAGCTGGTCGCGAACCTGGAGCAGCGCGTAATTGGAGATGTAGAGCTGGTCGAACGTGTCGTCCGGCGACAGCATGAACACGACCATCAGAATGTCGGGCGAGTTCTTGCGGGTGACGACGCCGTTGCGCTGCACCTCGTCCGGCAATTGCGGCTGCGCGATGGCGACACGGTTCTGCACCAGCACCTGCGCCTTGTCGAGATCGGTGCCCAGCTTGAAGGTGACGGTGATGGTGAGCTGGCCGTTCGAGGTCGCCTGGCTGTAGAGATACAGCATGTCCTCGACGCCGTTGATCTGCTGCTCGATTGGTGCGGCGACGGTATCGGACACGGTCTGCGCCGAGGCGCCCGGATATTGCGTGGTGACGACGACCGTCGGCGGCACCACTTGCGGATATTCGGAGATCGGCAGCGTCGAATAGGCGAGCGTACCGACGATCAGGAGCACGATCGACAGCACCATCGCGAGGATGGGCTGATTGATGGAGAGGCGGCCAAGGTTCATGACTTGTCACCAGCCTTGCCACCGGCCGGCGCTTGAGCGGTCTGCGGGGTCACCTTGGCGCCGACGCGGGCGCGCTGGATGCCGTTGACGATGACGCGGTCCTCGGCCTTCAGGCCTTCGCGGATCACGCGCAGGCCGTCCTCAAGCGGCCCGAGCACCACGGGCCGCGCCTCCACGGTGTCGTCGGACTTCACCACGAACACGATCTTGCGCGACTGGTCGGTTGCGACAGCGGCATCCGGCACCAACAGCGCCTCGTAGGGCGCGCTGCCGATCAGGCGGACGCGGCCGAACTGGCCGGGCAGGATCGACAGATCGGTGTTCTTGACGACGGCGCGGCTGCGCAGCGTGCCGGTGGAGACATCGAGGCGGTTGTCGAGGAAGTTGACGGAGCCCTCATGCGAGGGCTTGGTTTCGCCGGCGAGCGTCACCTGCACGGGATTGGCCGTGTCGCGCGAGCTCGGGCGCTTCCCCTCGAACCAGAGCTTGCTGTATTTCATGAAGGCCGTCTCATCCATGTCGAAATAGATGTAGATCGGGTCCATCGTCACGATCGAGGTCAGCAAGGTCGAAGAACCGTTGTCGCTGCCCTGCACGAGATTGCCGGGACTGACGAGATGGCGGCTGACACGGCCGGTGATCGGCGCGGTGACATGGGTGAACTCGATGTTGAGCCGGGCGGCCTTCAGTGCACCCTCGGCCTGGGTCTCGGCGGCGTGCGCGGCCTGCAAGGCCTGGCGGCGCTGGTCGACGACCTGCTCGGACACCGCGCTGGTCTGGACCAGGTTCAGGCCGCGGTCGAGTTCGCGCTTGGCCAGCTCCACCTTGGCGCGGGCGTCGGAGAGCTGGCCGTCGGCCTGCTCGGCCACCGCCTCGAAGGGACGCGGGTCAATCACATAAAGCAGATCGCCTTGGTGGACGATCGCGCCGTCCTGGAACTCGACGGAGTTGACGAAGCCGCCGACGCGAGGACGCACCTGCACCTCCTCGACCGCCTCGAACCGGCCGGTGTACTCATCCCAATCGGTGACCGTGCGCTTGACCGGCTGCGCGACAGTGACCGGCGGCGGTGGCGGCGCGGCCGCCTGCGAGGTCGGCTGTCCGCAACCGCTGAGCGCGAAGGCCGCTACGAGCAGGCCGGCTAACGCGCAAGTCCGGGACTGAACGAAATCGTGCGTCGTGGCAAATTGCTCGCTTCCGTCCGGTCCGCTCATCCCAGGTCCTCGCATCACAGCCGCAGAAGCCTAGGGTAGGCTTTTACCTGCGGGCGGCACAAGATGGGTGGCAATGATGAACTCTTCAAGACCAATGGGTGTGCAATGCTGCAGAGAACGCCCTGGCCGGATGGCGGGTTGACACGGCTCTTCTTCGCCCCCTCCCGCGCGCGGGGGAAAGGCCGCCAGCGTCTTCACACATGACGCGCCCTGTCGGCTCGGCTAGATTATCCCATAGAAAACAAGACGAATTGTCCGGGGAGGACAGGCGTGCATCAGGGACGTGTCGTTTACGGCGCGATCGAGGAGGTCGTGTTCGGCCATCCGGCGGCCGAGGCCGTCGTCGCGCAGATGGACCGGCTCGGAACCCGCCGCGCCTTCCTGATGGTCTCAGGCACGCTGAACCGCCAGACCGACGAAATCGCAAAAATCCGAGACGCGCTGGGCTCGCGATGTGCCGGGCTGTTCGATGCGATGCCCGCGCACACGCCACGCGAGGCGGTGATCGCGGCGACCAACGCCGCGCGCGCAGCCGGCGCCGATCTGATCGTCACGGTGGGCGGCGGCTCGATCACCGACGGCGCCAAGGCGGTGCAGCTGTGCTTGGCCAACGGCATCGACGATGTCGCGGGCATCGACCGCATCCGCGTGCACAGGGGCGTCGCACCTGACATGACCGCGCCATTGGTGCGGCAGGTCAGCGTGCCGACCACGATTGCCGGCGGCGAATTCTCGTCGATCGCCGGCGTGACCGACCGCAGCACCCATGTGAAGCAGATGCTGCGGCATCCGCTGACCGTGCCGCGCGCGACCATCCTCGATCCCGCCATCACCGTGCACACGCCGGAATGGCTGTTCCTCTCCACCGGCATCCGCGCCGTCGACCATTGCGTGGAGGCGATCTGCTCGCACGAGACGCATCCTTATGCCGATGCGCAAGCGGTGAAGGGCCTTGCCATGCTGGCCGACGCGCTGCCGCGGGTGAAGGCCGATCCGGCCGATCTCGACGCGCGAATGGATGCGCAGATCGGCACCTGGTTGTCGATGGGCGCCCTCGCGGCCGGCGTGCCGATGGGGGCGAGCCACGGCATCGGCTACGTGCTGGGTGGCGCCTTCGACGTGCCGCACGGCTACACGTCCTGCGTCATGCTGCCGGCGGTGATGCGCTGGAATGCAAGCGCCAATGCCGAACAGCAGATGATCGTCGCCGCCGCAATGGGCTTTCCCGGCCACAACGCCGCCGACGTGCTCGATGCCTTCATCCGCTCGCTCGGCATGCCGCGCAGCCTCGCCGCCGTGGGTGTCTTGCCCGAGCATTTTGCTGCGGTCGCCGAACAGGCGATGCGCACGAACTGGATCCCGCGCAACCCGCGCAAGATCGAGAGCGCGGCGCAGATTCGCGAAATCCTTGATCTCGCCGCATGATGTCGTAATGCCGGAGGACTGATGTACCCAGGTCTGCATGCTCGACTGCGCCCGCTGCAACCCGCCTTCATCATGGCCGCGACGGGCGAGGCCGTCACCTACCGCGAGCTGGAGGCGCGCAGCAATCGCCTCGCGCATCTGCTTCGCAAGCATGGCTTGAAGCGGCTCGATCACTACTCGATCTTCATGGAGAACAATTCGCGCTATCTCGAAGCCTGCGGCGCGGGCGAGCGGTCCGGCCTTTACTACACGTGCATCAACTCCTTCCTGACGCCCGGCGAGCTGGCCTATCTCCTCGTCAACAGTCAGTCCAAGATCCTGATCACCTCGGTGGCCAAGCTCGACATCGCGCGGGAGGCGATCCAGGCCTGCCCCGAGATCAAGCTCTGCATCGTCGCCGACGGCCCCGGCGAGAGCGACCGCATCGTCGGGCTGGCTGATGTCACCGCCGAGCTGCCGAAAACGCCGATCGCCGATGAGTGGCTCGGCACCGCGATGCTCTACTCGTCGGGCACGACCGGACGGCCGAAAGGCATCCTGCGGCCACTGCCGGAGGAGCCGCCGAAACACAATCTGCCGCTGTTCGATTTCCTGACCAAGCTTTGGCACTACCGCGAGGGCATGGTCTATCTGTCGCCGGCACCGCTCTATCATTCGGCGCCGCAGGCCGCGGTCAATCTGACGATCCGCATGGGCGGCACCGTGATCATCATGGAGCATTTCGATCCCGAGCGTTACCTCCAGCTCGTCGAACAATGGGGCATCACGCACAGCCAGCTGGTGCCGACGATGTTCTCGCGCATGCTCAAGCTGCCCGAGGACGCGCGAAAGCGTTACGATTTGTCCTCGCTGGAGATCGCGATCCATGCCGCGGCGCCTTGTCCGGCGCTGGTCAAGGACGACATGATCAAATGGTGGGGGCCGATCATCCACGAATATTACGGCGCGACCGAAGGGCTCGGCTTCACGGCCTGCAACAGCGAGGAATGGCTTAGCCACCGCGGCACCGTCGGCAAGGTGCTGCTCGGCGACTTGCATATTCTCGACGAGAACATGCGGGAATGCCCGACCGGCACGCCGGGCCAGGTCTGGTTCAAGACGGCGTCGCCGTTCGAGTATTTCAACGATCCGGAGAAGACCAGGGAGGCGCGCTCGGCCGATGGCAGCATGAGCACGGTCGGGGATGTCGGCTATGTCGATGAGGACCGCTTCCTCTATCTCACCGACCGCGCCACTTTCATGATCATCTCCGGCGGCGTGAACATCTATCCGCAGGAATGCGAGAATCTACTGATCACCCATCCCAAGGTGGCGGACGCGGCGGTGTTCGGCGTGCCCAATGCCGATCTCGGCGAAGAGGTGAAGGCGGTGGTGCAGCCGATGCCCGGCGTGGTGCCGGGGCCCGCGCTGGCAGAGGAACTGATTGCTTTCTGCGGGCAGTCACTGTCGCGGCAGAAGGTGCCGCGCTCGGTCGATTTCGAGAAGGAATTGCCGCGGCTGCCGACGGGGAAGCTGTACAAGCGGCTGCTGAGGGATCGGTACTGGGGCAACAAGACGTCGCGGATCGTGTGAGGCGTTCTGCCGTGTCGTAAGCAAGCCAGTTCCAAAAACTCCGCTGTCATCCCGGGATGCGACAAAGTCGCGAACCCGGGATCCATAACCACAAGGCATCGTTGTTGCGCGCGCCGGTCACTCCGAGTCTTCGCCAAACGTCTCCCTGTGGCTATGGTCCCGGGATCTGCGCTGCGCTTATTCCGGGACCGCGACGGAGATTTGGCATTGCAATCGCGCGCAACGCTACCGCCGGAACCCTTCGCACCTGCACTCCCAAATTGTGAAAGCGTGAAGATTCCTGCGGCATTACGTCATCCAAATTGCCGAGGCCATAAAACGCGTTAGCCGGTTGCCTCGGTCCATGCGCGTCGGCTATCGTCGGGACAAACAGGCCGCAAAAGGCCCAAGAGGCTAAAGGCCAATGTCCAGGGAGGACGAGGATGCGGAGCGTGCGGGCGCTCGCCGCGACGGCGGCGCTGTCTTGGCTGGCGTTTTCGACCATTGCGTTCGCCGGCGAGCCCAAGCAGGGCGGAATCCTGCGGATGTATCACCGCGACAGCCCGGCGAATGCGTCCATCCTCGAGGGCGCGACCTATTCGGTCAACGTGCCCTTCATGGGCGTGTTCAACAATCTCGTCATCTACGACCAGCACATCGCGCAGAACAGCCCCGATACCCTCAGGCCTGAGCTGGCAGAAAGCTGGTCCTGGAGCGGCGACAACAAGAAGCTGACGTTCAAACTGCGCCAGGGCGTCAAATGGCACGACGGCAAGCCGTTCACGTCGGCCGACGTCAAGTGCACCTTCGATCTCCTGATGGGCAAGTCGCAGCAGAAGCTGCGGCAGAATCCGCGCAAGGCCTGGTACAGCGAGGTCAACGACGTCACGTCCAACGGCGACTTCGAGGTCTCCTTCGACCTGAAGCGGCCGCAACCTTCGCTGCTGGCGATGCTCGCCTCCGGCTATACGCCGATCTATCCCTGCCACGTCTCGCCGGCGGACATGCGCACCCACCCGATCGGGACCGGGCCGTACAAATTCGTCGAGTTCAAGGCCAATGAATCGATCAAGCTGACGAAGAATCCGGACTATTGGAAGAAGGGCCTGCCCTATCTCGACGGCATCGAATACACGATCATCCCGAACCGCTCGACCGCGATCCTCGCCTTCGTCGCCGGCAAGTTCGACATGACGTTCCCGACGCATATCACCATTCCGCTGCTGAAGGACATCAAGTCGCAGGCGCCGAACGCGGTCTGCGTCGTCGAGCCGACCAACGTTTCGACCAACATCATCGTCAATTCGACCTCCCCGCCGTTCGACAACATCGATATCCGCCGCGCGATGGCCATGGCGCTCGACCGCAAGGCCTTCGTCGACATCCTGTTCGAGGGTCAGGCCGACATCGGCGGCACCATGCTGCCACCGCCGCAAGGCATCTGGGGCATGCCCAAGGACAAGCTGCAGACCATTCCGGGCTACGGTCCGGACGTGAACGCAAACCGCGAGGAAGCGAAGAAACTGATGCAGAAGGCGGGCTACGGCCCCGACAAACATCTCGCCGTGAAGGTCTCGACGCGCAATCTGGCGGAATATCGCGATCCCGCGGTGATCCTGATCGACCAGCTCAAGAGCATCTATATCGACGGCGAGCTCGACGTGGTGGAAACTGCCAACTGGTTCCCGAAGGTCGCGCGCAAGGATTACATGCTCGGCCTCAACTTGACCGGCAATTCCGTCGACGATCCCGACCAGTCCTTCTACGAGAACTATTCCTGCGGCTCGGAGCGGAACTACACCAACTACTGCAACAAGGAGATCGAAAAGCTGTTCGACGTACAGTCGCAGGAGATCGACATCGCCAAGCGCAAGCCGCTGGTCTGGGACATCGACAAGAAGCTGCAGGAGGACGTTGCCCGTCCGATCATCTTCCATGCGCGGGCCGGCACCTGCTGGCAGCCCTACGTCAAGGGGGTCACGATCATGTCCAACAGCTCCTACAACGGATTTCGCTTCGAGGATGTGTGGCTCGACAAATAGTGCGCCAGGCTGAAGACTAAGGGCGCGGAGGGCGAAGGATGTTTGCCTATCTGGTGCGGCGCCTGTTCCTGATGCTCGTGACCCTGTTCGGGATCTCGGTCGTCATCTTCTTCCTGCTGCGCATCGTGCCCGGCAACATCGTCGACATCCTGTTCGCCGCGGCCGGCTACGTCGATCCCGCCGACAAGGTCGATCTGGAGAAGCAGCTCGGCATCGATCAGCCGCTGGTGGTGCAATATCTGCACTGGATCGGCGGCCTGCTGCACGGCGATCTCGGCTATTCCTATGTTTCGGAGAAGCCGGCGCTTCAGGAGATCTTGCCGCGCATCCCGATCACCGCCCGGCTCGCCGGCCTCGCGCTGCTGTTCTCGGCTTCGATCGGCATTCCGCTCGGGGTCATCAGCGCGGTCAAGCAGGGCACACGGCTCGACTATGCGCTCCGCGTGGTCAGCCTGAGCGGATTGTCGCTGCCCTCGTTCTGGCTCGGTCTTTTGGTCCTCACCGCGTCGGTGGCGATGTTCGGGCAGATGCCGATCTTCAATCCCAATCCACAAACCCTCGGCGAAGCGCTTGCGACCTATTGCATCCCGGCGATGGTGGTCGGATTCCGCAGTTCGGCGCTGACCATGCGCATCACGCGATCCTCGATGCTGGAGGTCTTGCGGCAGGACTATATCCGCACCGCCCGCGCCAAGGGCGCCTCCGATGCCGCCGTGAATTATCATCACGCGCTGAAGAACGCGATCCTGCCCGTGATCACCGTGATCGGCATCGAGGCGGCATTCCTGATCGGCGGCCTGATTGTGACGGAGACCGTGTTCAACATCCCCGGCGTCGCCCGGTTCCTGGTCGAGGCGATCCGCTGGCGCGACTACCCGATCGTGCAGAACCTCGTGATGCTCATCGCGGTGGTCGTGGTGTTCGCGAACTTCACCGTCGACATGCTCTATGCCGTGTTCGATCCGCGCATCCGGTACACGGATTAGTGGCATGAGATCGAGGCGATCACACGCGACGGCGGTGCTCCACCTCTCCCGTAGGGAGAGGTCGGGCCGCATCGCAAGATGCGGTCCGGGTGAGGGATTACGCTCTCTCGTGAGGGCAGAGCCCCCTCACCCGGCGCTACGCGCCGACCTCTCCCCGAGGGGGAGAGGTGTATCTCTCCGCGGAGGCCCGCATGGCCGCGATCGATTTTGACGTTGAACTGAGGCGGGCCGGCGCGCATGCGACCGGCGGCTGGCGGCGCGTGCTGTTTCTGGCACAGCGGCACGTGCTGGGCGCGGCCGGGCTCGTCATCATGACGCTGTTCGTGCTGACGGCGATGTTCGCCGACTTCATCGCCCGTTACGATCCGCTGAGCGTCGATGCCGCCCACGCGCTGGCGCGTCCGAGCTGGGCGCACTGGATGGGCACCGACTCGTTCGGCCGCGACGTTTTCAGCCGCATCATCCATGGCGCGCGGATCTCGCTGGCGGTGGGGCTCGGCTCGACAGCGCTCGGCGGCTCGATCGGCGTCATCGTCGGCCTCACCTCCGGCTATCTTTCCGGCTGGGTCGATCTCGTATTCCAGCGCGTCTCCGACGTTCTCCAGGCGTTGCCGCTGCTGGTGCTGGCGCTGGTGATGACGGCCGCGCTTGGGCCGTCGCTGCCGAACGTGATTCTCGCCATCGCCATCCCGCTGATCCCGACGGTGGCGCGCGTCACCCGCGCCAACACGCTGGCGCTACGGGAGCAACCGTTCGTCGAGGCCGCCAAATCGATCGGCATGAGCGAGGTCCGCATCGCGCTGCGTCACGTCCTGCCGAACACGCTGGCGCCGCTGATCGTGCTGGCCACCGCGCAGCTCGGCTCGACCATTCTGACCGAAGCCTCGCTCTCCTTCCTCGGCCTCGGCATTCCCGAGCCCTATCCGTCATGGGGGCGCATGCTGTCGGAGTCCGCCGCCGAATATGTCCGCACCGCGCCGTGGCTGGTGATCTTCCCGGGCATTGCCATCAGCCTCGCCGTGTTCGGCGCCAATCTGTTCGGCGACGCGCTGCGCGACATCCTCGATCCCCGGCAGCGCGGCTGATGGTTGAAACAACCGATCTCGTGCTCGAGGTGAAGAACCTGAAGACGGTGTTCTTCACCAATTCCGGCCTGTTCAAGGCGGTCGACGACATCTCCTTCACCGTGAAGCGCGGCGAGACGCTGGCGATCGTCGGCGAATCCGGCTGCGGCAAGAGCGTCACCGCGCTGTCCTTGATGCGGCTGGTCCCCGATCCGCCCGGACGCATCGTCGGCGGCTCGGTCTCGCTCGAAGGCACCGACCTGCTGGCGCTGGACGAAACCGGGATGCGCGAGGTTAGGGGCAACCGCATCTCCATGATCTTCCAGGAGCCGATGACCTCGCTCAATCCCGTGATGCGGATCGGCGACCAGATCGTCGAGGCGGTGCGGCTGCACCGGAACATCACGCCGAGGGAGGCGCACGCTGTCGCGGTCGAGATGCTGCGGCTGGTGCGCATTCCCGAGCCGGCGCGGCGCGCGCGCGAATATCCGCACCAGCTCTCCGGCGGCATGCGCCAGCGCGCGATGATCGCGATGGCGCTGGCCTGCCGGCCGGCGCTGCTGATCGCGGACGAGCCGACCACCGCGCTCGACGTCACCATCCAGGCCCAGATCCTGGCGCTGATCCTCGATCTTCAGAAGGAGCTCGGCACCGGCCTCGTGCTCATCACCCACGATCTCGGCGTCGTCGCGCAGACCGCACAGCGTGTGATCGTGATGTATGCGGGACGCAAGGTCGAGGAAGCCACCGTCGAAGCGTTGTTCGCCGCGCCCAAGCATCCCTATACGCGCGGGCTGATGGCCTCGATCCCGGCGGTGCCCGCATCGGGCGTCGCCGCGCAGGAGCGCTTGAACGAAATTCCGGGCACGGTGCCGTCGCTGGTGCGCTTGCCAAAGGGCTGCGCCTTCGCGCCGCGCTGCAAGCTCGCGGTGAAACGCTGCGAGGCGGAGTACCCGCCGCTAACCGATTGGGGCGGCGGCCATCTCGCCGCCTGCTGGCGCGCGGCTGAAGTGGCGGAGGTGGCATGACCAAGGCGCTGCTCGAAGTCACCGATCTCAAGAAATACTACCCGGTGCGCGCCGGCGTGCTGCGCCGGCAGGTCGGCACGGTGCATTCAGTCGACGGCGTCTCGTTCTCCCTTGGCGCCGGCGAGACGCTCGGCCTGGTCGGGGAATCCGGCTGCGGCAAGTCGACGGTGGCGCGCAGCGTGCTGCGGCTGGTCGAGCCGACTGCAGGCCGGATCCGCCTTGACGGCGAGGACATCACGCATCTGTCCAAGACCGCGCTGCGAGCGCATCGCCGCGCGATGCAGATCGTGTTCCAGGACCCGTTCGCCTCGCTCAATCCGCGCATGACCGCCGGCGATATCGTCGGCGAGCCGATCGCGGTCCACGGTCTTGCTACCGGCAAGGCGCTGGAGACGCGCGTCGCAAAACTGTTCGAGCAGGTCGGGCTGCGCCCGGACCAGATGCGCAATTTCCCCCATCAGTTCTCCGGCGGTCAGCGCCAGCGCATCTGCATCGCGCGGGCGCTGGCGCTGGAGCCGCGGCTGATCGTCTGTGACGAGCCGGTCTCCGCGCTGGACGTCTCGATCCAGGCGCAGGTGATCAACCTGCTGATCGATTTGCAGCGCCAGCATGGCTTCTCCTATCTCTTCATCGCTCATGACCTTGCCGTGGTCGCTCACATC
This sequence comes from Bradyrhizobium guangdongense, assembly GCF_004114975.1. NCBI lineage: Bacteria > Pseudomonadati > Pseudomonadota > Alphaproteobacteria > Hyphomicrobiales > Nitrobacteraceae > Bradyrhizobium > Bradyrhizobium guangdongense. The sequence goes on from NZ_CP030051.1 coordinate 7,314,799, forward strand.
AGCCACCGCGTTGCCGTGATGTATCTCGGCCGTATCGTCGAGATCGCCGACAAGGACGAGCTGTTCCGCAATCCGCGTCATCCCTATACGCAGGCGCTGCTCGCCTCGGTGCCGATCGCCAACCCGCTGGCGAAGAAGCTCGCGCCGCTGGTCGATGGTGACGTGCCAAGCCCGGTCAATCCGCCGCCCGGCTGCGCGTTTCACACCCGCTGCCGGTTCGCGATGGAGCGATGCAAGACGGAGCGACCGGTGCTGATGGATGCCGGCGACGGGCATCAGGTCGCCTGCCTGTTGAACGAAGGGACGGGGCGACCAGCGGAGGTACCGTAGCGCTGCCGCCGTCGGGTGGGCAAAGCGGAGCGTGGCCACCAGTCGTTCTCCATCACGGAGATCGTGGGCACGGCGCTTTGCGCCTTTGCCCATCCTACGAGACCGCGTTCGCGGCTCCGACTACGCCCCGATCTCCGCCACAACCCGTCCCGTCGTCACCTGCTCGCCCTCGGCGACATCGATCGCCGCCACCACGCCGTCGATGCCGGCCTTGTGGACGTGTTCCATCTTCATCGCTTCCAGCGTCAGCACCGGTTGGCCTGCTGTGACGCGGTCGCCCGGCTTGACCAGGACGGCGACAACACGGCCGTTCATGGCGGCGCGGACCTTGCCATCGCCGCCGTTGCTTGCGGCGGCCCTCGGCGCAGCCAGCGTGAGATCGGTGATGGCAAATGGAATGCCGCGATGCTGAACGTAGAGCCGATCGCCGTCGCGCAAGTATTTTGCACTATCCATCACGCCGCCGTGGCGGAAGCGGATGGAGCCAGGGTCTAGCTGGTCGATCTCGAACTTGTCCTGACGACCGTCCCTGCCAACAATGTAGCTGCCGTCGCGCTCGCGCGTGACATCAAGCTCGAGCGCCTGGCCGGCGATCTCGATCTTCACGGGAAGCGGAAACGTCGCCGACAGGCTCCGGCCCCTGCGCCATACCGGCGCGCGCGGATTGGTGACGTAGAGCAGCAGGCCGGCCAGCGCCGTATCGAATGCGGTATCCGCCCGCGGCGCCAGCAGCTCGTCGCGATGGGCGTCGATGAAGGCCGTCGTTGCCTCCCCCCTGGCAAAGCCGGGATGACGCAGGCAGGACATCAGGAACGCCTGGTTGGTGGTCACGCCGAGCGCCGTGAGCTGCTCGAGTCCGACGATTAACCGCCCCCTCGCCTCCTCGCGCGTCGCGCCATGGCTGATCACCTTGGCGATCATGGAATCATAGAACGGCGGGATCTCAGACCCGGATTGCAGCGCGTGCTCGACGCGAATGCCTTCCGGCACTTGCCAGCGCGCCATGCGGCCGGACTGCGGCATGAACTCATGCGCGGCGTCTTCCGAGCAGAGCCGCACCTCGATGGCATGGCCGGAGAACTTGATGTCCTGCTGCTTCACCGGCAACGGCTCACCACGCGCAATGCGCAATTGCAACTCGACGAGATCGAGCCCGGTGATCGCTTCGGTGACGGGATGCTCGACCTGGAGGCGCGTGTTCATCTCCATGAAGTAGAAGTCGCCGCTTGCATCGAGCAGGAATTCCAGCGTGCCGGCGCCCTCATAGCGCAGCGCCTTCACCGCCGCGACCGCGACCTCGCCCATCCTGGCGCGCAGCTCCGGCGTGACCGCGGGCGACGGCGCCTCCTCGATCAGTTTCTGGTGCCGCCGCTGCACCGAGCAGTCGCGCTCGCCGAGATGGATGGCGTTGCCATTGATATCGCCGAACACCTGAACTTCGATGTGACGCGGGTTCTGGATGGCGCGCTCGAGAATGACCGTGGGATCGCCGAACGCCGCCTTGGCCTCCGATCGCGCGCTACGCAACGCATCCGCAAACGACGCTGCGTCGGTCACCAGCCGCATGCCGCGACCGCCGCCCCCCGCAACGGCCTTGATCATGACGGGGAAACCGATCTTGCTGGCTTCCGCGAGCATGGTCTCATCACCCTGATCGGAACCTTGATAGCCGGGCACGACAGGTACCCCAGCCTTCTTCATGATCTCCTTGGCGCCGGCCTTGTTGCCCATCGCTGCGATCGCCTGCGGCGACGGGCCGATGAAGACGAGACCGGCATCCCTGCAGGCTTGCGCGAAGTCCTCGTTCTCGGCGAGGAATCCGTAGCCGGGATGAACGGCATCCGCGCCGCTCGCCTTGGCCGCGGCGATGATCGCGGGGATGTTGAGATAGGATTGCGCCGGCAGGGCTTCACCGATGCGCACGGCCTGGTCCGCCTGCTTCACATGGAGCGCATCGCGATCGGCATCTGAATACACGGCGACAACGCCAAGGCCGAGCTGCCGCGCGCTCCGCATCACGCGCAGCGCGATCTCGCCGCGATTGGCGACCAACACTTTAAAGAACGGCCGGTGCTGCACTGATCCGTTCCTCATGGCCGGGCCACCGAAAACTGCATGCGCTGGGGCATGCGCGAATCGCCCTCCCGGCAGATCGCGAGCACCTGCGACAGCACCGCGCGGGTGTCGCGCGGATCGATCACCCCGTCGTCGAGCACGCGCGCGCTGGTCGAGAACACGTCCATCTGGCCGTCGAACACGCCGACGATCTGCGCTTTCATGGCCTCTAACTTGTCTTTCTCGATCGGCTTGCCGCGGCGCGCCGCGGCGGCTTCCGTCACGATGGCCATCGTCTCGGCCGCCTGCTCGCCGCCCATCACCGCAGTCTTGGCGTTGGGCCAGGAGAAGCAGAAGCGCGGATGGAAGCCGCGGCCGCACATGCCGTAATTGCCGGCGCCGAACGAGGCGCCGCAATAGATGGTGATCTGCGGCACCGTCGCCGAGGTCACCGCCTGAATCATCTTGGAGCCGTGCTTGATCATGCCGGCTTCCTCATAGGCCTTGCCGACCATGTAGCCGGTGGTGTTGTTGAGATAGAGGATCGGCGTGCGGGTCTGGCAGCAGGCCTGGATGAAATGCGTCGCCTTGTTGGCGCCGGCGGGATCGAGCGGGCCGTTGTTGGTGATGATGCCGATCGCCTGGCCCTCGATGCGGGCGTGGCCGCAGACGGTGGCCGGGCCATAGTTCGGCGCCATCTCGATGAAGTCGGAATCGTCGATGATGCGCGCGATCACTTGGCGCATATCGACAGGCCGCTTGTGGTCCATCGGCATGATGCCGAGCAGCTCGTCCTGGTCGTAGCGCGGTGGCTTGAAGTCAGACGGCGTCCGGTCCGGCCGCTCCCATTGCAGCGCCGCCATGATCTCGCGCGCGATACGCAGGGCGTCGCGGTCATCCTCGGCGAGATAGTCGCCGAGACCGGAGATTTGCGTGTGCATCTCGGCGCCACCGAGCTCTTCCTCGGTCGCGATCTCGCCGGTCGCGGCCTTCAGGAGTGGGGGACCGGCGAGGAAGGCGCGGGTGCGGCCGCGCACCATCACGATATAGTCGGAGAGGCCGGTCTGATAGGCCCCGCCCGCGGTGGACGAGCCGTGCGTGACGGTGACGACCGGAAGGCCCGCCGCCGACAGCCGCGCGAGATTGCGAAAGATGTTGCCGCCGCGGACAAAATCCTCGACGCGGTAGCGCAGGAGATTGGCGCCGGCGCTTTCGACGAGTTGAACGTAGGGCAGCTTGTTCTCGAGCGCGAGCTCCTGCACGCGCAGCGTCTTGTCGAGGCCGAAAGGCTGCAGCGCGCCGGCATCGATACCGGAATCGCTGGCGCTGACCATGCAGCGGATACCGGAGACGAAGCCGATGCCGGCGATGACGCCACCGCCGGGCACGCTCTTGTCGGCATCCGGGACGTCGAACATATAGCCGGCGAGGGTCGACAGCTCGATGAAGGGCGCGCCGGGATCTAGCACCAGCGCGACGCGCTCGCGCGGCAGCAGCTGCCCGCGCTTGTGGAAACGATCCTTTGCCGCGGCGGAAGCGACACGCGTGCGTTCTTCCAGCGCGCGCATGCGGCCGATCAGGCCGAGCATGCCGTCGCGATTGGCCTGATAGCTGACGCCGCTGGGGGAGATGGTGTTTTCGATAGCAGACATTAGTGCTCCTGCCCGTCATTCCGGGGCGCGCGGAGCGCGAGCCCGGAATCCATACTCCCGATCGTGGTTATGGATTCCGGGCCTTGCCCTTTGGCCGTCCCGGAATGACGACGTGTGACTACCTGTTCGTCCCAAAGATCTTCCGCGCCTCGGCCGGGCTCGCGATCTCGCGGCCTGCTCGCCTTGCGCAGGCGGCGATGGCCTCGATCAGCTGTCCGTTCGAGGTCACCTTCTTGCCATTGGCGAGATAGAAGGTGTCCTCCAGCCCGGTGCGGAGATGGCCGCCAAGCTCGGCGCAGCGCTGATGCAGCGGCCAGATCTCCTCGCGCCCGATCGCGGTGACCTGCCAATGCGCTTCAGGGCGCTTCAGCTTGATCAGGATCGGCAGCAGCTCGGGATCGGCCGGCATGCCGGAGGCGACGCCCATCACAAAATTATATTCGAGCGGGCCGCTGTACATGCCGACTTGGGTGTACATGCCGACGCAGCGGACGATGCCGACGTCGAAACATTCGAACTCGGGGATTGTGCCGACTTCGTTCATGACGTCGAGATAGTCCTTCACTTTCTCGACCGCGTTGTCGAACATCATCGGGGGCCATGCCCAGGTGTTGTCGGCCTTCACCTTCAGATAATTCAGCGAGCCGGCATTGCAGGCAGCGATCTCCGGCCTGGTCTCGCGGATGCAATCGAGCGCGCCGGAGTAGTTCGGCCCTGACACGCCCGAGGTGTGGTTGATGATCACGCCGGGGCAGGCTTCGCGGATCGCCTGCTGGATCTCCTTTGACACAGCGACGTCCCAGGACGGCAGGTGCCCCTTGTTCGGCGCCTGCTGCCGCAGATGGATGTGCATGATGGATGCGCCGGCATCGAACGCAGCCTTGGCCTCGCGCGCCATCTGCTCGGGGGTCACGGGCACGTTGTGCTGCTTCGGGTCGGTGAGCACGCCGTTCAGCGCGCAGGTGATGACGGCCTTGTCGCTCATGCCAAAATTATCTCGCACGTTGAGAATTCAACGCTTGGGATCATGTGATGCGGGGCATGCGGCTTCTTGCGCGGAGAAGCTGGGAAAAAGGCGAGCTTTCGTAGGGTGGGCAAAGGCGCTGTTGCGCCGTGCCCGCCATATGTCACTGATCGAGAGATGTGGTGGGCACGCTTCGCTTTGCCCACCCTACGAGAGCGGTATCAACCCGCTTCCGCCATCCTCACCGTCTCGGTGCTGCGATAGATCGCCAGATCGCGCGAGCCGACGAAGATCGCGCGCGGCTTCAATCCGTAGAAGCGGCGGATCGAGTGGCTGAAATGGGTGCTGTCGGGATAGCCGATGTCCTGCGCGAGATGGGCGAGGTTGAGATCCTGGTTTGCGAAGTGCAGCAGATGCCGCGCGCGCTTCCAGGCGCGGAAGGAGCGGAACGAGATGCCGGTCTCCTCCTTGAACAGATGCAGGAAGCGCGACGCCGAGAGGCCTGCTTCCGCCGCGCAGGTATCCGCCGTCACCGGCTCGCCGGAGAAGCGCCCGATGCGGGCGACGGCGCGCATCACGCGCGGGTCGAGCACGCGGCGCGGCAGCGCCTCGCCAAAGCACATCTCGTCGAATTCGGCGGTGGTGATGTCGCCATAGCGCCGCTGACGCAGCAATGCGTAGGCGGCGAGGATCTTGCGGGCATGGGCGGCCCGGTCGGGGCCGGTCAGCCGCTCGGCCAAGGTCTCCAGCACCCCATCCGGCATGCTTTCGGGCTCGAGCGTCACGCTGATGACGGTGCGATATTCGCTGGCGATGGAATGCCGCTGGTTCGGCAGGGTGACGAACAGCTCGCCGGTGGCGAGGACATCGTCGATCGTCAGGTGCAGATCGCCCTTTACCGCGACATAGACGTGGCAGCAGCCGGGGGTTCGCTTGCGGGGGCGGCCAAGCAGGCCGGCATAGAAGACCCGCTCTGGTGTGATCAGCATCAGATGGTCGGATTCGCGACCGTGATATTCCATTGGGCTCCTCCTCGCGCGGCTCTCTGGCCGCTGCGGACGGAGGTCACCTTAGCGGAAATTTGGGCGCTGTCACGACGGGATAGCGCTGTCATGGAAACAGGCGCCATCGCTCCCGGGCGGTCGATTGAACCGAACCCGGAACCTCGATTTGGCTGCGCGAGAATCCCGATTCGCGCAATTGCGCGCCCCGGAATGACAGCATCCCTTACGCCCTCACGCGTGGTGCAACATTTTGCTCGAGGCCGGCCTTTTGCTCCGCAGCAACCGCACGCTTGAATCCGTCGCGCTGCTGCAAGCGCGCCCAATAGGCTGCGACATTTGGACCAAAATCCTTGGCGAGACCGATGCTGCCTGCGAGACGCAACGCATAGCCGATGACGATGTCAGCGGCGGTGAAACGGCCGGCGCACAAGGTTTCGGCATTGGCGGTCGCTGCCTCGACCGCGCGCAGTCGCCCCAGAAACCACTTGGCATAATCGGTGGCGACCTGCGGATTGCGCCGCTCCTCCGGCTCGAGCTGGGTGTAGCGGAGCACCAGCGTTTGCGGAAAGGTTAACGTGGCATCGCTGAAATACATCCAGTTCAGGAAGGCGCCATAGGCGGGATCCTCGGGGCCGACCATCAGCGGCGTCGGCCCGTAGACGACGCCGAGATAGTGACAGATGCCTGATGACTCCGTCATCCCGGTCTCGCCGTCGATCAGATATGGAATCGTGCCGAGCGGATTGAGCGCCAGATAATCCTTGGCGAAGACGCGCGGCGGGAACGGCAGCATCTTCAGCTCGTAAGGCAGCCCCATCTCCTCCAGCATCCAGAGCGGACGAAACGAGCGCGCGGCGTCGCAATGATAGAGCGTGATCATGAAGCCTTTCCTCTACTCCCAGGCAGCGTCCCCATCATCTTGCACAGAACCATCAGCATGACCTCGTCGGCGCCCCCACCGATCGAGGTCAGACGGCTGTCGCGATAGGCGCGGCTGACCGGCGTCTCGTTGGTAAAGCCCATTCCGCCCCAATATTGCAAGCAGGCGTCGGTGAGCTCGCGGCCGAGCCGGCCGGCCTTCAGCTTGGCCATGGTCGCAAGTTTTGTCACGTCCTCGCCAGCGACCAGCTGCTCGGCCGCGCGATAGATCAGCGCGCGCAGCAGCTCGACCTCGGTCTGCATCTCCGCGAGCTTGAAGTGCACGACCTGGTTGTCGAGGATGCTCTGGCCGAACGCCTTGCGGTTGCGGGTGTATTCGATGGTCTCGTCGATGATGTATTCGTGCGCCTTGAGACAGGCCGCGGCGCCCCAGAGCCGCTCCTCCTGGAACTGGATCATCTGGTAGGTGAAGCCCTTGCCCTCTTCGCCGATCCGATTGCGTTTGGGCACCCGGACGTTGTCGAAGAAGATCTGCGCCGTATCGGACGAGCGCATGCCCATCTTGTCGAGCTTGCGGGCGACCGTGACGCCCTTGCTCTTCATGGGCACGCAGATCAGCGATTTGTTGCGGTGAACCGGACCGTCGCCCGTGTTGGCGAGCAGGCAGATCCAGTCGGCTTGCGTACCGTTGGTGATCCACATCTTGCCGCCGGTAATGAGATAGTCATCGCCGTCGGAGCGGGCATTGGTCTTGATCGAGGCAACATCGGAGCCTGCGCCAGGCTCGGAGACGCCGATGCAGGCGACATAGTCACCCGAAATCGAGGGCCCCAGAAACTCGCGCCGCACCTCGTCCGAACCGAATCGCGCAAGTGCCGGCGTCGCCATGTCGGTCTGCACCCCGATCGCCATCGGCACGCCGCCGCAGGTGATGGCCCCCAGCTCTTCCGCCATCATCAGCGCATAGGAATAGTCGAGGCCTGAGCCACCGAACGCGACCGGCTTGTTCAGGCCGAGAAAGCCGAGACTGCCCATCTTCTTGAACAGCTCATGCGCCGGGAAGATGTCGGCCTTCTCCCATTCATCGACGTGAGGGTTGATCTCGTTCGCGATGAACTTTTGCAGGGAACGGCGGATGTCGTCGTGGTCGGCGGTGAATAGCATTCTTCTCAGCCTCGTCATTCCGGGACGCGCCTCTTGGCGCGGGCCCGGAATCCATAACCACCATCGTGAGTATGGATTCCGGGCTCGCTCCGCTTCGCTCGCGCCCCGGAATGACGCGAGGAGATAGTATTCACAATCCCATCTGCCTCGACGCCAGATCCTTCATGATCTCCTCGGTGCCGCCGCCGATGGCGTTGACCTTGACCTCGCGGTAGATGCGTTCGGCCTTGATGCCGCGCATGAAGCCGGCGCCGCCGAAGATCTGCACCGCTTCCGAGGCGCAGAACGCCATGGTCTGCGTCGCCTGGTTCTTCATCATGCAGATTTCGGCGACAGGGCTCTCGCCCTGCTCCAGCCGCCAGGCCAGCATTTCCAGCATCGCCTGCGAGGCTGCGACCTTCTGCGCCATGTCGACGATCTTGTGCCTGATGACCTGATGCTGCGCGAGCGGCTTGCCGAACGTCTTGCGCTCCTTGGCGTAAGCGACGGCTTCATCGAGACAGACCCGGGCAAAGGCGGTGCAGCTCGCGGCCATGCCCATCCGCTCGCTGTTGAAGTTCTGCATGATGATCTTGAAGCCCTGACCCTCTTCGCCGATCAAATTTTCGGCCGGCACCCGGCAGTCATCGAAATGCAGCGTCGCGGTGTCGGAGGCCCACCAACCCATCTTCTTCAACTTGGTGCGCGACAGGCCGGGCGTATCGCCCTCGATCAGCAGCAGGCTGACGCCGCCGGCCCCCTCGCCGCCGGTACGCACCGCAACGGTCAGATAATCGGCGCGCACGCCTGAGGTAATGAAGGTCTTTTCGCCGCTCACGACGTAGTGATTGCCGTCGCGCTGCGCCCTTGTGCGCAGGTTCGCGACATCGGAGCCACCGCTCGGCTCGGTGATCGCAAGCGCAGAGATCTTCTCGCCCGACAGGACCTGCGGCAGCACGCGCGCCTTCACCTCCGGCCGCGCGGCGCGCGCGATCGGCGGCGAGCCGATGGTGTGGCTCATCAGGCTGGCACTGACGCCGCCGGCTCCGGCGCGCGCCAGCTCCTGGCTCGCCACGATCTTCATGAACTGGTCGGCGGCGATCCCGCCATATTCCTCGGGGAAGCCGAGCCCCAGCAATCCGATCTCGGCCGCCTTGCGATAGAGGACGCGGGGAAATTCGCCGGCTTCGTCCCACTCATGGACGAACGGGGCAATCTCCTTGTCGACGAAGCGGCGCATGACGTCGCGAAAGGCGTCGTGCTCGGCGGTATAGAACGGGCTCTTCATTGCACTTTCGCCTTCGACGACTCGTCTCGTTCCACCATGGCTGGAACACCGGCGGCTCGCTTGCGCCGAGTGGCTGGGCCGGGAGCCGCTCGGCACCAGCCGCGCGATCCAGCAACTCAACGCAAGACGATTTTCCCTCCTCGCGGGCCAACTCCAAATCAAAAAAGTGCTGCACAAACTCCGGCTGGCCTCCCAGGGCCATGCCGGGATGGTGCACAGCAATAAAATTCAGGCGGCGCAAGACCGCCGAGGGAGGGAGTGTTGGCCGTCCGTTATTACGACTGGATCACTCATCATGCACGCCGCGCGCCTGGCAAGGTCGCGGCCATCGACCTCGCGAGCGAACGCCGATTGAGCTATGCGGGGTGTCCAAATCTCGCGCCTTCTCATTCTTCCGCCCACGCAGCTTCGACAAGAAATTCGCTGCCGTTTGATCAAAAGCGTCCGTCTCGCGGGCGCTTTTTATTTTGAAGTGCCTGCTCCATCCCACAAGAAACCCAGCAAGAAACCCAAGGAATTTCCATGAAGAACAAGAAACTCTCCCTGCTCGCCGCGGCGGCGGCCGTGACGTTGCTTTCGGCCCAAGCCGCCAACGCACAAAAGGCCTACGACACCGGCGTTACCGACACCGAGATCAAGATCGGCAATGTCGAGGCCTATTCCGGCCCGGCGTCCGCCTACGGCATCATCGGCAAGACCGAAGAAGCCTATTTCAAGATGATCAACGACCAGGGCGGCATCAACGGCCGCAAGATCAACTTTATCTCTTACGACGACGGCTATTCGCCGCCGAAGACGGTGGAGCAGGTCCGCAAGCTGATCGAGAGCGACGAGGTCTTCCTGGTGTTCAACGCACTGGGCACGCCGACCCAGACCGCCGTGCAGAAGTACCACAATGCCAAGAAGGTGCCGCAGCTCTTCCTCGCCACCGGCGCCAGCAAATGGAACGACCCGAAGAACTTCCCCTGGACCATGGGCTTCCAGCCCAGCTACCGGGTCGAAGCGCGGATCTTCGCGAAATACATCCTGAAGGAAAGGCCGGACGCGAAGGTCGCCATCTTCTACGCCAACGACGATTTCGGCAAAGACTATCTTGCCGGCATCAAGGACGTGTTCGGCGACAAGGCCTCGAAGCTGATCGTGGCGGAGGAAAGCTACGAGACGTCGGAGCCGTCGATCGACGCCCATATCGTCAAGCTCAAGGACACCGGCGCCGATGTCTTCGTCAACGTTTCAACTCCGAAATTCGCGGCGCAGGCGATCAAGAAGATCGCCGAGCTCAACTGGAAGCCGATGCATCTGATGACCGACGTCTCGGTGTCGATCGGCGCGGTGATGAAGCCGGCCGGGCTCGAGGCGTCCGAAGGCGTGCTCTCGGCCGGCTACCTCAAGGACGCGTCGGATCCGCAATGGAAGGACGATGCCGGCATGAAGAAGTTCATGGCCTTCATCGAGAAGTACATGCCTGGCGCTAACATTTCCGACGCCAATCTGGTCTATGGTTACGCCGCGGCCCAGACCATGGTGCAGGTGCTGAAGCAGGCGGGTGACAATCTCACGCGCGAGAACGTGATGAAGCAGGCCGCCAGCCTGAAGGATTTTACGCCCGATACGCTGATCCCGGGGATCACGATCAACACCTCGGCCACCGACTTCGCGCCGATCGAGCAGCTCAAGATGTGGCGGTTCAAGAACGGCCAGTGGGAGCTGTTCGGCCCCATCATCAGCGCCGAGCCGAGCGGCTAGCTCGGACGGGATGCCAGGACGCGCGAGATAGCGGCCGCAAGGCCGCTATTTCTTTTGCTCCGCCTGCAAAGGCGCACTGACGGGCAGGAACAGCGCAAAAGACTCGTCGACCGTGCGACGCAGATGATCGCGATAAAGCGGATGATTGGCATCATCGGGCCCGACCCGTCCCCAAGACGGCTTTGCCACGTTTCTGAGCGGCACGTAGGCGATCGGCGCCGCAACGGGCGTGAGCTGCGACCCCGGACCGGCGCGCAGGGTCGAGATGATGCCGTACATCTCGCCGGCCACCGTCGGCCGCGACACCGTGATGACGCGATGCTGGCCGTGCTTGTTGATGACGAGATAGATGAAGCCGGACTGGTGCGGCACCGCAACCTCTCCGGTATGCTCGTAGGCCGCATCGGTGCGCTCGCCCTCACGAAACACCAGGGAGGAGACGTTCGGCTCCCAGACGATCTCGGTGCGGTAGGCGAAGATCGCATCCTTGTCCCCGAATGAAGGCCGCAGCGTCACGAAGACGCCTTCGAGCCAGGTGACGGCGCGATGCGAATATGCGCCGAGGCTGTCGGGTGCGACATCGCTACCGGCCGTGGGCGACGGTGCAGCGGCGCTCTTGCGCAAGGAGACGCCCAGCGCCTGCTCCAGCCGGACCGTGGTGGCCAGCGTGAACGGACGGCGACCGCCGAGCGCCTTCTCCAGCGTCGACAGGCTGAGCTTGGCCTGCTCGGCCAGCGCCTGGCGCGAGATCCGACGCCTCGCGATTTCTTCGCGGATGGTGTCCGCGACCTCGCGGCTCTGCTCGTCCGAAAGCTGCCCGTCGTTAAGTTTATCCGGCGTCTGCATCGGTAATCCTGCTCCACTGGCGTCAGTCTAGCAGGGCGGACAAGTCAGCACAAAACCGGACAGGACCGCCACCATGGCGGCCCGCTCAGGCCGGCCGCGGCGGAACATTGCCGATCATTCTGCTCGCGACATCAGGCCCTCCCGACCGATGCTCAGGCCGTCAAACAGCTTTCGGGAGCAGGCGAAATGGACACTTACGACACGGTCGACAGCGACGAACACCCGGACGAGCACCTTTGGCTGGACAGGCTGATCAAGGTCGGTCTGTTTCTGCTGGCGCAAAGCATTGCCGTGCTCCTGGTCAGTTTCGTCGCCCTGCTGGTGAGCTTCGAAACCTCGTGGTCGGCGACGACGCAGCAGGCCAGCCTGCTCCAGCCCGGCGATGTCAGGTCCGGCACCCTCCTCCTGAAGAACGACAGTGCCACGACCGAAGCCGTCCGGCTCGGGATCGACGTCGACATCACGGTGTCAGGCCCGACGCTGCGCACGCGCGTCACGCAAGCTTTCCGTAACTCGACCAAGGACTGGGTCGAGGCAACCTATGTCTATCCGCTGGCGAGTGACGGCGCCGTCGACACGCTGAAGATGGTGGTCGGCGACCGCATCATCGTCGGCGACATCAAGGAGCGTCAGAAGGCCCGCGTGATCTACGAGCAGGCGCGCCGCGCCGGGCAGAAGGCCGCGCTCACCGAGCAGGAACGGCCCAATATCTTCACCAATTCGGTTGCCAATATCGGACCCGGGGAGACCGTGCTGGTGCAGATCGAATATCAGGAGCCGGTGCATCAATCCGGCAACGAATATTCGCTGCGCCTGCCGCTTGTCGTCGGGCCGCGCTACAATCCGGCCCCGCTCGTGCAGAGCGCCGATTTCCGCAAGGACGGCACCGGCTGGGGCGCGACCACATCAGACCCGGTGCCGGACCGTGACCGCATCTCGCCGCCCGTTCTCGATCCCGCCAGGAATGCGCCGGTCAATCCGACCAGCATCACCGTGCACCTGAACGCCGGTTTCGCACTCGGCGAGGTCAAGAGCCAGCACCACAAGGTCAAGATCGAGAGCCCGGATAACGCAACGCGCGTGATCACGCTCGCCGAGGGCGCGGTGCCCGCCGACCGCGACTTCGAACTGACCTGGAAGCCGGCCGCCCAACAGGCGCCGTCGGTCGGCCTGTTCCGTGAGCATGTCGGCAATGCCGACTACCTGCTCGCCTTCGTCACGCCGCCGGCCGCCGAGCAAGCCACGCAGAAGCCGTTGCCGCGCGAAGTCGTGTTCGTGATCGACAATTCCGGTTCGATGGGCGGCACCTCGATCGAGCAGGCCAAGGCAAGCCTGCTCTATGCGCTCGGCCGCCTCAAGCCGAACGACCGCTTCAACGTGATCCGTTTCGACGACACCATGGACGTGTTGTTTCCGACCTCCGTTCCCGCAGATAACGCGCATCTCGGCGAAGCGACCTCGTTCGTCAGCGCATTGCAGGCTCGCGGCGGCACCGAGATGGTGCCGGCGATGCGTGCGGCGCTGACCGACAAGCTCGGCGACACCAACATGGTCCGGCAGATCGTGTTCCTGACCGACGGGGCGATCGGCAACGAGCAGCAATTGTTCGAGACCATCACCGCGATGCGCGGCCGCTCGCGCATCTTCATGGTCGGCATCGGCTCCGCGCCCAACACCTATCTGATGACGCGCGCCGCCGAGCTCGGCCGCGGTGCCTTCACCCATATCGGCTCCGTCGAGCAGGTCGAGGAGCGCATGCGCGGCCTGTTCGCCAAGCTCGAGAATCCTGCCGTGACCGGCCTCACCGCAAGGTTCTCCGAGGCAAAGGCCGACGTCACGCCCACGATCATTCCCGATGTCTATCGCGACGAGCCGCTGGTGCTGGCGGCGAAGCTGGACAAGCTCGCGGGCTCATTGGAGATCAAGGGTCGTGTCGGCGACCGCCCGTGGTCGGTGACGCTGCCGCTGCAGAACGCCGCTCAGGGCAAGGGCCTGTCCAAGCTCTGGGCGAGGCGCAAGATCGGCGACGCCGAGGTGGCGCGGACGCTCCGCGAGATGACGCCGGAGGATACCGACAAGACCATCCTTGCGCTGGCGCTCGACCATCAGATCGTCACGCGGCTGACCAGTCTCGTCGCGGTCGACAAGACCCCCAGCCGTCCCGAAGGCGCGCCGCTCAAGCTCAGCGAGCTGCCGATCAATCTGCCGGCCGGCTGGGATTTCGAAAAAGTGTTCGGCGAACGGCCGCAGCTGACGCCGACCCAACTGCGCGAACGCCGCGCCGATGCGGGCCAGCCCGCGGCAAGGCGGTCGGCTCCCGTCACACCAGACGCGATCCGCCTGCCCAAGACCGGGACCTCGGCCGAGCTCAAGATGATCGCAGGACTGGTCATGATTGCACTCGCCCTGATCCTGTTCGTGTTCAACCGGCGTCGGACCTTGCTCACTGGCGCCGCTTGAGAGAGGAGCACCCCGAACTCCTCTTGCTTGGCGCGCGCGGCTGCCCGTCCCGAAACCAACGGCCGCGCGCGCCTTTTTTCCTGTCATTGCGAGGAGCGAGACGACGAAGCAATCCAGACTGCCACCAGGGAGACAGCCTGGATTGCTTCGCTCCGCTCGCAATGACGAGGAAGATTGCCATGTCCCGCTTCATTTCGCCTCTGGTCGTCGCGCTCTTTGGAATGATCCTGTTCGGCGACGGCGCCTATATCCACGCCAAAGCCTGGCTCGCGCAGGTACTGCTGGAGCGCGCGTTCGAGCGGAGCGTGGCGACCGGCGAGACGGTCAAGCCGTGGTCATGGGCCGACACCTGGCCGGTCGCCCGGATCGAGGTGAAGCGGATCGGCGCAAGCGCTATCGTGCTGGAGGGCACGAGCGGTCAGGCGCTTGCTTTCGGACCCGGCCATGTCGAGCGGACGGCCGCTCCAGGCGAACGGGGCGTTGCCGTATATGCCGCACATCGCGACACGCATTTCCGCTTCCTGCGGAATGTTTCGGTCGGTGACGTCATCGAGATCACGCGCCGCGACGGCAAACATTTCCTCTATCGCGCGGATTCCTCGGCTGTGGTCCGTTTCGATGCAACCGGCATCGATCCCGCGACACGGGATTTTGAACTAGTGCTCTCGACCTGTTGGCCGTTCGATGCCGTCACATCAGGGCCCGAGCGCTACATCCTGCATGGCGTTCTGATTGGAGAGAATCAATAAGAGCGACACATCGCTCATTCCATCTTGCGGCATACCAGTTGGTTGCCACTGAGAAGAACTCGCCATAGAACAGAGGAACGCGCCGTCAAGAAGAACAACAGGTGAGGTCACGCCATGGAAGCTCAGGTCTCTGCTGCATCGGTTCCTGCCCGTCCGTGGTCGCCTTCACCCGATGCCAGCGACATCGTCAAGCGCATCCATGCCATGCTGCATCCCCGCAACATCGTGCTGGTGGGCGCGACCGACAAGCCCGGCAATTACGCCGAGCGCATCTGGAACAATCTGGTCAAATACGGCTACGAGGGCGGGCTCTATCCTGTCAATGCCAAGCGCGACACGATCTGGGGCGTGCCGTGCTACAAGGATTTTGCGAGCCTTCCCGAAAAGCCTGATCACGTGTTGGTGCTGGTGCCCGCGCGCTTTGCCGTACAGGTGATCCGCGACGCCGCTGCCGCCGGGGCGCGATCGGCCACCATTGTCACCTCCGGCTTCAGCGAATTGCAGGACGAGGAGAGCCAGAAGCTGGCCGCAGAGCTGCAGAAGGCGGCGCGCGAGACGGGACTCGCCGTCACCGGCCCGAATTGTCTCGGCAATTTGAGCGCCGGCGAAAAGCTCTTCACAAACATCGACGACCGCATCGTCACCATGGAACAGGGCGCGGTGGCGATCGCCGGCCAATCCGGCGCCATCGTGATGGCGATCCGGCAAGCGCTGGAGGATCGTGGCGTGGGCGTCGGCTACATGGTGACGACAGGCAACGAGACCGGGCTCGAGACGCCGGACCTGATGCGCTATTTCGCCGAGGATCCCAGCATCAGGGTGATCGTGGTCTATCTCGAAGGCGTGCGCAACACCAAGGCGTTTCGCGACGCCTGCAAGGCGGCGCGTGCGGCGAGCAAACCGGTGATCGCGCTCAAGCTCGGATCATCGGAAGGCGGCCGCGCCGCGGCGATGGCGCACACCGGCGCGCTGGCAGGCTCGATCGAGACGTTCGATGCCATCGCGACCCGCGAAGGCGTCATCCGCGTCAGCGGGCTCGACGAACTGATCGAGACCACCGAATGCTTCGTCCACGCCACCGTGCCCAAGGGCGACCGGCTCGCGGCGGTGACGCTGTCCGGCGGCAAGCGCGGCATGCTGATCGACGCCTTCTATGCACAAGGCCTGAACTTCGCTCCGCTGAGCCCGCATGTCAGCAGCGAGCTGGCCAACATGCTCGGACCGGGCTCGATCGTCGGCAATCCGCTCGACGCCGGCTTTGCCGCGGTGGTCGATCCCTCCGTCTACATGAAGTCGATCAAGCTGATGATCGACGATCCCGATATCGACATCGTCATCATCGATTCCGAGTTGCCCAAAGCGCCGCACGAGCAGCGCGAGCGCAATTTGCGGATGGTCAACGAGATGGCGAGCCGGGCCTCGAAACCCGTGATCTACATCAGCGCGATGTCGATCGGCTTTACCGAATTCACCAAGGGCCTGCGCAAGTCGCTGCCGCATCTGGCGGTGATGCAGGGCATGGACCGTGCCGTGACGGCCATCAAATCGCTGCTCGCCTATGCGAAGCTGCGGAAGGAGGTACCCGACATCGTCTCGAGCTCCAAGCCAGCCGCGCGCGCGGTGCTGGAGAAGGCGCTGAAATCGGCGAGCGGCGCCGCGCTCGACGAGGTCGCCTCGAAGAAACTGCTGAAGGCCTATGGCATCCCGATTTCGAAGGAGGGAATCGCGCAGACGGCGGCAGAAGCCGTGAAGATCGCCAAGCAGATCGGCTTTCCCGTGGTGGCCAAGGTCGTCAGCGCCGAAATCCTGCACAAATCCGATATCGGCGGCGTGGTGCTGAACCTCACCACCGCTGCAGAGGTGAAGAAGGCCTTTGCCGACATCACCGCACGGGTGGCCAGGTTGAAGGGCAAGCCGAAGCTCGACGGCATCCTGATCGCACAGCAGGTGAAGGCCGACCTCGAGCTCGTGGTCGGCGCCTCGCTCGATGCCGAGATGGGGCCGGTCGTGCTGTTCGGCACCGGCGGCGTCGATATCGAGCTGATGAAGGACGTGGCGCTATCAGGCGCGCCGCTGGACGAGGCCGAGGCGCGGCTGCTGATCGGCCGCACCAAGGCGGGTATCAAGATGCGCGGCTATCGCGGCAAGCCGGCGTTGCACGAGGTCTCCGCCGTGAAGGCGCTGGTCGGGCTCTCCAATCTGATCGCGGATGCCGGCGACCGGATCGCCTCGATCGACGTCAATCCGTTCCTGATCAACACCAAGACCGGTGTCGCCGTCGACGCGCTGATCGTGTTGAACAATGCTGCGGCAAAACGCGCGGCCAAGCATTGATGTCGTCTAGGGCGGATTAGCGCAGCGTAACTCGCCAATTTGCACGAATGCCGGCGTCAAGCGGCGGGTTACGCTTCGCTAACCCGCCCTACGTACCATTACTGCCTCCTTCCAACTTTCAGGCATTGACCGTAAACTCGACCTTATGGCACGCGCGAGCAATCTGGTGATTGGAACGACGACGCTGACGGTGATCGCCGTGGCGTTCGGCGGCGTGCTCGGCATGCAGAAATGGCGCACTATCCAGAGCCGCAGCCAGTTGCGCGTCGTGTTCGAAGGCGGCTCGGCGAGCGGCCTGCGCCGCGGCGGCCCGGTCAATTTCGACGGCGTTCCCGCCGGCCAGATTCTGTCGATCAAGCTGGAGAATCCGCGCAAGGTCGTGGCGCTGGTGTTGCTCGACAACACCGCGCCGATCCGCAAGGACACGGTGGCCGGCATCGAGTTCCAGGGGCTCACCGGTGTCGCCGCGGTCTCGCTGATCGGCGGCGCTCCGTCCGCACCCCCGGTGCCGCTGGACTCGGACGGCATTCCCGTGCTCACCGCCGATCTCAGCGACGCCGAATCCATCGTCGATACGCTGCATAGCGTCGATCGCTCGATCGTCAGCAACGCGCCGGCAATCAAGGAGGGCCTCCGCACGTTCGAAGACTACACCGCCAGCCTCAGGGGCAAGGGCGAGGAGATCGACACGGTGATGCTCAAGGTCGACAATGCGTTTGCGGGTTTCGACAAGGCGGTCACGAAAATCGAGGGCGTGGTGCCCGGCTTCATCGACGGCAAGACCGACGAGCTGTTCGAGAAGGTGAAGGCGCTGCACGAGCTCGCCGACACCATGAAGAAGAAATCGGCGAGCTTCCTCGAGGACACCCGCCGCTCCCTGCTCGACGTCAGCGAAGCCGCCAACAAGATGAGCGGAATACCAACGCCCGTGGCCGCCCCTCGCCCGCCACGCAAGCCGCCGCACCCCAAGCGGTAGAATTTACCAGGTGTAGCGCACGACGCCCTTGCCCGCGTAGGAGCGCGTGACGTTCGAGAATTCGCCCTCGAAGGTTGCCGCGGCGGACCAGCCGTTCATCCAGTTCATTTGCACCGACGCGGTCGTGAGCGCGGAATCGCGCGCCAGCGCGGCGCCGTTCACGACGAAGGCCGAGCCCGGCAGCGTCTGGAACACCGCACCGACCATGCGATCCGGATTGAAATCATGCGCCCAGGCCGCGCGACCGCGCAGCGTCACCACGCCGCCGGCCGCGGCAAAGGATTTGTCGGCGCGCAAGCCGAGCTCGGTCCGGGTGCTGGTCACGTCCTTGGCGGCATAGTTGAGCGCGAACGTGTTGTTGCCGACCACGGCGAATT
Source organism: Bradyrhizobium guangdongense (assembly GCF_004114975.1). Classification (NCBI taxonomy): domain Bacteria; kingdom Pseudomonadati; phylum Pseudomonadota; class Alphaproteobacteria; order Hyphomicrobiales; family Nitrobacteraceae; genus Bradyrhizobium; species Bradyrhizobium guangdongense. The sequence continues at coordinate 7,333,602 of NZ_CP030051.1, forward strand.
CCTGATAGCTCGGCAGGCTGAACAAAGTGGCCTGCAGCGCGGCATAGGGTGTCAGGCCGATCCACGGCGTCGCCTGGCGATAACCGCCTTCGAGACGTCCCGAGACGGCGTTGGCGTTGAACCGGGCACGCAGCTGATCGGTGCCGGCCGCCGTGACGATGCGGTTGGTGGTGACATCCTGCCAGCCGTAGGCCAGCGCGGCCGTGAGGTAAGCGGGGCCGGCGTTGTGACGAACGAAGGCGCCGGCCTGGAACAGGTCGGAGTGGCCCCAGCCGAGACCATTGACGCCGAAACCGGTAGCGCCGCCGGCGAGCGCAAAGCCTGCGATTGTCGAGGGCGAGAAGCGATAGTCCAGACCGACCGCCGTGCCGTAGACGCTGCTGGTGGTGGTGCTCGAGCCGAGTGCCGCGTGGCCGTCGGTGGTCTGCGAGCCGCCGAAGCCGGCCGCCCAGACGTCCCAACGCTGCTCGAATGTCGGCGGCGCCGCCTTGCGATCAATCGAGGCAAACGCGTCGCTGGGCCGCCTGGCGGAGGCGGCGTAGGCATTCGCGCGGGTCTCGTCGGCGTAAGGGGCCGCACCCGGAGGACCGCTGCGCCCTGCGCCGAACACATCGGTCAACAGGCTCATGAACAGGTTCATCGCGTTGAATGTCGTCTGCTGCGATCCCGTTGCCGATTCACCCGAGGCCTGCGACAGGCCGGCGGGACCGAGGCCCGCGAACTCAGCCGGCAGGACGCCATTGGCGTTGAAAAAGTTCTGAAGCGTCGTCGCCACGTTCTGCTGGTTGACGTTGAGCGCGTATTTCGCACCATAGTCCAGCGTGAAATCGAGAAAGACCTGGCTCGAGCCGACGCTCGTCGTGCCGATCAGTCCGCCCGGCGCGGCAACGCCGGCAAAATTTCCGGTGGCGATGCCCGAGAAGTCCATGATCGCGTAGTGCTTCATCACCATGCTGCCGGCAGACAGCGAAATACCGACCGTCCCGTTCAGCGCGACATTGCCGCTGACGAGCGCGTGACTGGTGCTGGAGCCGCTGCCGACCTGCACGGCATAGACCGAGCCGGGCTGAAAGCTGAGATCGCCCTGAACCCGCATGCTTGAGCCCGGACTACCGTTACCCGGGGCGTAAATGCCGCCATTGGTGATGACAGTGTTGCCGATTATGCCGGCGCCATAGAGCGCAGCGCCCGCATTCACCGTGGTCAGGCTCGACTGCGAGATGCTGCCATCCACGCGCAGGCTGCCGCCATTGATGGTCGTCGTGCCGGTGTAGGTATTCGTGCCGGAGAGAACCAGCGTTCCGGTGCCGACCTTCTCGAGAGAGCCAGGCCCCGGGCCACAGCCGCAGGAATCGGCGATGACGCCGCTCACTTCGGTCGACAGATTGTTGCTGCCGACCACAAGCGTATTACCGATACCGATCACGTAGGTGCCGGAGCCTGCAATCGATCCGGCGCTCACGCGCCCGTCGCCGTTCGGACCGGTGCTGCCGGAAAAATCGACAATGCCGGTCCCATTCGTGATGAATTGCGCGTTGCCGCCCGTTGCGGCAACGAAAAACTGCGTCGTGCCGCCGTTGAGTGTCGTGATGGTGGCGTTTCCGGCGGTCGCGTTGCCGCCAAAGACCGTCGAGCCACCCGATCTATTGGTGATGCTGGCGTCGGCCGCCGTGGTTGAATCGCTGAAGATCGTCACGGCGCCCGTGCGGTTGGTGATCTTGGCGCTGCCCGCGCTGCTGTGTTCGAGAAATTCGATTCCGCCGCCGCTCTCGTTGGTGATCGTTGCAGATCCTGCCGTGGTCCGCGCAAAGAAGATCGTAGCTCCCGTGTTGTTCAAAATCGTCGCGTTGGCGGCCGTTGCGGTGTCGGTTCCGCGAAACGTGCCGAAGAACGTTTCGCCACCGTTGATGTTGGTGATCGTGATCGAGCTTGCGCCCGTGCTATTGAGGAAGGTGGTGGTGGCCGGGCCGAAGCTGCTGCCGTCATTCCGGATCGTGGATATCCCTGACGTGTTGGCATTGACGACGTTGAAATAGCCTTCGTTGACGACCGATCCAGTAAGGCCAGCGGTATGGGTGAGATCACCGAGTTGCAGCGTCGCGCACGAGCATATGGTGACAGAGACGGCATTCGTTCCCGTCAGAGCGAGCGTGCCGGAACCGAATAGGGACATCCCGCCGCCGCCGACGATGTTTGAGGCAATCACCGCCGAGGGAGCCGACGTGCCGGTGACGTCGCCCACATTGATGATCGTCCCGCCCACCGCCAGCCTGAGGTCCCCACCCTGGATTGTATAAATCGAATGATCGCCGGTGTTGGTGAACGTCAGGGCGCCGGTAAGCTGGACGCCGGTTGGCGCGACCGTCACCGTACCGCCGGTGGCCGGTGTCGATGTGGCGGAGGCGCCAAACACTGTGCTGGTCGCCACGGATGGATCGTAGACCGAACTCGTCGTCCCGGGATCGTTCGTCCAGTTCGTCGTGGTCGTTTCCCAAACGCCGCCTCCGCCGTTGACGGCGCCGTTGGGCGTGGTCTGCGATCCGTTGAAGAATTGCTGCGCGGCTGCGGGGCTCGTCGTCGCGGCCACGCTCAAGGCAAAGCCAAGCCAGACGGCCGCGCGAACCGCGGCGACGATCCGGCGCGGGCAATTCTGCCCCCTCAATGGCACCCCAGCCCGCAACGCTTGCCCCCTGACCCTTGGCGCTCCTAGCGGCGCCAGCCCCGGAACCTAGATCATGGGAATGGTCAGTAGAACTACGGGCGGCCCAGAATCCGCCCGTAAGGCTGCAACTCAGGCAGATTCGACACACGTTGTTGCAACCGCGCCACGTTTTGACACGTTCGGCTCTCAATCGGCGCATGCGACGGTGCGTCAGAATGGCCGATCGTGTGTACGGCCATTCACACCGGAAGCATACGCCCACGCCCTCGCCATGACGATTGAGAGATGATCGGGCGGCCGGAAGCCGTTACCCGTACACAAACGCCGCGTCATCGAGATCGGTCCTCGGGATCTCGTCCTTCTCGGTCCAATAATCCTGACTGTGCTGCCATTCCGGCTTGTCGCCGCGCTTGGGCAAGAGGTCCATGTTGCGCATGATGTAGCCGGGGTTGAAGTTCTCCGGATCGATCCAGGGCAGGATCGGCATGTTGTGATCTTCAGGCCGCAGCTTGACCTCGACCTTCTTTGCGCCTTTCGCCTTCATGTGGCCGAGCAGGCGGCAGACGAAATCCGCAACAAGGTCGACGCGAAGCGTCCAGCTCGCACGGAAATAGCCGAACACCCAGACCATGTTCGGCACGCCCGTGAACATCATGCCGCGATAGGTGACGGTGTCGCCGAACGCGAGCGGATTGCCGTCGATCTCGAAGGCGATATCGCCGAGCGCAGAGAGATTGAAGCCGGTCGCGGTGACGATGACATCGGCCTCGAGCAGCTTGCCGGATTTGAGCTGAATACCGTTCTCGACAAAGCACTCGATCTCGTCGGTGACCACGGAGGCCTTGCCGCTGGCGATGCCCTTGAACAGATCGGCATCAGGCACGAAGGCGATGCGCTGGCGCCACGGCCGATAGCTCGGCGTAAAGTGCTTTTCGACATCGTAGTCCGGACCGAGCACGGCACTGATCTGGCCGATCAGCTCCTTCTTCACCTGCTCGGGCTTGGAAAGGCAGAGCTTCGTGAACGCATCCTGCTCGAACAGGATCTTGCGGCGGACGATCTCGTGGATCCAGGCTTCATCCACCTGAAGCCGGCGCAGTTCCTCCGCGATCTCGATGGCGTTACGCCCCAGCCTGAAATAGGTCGGCGAGCGCTGCAGCATGGTGACATGCGCGCAGTCGTCGGCGATGTTCGGCACCAGCGTCGCCGCTGTCGCGCCCGAGCCGATTACGACGACCTTCTTGCCCTTGAGATCGAGATCGTCGGGCCAGGTCTGCGGATGGACGATACGCCCCTTGAAGCGGTCCATACCCTTCCATTCCGGCGTGTAGCCTTCCGAATGGCGATAATAGCCCTGGCACATCCAGAGGAAGTTGGCGCTGAACGTCTTGGTCTCGCCGGTGTCCGTCGTCACGGCCTCGATGGTCCAGAGATTCTGCTCGCTCGACCAGCTCGCCGAGACGATCTTGTGCTTGTACCGGATGTGGCGAGCGATATCGTTGTCGTCGATCACTTCGTTCATGTAGGCGAGGATTTCCTCGGCGGTTGCGATCGGCGGCCCGACCCAAGGCTTGAAGCTGTACCCGAAGGTATGGAGATCGCTGTCCGAGCGAATGCCGGGATAGCGATGCGTGCTCCAGGTGCCGCCGAACGTCGCCTGCGTTTCCAGGATGACATAGCTCGTGCCCGGGAGCTGCTTTTCGAGGTGATAGGCGCTGCCGATGCCGGAGATGCCGGCGCCGACGATCAGCACGTCGAAATGTTCAGAAGCCTGTTTGGCCGTGGCGTGACTGCGAACAGCGACATTCATTGTTGTTTCTGTGCCTTGTCTTGTTCAGGCCGCCTTGATGGCGACGCGTTTCCTCCGCGACGGTCATGTTCGCCCGCCGCGCTTCCCTCGCAAAATGACATAGATCAACTCGCGATCAAACTATAACGCCGCGCCCCAGCTCCGCGCGGTCTGCAAGAGCCAGTCACGGTACAGCGTGAGCGGCGTAACCCCGGTCAATCCGCCGCAGCCGGCAGCGCCATTCGGCCCGGTGGACCAGCTGATCACGCCGACAAGCACCGCGCCGTTCGATCTGTCCTCGAACACGGGGCCGCCGGAATCGCCGGTGCAGGCGCCGATTCCGTCGCGAATACCGTTGGTTACGGGATCAACCAGGCGGATCTGGAAGGTGCCGGGCTGTCCGGTGGCGACGAGACCGGCAACCCGCGTGGCGCCGCCGCTCTTGCCATCGCCGCGCACGGTGACGCCGATACCGGCGATGGTGAAACGGCTGCCGACCCGGATCGGAATAGTTGGCGCGCCGACCGGCACGGTCGATTTTCCCTTGAATGGAATTTGAAGTTGCAGCAATGCCACGTCGGCCGTGGCGCGATGTGCCTGCATCGCTTGCATGTTGAAGCCCGGATGGATCGCGACGGTGCGCACGTTCAGCAATTGCGGCTGACCATCGGCGCCGCGATCGACGATCTTGTAGTCGGCGCCGGGCTGCACGCAGTGAGCGACCGTCAGCACGATTTGCGGGGCGATCAGAGTGCCGCTGCAGAAATTGCCGCGCGAGCCCACGATGGTGACGACCGCGCGCGCGACGCCCTCCGTCTGAGGTGTACCGCCGCCGACGATGGCATGAGCGGGCACGGCAGGCAGCAGGGCTGCTGCGATGAGAAAAACGAACTTCTTCATGGGAACACGCTTCTATCGTCGGCCGGACTGGCCCTTGCGGATAGCGCATGCTAGCCCTCTTGGGAAGGAATTGACGAGGGCAGGACATTGGCGATTGAGGCTGTGATCTTTGATTTTGGCGGCGTGTTGACGAGCTCACCATTCGAAGCGTTTGCGCGATTCGAAACCGAGCGTGGTCTGCCCGTCGACATCATCAGGCGCACCAACGCGGCCAATCACCTGGAAAATGCCTGGGCCAAGTTCGAGCGCGCCGAAGTCGATATCGAGACGTTCGACCAGCTGTTCGCAGCGGAGTCGCTCGCGCTCGGCGCCGAAGTGCGCGGACGCGACGTGCTGCCGTTGCTCCAGGGCGACCTGCGCCCCGAGATGGTCGCCGCGCTGAAGCGCATCAAGGCAGAGTTCAAGACCGGCTGCATCACCAACAACCTTCCGGCCAATGCCATCGGCAGCATGACCGGGCGCTCGCTCTATGTCGCCGAGGTAATGGTGCTGTTCGATCACGTCATCGAATCCGCCAAGATCGGCCTGCGCAAGCCGGACCCACGCATTTACCAGCTGATGGTCGAGACGCTGAAGGTCGATCCGAAGAACTGCGTCTATCTCGACGATCTCGGCGTCAACCTGAAGCCTGCGCGGGACATGGGCATGACCACGATCAAGGTCACGACCGGCACGCAGGCGATCGCCGACCTCGAGGCGGCGACCGGGTTGAAGCTGGCATAGTCTATCACCCTCGTCATTGCGAGCGCAGATCGATCGCCCGATTACCTAGCTACTCCGCCGCGGCAGCGATCCGCTCGGGAAACGCGGCCGCCAGCGAGGCACGGTCGGGCTTCAGGACGCCGCGCTCGGTGATGAGGCCAGTCACGAGGCGCGCCGGCGTGACGTCGAAGGCATAATTCGCGACCGGTGAGCCCTCAGGCACGATCCGCACCGTCTCCAGCCGTCCATCCGCGGTGCGGCCGGTCATGTCGGTGACTTCCGCGCCGCTACGCTGCTCGATCGGAATATCGCGAATGCCGTCGCCAACCGCGAAGTCGATCGTGGGCGACGGCAGCGCGACATAGAACGGCACGCCATTGTCGTGCGCGGCGAGCGCTTTCAGATAGGTGCCGATCTTGTTGCAGACGTCGCCATTGGCGGCGACGCGGTCGGTGCCGACGATGGCGAGATCGACCATGCCGTGCTGCATCAGGTGCCCGCCGGTATTGTCAGGAATTACGGTGTGCGGCACGCCATGATGGCCGAGTTCCCAGGCGGTCAGCGAGGCGCCCTGATTGCGCGGACGCGTCTCGTCGACCCAGACATGGATCTTGATGCCGCGCTCATGCGCAAGATAAATCGGCGCGGTTGCGGTGCCCCAATCGACGGTGGCAAGCCACCCGGCATTGCAATGGGTCAGCACGTTGACCGTCTCGCCCGGCTTCTTCCTGGCCACGATCGCCTCGATCAGCGCAAAGCCGTTGGCGGCGATGCCGCGATTGATTTCGACGTCCTGCTCGACGATCTCGTCGGCGCGGGCGTAGGCCGCTTCGGCCCGTTCAACCGGATCGATCGGCGCAAGCGCCGCACGCATCTCCTCCAGCGCCCATTTCAGATTGATCGCGGTCGGCCGCGCCACGATCAGCGTGTCGTAAGCGCGCTTCAGGCCGGCGTCGGACGGGTCCGCACGCATCGCCAGCGCCATGCCGTAGGCCGCGGTCGCGCCGATGAGCGGTGCGCCGCGTACCAGCATGTCGCGGATCGCCACGGCGGCGTCTTGGCACGAGGTCAACTTCGCAATGATGAACTCATGCGGCAACCGGCGCTGGTCGATCGCGCCGACCGACCAGCCGTCGCGTTCGCGCCAGATGCTGCGAAAATGCTTGCCGTCGACCTTCATGGCATTCTGCCTTTTCGTTCTTCTTGCGTCTCAACCGCGCAAAATGCGCCCGGCCACCGCATCGAGCTTCTTCAAAAGCTCGGGATCGCGCGCCTCGGGCGCGGTGATCAGCGCGGTATCCAGCGCACGGTCCGAACCGATCGGGCACGGCTCGTGTTCCCGTGGAAAATCCTTCGCCAGCCGCGCCACCAGCGCCTTGGCCTTGTCAGCGTTCGAGGTGAGCACGCGGATGATGTCCTGCACCGTGACCGCGTCGTGATCCGGATGCCAGCAGTCGAAATCCGTCACCATCGCGACGGTCGCGTAGCAAATCTCGGCCTCGCGGGCGAGCTTGGCTTCGGGCATGTTGGTCATGCCGATCACGGAATAGCCCAGCGTCTTGTACGTCATGCTCTCCGCATAGGTGGAGAATTGCGGTCCCTCCATGCAGACATAGGTGCCGCCGCGCGCGATCGCGATCCCTTCGGCCTCGGCCGCCGCCGCCAGATGAATCCGCAGCCGCGGCGAGACCGGATGCGCCATCGAGACATGCGCGACGCAGCCTCTGCCGAAGAACGAGCTCTCGCGCTTGTGAGTGCGGTCGACGAACTGATCGACGAGAACGAAGGTGCCGGGCGGCAGCTCCTCCTTGAAGGAACCGCAGGCCGAGAGCGAGATCAGGTCGGTGACGCCGGCGCGCTTCAGCACATCGATATTGGCGCGATAGTTGATGTCGGAGGGTGACAGCCGATGCCCCTTGTCATGGCGCGGCAGGAACACGATCGGCAGACCTGCAATGGTGCCTCGCCGCACGGGCGCCGACGGCTCCCCCCAGGGGCTCCTGATCACCTCTTCGTGCGCGCCTTCGAGACCCGGCAAATCATAGATGCCGGAGCCACCGATGATGCCCAATACCGCCTGCGTCATACCTGCTTCACCCTGTCCGCCACGTGCGACATGGTTAAGCTATGCCAGTTTTGCGGCAGTTTTGGAACGGGGGGCGGGGTCCTGCCCGGAGGCAGCGGCGACCTGGCTAAGCCGCTTTCGCCAGCTTCAGCTGGGTCGCGACCATGCGTTCCAGGGTCTCGACGGACTGGAAATTCTCCGGCGTGATCTCCGACTGCGGAATGGTGAAGTCGAACTCGGCCTCGATGCCCAGCATCAGATTGACCATGTCCATCGAGGTCAGGCCGACATCGACGAGCTTGGCCTGCGGCGCGGCATCGGCGGCAAGCGAATTCTGCTCGAGGATGCCCTTCACCAGCTTGGTGATGCGATGACGCAAATCGGTATCGAAGGCCTGCATCGGCAAATTCCCATCTGTCTTTAAAAGGTCGGGCCGGTCGCCGGGTACGATGGGCACGACGGGCCGATCCCGCAATGCCTGCCAGCATTACATCGCGTTTCTTAGTAAACGATGACTCAGATTGTCTGGAATTACGGCATCTTCCAGAACCCTAACGCGATCGCCGAAATTCGGGCCATGCAAACAACCGCACCTTAACTGTTCGTTCGAAATTGCGGTTCGTTTACCCTCTATTTCATCGACGAATTTGAATTAAATCCGTAGCCTCGTCTCACAAGCAAAGATGGCCGGAGGATCGCTGACGCGCATCGCGAATGATGCCGACGATCTTGAACGGCAAACCGGAGGCGGACGAGTATGAACGTGCGTGAAGCAGTCCTCACTGTCGACGAAACACCGACGAGCCTGCTCGAGCAGGGCCCTTCCCTCATCGAGCGTACCGCCCGAACCGCCAGCGTGGCTGCGGCCGATGCCGATGGCGTCGATCGCGATGCCCGCTTCCCGCACAAGGCCTTCGAGACCGCGCGTGAGCAGAAGCTGCTCGGCGTCATGATCCCGGTCGAGTTCGGCGGCTTTGGCGCCTCGATCTACGACGTCACCGACATCTGCTACACGCTCGGGCGCGCCTGCGCCTCGACGGCCATGATCTACGCGATGCACCAGACCAAGGTCGCCTGCATCATCAGGCACGGCCACGGCATTCCCTGGATGGAAACCATGATGCGCCGGGTCGCCCGCGACCAATGGCTGCTCGCCTCCTCCACCACCGAAGGCCAGAACGGCGGCAACATCCGCGCCAGCGCCGCAGCCGTCGACCACGCCGGCGACACCATCTCGCTGCTGCGCGACGCCACGGTGATCTCCTACGGCGCCGAAGCCGATGGCCTCGTCACCATCGCCCGCCGCGCCACCGAGGCCGCGGCCTCTGACCAGGTGCTCCTTGCGCTCGCCAAGGACGATTATTCGCTGAAGCAGACCCTGGGCTGGGAAACGCTCGGCATGCGCGGCACCTGCTCGACCGGTTTCGAGCTCAGGGTCGACTGTCCGGCTGACCGCGTCTTCCCGGAATCCTATGACAAGATCCACGCCCAGACCATGACGCCCTTCGCGCATCTGTGCTGGTCATCGGCCTGGGCCGGCATCGCCGCCGCAGCGGTGACGCGCGCGCAGGCCTTCATCCGCAAGGCTGCACGCTCTTCCGGTGGACAGATGCCGCCGGCCGCCGCGCATTTCACCGCCGCGAAGATGTCGCTGGCGAAACTTCGCGCGCTGATCTCAGCCAATCTCGACGCCTTCGCCCATGCTGAACATGACGAGCGCGCGCTCGGCTCGCTGGACTTCCAGTCCTCGATCACGCTGTTGAAGGTGCAGGCCTCCGAGCTCGCGGTCGAGACCGTGATGCATGCGATGCGCACTGCGGGCCTGTCCGGCTATCGCAACGACGGCGAGTTCACCATGGGCCGCCACCTGCGCGACGTGTTGTCGTCGCCGATCATGATCAACAACGATCGTATTCTGGCCAATGCCGCCACGTCGACGCTGATGAGCGGTGTGCCGGCGAGCCTTCGTGACTAAACCAACAAAAAGCAAATTTGAGATAGCAGGACATCGACCATGAACATTGCCGTCCTCCCGGATTCGCCCGAGACTGCCCCGCAAATCGCCGATCCGCTCGATCATCTCGCCGACAAACTATTCCACCGCATGGGCTCGGACGGCGTCTACGCCCGCACCGCGCTGTATGAAGGTGTGGTGGAGAAGCTCGCCGCGCTGATCACCAGCCATCGCGAATCCGGCACGGAAGCGCTGCGCTTCCCGCCGGTGATGAGCCGGGCCCAGCTGGAAAAGTCCGGCTACCTCAAGAGCTTTCCGAACCTGCTCGGCTGCGTCTGCGGGCTGCACGGCACCGAACGCGAGATCAACGCCGCGGTGAGCCGCTTCGATGCCGGCGGCGACTGGACCACGTCGCTGTCGCCGGCCGACCTCGTGTTGTCGCCCGCGGCCTGCTATCCCGTCTATCCGATCGCGGCGAGCCGCGGGCCCTTGCCGAAGGGCGGCCTGCGCTTCGACGTCGCCGCCGACTGCTTCCGCCGCGAGCCGTCGAAGCATCTCGATCGCCTGCAATCGTTCCGGATGCGCGAATATGTCTGCATCGGCACGCCCGACGACGTCGCCGATTTCCGCGAGCGCTGGATGGTGCGCGCGCAGGCGATCGCCCGCGATCTCGGCCTGACCTTCCGGGTCGATTATGCCAGCGATCCCTTCTTCGGCCGCGTCGGCCAGATGAAGGCGGTGAGCCAGAAACAGCAGCAGCTCAAGTTCGAGCTCCTGATCCCGCTGCGCTCCGAAGAGCAGCCGACCGCCTGCATGAGCTTCAACTATCACCGCGAGCATTTCGGCACGACCTGGGGCATCCAGGACGCCAATGGCGAGCCTGCTCACACTGGCTGCGTTGCCTTCGGCATGGATCGGCTGGCGGTCGCGATGTTCCACACCCACGGCACCGATCTCTCCGCCTGGCCCGCCAAGGTGCGGGACATCATGGGCATGCCGCCGCACGTAGCGACTGAGGCCCACGGCGAAGGCTGGCGCTAGAGCGTGATCCGGAAAGCGTGAAGCTATTTTCCGGATCGATCATGCTGAAACGATAGACTTCAAGAGGCCGACCATTTCCACGGGCAAGACGAGCGTGATCCACACCAAGGTCCGATGTCGCGAGATCACCGAGTCCGATGTTGACGCCATCGCGGACTTGCTGACGCGCGGCTTCGTCGGCCGATCGCGCAATTACTGGATCCAGGGCCTGCGCCGGCAGGCCTTCCGGCCCGTGCCGGAGGGCTATCCGCGTTTCGGCTATATGCTCGACAATGACGGCGAACCGGTCGGCGTGCTGCTGCTGATCTACACCACACGCAAGGATGGGGAGGAGATCGCCATCCAGTGCAATCTGTCGAGCTGGTATGTCGAGCCGGCCTACCGCAACTACGCGCCGCTGCTGACCAAGATCGCGCAACGGCACAAGCACGTCACCTATCTCAACATCAGCCCGGCGGTATGGACCTGGCCGATCATCGAGACGCAGGGCTTTCGCGCCTATTGCCGCGGCCTGTTCTTTTCGGTGCCGGCACTGTCCCGCGCGCCGCGCTGGAGCAAGATCGAAGTCATTTCTCCGCACGCCAAGCAGATCGAGGGCCTGTCCGAGGCCGAGACCGAGTTGCTGACGCGGCACGCACGCTACAATTGCCTCAGCCTGGTGTGCCGCACGCCGAAAGGCGTCTTCCCCTTCATCCTGCAACCGGTGCGCATCCGCCGCGGTTTCATCGCGCCGCCGGCGATGCAGCTGATCTACTGCCGCAGCGCCGCCGAATACGCCGCCTGCGCCGGCCGCATCGGCCGGCTGCTGCTGCGTCTCGGCAAGATCTCGGTGATCGTCGATTCCAACGAACCCATCCCCGGCCTTGTCGGTATTTATACCGAGCGACGCGGGCGCAAATATTTCAAGGGCCCGCACCGTCCACGACTGGCTGATCTCACCGATACGGAACTCGTGCTGTACGGGCCATAGGCGTTCGGCTTCGCTATCGCTTTGCGGTCACGCTGTTTGCACGCTCGCTCTGCATCGCCAGTCACTCTCCGTAAACTACGGCGCTTAAGGGAATTTTCCCGCCTCTTCGCTACGCTCAGCGGCTGAATTACGTTGCGTTAAGTCTATTGCGCCGAGATCCCGCTGATCCCATGACGTCGACCCGCAACAACGAGCTCGGTGCATGCCACGACCAAGGCCGGCAGGCCCTGCTGTCGCTGAGCCAGCTGGCGCTCGATGGCATGGAACAGGGCGTTTGTGTCTACGACGCCGACAACCGGATCGTGCTGGTCAACACGCGCTACCTGACGCTGTTCGACATGTCGGCCGATATCGTCCGGCTCGGGACGAGCTATCGCGAGGTGCTCGCCCATAGCATGGCGCGCGGGAATATCCCCCGGAGCGAGCTCGATGCGCTCTATGCTTCGCGGATCGCGTTGATCGCGGCCGGCAAGCCGTTCCAGACGCGGCAGACGCTCGCAAGCGGTCTCGTCATCACGCTGGAACTGAAGCCGCTTCCCGACGGCGGCTGGATGACGATCTGCGACGACGTCAGCCGTCTCGCCCGCCTCGAAGCCGAGCTGCAACTGCAGACGGAGCGCAGCCAGCACGCGCTCGCCCACATGTCGCACGGCCTCATCATGTATGACGCCGAGGATCGTGTGGTCGTCTGCAACGAGCGCTTCCTGCAACTCTACGATCTCGACCCCGCCGTTTTGAAGCCAGGTATCGCGCATTGCGCGGCGATCGATCATTGGCTGTCGCGCGGCAACCGGGCAGAGATGTCCGGGGACGAGTTCCGCGATATCAGGACCAACGACATCAGGACAAGAAGCCCGAAGACCATTCTCGTGACGTGCCATGACGGCCGGAAAGTGCAGGCCGTATCGCGCTTCATGCCCGACGGCGGCTGGGTCACGGTGCATGAGGATGTCACCGAGCGGCTGCAGCGCGAAGAGATGCTGAAGCAACAGAACCTGATGCTGGATGCCGCGCTCGAAAACATGGCACATGGCCTCGCTTTCTACGACAGCGACATGCGCCTGCGCATCTGCAATTCCACCTATCAGAAGATCTACCGGCTGTCTCCGGAGGAGAGCAAGCCCGGCACGCATCTCTCCGAGCTGATCGAGCGCTCCATGGCGAACGGCGCCTTCGCCTCCGAATACAGCCCGCAGCAGATCCTCAAGGCGGCCCGGGTCCGGATCGAGAACAACGATACCTCCCCCATGCGCCGGCGCATGAGCAACGACACGGTGATCTCGGTGCGCTATTGCGCACTGGCCGAGGGTGGCTTCGTCGCCACCTATGAAGACATCACCGAGCGCGAGCGCGCGGTCGAGGAACTGAGCGAGCAGTATCGCCGCTTCGACGCGGCGCTGAACAACATGAGCCAGGGCCTGTGCATGCTCGACACGAGCCTGCACGTGATCGTCTGCAATCGCCGCTACATCGAGATGTACGGCCTGTCACCCGATGTCGTGAAGCCCGGCGTCTCGATGCGCGAGATCATGGAGCACAGCTGCTCGCTCGGCATCCACCCGAACACGACCGGCGCCAAGCTCTATGCCGACTATGTCGAGCGGCTGCGCGAGGGCGAGCACACGCTGCACCGCCATTTGAGCGACGGCCGCATCATCAAGCTCAACCACAAGCGCATGGAGCATGGCGGCTGGGTCGTCACCTATGAGGACGTGACCGAGCGGCACAAGGCGCAGGCGCGCGTGGCTCACATGGCGCGACACGACTCTCTTACCGACCTGCCCAACCGCACACTGTTCCGCGAGAAGATGGGCGAGGGGCTGAACCAGGTCGCGATCGCCGGCGGCGCCATGGCCGTGCTGTGCTTCGACCTCGACAATTTCAAAACCGTCAACGACCGGCTCGGCCATGCCGCCGGCGACCGGCTGCTGCGCTGGGTCGCGGCGCGGTTGAGGGAGAACGTCGGCGAGCACGACACCGTCGCCCGCCTCGGCGGCGACGAGTTCGCCGTGCTCCAGCGTGGACCACAACCGCAATCGGCGGAAAAGCTCGCGCGGCGCCTGGTCGAGATCATCGGGCATCCCCCGCCGCTGGAAAGCCAGTCCATTCACGTCGGCGTCTCCGTCGGCATCGCCATCGCGCCCGATCACGGCCTCGATGCCGACGAGCTGATGAAATGCGCCGACCTTGCGCTATACCGGGCCAAGGCCAAGGGGCGCGGCGCCTATCAGCTGTTCGAGCCGGAGATGGAAGAAGAGGCGCGCAGCCGGCACGCGCTCGAGCAGGATCTGCGCGGCGCGCTGGAATCCAACCAGTTCCATCTGGTGTTCCAGCCGCAGGTGCGGCTCGACAGCACCGAACTCACCGGCTTCGAGGCGCTGCTGCGCTGGAGACATCCCACGCGCGGCTTCGTCTCGCCGGCCGAGTTCATTCCGATCGCCGAAGAGAACGGGCTGATCGTTCCGATCGGCGAATGGGTGTTGCGCACCGCCTGCGCCACGGCCGGCTCATGGCCTGAGGTTACGGTCGCGGTGAACCTGTCGCCGGTCCAGTTCCGCTCGCGCGGACTGGTCGCGATGGTCACGAGCGCGCTGGCCGAGGCCGGCCTGCCGGCGCAGCGGCTCGAGCTCGAAGTCACCGAGACGGCGCTGCTCGACGACAGCGAAGCGACCATCGGGATCCTGCACCAGCTCCGCGCCCTCGGCGTGCGCGTCAGCTTGGATGATTTCGGCGTCGGCTATTCCTCGCTGAGCTATTTGCGCAAGTTTCCGTTCGACCGCATCAAGATCGACCGCTCCTTCGTCGGCACGCTCGGCGAAAGCCCGGAGAGCGTCGCCATCGTCCGCACCATCGCGAGCCTCGGCTCGGTGCTCGGCGTCGAGACCACGGCGGAAGGCGTCGAGACATCGGAGCAGCTCGACTTCGTGCGTGAATGCGGCTGCACGGCCGTACAGGGGTACTATTTCGGCAAGCCCTGCCCGGCGGCCGAGGTGGGACTTACCATCGCGACGCTGAACGCGGTTCGCCGCGTGGCGTGAGCGCCCTGCTCGCGGATCGCCGCGAAAACAACCCCATGCACAGTAGAAGGGGCGTTGATTTCAAAGGAGAATTTTCGTGGGCCCGCTTCGCTTTGCCCATCCTGCCCGTATCTCAGCTTGCGGCCGGCAGTGCGCTATCCGGCGGCGGGCACCACGGGCGGTCGGCTGACGCCAGCCCGATCAGGCGGCCCTGGATGTAATCGCAGCCCCAGTCGCGCAGCATGGTGGCGGCCTCCTCGTCCTGCACCCATTCGGCGACGGTCTTGATGTCGAGGCGGCGGGCGAGATCGATCAAGGTCTGCACAAAGGCGCGATCATCGGCGGAGTGGGTGATGTTCTGCACGAAGGCGCCATCGATCTTGACGATGTCCACGCCGAGCTTGCGCAAATTGCGGAACGAGGTGTAGCCGGCGCCGAAATCGTCGATGGCAATGCGGCTGCCGAAATTCTTGAGACGGCTGACGAAAGCGCGGACGTCGTCGATGTCCTGGATCGCGACCGTCTCGGTGATTTCCACGATCAGCCGTTCGGCGACGCCGGGATGGGCGCGCATCAGCGATTCGATTCCGGCCCACCAGTCCGGGTCCATCGTGGTGTCAGGCGAGATGTTGAGGCTGAGCCGAATGTTCGGCGCGGCTGCGAGCTCGGCGACCACCAGTTCGAGCACACGGTGATCGACGAGGCGGATGAGGCCGAGCCGCTCGGCGACCGGCACGATGTCGGGCGCGAGCAACACCTGGCCATCGCCCTGGTCCATCCGCACCAGACATTCGTGGAAGGCCCCCTCGCGCGTGGCAGCCGACACCACCGGCTCGTAAGCAAGCCTGATGCGGCGTTCGTTGAGCGCCGTGACGATCTCGTCGGTGACGCGGATGTTGACCCGGCGCTGGGCGTCGCGCTCGGCGTTCGGTCGCCACGCCGCGAACGAACCGGCGCGGCGGCGCTTGGCGGCATCCAGCGTCTCATGGGCGCGGTTGATCGCCTCGTCGGTATTGCGGGCATAGCGCGGCAGGCTGACGGCGCCGATCGAGACGGTGACGGACACCGGACCGGATTTGGTCGGCACCACCTCGTTGCGGATGCCGGTGAGAAAGCGCTCGGCGGCGACGTTCATGTCGTCGACGGTGCAGTTCTTCAGGATCAGTCCGAACTTGTTGCCGGAGAAACGGCCGAGCACGTCGCCACCGCGCAGCCGCGCGCGAATGCGCCTGGCGACGTCGAGGATCACCGCGTCGGCAACGTCGAAACCGAAGGCGTCGTTGACGCGGGCGAGATGATCGATCCCGACCAGCATGAAGGCCGCGGTCGAGCGGAAGCGGCTCGTCTCCTCGATCGCTTCGGCCAGCGCCGCGATCAGATGAGAGCGGTTGAGCTCGCCGGTCAGAGGATCGAGCCGGGCCAGCTTCGTCAGTTCCTCGTCGCGGGCATGCCGCTCGTTGTTGATGCGGACCGATCCGATCGCCCGCAACGGGCGGCCGTCGGGGCCAGCGAACCAGCGGCCGGTCTCTTCAATCCAGACCACGGGATCGGAGGCGCTCATGCGCACACCATATTCGACCCGGTAGGGCGTGCCGTCGGCGCCGTGCACGGCCGAGGTCTGCGCCAGCGCCGCGCTCCGTAGCATCTGCGCGGGCTCGATCAGCTTGGCGAACTCGGCACCGCTCGCAAGCCGCTCTGCGGGAATGCCGGGGAAGATGGCGCCGGCCTGCTCGCCCCAGACGATGGCGTCGCTGACGAGATCCCAGACGAACACGGCTTGGCCGAGGGCAGCCAGGATTTCGGAGGCTTGCGGCAATGCTGGGGTCAAAAGCGCCTCGTTTCGGGACAGCGGGGAGTCCTGAGCTGGCACAGGATACGGCCAGATTCGCCTCCGACCCTAGGCAAAGTTCATAAACAATTTGGAAACCACGTTCCCAAGGCGTTCAGGAACGGGTTAGTCTCGGCCGGCATAGGCCTTGCGAGACCATCTCATGCACCGGCGCCGACGTCCCAAAACGCGCCAGTTCAAGCGGATCAGCGGTGTTGTGATGGTGAATGCGGATCAGATCGAACAGACGACGCAGGAAGCGGGCACCGCGCTGGTCCCGCTCACGCCAGTCTTGCAGTGGGTCCGCAAGGTGCCAATGACGCGCCCCGATCCGAGCTTCGTCACCCAGCTGATCGCCAATGCCGAGCACCTGCCGCAGGCAGGCCGACTGCGCCGTGGCTCGTCCGAGGACGCGCGCATGGCCTATAGCGGCAAGCGGCCACTGCCCAGCGTCGCTACGAGGACGCGGCAGGTGGCGTAAGGCAGCTCTAGTTTTTTGAAGCGCGACCGCGCCCTCAACCTCTCCCCGCTCGCGGGGAGACGTCGGATCGCTCTTGCGATCCGGGTGAGGGGGTACAGGTTTCTCGACCATCTCGCGTGTGGAGAGAGGCCCCTCAACCCAACCCTCTCCCCGTAAGAACGGGGCGAGGGAGCGCACCGCCGCTGCCGTAAAATCACCGCGGCTCTTCGGGTGAGGGCGGCGTGCCGTTGCCCGGCTGCAAATGCGGCGAGGGAATTTCCGGCGATGGCGCGACACCCGGCTTCGGCGCGGGATGATCCATCAACACGGATTCGGCAACCGATTGCGCCGAGGGCGTCGGCGGCTCAGGCTGCGGTGCGGGCTCGGGATATTTCGGCTCGAACGTGGTCACTGGCGTCGGCGGCTCGGCCTGCCGCTTCGTCTTGCGTGGCGACACCACGGCCTCGGCCGCAACATAGGTGATGCGGCGGCGTGCGCGTTGGGCGATGCCGCCGAGAAAATCGGCCATCGCGAGCAGCACCAACAGGAAGTAGGTGGAGTTGCCGAATTTGGGCCACATCACGAATTCGGCCGCGGCCGCGCCGAAGATGACCAGCGACAGCAGATGATCCATCAGGAATTTCGCACCGGGCCGCGCGCCCTTGACCACTTCGAGCAGCAGCAACAGCACGCCGAGCGCGAGCAGAAGATCGGCTAACGTGACCGGCCAGGTCTCGCCCGTGATCATCGGCACCCTGAACAGCACGTCCGTGAAGGACACGGTGGGCATCAGGAAGGCGATGATGTTGTACACCGCGAGCGGAATCAGAAGCAGCGGGAAACCGACCATCGGCAAAGCGCCTTCTTGATCAAGATGTTCGGGCAGGACAATGCGGCGGCGAAGCTTTTGCTCCGCCGCCGCCATTGTCATATCTCACGGGTTGGCCGAAATCAGGCAGGTGCAACCAACCTGCCCCAGGAAAAGTCCTGACTTCAGGACTCTTTCTTCTTCAGGACCTGGCGGCCCTTGTACATGCCGGTCTTCAGGTCGAGATGATGCGGACGACGGAGCTCACCGGAGTCCTTGTCTTCCACATAAGTCGGCTTCTTGATGGCGTCTGCCGAGCGGCGCATGCCACGGCGCGACGGCGAGGTTTTTCTTCTCGGAACGGCCATTTCAGTATCCTCTAGGGATTGGTGTTCATCCGGGCATCGTCCGCGGGAGGACGGCTCAGCACCCGCAATACGGGGCGAGCTGAATGCCGATCAAGGCCGGGCTTATAGAGGAAGGCTGGCCGTAAAGCTAGGGTTCTGGCACGGAAAAAGCGCCCGAAAAGGGCTCGAAATCAGCGATTTTCCCGCCAGCAGGTCAAAAGCGAGGCGGCCTGCCCCCTCGCCACATAGGTCCCGGCCAGCCGCCGGACACCCGGGCCCGGGGTCCTGGCGCTGCGTTTGACCGGATTCGGCAGGATGGAGGCCAGCAGGGCCGATTCCCGGGGCGAGAGGTCCTCTGCCGACTTGCCGAAAGCATAGGCGCTCCCCGCCTCCGCCCCAAATTGGCCCTGCGGACCGAGCTCGGCGATGTTGAGGTAAATTTCCAGGATCCGCTGCTTGGGCAGGACAAAATCGATCCACAGCGCCAGCGGAAACTCCAGCGCCTTGCGGATGAAATCCCGCCCCTGCCAGAGGAACAGGTTCTTCGCCACCTGCTGGGTGATGGTGGAGGCGCCGCGGAAGGCGGTGCCGTCCTCCCGGGCATCGTCGATGGCCTCGCGCAGCGCGCCCCAGTCGATACCGTGATGCTTGCAGAAATGGGCGTCCTCGGCCGCCACCACCGAGCGCGGAAGATAAGGCGACATATCAGCCAGATCGATCCATTCCCGGTGCATCGGCGCGCCCGTCAGCGAGCGCCACGCCATCAGCGTCGAAACCGGATGACCGGTCCGGTAGAACGGCGCGACCACATAGGGCGCGAGAACCACAAGCGCGAGCGCTGCAAGCAGGACTTTAACGATGCGCAAATCGACCTTTCCGGCGCGAAATGTACGTGGCCGCGGCCCCCGCCATTAAGTCTGTGATAATTCGGGCCTTTTCCAGCACTTTTTGGGCGTTCCAAACGATTGACTGGAACGGGCGCATAAAGGATTGTCCCGCCGAATTTTAGTTCTGGAGCCTTTCTTGATGACCGGCACGTCACCGTCCGATTTCGCCAAGCGTCTGGACAAGACCGCTGATGACACCGAGGCCTTGCTCGGGCGCTTGTTGTCGGACGACATCCTGCACGATGAGATCGCCCGCCCCAAGCGACTGATGGACGCAATGCGCTACTCGAGCCTGAACGGCGGCAAGCGTCTGCGGCCGTTCCTGGTGGTCGAGAGCGCCGCCGTGTTCGGTGTTCCCCGTGACGCCGCGCTGCTCGTGGGCGCCGCGCTCGAATGCATCCACTGCTATTCGTTGATTCATGACGATCTGCCTGCGATGGACAATTCGGACCTGCGCCGCGGCCGCCCCACCCTGCACAAGCAGACCGACGACGCCACCGCGATCCTCGCCGGTGACGGCCTGCTGACTCTCGCCTTCGACATCATCACCCGCGACGAGGTCCATCGCGACGCCAATGTGCGGCTCTTGCTGACGCGCGCGCTGGCGCGCTGTGCCGGCATCGGTGGCATGGTCGGCGGCCAGATCCTGGATCTCGCCGGCGAAGGCCGCTTTGGCGGCAACGAGCCGATCGATGTCGCGCGCATTCAGCAGATGAAGACCGGCGCCCTGCTGCGCTACGGCTGCATTGCCGGCGCGCTGCTCGGCCAGGCCTCGAGTGCGGAGTATCAGGCGCTCGACGATTACGGCCGCGCGCTCGGCGAAGCTTTCCAGATCGCCGACGACCTGCTCGACGTCGAAGGCGATGCGGCCGCGCTCGGCAAGCCGGCCGGCGCCGATGCCGTGCTCGGCAAGACCACCTTCGTCACCCAGCTCGGCATCGAAGGCGCCAAGCAGCGCGTGCGCGATCTACTGGCGCGCGCCGACAGCGCGGTGTCGATCTTCGGCGAACGCGCCGCCGTGCTGCAGGCCGCGGCGCGGTTTGTAGCTGAGCGGAAGAACTGACAGCTACGGGCTCCCCACCTCTCCCGCTTGCGGGAGAGGTCGCGCCGAAGGCGCGGGCGAGGGTTCTCTCCTCTGAGGGAGTGTCCCACCGCGGAGACACCCTCTCCCCTACCCTCCCCCGCAAGCGGGGGAGGGAGCTCACCTGCGATGCCGCTCAGGCCTCACCGGACGATCCGAATGGAAAAAGAAGATCCCGTCCTCGTCCGCTTCCGCCAGATGTCGCGGCCGATGCGGCTGATCTATTCGCGACCGCGGACCTTCATCTCGCTCGCCGTCGGCATCCTCGTCTGCCTGCTCGTTCCCGGCTCGCACCGGCTGGTGACGCGACTGTTGTTCGGCTGGGATGCGCTGATCGCAGTCTACCTCGTGCTGGTCTACACGATGATGCTCTGCAACGATCACCAGCACATCCGCCGTGGCGCCGCGATGCAGGACGACGGCCGCTTCGTGATCCTGCTGGTGACGGCGACCGGCGCGTTTGCGAGCATCGCGGCCATCGTCTCGGAGCTCGGCACCCACCGCGGCACCGCGGAGCTGACCATCGCCATCACCACCATCGCGCTGTCCTGGGCGGCCGTGCACACGACCTTCGCGCTGCATTACGCCCATGACTATTACCGCCCGCCGCTCGGCGGGTTGCAGTTCCCGAGCGGCGACAAGGAAGATCACGCCGACTATTGGGACTTCGTCTATTTCTCGTTCGTGATCGGCATGACCGCGCAGGTCTCCGACGTCGGCATCACCGACAAGACGATCCGCCGCACGGCCACCGCGCACGGCATCGTGTCCTTCATCTACAACACGGCCCTGCTGGCACTGACGGTGAACATCGCGGCGAGCGCGATCGCCACTTAAGTCCCTCTCCGGTGTCGTCCTGGCGAAAGCCAGGACGACATTAAGTCCTAATGACACACCTCGACGTTGGCATCGTTGCCGGGGCCGCCGCCGCCGCGGTATTCGAGATGGCAGCCGCGGTTGACCGGGCGACAGCCGGTGCTGTTGCTGCAGTACATCTGGCCGCCGCCACCCGAGGCGCGGCCGGCGCCAGCAGCAGCGG
The DNA here is from genome assembly GCF_004114975.1 of Bradyrhizobium guangdongense. Classification (NCBI taxonomy): domain Bacteria; kingdom Pseudomonadati; phylum Pseudomonadota; class Alphaproteobacteria; order Hyphomicrobiales; family Nitrobacteraceae; genus Bradyrhizobium; species Bradyrhizobium guangdongense. Next base: position 7,355,152 of record NZ_CP030051.1, read on the forward strand.
CGATGCCGGCAGCGGCACCAATACCTCCAGAGGCTGCCTCACCGCGACGCTGCCGTGCGGGACGGTCCTCGCTGTCGTCGCGCCTGGCGGTGGCGGGCTTGGCCGCTTTCGCCGGCTTGGCGGCACGTTGCTTTTCGCACTCGTTGTCGCTGTTCAGCACATAGCCGTCGCCGCAGACGATCCTGGTGCATTTGTCGCCATCGGCCTTGAAGCCGTGGTCGCAGACCAGCGGACAGACGCGTGACTGTTTGGACTTGACCACGTCGAGCGCATCCGTGCTCGCCATCTTCACGTCGAGCCTGGTGCCGGCATAGCGGTTGAACTGCGACAGCGACCGCTGCGAGGACGTATTCCAATTGCCGTCAGGCTGACCTGAAAAGCAGCCGACGCGGCCGAGCTCGGTCTGCACCGAGCGGTTGAGATCGGCCGGCGTGGTGGCCGGGGTCAGCGCGGCGACATTGGTGCCGGCGGGGCTCGCGGTGCTGGCCGGCACAGCGCTCGGCGCTGCTGCGGCGAGATTGACACGCTGCTGCTCGGCGGCGGCGGCCTGCTGCTGCGCCTGCTCCTTGGCCTTCTGCGCGGCAAGCTGGGCCTGCTCGGCCGCCTTGGCATCGGCCGCGGCCTTGGCCTGCGCATCCCGCTGCGCGCCGAGCGCGGCGAGACGGTCGCGCTCGGCCTCGGCCTGTTTCGCCTTCTCGATCGCGGCGGCATGAACCTGCTCGGCCTGGATCTTATCGAGCTGGAGCTTGGCAAGGTTGGCATAGAAACCGTCAGGATGCTGGGCCAGGAAGGCTTCCCACGCCGGCTTATTGCCGACCTGGAGCGCGAGCTCGTAATCGCGCCGCATGTCGGCTTGCGGATTGCTCGCGGGTGCGGCGGCCGCTGCGGCCGCGGGTGCGGCCCTGACCGGCACCAGCGGCACGTCTTCGCCGCCGAGCGATCCATAGACGAACGGCTCCTGCTTGTTGCCGGTCGACTTCAGCACGTCGTCGCGCACGAAGCCGAAGGCGCGGCGGACGTCGAGGCCGGGCGTCGTCAGATGCTTCGACAACGCGAGAGTGAAGGGGCTGTTGGCGCCGTCGCCATCCTGCGCCGTGAAGCCTGCCTTGGCCGAATAAGCGATCAGCGTGTTGGTGCTGGTCGGCTCGACCTGAGCCAGACCGCGGCCGATGCCGCGCGAGGCGAGCGTGCGCTTCATGGTCCTGCCGAACGGATTGTCGCGGCAGGCGTCGAGGATCACCAGGCGAAGCTGCTTCGCCGGCTCGACCGCGACCAGAACGCGATCGAGCGAGAGCGCCTCGTCATAGACGTCGGTGTCGCGCTCGAGCTTGGCATCGACCGGGATCAGGTAGTTGGAGCCTTCGACCTCGATGCCGTGGCCGGCATAATAGACCACGGCGATGTCGGCATCGCGGGTGGCATCGGCGAAATCGCGCAGCACGCGTCGCGTATCGAGCGCAGTCAGGTCGTGGCGGGACTCGACGACGTCGAAGCCGGCATCCTTCAACGTCTTCGCCATCACCGCACCGTCGTTGACGGGATTGGCGAGCGAAGGCGCGTGCTGGTAGGCCGAGTTCGCCAGCACCAGCGCGACGCGTTTTCCGGCGAAGGCCGGCGCGGCGCCCGATATCAGCGCGAGACCAAGGAGCAACGGAAAAAGCCTGAACAAATTGCGCATGACACGACTTCCAACGTTCGGGGCAGTTCACACCCTCAAGGCCAGCCTTAGCAAGATCCGCCGCTTGCGCTTGTGATGGAGATCACGAAGCCGGCGGGCCCCCCTTTCGTTAGTCGCGCCAGTGCGTTGGCGGTTCGCCGCCAAACGCGCGAGGGCAGGTTCCCTAGGCATCCCCCACATGCCCTCGATACTGAGGCAGGTCGTCCGTGATCTCATGCCATGGCGCCTTGGAGCCGACGAAGATATGAGCGGACGGGCGGATCGAGGGGGCATCGACCAGGGTTCCCATGGCGATATGGACCCATTTTCCTTCACGGACGCGGGAATACAGCAGCGAGCCGCAGCGGCCGCAGTGCGCATCATGGGTAGTGTCGTCCCCGTAAATGGTCCGCTGGTCCTCGCCCCTGACCAGGCGGAGCTGGCTGTGCTCGATCCCGGCGAACGGCTTGAAGGCGGAACCGGTGGTGCGGCGACAGTTCGAGCAGTGGCAGTTCAGCGCGTAGGAAAATGCGTCGGCCACCTCGTAGCGGACCGCGCGGCAGCAGCATTCGCCGGCAAGGATGCGGGCGTCCTGATGTCGTGAACCCGTCATGATGGCACCTTCGTGCAAATGGCAGAACACAGCCATAGCGCAATTCGACCTGTACGACTAAGTTTGCGGTGCGCCATCATGCAAAAGGATGACCCATGAGCTCAAATCGGTCGAGCGTCGAAGCCGTCGTGCAAACCTATTTCGACGGACTTTACGAGGGTGACGCGGACAAGCTCGGCGCCGTCTTCCACCCCACAGCCGATCTGCGCTGGGTGGAAAAGGGCGAGCTGAAGATCCTGACCGTGCCGGACTGGCTCGCCTGGGTGCGCAAGCGCCCCTCCGCCAAGGCGGAAGGCAAGCCGCGCGAGGATTTCATCGTCACCATCGACCGCTCCGACGACAAGACCGCCTTCATCAAGGTCAAATGCCAGCTGCCGCCGCGGTTCTTCACGGATTACCTCGTGGCGATGAAGCTCGCCGACGGTTGGCAGATCGTGTCGAAATCGTACAGGTATGACCTGAAGGAGTGAGGACGTCTCTCAGTCGACCTTCCACGGCCCAAAATCTGACGTGCTCGTCCCCCATTTTCCGTGATTTCGAGCCCAACTCTCGCCACGCGTCATTGCGAGGAGCTCTTGCGACGAAGCAATCCAGACTGTCTCCGTTGAGGGATTCTGGATTGCTTCGCTGCGCTCGCAATGACGGGGCGGATAGTACATGCCCTCCCCACTTCCCCTGAAAGTCCCCCATGCATCTCGACCGCCGCTCCCTGCTCGCTTCGCTGTGCTTTATGGCCACTGCTCCCGCGCTCGCCGCGGACACACCGCCTGAACTCGACTCCTACGAGCGCGAGAGCGGCGGAAAGATCGGGGTCTATGCGGAGAATCTGACGACCGCCAAGAAACTGGCCTGGCGGGCCGACGAGCGCTTCGTGATGTGCTCGACATTCAAGGCTTCGCTGGCGGCCTGCGTACTGGCGCGGGTCGATCGCGGTGAGGACAAGCTGGCGGCGATGATTTCCTACGACAAGGGCGACTTGCTCGAATACGCGCCCGTCGCGAAACAGAACCTCACGACCGGTGCGATGTCGGTCGCCGAGATGTGCAAGGCGATCGTCGAACTCAGCGACAACACCTGCGCCAATTTGCTGCTCGCCCGGGTCGGCGGTCCGGCCGCGCTCACCAAGTTCTGGCGCTCGATCGGCGACACGACCACGCGGCTCGACCACAACGAGCCCGAGCTCAATCGCTCGCCGCCAGGCAATCCCCATGACACCACCACGCCGGCGGCGATGGCCGGCAATCTGAAGCGGCTGGTGATCGGCGAGGTGCTGTCGCCGGCCTCAAGGGCCCAGCTCACCGCATGGATGGTCGACTGCAAGACCGGCGCGAACCGGCTGCGCGGTGGCCTGCCGGCCAGTTGGAAGATCGGCGACAAGACCGGCAACAACGGCAAGGACGCGTCGGGCGATATCGCAGTCGCCTGGCCAAAGCCCGACACGCCGATCCTGATTGCGGTCTACACGCAGGGCGGCACGCCAAGCCCGGCGCAGCTCGAAGCAGTGTTCGCGCGCATCGGACGCATGGTGGCCGAACGACTGGCGTAAGCCGCGCTGCATTGACCTGCCGGCCGCTTCCGGGCCAAGACAGGTCATGATCGCAGCGAAATTCCAGACCTTCCTCATCCTGCTCGCGGTGCTGGCAGGCACAGCACTGGTCGCCCGCCGCTTCAACATGGCGCCGGCCATTTTGCTGATGCTTTCGGGGGTCGGCCTCGCCTTCGTGCCCGGCATGCCGTCGGTGGAACTGCCGCCGGAACTGGTGCTGCTGATGGTGCTGCCGCCGCTGATCTACTCGGCGAGCGTCGCCATGAGCTGGCGCGAGTTCAGGAACAATTTGCGCCCGATCGTGCTGCTCGCGGTCGGCGCGGTGATCTTCACCGCGGCGATGGTGGCGACGGCCACCCATTACGTGATCGGCCTGCCCTGGAGCATCGGCTTCCTGCTGGGCGCCATCGTCGCGCCGCCCGACGTGGTGGCGCCGCTCGCGATCGCGCGGCGGCTGAACATGCCGCGGCGGCTCGTGGTCATCCTCGAAGGCGAAGGGCTCGCCAACGATGCCACCGCGCTGATCCTCTACCGCTTCGCGCTCGCCGCGATCATGGTCGGCCACTTCTCCCTGCCCTTGGCAACAGGCGAATTTTCTCTCATCGTGGCCGGCGAGATCGCCTTCGGCATCGGTGTCGGCTGGCTCTCGCTGCGTTTCCGCAAATGGTCCGGGGATCCGCAGGTCGAGCTGACGCTGTCGCTGATCACGCCCTACGTCTCCTACTGGCTGCCCGAGCATGTCGGCGGCTCCGGCGTGATCGCCACCGTCGCCTGCGGCCTTTATGTCAGCTGGAACGGACCGCTGCTGATCTCGGCGTCGACGCGCCTGCAAGGCATCTTCTTCTGGGACCTCATCATCTATCTGATCGAGGGCTTGCTGTTCCTGCTCACCGGCTTCCAGATGCGCGCGCTCTACGAGAAATCGAAGGCGTTTCCGCTCGACGACATCATGATCGCGACCGCCGTGGTCATGGTCATCATCGTTCTGGCACGCTTCGCCTGGCTCTACCCCGCGACCTATCTGCCTCGGATGCTCAGCAAATCGCTGCGCAGGCGCGATCCGTCGCCGCCCTGGCAATGGCCGTTTGCGCTCGCCTTCACCGGCGTGCGCGGCGCAGTATCGCTGGCGGCCGCGCTGGCGCTGCCGTTCACGCTGCCTGATGGCGCGGCATTCCCGTATCGCGACCTGATCCTTTTCGTCGCCTTCGGCGTCATCTTCATCACGTTGATCGGCGTCGGCCTGACGCTGCCGCCGGTGGTGCGCTGGCTCGGCATCGCGGAAGCCGGCCACAGCGAGCATGTTGCCGAGCACGCGGCCGAGATCGCGGCACGGCGCCAGGCGCTCGATGCCGCGTTGAAATCGCTGGATGCGCTGAGCGCGGAGAAGGAAGTCTCCGAGGAGGTGATGCGGCTCCTGCGCGCCCGGCACGAGATCCGCGTCAATCAGCTGCCCGACTCGCTCGATCCTGCCCACCACGACGTCTCCGCCGCCGGCACCGCGCTGACCCGCGAGCTGATCGTCGCGGAGCGCAAATTCATCCACGACCTCCTGCGCGACGGGCAGATCACCGACGAGACGCGGCGAAGAATCGAGCGCGACCTCGATCTGGAGGAGGCGAGCCTGGCGAACCGGGAATATCAGCGGGCGCCGCTGTAGCTTTTTTCGTCATTGAAGCAGCCGCGTAAACTAGCGCTTTTCGCAATAGGCCCGCATCGCGGTCGTCACGGCCGACGCGATCAGTTCCTGCCGCTCCGGCGAGTTCATGGCCATCTCCTCGTCGCGGTTGATGATGGAGCCGGCCTCGAGCAGGACCGCGGCGCTGCGGGTCTGCGACAGCACGACCAGCCCGTCGTAGCGGTAGACGCCGACGTCCTTGTCGAGCAGCGGATGCCGGTAACGCCCCATCAGCGGCAGCGTGTATTGGCTCGCATAGTGCAGCCCGTCTGCCTTCAGCTCCTTGCCCAGCAGGCGGGCAAAAGACAGACTGTCGGTGAAATGCGGATTGCGCTCCGACACGAACAGCGAATGGCCGCTGAAGCGGTCGCTGAACCAGCTCCTGGCGCCATCGAACTCCCACTCCTCGAGCATCTTGTCCGGCACGGAATCATGGTGGATCGACAGGACAAGATCGGCATGTGCGGCGTTGGCGGTCCCGACACGCTTGAGCAGGCTCGCTTTCGCCTTGCCGTCAGTCACGAGCACACGGGTCGCGGCAAAGCCCGCCGATTTCAAGTGCGTTCCGATCCGCCGCGTCAAATTCAGGTTGAAGCCGAATTCGACGTCGTTGCGGGCGCTGGTCGCGCCTTGCGATTCCGAGGTGTGTCCGACATCGAGGACGATCTTGAAATTGCGGGGATCGCAGGCGGTCGGAGCGGCCGGCTTCGCCCTTGCCTTCATCCCCTGCCGCGCCGGTGCGGCACGCCCCACCGCGGCGAACGGGAGCGCGACGAGGCCCAGCACAATCGCCGCGACGATGCCCCGCGCCGGTGACACGCGCTACTCCGCGGCCGCGATTCTGGGACGGCCGACGAAACCCGCGACGTCGCCGAAGCGCTCCAGCATCACTGCGGGCAGGTCCTTGGTCTTGCTGGTGACGCAGGCACCGGAGCGCACCGCGTAGCGATCCTGATGCGCGGCCTGCGGCGGCGGCTCGCCCTGTTGCAACCCCCGCGCCAGCTCCATCACGGTTTTGCGGAAATGCATGATGCCGAGATCGGTCGGGCCGAGATGCTCACGGGTGCGATCGGCGATCGGGCCCTGGCTGTCCTGCACGGCGGCATCCTGCTCGGAAACGCCCTTGATGCCGGTGTAGCTCCTGGTCTTCTGCAGCTTGCGATCGATCAAATAGTCGTTGCCCTTGTGACGCAGCGGCACGTAGTGATCGTCGACCTCCGCGATGACGCCGTTGCCGCGGTCATAGGCCTCGCGCTCTGCTTGCGTCAGCGGACGCTCCGGATTCCAGGCGTAAGTATAGATCCAGCAGGTGGTGTCGGTGACGGGCACGAAGGTCTGGCCGAAGATGTTCTCGCCCGGCATCGCGCTCGGCGCATAGGCGTGGAACGGCATCAGGAACTGGGCGATGCGCCAGTAGATGTTGTCTCCGCCGGTGAGCCGGCCGCCGGCGATGGTCAGTCCCGCCTCGTGCGGACTGACCTTGATCACGGGGCGGGGATCCTCGGCGATCCAGCGCATGTGGTCGTTGTTCATGCGCGCGATCGGATTCACGAAATGCTTCTTGATATCGAGGATCTCGTTCTCCTCCTTGTCGAAGGAGAGATGGGCGAAGGTGAAATGCGCGGTGTCGATGGAGCCTTCCAGCGCCTGCACCCAATTGCAGTCCTGCCATTTCTTGCTGACGTAGCGGTGCGAGGCCGGCAGCAATGCCATTTCGAGATCGGGCAGCTCGGGCATCGCGTCCGCCGGACCCATATAGGCCCAGATCATCTCGCCCCATTCGCGCACCGGATAGGATTTGATGCGGATGAGATCCTTGGCGTTGAGATCGGGATAGGAGGTCGGCATGTCGACGCAAGCGCCGTCGGTGTCGAATTTCCAGCCGTGATAGACGCAGCGGATGCCGCATTCCTCGTTTCGTCCGAGCCAGAGATTGGCGCCGCGATGCGGGCAGTATTGGTCGATGACGCCGACCACGCCTCTGCTGTCGCGGAAGGCGAGCAGCTCCTCGCCGAGCACGGTGATCTTCTTCGGCTCGCCGTCGGGCTCGGGGAGCTCTTCGGACAGCAGGACGGGAATCCAGAAGCGGCGCAACAGCTCGCCCATGCCCGTTCCGGGGCCGGACTCGGTCAGAAACGTGTTGTCCTCGGCGCGGAGCATGGACGGTCCTCCGGGGCCTCGTTGTGTTTTTTGGTAAGGTTGACGCAAGGCCCGGACGAGGTCAACGCGGACGGGCGGGGGTTGCCCGATGGATTTAGGTTCCCGCCTTCCCGCACTGCCAAGGGCGTCGCAACACGCTGAAATTGAAAAAGGTTTCGCTTGCAGGTCGCTCAAGAGGTGTGTTCCGGCACGGACGACAGATCAGGCTGATCGATCTGCACGGGAGCATATTGTGTCTGACTGTTGCGCTCGGGTGACGGCATTCAATGCAATCTGCCGCTAAAGTCAGCATCAACCTGTAATTGTTCCAATCGATTCCTCGGGAGGGTTTCATGAAGGCCTTGATCAAGTCGATCGTGACAGCGACCGTAGCTTCTCTTGCGTTCGCCGGCGCCGCCGCTGCGGCCGATCTTGCCGCGCGTCCTTACACCAAGGCTCCGCCGCCGGTGGCTGCCGCAATCTACGATTGGTCCGGTATTTATGTCGGCGGTGCGGCCGGCGGCATCTGGAATACGACCAACGGCGACTTCTATAACTTCCCCGGCTTCGGCTGGCGCACGGACAGCCACAGCGACTGGACCGCGGGCGGCTTTGCCGGCATCCAGAAGCAGTGGAACCACGTCGTGTTCGGCGTCGAGGGCGGCTGGAACGCAGTCGGGAACGGCTGGGGAAGCACCATCGCCAACGGCATCGCCGGTCCCTGCGGTTTCGTGGCCGGAATCCAGTCCTGTCAGGCGCGCATCCGCGACATCGGCTATATCGGTGGCCGGCTCGGCTGGGCCTGGGATCGCTGGATGGTGTACGGCCAGGGCGGCTTCGCCCGCGCCCACATCGAGAGCCAGGGCCTGATCAACGCAACCGGCCTCGCCTTCTCGCCCGCCAGCGCCGATCACAATGGCTGGTACGCCGGCGCCGGCTTCGACTATGCGGTGCTCGACTACCTGATCCTCGGCGTGGACTACAAGCACTACGAGTTCGACACCGTCCAGCATAACTGCGCCGGCTGCTTCGCCGACAACCGCAACGTCAATGCCAAGGCCGACTCCGTGATGGGCCGTATCAGCTTCAAGTTCAATCCGTGGCCGGGGGCGGTGGTCGCCAGGTACTGATCAAAGCTTGAGACTCTGAAAGCTCAAGAGCCCGGGTCCATCCCGGGCTCTTTTGTTTTGCGCCGGCGCCGTTCGGCCGTCACACCGGCCGCTCCCCCTTCACCGTGACGCGCGTGCCGGAGCGCGTGTGGGGCCAGTAGTCCCACATGGCGCGGTGCTGGGTGCAGCGGTTGTCCCAGAAGGCGATGGCGTTCTCGGTCCAGCGGAAGCGGCACTGGAACAGCGGATTCTCGGCGTGCTGGTAGAGATAGGCCAGCATCGCGTCGCTCTCGTCGCGCGGAATGCCGTTGATGTGGCGGGTGAAGCCGCGGTTGACGTAGAGCGCCTTCTTGCCCGTGACCGGATGCGTGCGCACAACGGGGTGCTCGGCATGCGGATAGGACGGACGATCGGCGACGCCGTAGTTCGCGTAAAGGCCGCGATAGATCGGCTCGCCGTCATGCAGCGCGGTGAGGCCGTCGAGATAGATCTTCATGCGATCCGACAGCGCCTCATAAGCCGCGTACATGTTGGCGAACAGCGTGTCGCCGCCGCGCGGCGGGCACTGCTTGATGTAGAGGATCGAGCCCATCGGCGGCTCGAGATCGCAGGAGACGTCGGAATGCCAGCCCTCGCCGTTGGCGCGCGGCGAGTTCTTGTCGGCATAGATCTTCATCAGCGCCGGGTCTTCGTCCTCGTGCGGGGCGGCAGGATGGACATGCAGCTCGCCGAACTTGCGGCCGAAGGCGAGATGCTGTTTTGGCGTGATGTGCTGGTCGAGGAAGAAAATGACGAGATTTTCGGCAAGCGCACGGTGAATCTCGTCCATCTGCCTGTTGGACCGCGCATCGCCATCGACGAGCGCGCCGATGTCGACGCCGGAGATTTCCGCGCCGATGATCGGCGTGAGCTTCTCGACCGCGATGGTTTCGTAAGGCGCGCCGTCGTCCGCCGTGTGGCGATAGCGCGGGCCTTGCTTGCCGGCGAGTGAGCTCATGGATGCGTCTCCCGATCGTTCTTGATTGGGAGCCATCGTACCAATGTAGGGCGGGTTAGCGAAGCGTAACCCGCCGGTTCGCTTCCGCAAAAAATAAGGCGGATTACGCTTGCGCTAATCCGCCCTACGCTTCCGATATGTAAGAAACGCCTACTCCGCCGCGGTCACCGGCACCTTGGCGCCCTGGCCGTAGCGCTGGTCGATGTAGTCGATCACCAGCGCCTTGAAATCGGCAGAGATGGTCGGACCGCGCAATGTGCGGAACTTCTTGCCGTCGACGAAGACGGGCGCGGCCGGCGCTTCGCCGGTGCCGGGCAAGGAGATGCCGATATTGGCGTGCTTGGATTCGCCGGGGCCGTTGACGATGCAGCCCATCACGGCGACGTTGAGCTCCTCGACGCCGGGATATTTGCTCTTCCAGTTCGGCATCTCGTCGCGGATGAAGTCCTGGATCGAGCGCGCCAGCTCCTGGAACGTGGTCGAGGTGGTGCGGCCGCAACCGGGGCACGCTGCAACCAGCGGCACGAAAGTGCGGAAACCCATGGTCTGCAACAGCTCCTGGCCGACCTGCACCTCGCGGGTGCGGTCGCCGCCGGGCTCCGGCGTCAGCGAGATGCGGATGGTGTCGCCGATGCCCTGCTGCAAGAGGATGCCGAGCGCGGCCGAGGACGCCACGATGCCCTTCGAGCCCATGCCGGCCTCGGTGAGGCCGAGATGGATGGCGTAATCGGAACGCGAAGCGAGATCCTGATAGACCGCGATGAGGTCCTGCACCGCCGAGACCTTGGCGGAGAGGATGATGCGGTCCTTGGGCATGCCGAGCTCCTCGGCGCGCGCGGCCGAGAGCAGCGCGGACTGCACCATCGCTTCGCGCGTCACCGCGCGCACGTCGCGCGGATTGGCGGAGGCGGCGTTCTCGTCCATCAGCTTGGTCAAGAGCTCCTGGTCGAGCGAGCCCCAATTGGCACCGATTCGCACCGGCTTGTTGTTCTTGTTCGCGATCTCGATGATGTCGGCGAACTGGGTGTCGCGCTTGTCCTTGAAGCCGACATTGCCGGGATTGATGCGGTACTTGGCGAGCGCCTCGGCACAGGCCGGATAGGCCGCGAGCAGCTTGTGGCCGATATAGTGGAAGTCGCCGATCAGGGGCGTGCTGATGCCGCGCTTGGCGAGGCCGTCGCGGATATGCGGAACGGCGGCAGCGGCCTCCTCGCGGTCCACGGTAATGCGGACCATTTCGGAGCCGGCGCGCGCGAGCGCTGCAACCTGGGCGATGGTGCCGTCGATGTCGGCCGTGTCGGTGTTGGTCATCGACTGCACGACGATCGGCGCGCCGCCACCGACGGCAACGTTGCCCACCTTCACCTGGGTGGTCTTGTGCCGGGGCGCGGGGCCCGCGAGGTCGGAATCGATGGTGTTTTCGAGCTTGTTCATGGGGTCCAAATATCAGGTTTTGGTGACGTTCAGCAATGCATCAGCTGGCGCCGCAGCACTTTGGCTCGGACGGTTAACCAGGAAAAGTCCAGCAATTACAAGGACGGCAGCCGCCCCAAAGGCCAGACTCAGGGTGTCGTGCATGATGAAATAGCTACCCACCACGCCAAACAAAGGGGTGATGAAGGTAAAAGCCGACAATTTGCTGGCCGAGTAGGCCTTCACCAGTGCGAACCAAAGCGTGAACGTGGTTCCAACCACCCAGATCGCCTGGAACGCCAGCAGGCAAATCGTGAGCGGGGACGGCGTATGAGTGATGGATTCCCCCGATAGCAGGGCGGCCGTCCCCAGGATCGGGATCGAGGTCGCGACCTGATAGCCCAGTGCCTTCTCGGGCGCGGCGAAGCGCAGCCGCGTGCCCTTGGCGACTAGCGTGGTCGCGGCCCAGAGCGATGCGCCGCCGACGATCATGAGATCGCCGAGCAGAACGTGGGAATCGACATTGGCCTGGGGAACGCCGATCGCGAGCGCGACCCCCGCAAAGCTCACAGCGAGACCCAGCCATTGCGTGCCGCCAAGGCGCTCGCCCAGCATCTGATAAGAGCCGAGCGCGACGAAGAATGGCGCGGTGTAGAGGAACACGACCGCGCGGGAGGCGGTGGTGAGCCGCAGGCCCTGGAAGATCAGCACGAACTCGATGCCGAACATCAATCCGGCGATCAGGCCGGGTTTCCATGTGCCGTCATTCTCGAAGAATTTGACGCCGCGAAACGTGCCGATGAGGAACAGCACCGGGAGCGCGCCGATCGAACGGATCATCGCCTGGAGCATCGGGGGAACGTCCGGCAGGACCAGCTTCACCGCGATCTGGTTGAAGCCCCAGGTCAGGCACAGCATCAGCATCAGGGCGACGGCGCCGGCACTGAGAGGGCGCGCGGCGGAGGGGATGGTTTGAGGTGCGGACATGTCTTCCTGGGACCGGCGTTAGCGCCGTTGTTGTTTTAAGAGACTTTCTGGCAATGGGTGCAGATGCCCGTGATCTCGACCACGGACAATTTCGGCGCGAAGCCTGACGCACGCGCCGCGGCGTTGAGATCTCCAGCAAAGGACCCGGACGGGATCTCGCCGACCAGGCCGCAGCGCTCGCAGATCAGGAACGCCACCGCCGAGGTCGCGTCGTGGTCGTGGGCGGCGCAGGCGAGATAGGCGTTGCGGCTCTCGATGCGGTGCACGAGACCGTTTGCCATCAAGAAATCGAGGGCACGGTAGACCGTGATCGGCGCCGGGCGTGGCATCGACTTGGCCAGTTCGTCGATCACCTCATAAGCCCCGAGCGGGCGATGGCTGGCGAGCAGCGCCCCCAGCACCTGGCGGCGGATCGGCGTGAATTTCTGCGCGCGAGCCTCGCAAACCGCCTCCGCATGCGTCAGCGCGTCCGCGGTGCAGCGGCCGTGATCATGATCGGGCGTCGGAAATACCGGCTTTGCGAGGGTCATCCGGCCTGCCTTCTAACATTTCGGCCGGGGAACCCAAAGCGCGACCGCCGCCGCGGCGGTCAGCCATGCTTTTGCCGCGGGACAGCGTCGCGGCGCCCCGCCATGAAAAATTCATAAGCTTGCTTATTATATTCCGAGCTTATTGGAGACCAAGCTTATGACCCGCGGGTCTGTCGACCAAAATTTCCTCTTCACGCTCGGCGAGCTCTACCGCCTGTTGCGCGTCTATGCCGACAAGGAGGCCTCGCGCTTCGGCATCACTCGCGCCCAATGGGCGGTGCTGGCCAAGGTCGAGCGCAGCGAGGGCATGAAACAGTCGGAACTCGCCGAATTGCTGGAGATGCAGCCGATCACGCTGACGCGGCTGATCGACAAGCTCTGCCACAACGACTGGATCGAGCGCCGCAGCGACGCCTCGGACCGCCGCGTCAAGCGTCTTTACCTCAAGAAGGCCGGCCGTGCGCTGCTCGGCAAGATGAGCGGCCTCAAATCCGAGCTGACCGCCAACGCGCTCGACGGCATCAGCCCGGCCGATGCCCACCGTCTCCTCACCCAACTCGAAACCATCAAAGAAAACGTGCGGAGCGCGATCCAGGCATCAGGCGCGGAGCAAGCACGTAAGGAGCAGCGCTATGGCTGATCAGGTTCTCAAGTTCCAGCCCGAGCAGAAGCTCGACAGCGGCAAGCCGACCAAGAAGGCCGGCACCGACCCGCGCCGGCGTATCACCGCCGGCCTGCGCCGCTATCGCCGCTTCCTGCTGATGGTGGTGCTTCCCATCGTCGCCGTGATCGCCGGCCTGACCTTCTACCTGAATGGCGGCCGTTATGTCGGCACCGACGATGCCTATGTCGGCGCGCAGAAGGTGCTGGTGACGCCCGATATCTCCGGCAAGATCCAGAAGGTGGTCGTGAAGGAAGGTCAGCTCGTCAAGCAGGGCGACGTGCTGTTCGAGATCGACCCCGTGCCGTTCCAGCTCGCCGTCGACGAGGCCAAGGCGCAGCTGATGCAGGCCAAGACGACCTATGACAATTTGCGCGCCAACATCAAGATCTACGGCGACATGCTCGATCTCGCCCAGAAGGGCGTCGACCTGAAGCAGCGCGACGTCGAACGCAAGCAGGCGCTGGTGAAGAACAGTTTCGGCTCACAACTCGACCTCGACAACGCGTCGAACGCGCTGGTCACCTCGGGCTCGATCGCGCAATATGTCAGGCAGCAGATCTCGACGGCCAAGACCCAGCTGCTCGGCGATCCCGACCTGCCGCTGGAGAAATTCCCGCCCTACGCCCAGGCCAAGTCCAAGCTCGAAAACGCCGAACGCAATCTCGACCACGCCGTGGTGCGCGCCTCGATGGGCGGCATCGCGACTCAGGTCGAGCAGATCCAGCTCGGCCGCTATGTGGCCGCCGGCACGCCGGTGTTCACCATCATCGACGTTGCCCATCCCTGGGTCGATGCCAATCCGAAGGAGAGCGACCTCACCTACGTGACCGAAGGGCAGCCCGTTACGTTGGAAGTCGACGCATTCCCGAACCACGTCTTCAAGGGCAAGATCGGCTCGCTCTCGCCAGGCACGGGCGCGCAATTCGCGATCCTGCCGCCGCAGAACGCCACCGGCAATTTCGTCAAGGTGGTGCAGCGCGTGCCGATCCGCATCTATTTCGACGAGACCGACAAGGACGTGAAGAAGCTGAAAGCCGGCATGAGCGTCTACGCCACCATCGACACCGGGCACAAGCGCTCGCTCGCCGGACTGTTCGGTCTGTCGGCGACCGCGAGCCAAGACAAAGATCAGGATTGATCCGATGTCCGGCCCCAATGCCAACCTGATGGTTCCCGGCCTGCGCCGGAATATGGTGACGATCTGCGCCATGACCGCGACCATCATGCAGGCGCTGGACACCACCATCGCCAACGTCGCCTTGCCCTACATGCAGGGCACGCTGTCGGCCTCGCAGGACCAGATCAACTGGGTGCTGACCTCCTACATCGTCGCGGCTGCGATCATGACCGCGCCGGTCGGCTGGATCGCCAATCGGTTCGGCCGCAAGCGCATCTTCATCATCTGCTCGGCGGGCTTCACCATGGCCTCGGTGCTTTGCGGCCTTGCCCAGGACATCAACCAGATGGTGCTGTTCCGTCTGCTGCAGGGTGTGTTCGGCGCCGCGCTGGTGCCGTTATCGCAATCGGTCATGCTGGACTATTACACGCTGCAGGAACGCGCCAAGGCGATGTCGATCTGGGGCATGGGCGTGATGATGGGCCCGATCATGGGGCCATCGCTGGGCGCGTGGCTGACCGAGACCTATTCCTGGCACTGGGTGTTCTTCGTCAACCTGCCGTTCGGCGCGATCACGGTGATCGGGCTCATCATCTTCATGGACGAGACCAGGAAGGACCTGAGCCTCAGATTCGACTGGTTCGGCTTCGCCGCGCTGGCGGTCGCGATCGGGGCGCTGCAGCTCGCGCTCGACCGCGGCGAGCAATTGGGCTGGCTCGAATCCAACGAGATCATCGCCGAGTTCGTCGTCTCGGCCGTCGCCTTCTATTTCTTCCTCGCGCACTCCTTCACGACCTCGACGCCTTTCATCCGCTTCGCGCTGTTTCGGGATCGCAACTTCGTCACCGGCTGCGTATTCATGATCGTCATGGGGCTCGTGCTGTTCTCGACCATGGCGCTGGCCTCGCCCTACATGCAGAACGTGATCGGCTATCCCATCATCACCGCCGGCCTCTTGCTGGCGAGCCGCGGCTTCGGCACCTTCTTCGCCATGATGCTGGTCGGCCGCATGATGCGTTACTTCGAGGCGCGGACCCTGATCATCTCGGGCCTGACGCTGACCGCGGGCTCGTTGTTCCAGATGACCGGCTGGACCGATTTGACCCAGGTGCCGGAGATCGTGACCGTCAGCGTCATCCAGGGCTTCGGCTTCGGCCTGGTGTTCGTGCCGCTCTCGACCGTGGCGTTCCTAACGCTCTCCAACGATCTTCGCACCGACGGCACCGCGATGCTGACGCTGATGCGCAACGTCGCAAGCTCGGTCGGCATCTCCGTCGTCATCGCCCAGCTGACGCAGGGGACGCGGCGGACCTATGCGATCCTGTCCGAGCACATCAACCCGTTCAACCAGGCGCTGCAGATGCCTGATGTCAGCCGCATGATCGATCTCACCACCAACGCCGGGCGCGCCATGGCGGACAGGATGGTCAGCGTGCAGGCGCAGATCATCGCGTTTTCGCACGACTACCAGCTCGTGATGTTCTTCATCCTCTGCACCATCCCGCTGGCGCTGCTGATCGGTTCGACCAAGGCCACGCTGCGCAAACAGGCGGCGGGGCCGGAACATGCGGTGATGGAGTAGGCCAAGCTCGCACTACCTTCGTCATTGCGAGCGTAGCGAAGCAATCCAGAATCTTTCCGCAGTGACGGTCTGGATTGCTTCGTCGCAAGTGCTCCTCGCAATGACGATGCGGATGCAGGGCGCCAGGCAATCGCAACTCCCCTACAACAACTCCTCGCAGCCGAGATCCTCGACCGCCATCATCACACGCTCCAGATTGTTCCACCAGATCCCCGGTGGGAGGTCGATAGCCCATTGCCAGACCGGTTTGGTGATGTGCCAGAGCACCGACCAGCGATAGTCCTGGTCGAGCGCGCCGCGCGTGTAGCCGGCGACGCCCTGGGCGAGCAGCGTCTCGTAGTAGCGATTAAGGAGCGCCCGCTCGAGCGCCTGCCGGCGCTCCGGATACCATTGGATCGCCATCATGTAGGCGAGATCGTGGGTCGGCACATTGATGCCCCACAGGTCGAAATCGAACATGCGCACGGTACCGGCGACGCCGGCGCGGGGCAGCAGGAAATTCCAGGTATGCGCATCACCGTGGACGATGCTGACGTGGCGGTGCGAATGATAGCGCTGCGACAGCCGGGCCGACTGCTCGATGAGACGGCGATAGAGAATGCGCCGTTCCTCGCTCAGGCGATCGCCGATCTCATCGGCGAAACGATCGTAATGACCGGCGAAGGTCTCCATGCGCGCGGCGCTATCCTCGATGCTCGACCAGGTGCCGACGGTCTCGCCGAGGTCGGGATGATTCCACCATGCCGCGTGCATGCGCGCCAGCGTTGTGACGATCGCCATCGACTGCTCTCGCGATGGTGGCAGCGTCGGTACAGTCGCCAGTTCATGGCTGTCAGTGAGATCTTCGAGCAGGAGATGCCAGCTCCCGCTCTCCGCGTCGAAACGTCCGTCGAAGCAGCGCGGCACGATTCCCGGCGGCATGTTCGGCCCGAGCTGCGTGTAAAAGGCGACTTCGTGCTCGCCGCGATCTGCAAGAGTCCCCACGAAGGCGGCATGCGCCATCTTCAGAATCAGCGATTGCGGGGCGCCGGTGGACTCGCCGACATAGCGCAGGCCGAGGCGGATGATGCGCGACACGACGGTGTCGCGCTGATGCAGCACCTTCACCTCGCGCACGGCGCCGGCGTCCAGCGCGCCGGCCCTGCGCAGCGCGGCCGTCAGTCGGGAGGGCTCGACGACGTCAGGCAATTGTGGAGGTGTCATGAAATTCACGATGCCCCTGTCCCTGGCCATACTGCACGATCGCAGCCCCGCGCGCCAGCGGCCGAACTGACGCCTGATTTCACGCCGCGGCGGTCGAGTCGCGCACGGTGCGGACGACGACCGATCGCAGCGATTCCAGATTGGCCGCCATGCCCGCGATGGCCTGCCTGACCTCCGCGGCACGCTCGTTCACCGAAGCGGCGTCACGGCTGACATTGGCGATCTTGGCCGAGACCTCCTTGGCAGCGGATGCCGATTCGGAGATCGACCGGGCGATCTCCCGCGTCGCGGCGTCCTGCTCTTCCATCGCGGCCGCAACCGAGGTCGCCACGCCGTCGATCTCGGCGATATGGCCGCCCATGGTCTCGACGGCATCGACGGCGGCCTCGGTCGAGGCCTGGATCTCCGCGATCAGGCGTCCAATCTCCTCGGTCGATTTCGCGGTCTGGTCGGACAGGGATTTCACTTCGGCAGCGACGACCGCAAAACCGCGACCGGCCTCGCCGGCGCGCGCCGCCTCGATCGTGGCGTTGAGCGCGAGCAGATTGGTCTGGCCGGCGATGCCGCCGATGAGGTCGGAGACCTCCGCAATCTTCTTCACCGACCCTGCCAGCGCCTGGATGGTCGAACGCGCCTGCTCGCGGCCCGCGACCGCGGACTTGGTGACAGCAGAGGTGCGCCCGACCTGCGTTGCGATCTCCCGGATCGAGGCGCTCAGCTCTTCGGCGGCGGCCGAAACGGTCTGCGAACTGCCGAGCGCCTGGGTGGAGGCTGCGGCGACCGCCTGCGATTCCGAGGACAGGGATCGCGCGATCTCGGACAGGCTCGAGGCAGCGCGCTCGACACCTTGCGTCGCCGCACTGGCGGTGTCGACCGAGCGGCCGGTCTCGCGCTCGACGGTCTCGGCCATCTGGTGCAGCGCACCGCGCTTTGCAAGTGCCGCCTCCTGCTCTTGCCGCAACTGCTCCTCGCGCAGGCGCGAATTCTCGATCGCTCCCTGCTTGAACACCTCTAGCGCGCCAGCCATCGAGCCGACCTCGTCCTGACGATGCGCGAATGGAATATCGGCGGCGAGATCGCCTCTGGCGAGCTTCTGCATCGTGTCCGTCATGCGGACGATCGGGCGCACCACGCCGAGCGCAACGCCGAGCAGGCCCGCGGCAATGAAGGCGAGCACGGCTGCTGAGACGCCGAGCAGAATAAGGAGCATTGCGCTGTCGCGGTCGGCGGCCAGCTTCTCCATATCGGCATTCTGCTTGTTGGCGCTGTCGACGATGCTGTCGATGACGGTGCGATGCGCAGTGTAGGCGTCCTTGAGCTGTGCATAGGCGCGTTCGGCACTGGCCATATCCTTGGCCTTGAGCGCCGGCAGGAGCTGATCGGACAATAGCTTCCAGAACTTCTGCACCTCGGCGTCGGACCTGGACACCAAAGCCGTCTTCAGGTCGGCCGAGAGGCTGGAGGCAGTCCAATAGGCCTTGCGCTCGTCGTAATCCTTGCGGAGCTGGACCAGGCGCTCGCCATGGGCCGCCAACTGGTCCGGCTCGCGCATGGCGAGGGTGGCTTCGAGATAGGCCTCGATGACATATTCCGGAGGCGGCAGGATATCGGCGATGAGGTCATTGCCGAGCTTGATATCGGAATAGAGCGGCCCGCCGACCTTCAGCTCGCGCAGGGCATAGAGGCTGGTCGAGACGACCGCCGTGAAGCCGATGGCCAGAACGATGCCAAACGCTATGATCGCCGATGTCAGCGAAAGACGAATCTTCATGAAACAATCCGATAGCCCGCGCCAAATAAGACGAAGATTATAGGACTGTGGTAAACACGGACTTTATTCGCGCGGAAATTGCATCCCGCGCGCCCCCCCCGGGGAAATACGGGAGCACTGCCGGCGACCTGACGTCGCCGGCATGCCTTGCCTCACACGTCGAAGAACACCGTCTCGCCGTCGCCCTGCAGGCGCAGGTCGAGGCGATAGACCGGCTTGCCGGCCTCGCGCACCGCGATCAGCGTGGCGCGGCGGTCGGCCGGCACCAGCGACAGCACGGGATCGGCGGCATTGCCGGCCTCGTCACTGAAATAGATGCGGGTGTAGAGATGCCGGAGCATGCCGCGCGCGAACACCGCCAGAACGATGTGCGGCGCCTGCGGCTTGCCATCGGGATCGGGAACCGTGCCCGGCTTGATGGTGTCGAAGGAATAATTGCCGTCCTTGTCGGTGCCGCAGCGGGCAAAGCCACGGAAGCTCGCGTTCGGCAGCGCGCGCTTGTCCTGCGGATCGGCGTAGCGGCCCTGCGCATCCGCCTGCCAGATCTCCAGCATGGCGTCGGGCACGACTGCACCGTCGCCGTCGAGCACCCGGCCCTCGATGCGGACGCGGTCGCCGGAGACATCGGGCGTCAGCGTCGAGTTGGTGAAGGCATCATTCCAGGCGTACTCGCCTGTCGGCGTCAGGCCGTATTTGAAGAAAGGGCCGACCGTCTGCGACGGCGTGATCCCCTCGGGCTTCGCAGAATTCTGCACGTTAGTGGGTCTCCATGGGGGTGGCGTTCTTGCCGCGCAGCACGATGTCGAAGCGGTAGCACAGCGCCCATTCGGGCTTGGTATTCTCCAGGTCGAACGAGGAGACCATGCGCATCCGCGCCTTCTCGTCCGGCACCGAGTTGAAGATCGGATCGAACGGGAACAGCGGATCGCCCGGGAAGTACATCTGCGTCACCAGGCGCGAGACGAAGGAATGACCGAACACCGAGAGATGGATGTGGGCGGGACGCCAGGCATTGTGGTGATTGCCCCACGGATAGGCACCGGGCTTGATGCTGACGAAGCGATAATAGCCTGATGCATCGCTCACGGTGCGGCCCGCACCGGTGAAGTTCGGATCGAGCGGCGCCGGATGCTGGTCGCGGACATGGACGTAGCGGCCGCAGGCATTGGCCTGCCAGATCTCGACCAGCGTGTTGGCCACGCCACGGCCGTCCTCGTCACGGACATGGCCGTGCACGATGATGCGCTCGCCGAGCGGCTCGCCCGTGTGCTGGGTGGTGAGGTCGTTGTCGCCCTCGCGCACGGTTTCGTGGCCGTACACGGGCCCGGTGAGTTCCGACAGGGTGTGGCGCATCGGGATCAAGGGCTTGTTCGGCGCGCGCTTGATCGAGCTCTTGTACTCGGGCGACAGCGGCAGCGGATGCGCCTTGTTGCTGTCGGTGGGATAGATGAATGTCATTGGCGAACTCCTCCCCGGCCATTTTCGGTGGCCGGACACCTTTGCGCCAATCATTATAGAATATAACTAATTTAGGGAAGCCGCTTTCGCGCCCTCCCCTCACTGTGGCCGGTCTGTCCTATTTGATGGGCGCGCGCGGCAGCACGGCCTCGCCGGCCTCGAGCCGGTAGGTGTGGTCGAGCGAATACCAGGTCGCCGAAACGTCGCGCGCGGTCGGATGCGGCGTCTCGTGGCGCACGAACTTGCCGATCAGCGCCTGCGTCACGCCGAACTGCACGTCGCTGTCGATATGAGGATCGTTGGGATCGTAGACCTGCGAGATCAGCACCTTGAAGCCGGGCTTGCAGATCAAAGCGTGCAGATGCGCCGGACGATAGGGATGCCGGCCCTGCGCCTCGAGCAGACGGCCGACGACGCCGTCGGTCGGAATCGGATAGCCGATCATCATCACCGAGCGGAAGGAAAAGCGCCCGTCGGCATCGGTGGTGAACTTGCCGCGCAGGTTCATGTTGGCCTGCTCGGGATCCTGGTTCTCGTAAAGCCCGACCGGCGAGGCGTGCCAGACATCGACCTCCGCCCCGACCACCGGACGGCCGTCCTTGTCGACGACGCGGGCGCTGACGAACAGCGGCGCGCCGGGGGTTTCGGAGCGGACGATCGACCCATCGTTCTCCACCCGCGGCGAGTTCAAACGCCAGAACGGGCCGAGCAGCGATTGATCGGTTTCCGTATTGCCCTGGTCGCCGTTGTTGAGCAGGCAGACCAGCGACGAGACGCCGAGCGAGCCCGCCATCAGCACCACTTCGTTATGCGTGTCGGTGGTCAGCTTTCCGAGCTCGGCAATGATAGAGGTGGCGTCGCGGAATTCCTTCTCGGTCAGCCTGACGTCACGGACGAAGCCGTGCAAATGCTTGACCAGCGAGACCATGATCTGCTGCATCCGCGGATCGGACGTCCGCTCCATCACCGCCAGAGCGGCGGCCGTGACGTCCTGCTCGCGCGCGATGATCATGGTGTTCTCCCAACCACCGGACTCTTCGCCTCTCCCCGCAAGCGGGGAGAGGGAGAGAAGAGAACTCAGTTCACCTTCTCGATCGCGACAGCCACGCCCTGGCCGACACCGACGCACATGGTGGCGAGCGCGAGCTTGCCGCCGCGCTTCTCCATGCCGTGCACGGCGGTGAGCGCGAGGCGCGCGCCGCTCATGCCGAGCGGATGGCCGAGCGCGATGGCGCCGCCATGCGGATTGACGAAATCGGCATCGTCGGCGACGCCGAGCTGGCGCATGCAGGCGATGCCCTGCGAGGCGAAGGCTTCGTTCAGCTCGATCAGGTCGAAATCGGTGATCTTCTTGCCGAGCCGCTCCATCAGCTTGCGGGTGGCCGGTACCGGGCCGATGCCCATGATGCGCGGCGGCACGCCGGCCGAAGCGAGACCGAGAATGCGCGCGCGCGGCGTCAGGCCGTGCTTCTTCACAGCGGCTTCGGACGCCAGGATCATCGCGGCCGCGCCGTCATTGACGCCGGAGGCGTTGCCGGCGGTGACCGTGCCGGGGTTGCGCACGATCGGCTTCAACTTGGCGAGACCTTCGAGCGTGGTCTCGGGGCGCGGATGCTCGTCTTTCTCGACCGTGATGGGACCGGCCTTGCCGCCGGGAATGGTGATCGGCGTGATCTCCTCGGCGAAATAGCCCGATGCGATCGCCTTGCCGGCGCGCTGCTGCGAGCGGATGGCGAAGGCATCCTGGTCGGCGCGCGAGACCTGGAATTCCTCGGCGACGTTCTCGCCGGTCTCCGGCATCGCGTCGACGCCATACTGCGCCTTCAGCAGCGGATTGATGAAGCGCCAGCCGATGGTGGTGTCGAAGATCTCGGCGGAGCGCGAGAACGCTTCCTGCGCCTTGCCCATCACGAAGGGCGCGCGGGTCATGGATTCGACGCCGCCGGCAATCGCCAGCTCGACCTCGCCGGAGCGGATGGCGCGGCCCGCAGCGCCGACCGCGTCGAGGCCGGAGGCGCAGAGCCGGTTGAGGGTCTGGCCGGGCACCGAATCCGGCAGGCCTGCGAGCAGCAGGGCCATGCGCGCGACATTGCGATTGTCCTCGCCGGCCTGGTTGGCGCAGCCGAAGAAGACTTCGTCGACCTGCGCCCAGTCCAGATTGGGATGCTTGGCCATCAGCGCCTTGATCGGGGCGGCCGCGAGGTCGTCGGCACGCACCTTGGCGAGCGAGCCGCCGAAACGGCCGATCGGGGTCCGTACGGCATCGCAGATAAAGACGTCACGCATCGTTGTTCTCCCTGGCTGCCGCGGTCCGGCCCAAATTCTTCAATGTCGGCGGAGTTTTAGGAGGGCGTCACCGGCAGGTCAATTGACCGATACACGCGTGTTCCGAGGGGGTGCACGCCGGCCACGCATGCCGCAATGCGGACAACGTGGAAAACCTCGGCGATCAGGCTAAACCGATAGGAGCTGGAGGCGAAATTTTGTAGATTGCGCGGCCCATGACGATGCAACAGCCGATCCCCGCGCCGCCCCCCGACGAGGTCCCCGCTCAGCCCGCGGAAGCCGCTGCGCGCGTCACGCCGATGATGGAACAGTATCTGGAGATCAAGGCGGCACATCAGGGCCTCCTGCTGTTCTACCGGATGGGCGACTTCTACGAGCTGTTCTTCGAGGACGCCGAGATCGCGTCCAAGACGCTCGGCATCGTCCTGACCAAGCGCGGCAAGCATCAGGGTGCCGATATCCCGATGTGCGGCGTGCCGGTCGAGCGCTCCGAGGACTATCTGCACCGCCTGATCAGCGCCGGCCACCGGGTCGCGGTGTGCGAGCAGACCGAGGACCCTGCGGCCGCGAAGGCACGCGGCAACAAGAGCGTCGTGCGCCGCGGCGTGGTGCGGCTGGTCACGCCGGGCACGCTGACCGAGGACACGCTGCTGGATGCGCGCGCCAACAACTATCTGCTGGCGATCGCACGTGCCCGCTCCTCCGCCGGCGGCGACCGTTTCGGGCTTGCCTGGATCGACATCTCCACGGCTGAGTTCACCGTCACCGAAGTTTCGGGTGGCGAGCTCGCCGCAACGCTGGCGCGCATCAACCCGAACGAGGCCATCATCACCGACGCGCTCTATGGCGACAACGAACTCGCGCAGACCTTGCGCGAGCTCCCGGCGGTGACGCCGGTCACCCGCGACGTCTTCGACGGCGCCACCGCGGAGAAGCGGCTCTGCGACTATTTTGCGGTCGCGACCATGGACGGGCTGACGCAGCTGTCGCGGCTGGAGGCCAGTGCTGCAGCCGCCGCCGTCACCTATGTCGACCGCACCCAGGTCGGCAAGCATCCGCCGCTGTCACCGCCCTCGCGCGAAGCCTCCGGCGCGACCATGGCGATCGATCCCGCCACCCGCGCCAATCTGGAGCTGACGCGAACGCTCGCGGGCGAGCGTCGCGGCTCGCTGCTCGATGCGATCGATAGCACGGTAACCTCGGCCGGCTCGCGCCTGCTGGCACAACGGCTCGCCGCGCCTTTGACGGACCCAGCGGCGATCGCGCGGCGGCTCGATGCCGTCAGCGCCTTCGTGGCGGATTCGGCTACGCGCGAAGACATCCGGAGCATTTTGCGCGGCGCGCCCGACATGTCGCGGGCGCTCGCCCGTCTCTCGGTCGGCCGCGGCGGCCCGCGCGACCTCGCGGGCCTGCGCGACGGCATCCTCGCCGCCGACCAGGTGCTGGCGCGGCTCGGCGAACTCGACCAGCCGCCGCAGGAGATCGCCGCGGTGATGGCGGCGCTGAAGCGGCCATCGCGCGAGCTCGCGGCCGAATTCGCCCGCGCGCTCGACGAACAACTGCCGCTGATCAAGCGCGACGGCGGTTTCGTTCGCCAAGGCTACGAGCCGGCGCTCGACGAGGCGCGAAACCTGCGCGACGCCTCGCGCCTGGTCGTGGCCTCAATGCAGGCGCGCTACGCCGACGACACCGGCGTCAAGGCGCTCAAGATCCGGCACAACAACGTGCTCGGCTATTTCGTCGAGGTGACCGCGCAGCACGGCGACAAGCTGATGTCCGCGCCGCTCAACGCGACCTTCATCCACCGCCAGACGCTGGCGGGCCAGGTGCGCTTCACGACTTCGGAGCTCGCCGAGATCGAAGCCAAGATCGCCAATGCCGGCGACCGCGCGCTCAACCTCGAGCTCGAGATCTTCGAGCGGCTCTGTGCCAAAGCGATCGAGATCAGCGATGATCTGCGGGCCGCTGCGCAAGGCTTTGCGCTGCTCGATGTTGCGACCTCGCTGGCCAAGCTCGCGGTCGATGAGAATTATGTCCGCCCGGAGGTCGACGGCTCGCTCGGCTTTGCAATCGAGGCCGGCCGTCATCCCGTGGTCGAGCAGGCCCTGAAGCGCAATGGCGAGCCGTTCATCGCCAATTCCTGCGACCTCTCGCCGAGCCCAGCGCAAAAATCCGGCCAGCTCTGGCTGCTGACCGGCCCGAACATGGCGGGTAAATCGACCTTCCTGCGCCAGAACGCGCTGATTGCCCTGCTCGCGCAGATCGGCAGCTTCGTGCCCGCCGCGCGCGCGCGGATCGGCATCATCGACCGCCTGTTCTCGCGCGTCGGCGCCGCCGACGATCTCGCCCGCGGCCGCTCCACCTTCATGGTGGAGATGGTCGAGACCGCGGCGATCCTGAACCAGGCCGGCGAACGTTCGCTCGTCATCCTGGATGAGATCGGCCGCGGCACCGCGACCTTCGACGGCCTCTCCATTGCCTGGGCCGCGATCGAGCATCTGCACGAGAGCAATCGCTGCCGCACGCTGTTCGCAACGCATTATCACGAGCTCACTGCGCTCTCGGCAAAACTGCCGCGCATGTTCAATGCGACGGTGCGGGTCAAGGAATGGCAGGGCAATGTCGTGTTCTTGCACGAGGTGCTGCCGGGCTCGGCGGACCGTTCCTACGGCATCCAGGTGGCAAAACTCGCCGGCCTGCCGCCGGCCGTGATCACGCGCGCGAAATCGGTGCTGGCAAAACTCGAAGCTCAGGACCGCTGCCAGACCGCGCGTGCGCTGGCCGACGATCTGCCGCTGTTCGCGGTGCCCTCACGCGCCGCCGCCGACGCTGCGCCGCCGAGCGAGGCCGAGCTGCTGATCGAGGCGGTGAAGGCGTTGCATCCCGACGAGATGTCGCCGCGCGAAGCGCTGGATGCGCTCTATGCGCTGAAGGCGAAACTGCCGAAGCAGTGACGGGTGCTGCAGGGTGGGAAGGCGCAAAGCGCCGTGCCCACGATCTCTCTGTAACCGCTGAAGAACGTGGGCACGCTTCGCTTTGCCCACCCTACGATTCCTGCGCGCTTGCTACGCCCTCGCCGCCATAGCCGCTGCTTCCGCGGCAGCGCGCTGCATGCTGGTCGACATCTCGTTCGTCACCGTGCTCTGCTCTTCGATCGCGGCGGCGGTCGAGGTGACATATTCGCTGACGTTGTTGATCGCCTGCTTGATCGAGCTCAGCGCGCTGACGACATCGCCGGAAATGCCGTTGAGGCTGCCGATCTCCTGGCCGATCTTGTCGGTGGCCTGTTTCGCCTGGTTGGCGAGGCTCTTCACTTCGGACGCCACCACGGCAAAACCACGACCGGCTTCACCGGCGCGGGCGGATTCGATCGTGGCGTTCAGCGCCAGCAGGTTGATCTGGCCGGTGATGCTGTTGATCATCTCGACGATCCCGCTCATCGCCTGCGCGGCTTCGGTCAGACGTTGCGCCTGGGCATCGGCGGCGGCGACTTGATCCACGGCGCTCATCGCGGTCTCGCGCGACTTTGTCATTGCCTCGGAGATCTCGCGCACCGAAGCGTTGAGTTCCTCCGAACCGGCCGCGACGGATTCCATCATGCCGCGGACACGCTCGTTGCCCATGCGGACCAGCACCTGCTTGGTGGTGTCGGTGGCATATTTCACGACCTTGAACGGCTTGCCGTTGAGGTCGAAGATCGGATTGTAGGAGGCCTGGATATAGACTTCCTTGCCGCCCTTGCCGATGCGCTTGTATTCCCCGGCCTGATACTGACCGCGGTTGAGCGCGGCCCAGAACTCGCGATAGGCCGCGCCGTCGCGCTCACTGGGCTCCACGAACATGCTGTGATGCTTGCCCTTGATCTCGGCCAGCGAATAGCCGAGCGCGGTCAGGAAGTTGGCATTCGCGGTGTTGACCGTACCGTCCATGTTGAACTCGATCACGGCCTGCGCTTTGTCGATCGCCGCGATCTGACCGGCGAGATCGGCATTCTTCAGCTTCTCCGCAGTGATGTCGGTCGCGAACTTGACGACGCCGTAGGGTTTTCCGCTTTCGTCGAGCAGCGGATTGTAGGAAGCGAGGATCCAGACCTCCTTGCCGCCCTTGCCGATCCGTTTGAACTCTCCCGCCTGGTAGTCGCCGCGGTTGAGCGCGGCCCAGAATTCCCGATAGGCCGCGCCGTTGCGGTCAGCTTCTGCGACGAACAGGCTGTGGTGCTTGCCCTCGATCTCGGCAAGCGAATAGCCGAGCGCGTTGCAGAAATTCTCGTTGGCCGTGACGATGGTGCCATCGAGCTTGAACTCGATGACGGCCTGGGCGCGGCTGATGGCGGCGATCTTCGAAGCATCCGTCATGCTCCGGATTTTCTTCGCAGTGATGTCGGTCGCAATCTTGGCGACCATCACCGTCTTGCCGTCGCCGTCGAGCACCGGATTGTAGGACGCTTCGATCCAGACCTCGCGGCCGCCTTTCGCGATCCGTTTGAACTCCCGCGCCTGATACTCGCCGCGGTTCAATGCAGCCCAGAACGCCTTGTACTCGGCACTGTCGCGCTGGTCGGCCGGCACGAACATGGAATGATGCTTGCCCTGGATTTCGCCAAGCTGATAGCCGAGGGCGTCGAGAAAATTCTTGTTGGCCGTGATGATCGTGCCATCCAGATTGAATTCGATCATCGCCTGAGAGCGGCCGATAGCATCGAGCCGCGCTTGTGCATCAACCTGGGATTTGCGACCGAACATCAAAGAATCTCCATCTCGAAATTAGGTGGACAGCTCGTGGGGGAAGTGAACGTCGCGGCGACACAGCCGTACTCAAATCGACAATTCCCGCGAGTCCCCTGCACTCGGATGCAATCGGGACGGGTTCCGCGCTGACAACAGCGGAAGCGGGTACGCTCGGTTATTCGTAGATGAAAAGCGCGAAGAAAGTTCTAATGGACCTGTCGTAAACAGGCAGGAGCCGGCACCGCGGGACGCCTGCCGAGGGCGGCGCCAATCACGGGCGCAATTTGAAATGACACATGTCATTCAATGGCTTGTTCGAACGCGACACGATCTGCCGGCATCCCGGAACGGACTTTGCGCAGCGCGTTGTCGCGCTGATCCGTAGTCTCACGGTGACCGCGGCTTCATCGCGCGCCGGCCGATCCACCACAGCGTCAGATTCCACACCACGCAGGTTGCAAGCGCAAGACAAAGGCCTACCGGCGATCCAAATTCCACGACCGCAACGTGCATCACCGCGATCGCCATGCCGAATCCGAGTAGCCCCCAGGCTGAGTTGGAGAGCACGGCGGCGGTCGGCGGTCCGCCGATACGCGGATGCAGGATCACCATCATGCTGGAGAACACCACCGGATACAGCGCGATGACGCCGCTGATCCGCGGCCCGACCCAACCCGAGGTCGAGACGACGATGGCGACGAGAGTCGCGACGAGCGAGGCTCGCATCGGAATGTCGTACCAGCGGCGCGTCACCAGCGGCATCTTCACGTGGCGATAGCCTGACAGCAGCGGGATGCAAATACCGAACGCGACGAAATTCGCGGCGAGCCCGGCGATCAGGGTCCAGTCGAACATGCGGATGACCGAGGCCAGCGCGATCCAGAGCGCGACGGCGCTGCCGCAACTCACGACCAGACTATGCCGCTGCGCCAGCACGACATAGGTGAGAGCCATGAAGATCGTCGCGGCGTTGACCGGAAGGCTCGACAATGCGCCCTGGGCGATGAAGGCAGCGTCATGGTCAATGGCGAGGAAGACGTAGGAAGGACCGGCGGAGACCGGCAAGGTCGCGACCAGCGCGCCGATCACGGGGCCCGCGCGCTCGGTGATGAAGGACGCCGACACGACGAACGCCGCGGCGATCGCCATGCGCAGGAGGAGGAAGAGGATGAAGTGGAGATCGAGGGGCATTCTGTCTGTCATTCCGGGGCGCGCAAAGCGCGAGCCCGGAATCCGTAACCCCAGGCCATAGTGGTGAAGAGCTGGAGCAACGGCCGTCGAAATCACGACAGCCTGGGGTTATGGTTCCCGGACTCGCGCCAAGCGGCGCGCACCGGGACGACCCCGAATATCGGGTTACGACCTTCGCCTCACATCCTTTGCATGGACACCGAAACCTTCGGGCCGTTCTTGATGGTCTGGTAGACCACGCAATAGCGTTCGGTGAGCTTGAGCAGGAGGTCGAGCTTGTCCTGCGGTGCGTCGGTATCGACCTCGAAGCGGAGGCGTATCTCGGCGAAGCCGACTGGGGTTTCCTTGTCGATGCCGAGTGTGCCGCGGAAATCGAGATCGCCCTCGGCGTAGACGTTGCCGCTTCTGAGCGGCACCTCGATCGCTGTCGCGACCGATTTCAGCGTGACGCCGGCGCAGGCGACCAGCGCCTCGAGCAGCATGTCGCCGGAGCAGAGTTCGAGACCGGAGCCACCGGTCCCGGGATGCAGCCCGGCCATCGCGATGGCCCGGCCGGTCTCGACCTTGCAGGCGATGCCTTCACTGTCGGTCGAGCCCTTGGCCTTCAGCGTGATCAGCGCGGCCTTTGGATCGGTCTTGTAGCGCTCCTTGATCGGGGCCTGCATCTGGCGCAGCTCTGCGGCATCCATCGTGTTTTCTCCCTGACGTCCCGATGAGCGGTATAGGAGGCGATCGGTTTCGTGTCAGCCCATGATTGGTGGAAGCTGTCATGAGCAGCCGAGGGCGCAAGAGAGAAATTCGAATATATTCAGTATGTTACATCGGTCGATGTGATCGGCATTGGGGCCGACAGGCCTGCGCGGCCGAACTCGCCCCTCGTCCGTCCACGAATGTCTCGTGACAGCGCCTGCCACCTCTTATATCCGGTGAGACATGGACACCGTTGCGACTGAGCACAAACCAGAGGTGGATGATCGCTTCGACACTGCGCGGATCACCGCCGCGGTCGATGCGCTTGCCGAAAAGCATCAGGGACGCGAGGACGCGTTCCGCACCGCCATGGCGCAATTGCTCAAGACCGAGCTGATCGCGGCGCGCGCCGCGGCCCAGGCGATCCTGCTCAAGGACCGCCACGGCCGCCGCTGTGCCGAGCGGCTGTGCCACGTCCAGGACGAGATCATCCGCATCCTCTATTCGGCCGCGACCCGTCATCTCTACCGCTCCCCGATCCCGAGTGGCGCCGAGCGCATGGCGGTGGTGGCGACCGGCGGCTATGGCCGCGGCCTGATGGCCCCGGAGTCCGACATCGATCTCCTGTTCATCCTGCCCTACAAGCAGACCGCCTGGGGCGAGCAGGTCGCCGAGGCCATTCTCTACTGCCTCTGGGACATGGGCCTGAAGGTCGGCCACGCCACCCGCTCGGTCGATGAATCGATCCGCCAGGCGCGCGGCGACATGACCATCCGCACCGCCATCCTGGAGACACGCTTCCTCACCGGCGACAAGCCGCTCTATGACGAGCTGGTCGAGCGCTTCGACAAGGAGGTGGTGCAGGGTACCGCCTCCGAGTTCGTCACGGCCAAGCTCGCCGAACGCGAGGAACGCCACCGCCGCGGCGGGCAGTCGCGCTATCTGGTCGAGCCCAACGTCAAGGACGGCAAGGGCGCGCTGCGCGACCTGCACACGCTGTTCTGGATCGCCAAATACGTCTATCGGGTCCGCGATACCGACGAGCTGGTCGAGCGCGGGGTGTTCGATGCGCAGGAGTACCGCAGCTTCCGGCGCTGCGCCGATTTCCTCTGGTCGGTGCGATGCAATCTGCATTTCTACTGCAATCGCGCCGAAGAGCGTCTCTCCTTCGACCTCCAGCGCGAGATCGCCGTCAGGCTCGGCTATACCTCGCATCCCGGCATGCAGGACGTCGAGCGCTTCATGAAGCACTACTTCCTGGTCGCCAAGGAAGTCGGCAATCTCACAGCGATCCTGTGCGCCAAGCTCGAGGACCAGCAGGCCAAGCCGGCGCCGGTGCTGAGCCGGGTGATGGCACGGCTGCGCCCGACCGCCGCGAAACGGCGCGTCCCCGAGAGCGACGACTTCATCGTCGACAACAACCGCATCAACGTCGCCGCGCCCGACGTCTTCAAGCACGATCCGGTCAATCTGATCCGCATCTTCCGCCTGGCGCAGAAGAACAATCTCGCCTTCCATCCGGATGCGATGCGCGACGTGACGCGCTCGCTCGGCCTGATCAACGCGCAGATGCGCGAAAATCCAGAGGCCAACCGGCTGTTCATGGAGATCCTGACCTCCGACAATGCCGAGATCGTGCTGCGGCGGATGAACGAGACCGGCGTGCTCGGCCATTTCATCCGCGCTTTCGGCAAGATCGTCTCGATGATGCAGTTCAACATGTATCATCACTACACCGTCGACGAGCACCTGATCCGCTGCGTCGGCTTCCTCCAGGACATCGAGCGCGGCGGCATCGAGGAGTTCGCGCTCGCCAGCGACCTGATGCGCAAGATCCGGCCCGAACATCGCGCGGTGATCTACATCACGACGCTGCTGCACGACATCGCCAAGGGGCGGCCGGAGGATCACTCGATCGCAGGCGCCAAGGTCGCGCGACGGCTCTGTCCGCGGCTCGGCTTCAGCGCGGCGGATACCGAGCTCGTGGCCTGGCTGATCGAGGAGCATCTGACGATGTCGACGGTCGCGCAATCGCGCGATCTCTCGGACCGCAA
Organism: Bradyrhizobium guangdongense; assembly: GCF_004114975.1. Classification (NCBI taxonomy): domain Bacteria; kingdom Pseudomonadati; phylum Pseudomonadota; class Alphaproteobacteria; order Hyphomicrobiales; family Nitrobacteraceae; genus Bradyrhizobium; species Bradyrhizobium guangdongense. Next base: position 7,386,561 of record NZ_CP030051.1, read on the forward strand.
GACCATCGAGAATTTTGCCGCCGTAGTGCAGTCGGTCGAGCAGATGAAGCTGCTGACAATCCTGACCACCGCCGACATCCGCGGCGTCGGCCCGGGCGTGTGGAACGGCTGGAAAGCGCAGCTCCTGCGCTCGCTCTATTATGAGACCGAGCCGGTGCTGACCGGCGGCTTCTCGGAGGTCGACCGGGGAAAACGTCTCACCGCCGCCTACGCCGAATTCCGCAATGCTTTCGCCGAGTGGCCGCCGGACGAGCTCGATGCCTATATCGGCCGGCACTACCCGGCCTACTGGCTCAAGGTCGAGCTGCCGCGAAAGATCCGCCACGCCCGCTTCGTGCGGTCGAGCGAACAGGCCGGCCACAAGCTCGCGATCAATGTCGGATTCGACGAGGTGCGCGGCGTCACCGAGCTGACGATCTTCGCCGCCGACCATCCCTGGCTGCTGTCGATCATCGCGGGTGCCTGCGCTTCGGCGGGCGCCAACATCGTCGACGCCCAGATCTACACCACGACCGACGGGCGCGCGCTGGATACGATCTCGATCTCGCGAGAATACGACCGCGACGAGGACGAGGGAAGGCGCGCCACCCGCATCGGCGAGATGATCGAGGACGTGCTGGAAGGCAAGCTGCGCCTGCCCGAAGTGGTGGCGCGTCGCACGGTGCGCAGCAAGGCAAAGCCGTTCGTGATCGAGCCGGAAGTGACCATCAACAACCAATGGTCCGATCGCTACACCGTGATCGAGGTCTCCGGCCTCGACCGCCCCGGCCTGCTCTACGAGCTGACCACGGCGATCTCCAAGCTCAACCTCAACATCGCTTCGGCCCATGTCGCGACCTTCGGCGAGCGCGCCCGCGACGTGTTCTACGTCACCGATTTGCTCGGCGCGCAGATCAACGCCCCGACCCGTCAGGCTGCGATCAAGAGCGCGCTGACGCATGTGATGGCCGGCGACAAGGCGGTCCAGCCGGCGGCGTAGAGATCCTAAACCTCCACGCCCTCGTGCCTGAGCAGCCAGCGCTTGCGCTCCAGCCCACCACCGTACTTCACCAGCGAGCCATCCGCGCCGATCAGGCGATGGCACGGCAACACCACGCTGATCGGGTTCGAGCCGTTGGCGTGGCCGACCGCCCTGATAGCCTTGGGCATCCCGATCTTTGCGGCGAGCGCGCCGTAGCTCATCGTGGTGCCGGCCGGAATCTTCGCCAGCGCCATCCAGACCTTTTGCTGGAACGGCGTTCCGGCAACGCGCCATTCGATACGCGCGAGCTGGCCGAGATCGCCCTCGAAGTAAGCCGACAGCGCAGCCTTCATCGCCGTCGGCGCAGCCTGATCGATCAGATCCACCGCGCCGTGATGCAGGCGCAGGAGCTCGCGCATGCGGTGCTCGTAGTCGTCCCAATCGAGCGCGCGCAGCGCACCGTCGACATCGGTGACGAGCAGCGCGATCCCGATCGGCGTCGACAGCCGATCGAGGCCGAAGCGTTCAGGCATCCTGGTTGATCGGGCGGGCATTGCGGCACCATCACCTTGAAACACGCCATCGCACTTGCCATGCAGGCCATGCTAACGTCCACCCGAAAGCTGACGCTTTTGGGGGGCTCAACTTGATTCTCATCGCCAATGTCCTGGTGGCGCTGGTCGCCGCGCTGCACACCTATTTCCTGATCCTGGAAATGTTTCTCTGGGACAAGCCGTTGGGCTTGAAGACATTTCGCAATACGCCTGAAAAGGCCGAGATCACCAAGGTGCTTGCCGGCAATCAGGGTCTCTACAATGGCTTCCTCGCCGCCGGCCTCATCTGGGGTCTGGTGCATGGCAATCCGGCCGTCGCGTTTCAGATCAAGGTGTTCTTCCTGCTCTGCGTGGTCGTGGCCGGTGCGTATGGTGCGGCGACCGTCAGCACGCGCATCCTGATCGTGCAGGCGCTGCCGGCCGCGGTCGCACTGGCCGCCTTGTTCCTGGCCTGAGACCTTGGTCTGAAACGCCACGGCGCCGCGCCGCGATCCTTGCGCGGCGGCGGACGTTCCTCCACAATCTTCGACAGCGATGGCGACCGTTGCAATCAACGGAAAAAGACCATCGACTGATAATTCCGTCAGGAGGAACAACCCAATATGACCAATCGCAGAGCCTTCCTAGCTGCCACGACGGCGCTCGCCGTCACCTTCTCCGCCGGCCAGGCCCTCGCACAGAAGAAATACGACACAGGTGCGAGCGACACCGAGATCAAGATCGGCCAGACCGTGCCGTTCTCCGGCCCCTATTCGGTCTACGCCAACATCGGCAAGACCCAGGCCGCCTATTTCAAGATGATCAACGACCAGGGCGGCATCAACGGCCGCAAGATCAACCTGATCCAGTATGACGACGCGTATTCGCCGCCGAAGACGGTCGAGCAGGTGCGCAAGCTGGTCGAAGGCGATGAGGTCCTCTTCACCTTCCAGCTGATCGGCACGGCCGCGAACGCCGCCGTGCAAAAATATCTCAACGGCAAGAAGGTGCCGCAGCTGCTCGCCTCGACCGGTGCCGAGCGCTTCAACGATCCGAAGAACTATCCCTGGAGCATGGCGTACAATCCCAACTACGTATCCGAGGGACGGATCTACGCGAAGTACATTCTCAAGGAGCATCCGAACGCCAAGATCGGCGTGCTCTACCAGAACGACGACATGGGCCGCGACTATCTCGCCGGCCTCAAGAGCGGCCTCGGCGACAAGGCCGCCAACATGATCGTCGGCGAGGTGTCCTACGAGGTCACCGATCCGACAGTGGATTCACAGGTGGTCAAGCTGAAGTCGATGGGTGTCGACGTGTTCTTCGATGCCTCGACGCCGAAATTCGCGGCACAGGCGATCAAGAAGCTCGCCGACCTCGGCTGGACGCCGGTGCACATCCTCGACATCAATGCGAGCCCGATCTCGGCCACGCTGAAGCCGGCCGGCCTCGACATTTCCAAGGGCATCATCTCGACCCAGTATGGCAAGGAGCCCGGCGACCCGCAGTGGAAGGACGATCCCGGCGTAAAGGCATTCTTCGCGTTCATGGACAAATATTTCCCCGAAGGCGACAAGCTCAACACCGTCAACACCTACGCGTATTCGGTGGCGGAGTTGCTGGTTCAGGTGCTGAAACAGTGCGGCGACGACCTGACGCGCGAGAACGTCATGAAGCAGGCCGCCAGCATCAAGAACTTCACTCCCAGCCTGGCGCTGCCTGGCATCAAGATCAACACCGGCGCCGACGACTACCGCGTCAACAAGCAGATGCAGATGATGAAGTTCAACGGCGAGCGCTGGGAACTGTTCGGCCCCATCATCGAGGGCTCGAGCCCGGCGGGTTAGTCGAACAGCTCTGAAATGCCATCGGCGGCCTGCGGGCCGCCGATTTGTCTGAGACGTCTATTTCGGCACCTCGCCGAAATTCTTGCCCACCGGCAGCACCGCGTGGCGGATCAGGCGGGAATCCTCCACCGCGGCCTGGCGATGCTTCACCGCCTCGCGATAGACGGGATCGCGGATCATCTCGACGAAGGCGGCGACATCAGGATATTCGGCGATGAAGCAGTGGTCCCAGCGCTCGTCCTGCGGACCGATCAGCATCAGCTCGAACCGGCCCTGCCAGATGATGCGGCCGCCGAGGCGCTCGAACACCGGCCCGCTCTCGCGACCGTAGGCCGCATAGGCTTCGGCGCCGCTGGCCTTGCGGCCGTCGGGATAGGCCGCCTCCTTTCGCAAGCGCACCAGATTGAGCATGTGAATCGGACCCGGGCGATCGTTCTCCCGGAATTGCGCGAAGATCTCCTTGGTCGGATCGATGTGGCCCATGCGAACTCCCTTTGTTTTATGGCCGCGATCCTAGCGCTGCCGCCCCATGAGCGGAACTGCGGCCTCGGAATGCCGCATCTCCTAATCAGACGTTAAGCACGGGGTAACCGGGCCTTAAACAGCGACCGCTAGCGTGCGGCGGGGCGGGTGACCGGGCGTTTTGCGTATGGGGTCGGCAAAGAAAAAGGGTGGGCGGAAGGAGCCGCTGTTCGGCTTGCCCGCGGCGCTCGCCGATCTGCGCCTGACAGCGGCAGACCGCATTCCCGGCGGCGGCGACGACAAGCCGAAAAAGTCCTCCGGTAAGCGCAAGAGCGATCCGCCCGACGACGAGCCGCCGCGCGAGCGCAAGGCGCCGGCAAGCCGCAGCGGTGCCAAGCGCCGGTCGAAATCATCCATCGGCGCCGGCCTCGGCCGCCTCGTCTATTGGGGCGCGGTGCTGAGCTTGTGGGGCGTCATCGCCGTGATCGGCGTCGTGATCTGGGTCGGCGCCCATCTGCCGCCGATCCAGTCGCTGGAGATTCCCAAACGCCCGCCGACGATCCAGATCGTCGGCATCGACGGCACCCTGCTGGCGCAGCGCGGCGAGATGGCCGGCGCCAACGTGTCACTGAAGGATTTGCCGCCCTATCTGCCCAAGGCCTTCATTGCGATCGAAGACCGCCGCTTCTATTCGCATTTCGGCATCGACCCGGTCGGCATCCTGCGCGCCCTCGTCACCAACGTGCTTCACCGCGGCGTCTCGCAGGGCGGCTCGACCTTGACGCAGCAGCTTGCGAAAAACCTGTTCCTGACCCAGGAGCGCACCATGCAGCGCAAGCTGCAGGAGGCGGAGCTCGCGATCTGGCTCGAACGCAAGCACTCCAAGAACGAGATCCTGGAGCTCTATCTCAACCGCGTCTATTTCGGCTCCGGCGCCTACGGCGTGGAAGCGGCTGCGCAGAAATATTTTGGCAAGTCGGCGAAGAACGTAACCATCGCGGAAGCCGCGATGCTGGCCGGCCTCGTCAAATCGCCCTCGCGGCTCGCGCCGAACCGCAATCCGGAAGGCGCGGAGGCGCGGGCGCAGGTCGTGCTCGCGGCGATGGCGGACGCCAAATTCATCACCGAGGCACAGGCGCAGGCCTCGATCGGCCATCCATCCTATGTCGTGAAGCCGGTCGGCGCCGGCACCGTCAACTACGTCGCCGACTGGATCGGCGAGGTGCTGGACGATCTGGTGGGACAGATCGACGACAGCATCAAGGTCGAGACCACGATCGATCCGAAACTCCAGGCCGTGGCGGAAACCGCCGTGATCGACGAGCTCGCGGCCAAGAGCGTGAAGTTCAATGTCAGCCAGGGCGCGCTGGTGGCGATGACGCCCGACGGCGCCGTGCGCGCCATGGTGGGCGGGCGGAACTATTCCGAGAGCCAGTACAACCGCGCGGTCACGGCCAAGCGCCAGCCGGGCTCCTCGTTCAAGCCGTTCGTCTATCTGACGGCGATGGAGCAAGGCCTCACCCCCGACACCGTCCGGCAGGACGCGCCGATCGAGGTCAAGGGCTGGAAGCCTGAGAACTACACGCATGAATATTTCGGCCCCGTGACGCTGACGCAGGCGCTGGCGATGTCGCTCAACACCGTCGCCATCCGCCTCGGCCTCGAGGTCGGACCGAAGAACGTGGTTCGCACCGCGCACAGGCTCGGCATCTCCTCGAAGCTCGAGCCCAACGCCTCGATCGCGCTCGGCACCTCGGAAGTCTCGGTGGTCGAGCTGGTCGGTGCCTATGCGCCGTTCGCCAATGGCGGCTTCGCAGCGACCCCGCATGTGGTGACGCGGATCAAGACGCTCGACGGCAAGCTGCTCTACATGCGTCAACCGGACGAGCATAATCAGGTGGTCGAACCGCGCTATGTCGGCATGATGAACACGATGATGCGCGAGACGCTGATCTCGGGCACCGCCAAGAAGGCCGAGATTCCCGGCTGGCAGGCGGCCGGCAAGACCGGCACCAGCCAGGATTATCGCGACGCCTGGTTCATCGGCTACACCTCCAACCTCGTCACCGGCGTCTGGCTCGGCAATGACGACAACTCGCCGACCAGGAAGGCGACCGGCGGCGGCCTGCCGGTGGAGGTCTGGACCCGCTTCATGCGCGCGGCGCACGAAGGCGTGCAGGTCGCCGCCTTGCCGAACCTGCAGAGCAATTGGGGACCATCGAACCTGGCGCAGATCTCATCGCAGATCTCGCCGCCGACGCAGCTGGCGCCCACGCCTGGCTATGCGCCCGGCCCCGCTCCTGCGCCGGTCAGCAATGGCGGCTATCGTGCGCCACCGCCGACACGCGCCAATGTACGGCCGGAAGCAGCTGCGGGACTTGATGGCTGGCTGATGGACCGGTTGTTCGGCGGGAATCGTTAGGCGTCAGAATAAGAACGCGAAAACAACCCCATGCACAGTAGCCGGAGGTTGCGGCGGGATGCGCGGTGGACGTTTGGAGGTCGTTGATCTGGCTGACGGATCGGCGGCCGTGACGCAAAGCGCGCCATGCTTGCCTCAAACTCCGCTGTCATTGCCCGCGAAAGCGGGCAATTCAGTACGCCGCGGCGTCTCGGATTAACGACAACTGTCTCTGGAATACCGGGTCGCCCGGTCAAGCCGGGCGACGACACTGTGTGTTGGGCGAGCAGCGCGCCCTAATCCTCGACCCCATAGCGGTGCAGATCATTGCCGCAGGTGTCGAGCCACTTCTTGGCGCGCTCCATCGAGGGGCAGATCTTGCCGCAGACGCGCCAGAACCGGGCCGAGTGGTTCATCTCGACCAGATGCGCCACTTCATGCGCGGCGAGATAGTCGAGCACGAAGGGCGGCGCGAGGATCAGGCGCCAGGAGAACGACAGCGAGCCGGCCGAGGTGCACGAGCCCCAGCGGCTGGACTGATCGCGGATCGAGAGCCGCTTCACCTTGACGCCGAGCTCGGCGGCATGGGTCTCCGCCGAACGCTGCAGGTCGCGGCGCGCTTCGCGCTTGAGGAAGTCGCCGACGCGGCGATCGACATGCTCGAGCCCGCCGGCGACGCAGAGAATTTTCTCGCCGCTATCGCGCGTCTCGGTCCACACCGTGCCGCGCTGTCCGGCGCGATGCACGATGCGATGAGGGACGCCGCGCAGCGGTATCACTGTGCCAGGCTGGAACGGCGCGGCCTTCGGCAAACGACCAAGACGCGCGGCAATCCACGCGCCGTGACGCTGCGCGAAGTCCTTGGCGTCGGCGAGCGTGCCGCGCGGCGGCATGGTGAGGATGGCTTCGCGGTCGCTTGGATGAATTCTGAGCGTGTATCGGCGCGCGCGTCTGTGCCGGCGCAATCGGATGGCAAAAAACTGCGATCCGTGGGTGATGACGAGGGTCTTCGGTTCGTGGGGCCGACGATAAAGGAGTGCGCGAGTGGCCATGTCTGTCAGTCCGGGGGGCAGGAGAGCGCCCGGATTCTGCCATAACCGCCGCCATGGAAAGCGCTCGGCGCAAAAACAAATCATTTGCCCAATATACAGCGGTCAGGCGTCCGGGAGACCCTACAGACTGGGGTTGGAACCGGCTTTTTTCGCCCCCGCTGGACGCATGCGACACCCCCAAGGGGTGAGGATAGACTCACTCCTAGAGAGCTACCTAAATACCGCGAATCTGGAGGGAACTCCCCCTGCCGAAGGCTCCGCCCGGGGGCGAAATCTTCGACGGGAAAGCCGAAATGCGAGCACTATTCAGCCGCGCGCGCCTGCAGTGAGCTCGGATTGGCCGCCGAAACCATGAAGTCATGGATGCGTGGCACGATCTCCGACTTGAAGCGCGAGCCGTTGAACACGCCGTAATGTCCAACGCCCTTCTGCACGTAATGAACGCGGCGATGATCGGGGATTGCACTGCATAGCGCGTGCGTCGCTTCGGTCTGACCGAGCCCCGAGATGTCGTCGTTCTCGCCTTCCACCGTCATCAAGGCAACGCGCGTCACCTTGCTGGGATCGACGCGTGTTCCGCGATGGGTCATCTCGCCCTTCGGAAGCGAGTGCTTCACGAATACCGTATCGACCGTCTGCAGGTAATATTCGGCCGAGAGATCCATCACCGCGAGATATTCATCGTAGAATTCGCGATGCTTGTCGACGAGGTCACCGTCGCCCTTCACCAGATTGGCGAACAGCTGCTTGTGAGCATCCATGTGCCGGTCCAGGTTCATGCTGATGAACCCGTTGAGCTGCAGGAAGCCCGGATAGACGTCGCGCATCATGCCCGGATGCGGGAAGGGCACCTTGGTAATGACGTGATTGCGGAACCAGTCGATGCCGCGCTCCTGCGCGAGGTTGTTCACCGCAGTCGGATTGCGGCGCGTGTCGATCGGACCGCCCATCAGCGTCATCGAGGTCGGCACGAAGGGATCGCGCCGCGCTTCCATGACCGAGACGGCCGCGACGACGGGCACGGAGGGTTGGCACACCGCCATCACGTGGGTGTTGCCGCCGAGGACATGCAGCATCTCGATGACGTAATCGATGTAATCGTCGAGATCGAAGCGGCCTTCGCTCAAAGGCACCATCCGGGCATCGGCCCAATCGGTGATGTAGACCTCGTGCGCCGGCAGGAACGCTTCGACCGTGCCGCGCAGCAGCGTCGCGTAGTGGCCGGACATCGGCGCGACGATCAGCACACGCGGCTGCGGGCTGCGCAACGGGCGCGCGAACTTGCGATCGAAATAGAGCAGCCGGCAGAACGGCTTTTCCCACACCGAACGAACCTCGACGGGAACCCGGATGCCGTTGACCTCGGTATCGTCGAGGCCCCATTCCGGCTTGCCGTAGCGGCGCGTGGTGCGCTCGAACAATTCGCAGGCCGCGGCGACCGACTTGCCGACCTCGGTGCGCGCCCAGGGATTGAGGGGATTCTGAAACAGGAGCTTGGTCGCGTCGGTGACCGCGCGTGCCGGATTGAGAGAGGCGTGCGCCATCTCGTACATCCAGTACATCGGCGTGGTCAGAACCGGGCTGCCTTCTGCTGCCAGGGGCGGTGCGCCGCCAAACTCACCAATAGGCATCGCTATATTCCTCTTCGCATCGCAGCATACTGCCGAATGCGTAATATTGCGTCAATGCATGGTTCCGTACATCTACGTAGCCAGGACGGCCAAATCAGCGGGAATCCACGAGAAAGTGACGTTATTCGCCGCTCGACAGCAGCGAGCCGTGCATCTTGGCGCTGCGCAACAGGGCAAGGAATGCCCAAAACGAAGCAGCCAGGAGGCAGGCGTTGATCGCCAACGCCTCCAGCATGAGATCGGTCCTGAAGCTGTTCTCGATCAGCAGCGCGCGCATCCCCTCGAACACGTAAGTCGGCGGCAGCGCCCAGGCGACGTATTGCAGCCAGCCCGGCAGCACGCTGACCGGATAGTAGATGCAGGCAAGCGGCATGATCGCGAACATCAACGTCCAGACGATGCTCTCGGCGCCAAGGCCGTTTCGCAACACCAGGCCCGAGACGAAGATGCCGACCGACCAGCTGGTGAAGATCAGGTTGCAGAAGAACGCGATCAGCGGCAGGCCGAGGCTGTAGACATTGAAATGAAAGAAGATCAGCGCAAGCAGCGTCATCGGGATGATACCGATCGCGAGCCGGATCAGGCTCATGACGGTCAGCGAGAGCAGAAACTCGATCGGCTTCAACGGGCTCATCATGAGGTTGCCGAGATTGCGCGCCCACATCTCCTCCAGGAAGGAGATGGAGAAGCCGAGCTGGCCGCGAAACAGGATGTCCCAGAGGATGACGGCGCCGATCAACGTGCCGCCGGCGCGCGCAAAGAAGCTGGCGTTTTGCGCGATGTAGTACTGGATGAAGCCCCAGGTGATGACCTGGAGCGCCGGCCAGTACAACAGCTCGAGCAGCCGCGGCCAGGACGACAACAGCAGGTACCAGTAGCGCAGGATCATCGCGCCAATGCGGTGGCCGGAGATGCCGCCAGTTAAAGAGATCTCAGTCATGATCGCTCCGCTGGCTGCCCAAGCCGTCATTGCGAAGAGCTCTTGCGACGAAGCAATCCAGAATCTTTCCGCGGGCAGACTCTGAATTGCTTCGCTGCGCTCGCAATGACGAGGGAAGCATCACGAGTCCTCTCATCTTGCCCCCTCCTTCGCCCCATTGCTCCGCCCGCGCGCGACATCGAGGAACACTTCTTCCAGCGTGGTGCGGTTGTAGCGGGCCATGATGGCGTCGGGCGTGTCGTCGTCCTCGACGCGGCCACGCTTCATGATGATGACGCGGTCGCACAGACGTTCGACCTCGAGCATGTTGTGCGAGGCCAGGAGGATGGTGGCGTTGTTGTCCTTGCGGTAGCGCTCCAGATGCGCCCGCACCCAGTCGGCCGTATCGGGATCGAGCGAGGCGGTCGGCTCGTCCAGCAAGAGCAGCTCGGGTTGGTTGATCAGCGCCTTCGCCAGCGCGACGCGGGTCTTCTGGCCGGCGGAGAGCTTGCCGTTGGCACGGTCGATGAAATCGTTCAGATCAAGCTCGGCAGCCAGTTTTGAGATGCGGTCGGCAAGGTCCTTCACGGCGTAGAGCTTGCCGAAAATGGTGAGGTTCTGCCGCACCGTGAGCCGCATCGGCATGTCGACATAGGGGCTCTCGAAATTCATCCGCCCCAGCACCTCGGCGCTTTGCTCCGGCATGGCGTGGCCGAGCACGCGGACGCGGCCGGAGGTCGGCAGCACCAAGCCCATGATCATCGCGATGGTGGTGGTCTTGCCAGCGCCGTTGCCGCCCAAGAGTCCGGTGATGCTGCCGCGCGGAAGCGAAAAGGAGATGCCGTCCACCGCACGGGTCTGCTTGTAGACCTTGACGAGGCGATCGACCGCGATGGCCGCGGACGAAATGCCATCCGCGACAGTCGGCCGGCTTGAAGCATTGTCATTCCCGGTCATGCTAGAGGCGTTCTTCTGCCATTGCGCGGTGGAGCGCAAGACTTGATTGACTTGAAGCCGACAGCTCGCAACCAGACCGGATGCGGGCCCGCGTGTTTGTGATCGGACACGCGCACCGCTAGATTGGCCTGCCATGACCGAGACCTCAGCCTCCGACTTCCGCCCGTCGCAACGACACATCCGCCTGGATACGATCCTGCGGCTGCGCTGGCTCGCGGTGCTGGGCCAGTTAGCTGCGATCTTCGTCGTGGCGCAGGGGCTCGAATTCGACGTCGAGATCGTGCCTTGCGTCAGCATCATCGGCCTATCGGCCGTGCTCAACCTTGTGCTCCAGACCGCGGTGAACCCGATGCGGCGGCTGGAGCCGATCCAGGCGGCCGGACTGCTGGCGCTGAACATCGTGGAACTGGCCGCGCTGCTGTTCTTCACTGGCGGATTGCAGAACCCGTTCTCGTTCCTGTTCCTGGCGCCGGTCCTGATCGCCGCGACCGCGTTGCCGGCGCGGCTGACCTTCGGCCTCGGCATCCTGGCCGTGGCCTGCGCCTCGATCCTGTTCTTCGTTCATTTCCCGCTGCCGTGGGATGCGGAAGATCCCGTCGTGCTGCCGCCGATCTATCTGGTCGGCGTCTGGCTTTCGATCGTGCTCGCGATCGGCGTCACCAGCCTCTATTCGTTCCAGGTGACCGAGGAGGCGCGCAAGCTTGCCGACGCGCTCGCGGCCACCGAGCTGGTGCTGACGCGCGAGCAGCACCTGACCCAGATCGACGGCCTCGCCGCGGCCGCCGCGCACGAGCTCGGCACGCCGCTCGCCACCATCTTCCTGATCGCGCGCGAGCTGGAGAAGACGGTGAAGGACCCGAGTTTCGCCGGCGACCTCAAGACCTTGCGCGAACAGACGCAGCGTTGCCGCGACATATTGAGCAAGATCACCCAGCTCTCCTCGACGGGCGCGCCATTCGACCGCATGAAGCTGTCCGAGCTGATCGAGGAGGTGGTGGCGCCGCACCGCGATTTCGGCGTCGAGATCAAGGTGCGGATCGCGGTGACCGCCGCAGCCGAGCCGGTCGGCTCGCGCAATCCGGCGGTGCTCTACGGGGTCGGCAACATCGTCGAGAATGCCGTCGACTTCGCGCGCACTACCGTGGAAGTGAATGCATGGTGGAACAACGACACCATCGAGATCGTGATCTCCGACGACGGCCCCGGCATACCGCCCGACCTCATGAAACGGATCGGCGAGCCTTATCTGTCGCGGCGACGAACCCAGGATTCCGGCGGAGGCCTGGGGCTCGGGGTGTTCATCGCCCGAACGCTTCTCGAACGCACCGGCGCCAAGGTCTCGTTTACCAACAGGACGTTTCCGGAACACGGCGCCGTGGTGCAGATCGCGTGGCCGCGCGAGCGATTTGAGGCTATCGAGAGCCTCGAGGAAACAATAGGATAGGCGCGACCTTGCGTCGCACGTGAGGCCCGATCGACTATTGGCGGCCTTGGCACCGCCGGATTGCGACGCCATATATAGATGTGCTGGAGAGAGGACAAAACCTTGAACGCCATCGCTGAGCTGAACGAACAGACCGACCGCTCGCTTCTCATCGTGGAAGACGACAAGCCGTTTCTGGAGCGCCTGTCGCGCGCGATGGAGACACGCGGCTTTGCGGTGACGTCCTGTGACACGGTTTCGGATGGCCTTGCGCAAATCGGCAAGTCAGCGCCTGCTTTCGCCGTGGTCGATCTCAGGCTCGGTGACGGCAACGGTCTCGACGTCGTCTCCGCGCTGAAGAAGAAGCGCCCCGAAGCGCGCGCGATCGTGCTCACTGGCTATGGCAACATCGCCACCGCCGTCACGGCGGTGAAGATGGGCGCGGTCGATTATCTCTCGAAGCCCGCGGATGCCGACGACGTCGTCGCCGCGCTGCTGTCGACCAATGCTGAAAAATCCGAGTTGCCGGCGAACCCGATGTCCGCCGACCGCGTGCGCTGGGAACACATCCAGCGAATCTACGAAATGTGCAACCGCAACGTCTCGGAAACGGCGCGAAGGCTCAACATGCACCGCCGCACGCTGCAGCGGATTCTCGCCAAGCGCGCGCCGCGGTAGTTTCGGCAATCCACTATTTCTCACCGTTACAGTGGCCGCTTCTTCAGCGGCCCTCGACGGGCGACGGCCCGGCTGCATCGCGGCCGTGCATCCTTCGCGGCTCGTTGCGCGAGCACCTCAGATGACATGATACAGATCACGTAGGGCGGGCAAAGGCGCGCAGCGCCGTGCCCACCTCGTCATTGCGAGCGTAGCGAAGCAATCCAGAATCTCTCCGCGGAGGCAGTCTGGATTGCTTCGTCGCAAGGGCTCCTCGCAATGACGGTTGAGCAAAGCGACCGCCGCTAATCCCAAAAATCCGCGTGCCCTTGCGGGTCGACCAGGCGGTTGATGCGCAGCGCTGCGGCCATCGCAAACCGCACCGTCATCTGCTTGCGCGTCGCCGCAGCGATCTTGTGCTCGGGCGCTTCGCAATGCATGTGCGCACCATAGGCGTCTGCGATGATCAGGCCGGTATCTTCAGGAAAGATCTCGCAGGGCAGGTCCTGTGTGAAGGCGAAGAACAGCCGGTCGCAATGGGCGCGGTATTCGTGCCATTTCTGGTCGGCGCGCAGATCTTCCACCGATGATTTGATCTCGACGATCCAGATTTCGCCGCGCTCGTTCAACGCCACGAGATCGGCACGCCGGCCCGACGGCAGCGGCAATTCGCTGAGGCAGGAAAAGCCGAGCGAACGCAACAGCCGCGCCGTACCGCGCGCGACCGCGAGCGCCGTTTCGGATTGGCGGCGGTCGGGTGGTGGAACGAGGGTGATGCGGGCGGTGTTGTCCATGACGGGAGATTAGCCGATTCCATCCACTCCGTCATTCCGGGGCACGCCACTTGGCGCGAGCCCGGAATCCATAGCCACAGGGAGGGGTGTGGGACGAAGCGGGTAACTCCGAGTCATCGTCAAACCTGATCCTGTGGTTATGGGTCCGGGGCTCGCGACTTCGTCGCGCCCCGGGACGACAGCCAGGAGGCGGAACCTCCCCTTCCCCAATCACTTATCACGCAGCCGCCGCACCCCTCGGCGGGAGCATCGAGGCTGCGCGCGCATGATCGACGATCTCTGGTACAAGAACGCCATCATCTATTGCCTGTCGGTCGGCACCTATATGGATGCCAACGGCGACGGAATCGGCGATTTCAAGGGGCTGCAACGTCGGCTCGACTATCTGCACGGTCTCGGCATCACCACGATCTGGCTGATGCCGTTCCAGACCTCGCCGGGCCGCGACGACGGTTACGACGTCGCCGATTACTACAGCGTCGACCCCCGTTACGGCACGCTCGGCGATTTCGTCGAGTTCACCCATGGCTGCAAGCAGCGCGGCATCCGCGTCATCATCGACCTCGTCGTCAACCACACCTCCGACCAGCATCCCTGGTTCAAGGAGGCTCGCCGCGACAAGAACTCACCCTATCGCGACTGGTATGTCTGGTCGGACAAGAAGCCTGCCAACGCCAACAAGGGCATGGTGTTTCCCGGCGTGCAGAAATCGACCTGGACGCGCGACAAGGAAGCCGGCGCCTACTACTTCCACCGCTTTTACGATTTCCAGCCCGACCTCAACACGTCCAATCCGCGCGTGCAGGCCGAGATCCTGAAGATCATGGGCTTCTGGATCCAGCTCGGCGTCTCCGGCTTCCGCATGGACGCTGTACCCTTCGTGATTGCGACCAAGGGCGCGAAGGTGAAAAAGCCGGTCGAGCAGTACGACATGCTGCGCACCTTCCGCGAATTCCTGCAATGGCGGGAAGGCGATGCCATCATCCTTGCCGAAGCCAATGTGCTGCCCGACACCGACATGGAATATTTCGGCAAGGACGCCGACCGCATGCACATGATGTTCAACTTCCAGGCCAACCAGCATCTGTTCTATGCGCTGGCGTCGAGCGACTCGCGCCCGCTGGCGAAGGCGCTGAAGGCAACCAAGCCGCGCCCGGCCTCGGCGCAATGGGGCCTGTTCCTGCGCAATCATGACGAGCTGGACCTCGGACGACTCACCAAGGCGCAGCGCGACACCGTGTTCAAATGCTTCGGTCCCGACAAGGACATGCAGCTCTACGATCGTGGCATCCGCCGCCGCCTTGCACCGATGCTCGGTGGCGACCGCCGGCGGCTCGAGCTCGCCTACAGCCTGATGTGCACGCTGCCGGGGACGCCTGTGATCCGCTATGGTGACGAGATCGCGATGGGCGACGATCTCTCGCTGCCCGAACGCAACTGCGCACGGACGCCGATGCAATGGTCGACCGAGCCGCATGGCGGCTTCACCAAGAGCGACAGGCCGGCGATCCCCGTGATTGACGAGGGGCCCTACGGCTATCCGCACGTCAACGTCGCCAAGCAGCGGCGCGATCCCAACTCCATGCTGAACTGGACCGAACGCATCATCCGCATGCGCAAGGAGGTGCCGGAAGTCGGCTGGGGCGACTTCACCGTGATCCCGACGCGCGATCCCGCCGTGTTCATCATCCGCTATGACTGGCGCAACAATTCGGTGCTGTTCGTGCATAATCTCGACGAGAAGCCGCGCGAGATCGCGTTCTCGGCGGGCCTGCCGGGCGACGCCGGCGCGCATCTGATCAATCTGCTCGCGGAAGACCACAGCCACGCCGACAAACGCGGTCAGCACCGCGTGGTGATGGAGCCGTACGGGTACCGGTGGTACCGGGTGGGAGGGCTGGATTATCTGCTGAAGCGGAGTGATGTGGATGGGGCGAGGGTGAAGGGAAAGAAGCATCCGGGATGACTGCCGAGACGCTCTCCTTCACTCCGCTGCTTCAGCGATCGTCATTGCGAGCGCAGCCAAGTGGCGGCAGTCTGGATTGCTTCGCTGCGCTCGCAATGACGGGGGAACAGTGTCGGCCACCTCTTCGCCCTTGCAGGGAGGGCGGCTAGGCAGGCACCACCACCACGCCCTCGTTGCCGCGCAGATCCAGCACGCCCTCCAGCCGCTCGCCCTCGCGATCCAGAAAGGTCGACAGCAGGATCTCGCTGCCGAAACGGATCGCGCTGGTGGTCACCGCAATCGGCTCGGGACCGAGATTGAGTACGATGACGACCGCCCTGCCCTGGGCTTCGCGGCGATAGACCAGCAGATCGCCCTGCGCGGCGACCGGATGATAGTCGCCTGACACCAGCGGCGGACAGGTCTTGCGCAACGCGATCAGGCGCTTGTAGAGGCTCAGGATCGAGCGCATGTCGGCGTTGAGATTGACGACGTTCTCGCGGACATGATCTTCCGGCAGCGGCAACCACGGCTTGGCCTCCGAGAAGCCGGCGAACCGCGAGCCGTCCCACTGCATCGGCGTGCGGCAGCCGTCACGCCCGACGCCGATGCCGGGCACGTTCTTCTCGAAGGGATCGCGGACATCGTCCGGCGCGATCGCGAGCTGATGCATGCCGATCTCGTCGCCGTAATAGAGCGTCGGCGTGCCGCGCAAGGTCAGCAGCAGCATGGCGGCGACTCGGGCCTGCTCGGGCCCGACGCGGCTCGCCACGCGCGGGCGATCGTGATTGCCGAGCACCCAGTTCGGCCAGGCGCCCCTGGGGAGCGCCTTTTCGTAGTCCTCGATGATCTTCTCGATCGAACGCGCGCTCCAGAATGTCGAGAGCAGCGCGAAATTGAACGGCATCTGCGCGCCGGTGAGATCGTTGCCGTAATAGGCCATCAGGCGATGCAGCGGCAGATAGATCTCCCCGATCAGCACGCGCGCATCGTAGGAATCCGTGACGCGCCGCATCTCGGCGATGACATCGTGCACTTCGGGTTGGTCGGTGGAATATTGAGTGAGGATCTTTTCGTTCGGCGGCCGGCCCTCGACGTAATGCGGATTGGGCGGGTTGTCGCGGAATTCGGCATCCTTGATCAGGTGCCAGATCACGTCGACGCGAAAGCCGTCGACGCCCTTCTCCAGCCAGAACCGCATCACGTCGTAGATCGCGGCGCGCACCTGCGGATTGCGCCAGTTGAGGTCCGGCTGCTGGGTGAGAAAGGCGTGATAATAATACTGCCCGGTGGCCTCGTCGAAAGCCCACGCGCTGCCGCCAAATTCGGACAGCCAGTTGTTCGGCACACCGCCGCCGGGCGCGGGATCGCGCCAGATGTACCAGTCGCGTTTGGCATTGTCGCGCGAGGAGCGGCTCTCGATGAACCAGGGGTGCTGGTCGGAGGTGTGGTTGGGCACCAGATCGAGGATCAGCTTCAATCCGTTTTCATGCGCCGCCGCCAGCAGCGCATCGAAATCCGCCATGGTGCCGAACAGCGGCTCGATGCCTGTATAGTCGGAGATGTCGTAGCCGAAATCGGCCATCGGCGAAGGGAAGATGGGTGACAGCCAGATCGCATCGACGCCGAGCGATTTCACATAAGGCAGCCGTCTAAGGATGCCGGCGAGATCGCCGACGCCGTCGCCGTTCGAGTCCTGAAAGGAGCGTGGATAGATCTGGTAGAAGATTCCGTCGCGCCACCAGTTTTCGCCGCTCTGAGCCATGCCGGACACCTTCCAAAGACTGCCTCTCGCGCGGGAGAACGCAGAAGCACCGCCCCGGTTCAGATTGGCGAGCCAATTGGGACGGCCGTGTGACCTGTTCCCCGGCCTCTCGCGCGAATCTTTTGCTTGGCGACATGGCAAAAATCGGCATTGTGGCGCCCATGACCGAGCAAAATGAAACTCAAGCCAAGGCCGGCGCGATCATCGTCCCGGTGACGCTGTTCGAGCAGAACTGCACCATCATCTGGGACGAGCCTTCGAAGAAGGCCGTGGTGATCGATCCCGGCGGGGACGTGCCGAAAATCCTGGAGGCCATCAAGCAGACCGGCGTCACCGTGGAGAAGATCTGGCTGACCCACGGCCACATCGACCACGTCGGTGGCGCGGCCGATCTGCGCGACGCGCTGAAGGTGCCGATCGAGGGCCCGCACCTCGCCGACAAATTCCTGCTCGACGCCGTCGTGGAGAGCGGCGCGCGCTTCGGCATGACGGGGTTGCGCAATTTCGCGCCCGACCGCTGGCTCGAGGAAGGCGACAGCGTGTCGATCGGCGGATTGACCTTCGACATCCTGCATTGCCCCGGTCACTCGCCGGGCAGCGTGGTGTTCTTCAACGGCGATTTGCGCTTTGCCCATGTCGGCGACGTGCTGTTCGCGGGCTCGGTCGGGCGCACCGACCTGCCCGGCGGCAGTCACGCCACGCTGATCAACTCGATCAAGACCAAGCTGCTGCCGCTCGGCGACGATGTCGGCTTCATCTGCGGCCACGGCGCCGGCTCGAGCATCGGCCAGGAGCGGATGACCAACCCGTTCATCACCGGCGAGATGTGAGGGTTTATTCGGCGGCGTCTGCCAGCGCCGCCGTCTCGCTCAGGTTACGCTCGCCCCATTCGCGGATGGCCGCCACCACAGGCACGAAACTCTTGCCCTTGCGGGTGAGGCGATATTCGACCTTGGGCGGGACCTCGCCGAAATCCTTGCGATCGATCAGACCGCTCGCGGTCAGCGCCTTCAACTCGCGGCTGAGCACGCGCGGGGTGATCTCGGCGCTGCCGGTCGCGCCGCGCAATAGGCCGCTGCGGATCTCGCCATAGCGGCGCGGGCCGTCCTTCAAGTCCCAGACGATGCGCAGCTTGTACTTGCCGCTGATCATCTTCTGGAACGCTGCGACCGGGCAGGCACGTGCGGAAGCTCTTGCCATGTCGTCTCCTCCCGGGAAGGAAGGATAGGAGCAGCGTTGAAAAAGTCCATACTATCAATTTTGTCCGTACTTGCAGGACGGCGCACAGGCCGCAGATGATGGTGCACATGACGAACAGGGAGCGTCACATGAAGCACTTCATGATCAAGTACCAGTTCAAGAACGGCGCGGCGGAAGAGTGGCACCGCGAGATCGGCCGCTTCATCAAGGCGATCGACGCCGATCCGGAATTGAAGGGGCGGATCGGCTATCGCGTCCTGAAGAACCGCGACGACAAAAACTATTTCCACCTCGCCAGCGTCGCCGACGAGGACGCGCAGAAGACGCTGCAATCCCGCGACTTCTTCAAGCACTATTCCGCGATGACCCGGCAAGTCTCCGGCGGCGAAGTCACGGCGACGCCGATCGAGATGATCGACACGACGGCTTGAACCTACTTCATCAAGCCGGCGGCGGTCAGCGCGCGGGTGATGATCTGGCCGAGATCGAAGCCGCGAGGCTCGCGGTTCGGCTCGGCCTTGTCTTCTGCGACCTTCGTCCGGATCGTGCGGGCGAGATGCGGCGCGGGCGTCGGCTTTGCCTCCGCCTTCTTCGCATCCTGGATCCACCCCGTGAGGCCGAAGAACTTCGCGATGTGGTAGGACGACGAAATGCCGGCCTCGATCAGAAACGCGCCTTCGACGCCGTAGCGCTGGTCATTGTCGGCAAGTCCAAGCGGCGTGCCATGGGCCATGCCTGTGATGGCGTAGGACTCGACCAGCGTCTCGCCGTCCTTGTTCCACCAGGCCTGGCGCGGATAGCCGTCGACATTGGTCTCGGCCATCGGCGTCGCCGGCAGATCATGCAGATCGAGCCACTGCTTGACGATCTCGTTAGCGTTGCCGGGGTTGACGGTGCGATCGGCGCTGCCGTGCCACACCGAAATCTTCGGCCAGGGCCCGCGATGGTTCGAGGCCCGCCGCACGAAATCGCCGAGCTCGCGCTCGGGCCTCTCAGGGGAATGGAACATGCCGTCCAGCGCTTCACGCAGGTTCGAGGCGATGCCGTAGGGCAATCCGGCAATCACCGCACCGGCCGCGAACACTTCGGGATAGGTCGCGAGCATCACCGAGGTCATGCCGCCGCCGGCGGAGAGGCCGGTGATGAAGATGCGCCTGGGATCGATGCGATGCGCCTCGACCATATGCGTGATCATCTCGCGGATCGATCGCGCCTCGCCGCTGTCGCGCGCGGTGTCCTCGGGGTTGAACCAGTTGAAGCAGGTGTTGGCGTTGTTGATGCGCTGCTGCTCGGGCATGAGAAGCGCAAAACCGTAGTGGCGTGCCAGCGTCGACCAGCCCGCGCCGAGATCGTACGTCGCGGCGGTCTGGCCGCAGCCATGCAGCACGACCACGAGCGCGTGCGGCTTCTGCATTTGCGCCGGCACGAACGCGAACATGCGCAAGGCTCCTGGATTGTCGCCGAAGCCGGTGACCTCCTGCAGCGGGCTGGAGGCACCGGCGCTCGCGCCGAAGTCGGGCAGGCGCAGGCCATCCAGCTTTGGCAAGCGTCTCAAGAGATCGACATTACGGGCAAGCGACACGGCAAATTCCTGGGTGGGCGGCTTTCAACGTTTACCCAGACCAGATAGTTGCTGCAGTGCAAAATGAAAAGACCGTGTGCTGCCGATCAGCTCGAAAGCGCGCAGGATCCCGCAGGAATCCGCACGTATTAACCGCACTGCCTCAACTTCGCGCAGATACGCGACGCATCCATGACAGGAATGCGGCGCAGATCATGATTAACGCCGCAAACAGCGCGAGCGAGACGAGGAATCCTGCGCGCGCTGATTGCAGCGATTCGACAGCGAAGAACACCGCGCCGATTGCGGCCACTCCGGCCGCATTTCCGATCTGCGCAATGGTGCCATACATGCCGGAGGCCGAACCGGCCGCGACCGGCTTCACGGTCGAGAGCACCGCCGCCGACAGCGGCGCCATCACGAGGCCCTGGCCGTAGCCGAAGATGATCATGACAAGGGCGAGCATGAGCGGCGTCGGCGCATCGACGTCAATTGCAGCAACCGCAAGCGCGGCGAGGCCCGCGATCTGCAGCGCGCAGCCTTCGATCAACACCTTGGTGCCGCGATGCTTCGCGCGCGCGGCGCTGTGGCGCGAGGCCACGACGAAAGCGAGCGCGAGCGGAACGAAGGCGAGTCCCGCGGCGAGCGGCGCAATCTTCAAGCCGCGCTGCATGAACAGCGTCATCACCAGGTAGAACGAGAGATTGGCGACGAAGAAAAAGAAGGCGGCGCCGAGCCCGCGCAGGAACGCGGCATCCGAGAGCAGCGTCAGATCGATCAGCGGCATGCCGCCGATGCGCGCCACGGCGCGTTCGAGCCGCAGGAATGCGAACAGGATCGCACCGCCGCCTGCCATCACGGCCCACAGCGACGGCGCCCAGCCGAAATCGTGGCCGAACAGCAGCGGACCGATCAGGCACAACAAGCCGGCGAACAGAACCAGGCTGCCCTTGATGTCGAGCTTGGTGGCCGGTCGCCGCGGCACCGTCGGCATGATGCGCCAGGCCGCCATCGCAATGACGAGGCCGCAGGGCACGTTGACGAAGAACACCGCGCGCCAGCCGGTGTGGGCGAGGTCGATCGTGACCAAGAGACCGCCGAGCAGAAAGCCCGCGGCGCCCGCAAGCCCCAGCACGATGCCGTAGATGCCGAAGGCGCGGCTGCGCGCTTCGTCGGTGAAAAGCAGGTGCAGCGTCGCCAGCACCTGCGGCACCATCAGCGCCGCGGTCGCGCCCTGCGCCAGACGGGCAACGATCAACTCGGTCCCGGATTGCGCGAGACCGCACCACAGCGACGTCACTGCAAAGCCGACCACGCCGGCGAGAAACACGTTCTTGGTGCCGTGGATGTCGCCGAGACGGCCGCCGGTGACGACCAGTGTGGCATACGCGATCAGATAGATCGCGATGACGGACTCGATCTGCGCAGGCGTCGCCTTCAGCTCGATCGCGATGGTGGGAATGGCGACGTTGACGACGAACGCGTCGACGCCGAACATGAACTGCGCGGCGACAACGATCGCCAGCACCCACCAGCGGCGGGTCGAATCGACAGGTTTTGTGACGATTTGATGCATCGGCGCGGTCCCCGGGATAATCCCAGCCCGACGATTTCAGACCGCGCGCCGCGGCGCGATTACCTCCAAGGTCAGATTCGGGCGCCATTCGCCTCTTTCCGCGTACGGGGAGAGGGAGAAAGCGCGCATGCTTGCATTCCGCCGTGCGGGACATCGCGCGATTGCGTTCGCGTCGGGCAGCACGTAGCCTCACCCTCTCAACAAACAAAAAGACAGCCGGAGAGAACGCCATGGCGCGCCTGAAATTCGGAGCCTTCCTTGCCCCGCATCACCCGATCGGGGAGCATCCGATGCTCCAGTTCCGGCGCGATCTCGACCTGGTCGAGCAGCTCGATGCGCTCGGCTATGACGAGTTCTGGTGCGGCGAGCATCATTCGTCCGGCTGGGAGATGATCGCTTCGCCCGAGATGTTCCTGGCCGCCGCCGGCGAGCGCACCAAGCGGATCAAGCTCGGCACCGGCGTGGTGTCGCTCCCTTATCACCATCCCTTCAACGTTGCCCAGCGCATGGTGCAGCTCGACCACATGACCGGCGGCCGTGCCATCTTCGGCTCCGGCCCCGGCGCGCTGGCCTCCGACGCGCACACGCTCGGCATCGACCCGATGACGCAGCGCGATCGCCAGGACGAGGCGATCGCCGTGATCCGCCGCCTCTTCAACGGCGAGCGTGTCACCGCAAAGAGCGACTGGTTCACCATGAATGACGCGGCGCTGCAGATCCTGCCGCTGCAGGAGGAGATGCCGTTCGTGGTGGCCTCGCAGATCTCGCCATCGGGCATGACGCTCGCGGGCAAATACGGCATCGGCATCATCTCGCTGGGCTCGATGACGACGCAGGGCTTGATGTCGCTGCGGCAGCAATGGCAGTTCGCGGAAGATGCCGCCAAGAAGCACGGCACGAGGGTCGACCGCGCCGACTGGCGCGTGCTCCTGACCTTCCACATCGCCGAGACCCGCGAGCAGGCCCGCAAGGAAGCGGGCGCCGGACTGATGCGCTGGCACAACGAGTATAATGTCGGCACGCTGCAGCGTCCGGGCCTGACCGCATTCTCCTCGCCGGACGAAGCCGTCGACAAGACGGCCTTCGTCGAAGGTGCCGCATCCACCATCGGCACACCCGACGATCTCGTCAAAACCATCAAGAACGTCATGGAGGTGTCCGGCGGCGTCGGGGCCATCATCGGCTTCGTGCACGACTGGGCCAATCCGGAAGCGACCCGCCGGAGCTGGGACATGGTGGCACGCTACGTCGTGCCTGAAATCAACGGCTACATTGACGGCCTGCGCAGGTCGCAGAAATTCGTGATCGAGAACCGCGCGATCTTCGAGCGTGCGGGCCAGGCCGTGATGGCCAAGATCATGGAGAACGAGAAAGCCGCCGAGGCGCTGAAGGTGACCGGCCCCGGCCGCGTCGCCATTCCCGCCGTGAACGCGCCGGATCTGCAGAAGGAAGCGGCGAAGCAGCGGGGATAGCGGGCAAGCCGGATCTCACGCGCGTCGTCCCGGACCAGCGCACCAAAAGCGCCCGTAGGTCCGGGACGACAACGGGATGCGCGACGCTTCGCGCGCAAGACAACCGCCGCACGACCGTGCCGGGATTGTGCTATATCGGAAGCCACAGCCAATCGGAGCAACCCCATGTCGATGCAGGCTGGGCCGACGCCGCCCAAGCGCAATCAGCTGAAGCACATTCCGGGAGACGAGGGCTGGCCGATCATCGGCAAGACCCTGCAGGTGCTGGCCGATCCCAAGGGCCATATCGAGGCGAACGGGCGGAAATACGGGCCGGTGTATCGCACCCATGTATTCGGCGAGACCAGCGTCGTGCTGCTCGGGCCCGAGGCCAACGAACTCGTGATGTTCGACCAGCAGAAGCAGTTCTCGTCCGAGCATGGCTGGAACCCGGTGCTCGGACGCCTATTCCCGCGCGGCCTGATGCTGCTCGATTTCGACGAGCACCGGCTGCATCGCAAGGCGCTGTCGGTCGCGTTCAAGTCCGGGCCGATGAAATCCTATCTCAGCAATCTCGATCGCGGCATCTCAGCGCGCGTCGCGCAGTGGAAGGCGAACCCCGGCGAGATGCAGCTTTACCCGGCGATGAAGCAGCTCACGCTCGATCTCGCCGCGACGTCCTTTCTCGGCGCCGACATCGGGCCGGAGGTCGATGAGATCAACCGCGCCTTCGTCGACATGGTGGCGGCCGCGGTCGCCCCGATCCGCCGCCCGCTACCCGGCACGCAGATGGCCAGAGGGGTGAAGGGACGCAAACGCATTATCGCATACTTCCGCGAGCAGATACCGTTGCGGCGCGGCAACCACGGCGGCGACGATCTGTTTTCGCATCTCTGCCGCGCCACCCATGAGAACGGTGCGCCCTTGTCCGACCAGGACATCATCGACCACATGAGCTTCCTGATGATGGCCGCACACGACACGCTGACCTCGTCGCTGACGTCCTTCGTCGGCGAGCTCGCGGCGCATCCCGACTGGCAGCAGAAGCTGCGCGACGAAGTCTCTGCGCTTGGCCTTTCGGCCGATGCGCCGACGAGCTTCGACGATCTCGACAAGCTGCCGATGACGGAGATGGCTTTCAAGGAGGCGCTGCGGATCAAGCCGCCGGTGCCATCCATGCCGCGTCGCGCGGTGCGCGACTTCTCCTTCAGGGGATTCGACATTCCGGCCGGCACCTCGGTCGGGGTCAATCCGCTTTACACGCACCATATGAAAGACATCTGGCCGGAACCGGATCGCTTCGATCCCCTGCGCTTCACCGAAGAGGCCCAGCGCAATCGGCATCGCTTCGCCTGGGTCCCGTTCGGCGGCGGGGCGCATATGTGCCTCGGACTGCATTTCGCCTACATGCAGGCGAAATGTTTCGCGCGGCACTTCCTGCAGAACGTCGAGGTGTCGCTGGAGCCTGGCTATAAGCCGGACTGGCAGATGTGGCCGATCCCGAAGCCGAAGGATGGGTTGCGGGTGCGTGTGAAAGCGATCTCGTAGGGTGGGTTGGCACGCGGCTGCGCGGAACGCAGCCCGCTGGCGTAACCCACCCCTTTCGTGTCCGCGGTGACAGAAGTGGTGGGGTTACGCCAGCGCCTGCGCTTTGCGCAGACGCCGTCTAATCCACCCTACGACATCCTTGCTCGCGGCTGCACTCTCGCCTTCCCGCATGCTCTGCCCCGCGATCACAATTTTGGCACCTTCCGCAACGAAGACTGCCACAGTCCGCGATCCGATCCCGCTGGTCGCCGCCGCGACCACCGCAACCTTGCCATCCAGCCTCCCGGTGGAATGTCCCTGTTTTCGAATGATTCGATGCCAAATGGCGGAGGCCGATCGGTGACGTTGCCGCAACAATCGGCGCCGCGGCCATCACTATTTCTGCCGGCTTCCGACAAGGCAAGCTATGCTTGGCCGTGTGAGATGCGTAACATCCTCGACAGCCGATCGATTTTCGAACGCATATCGTCACCGGACTGCGCATGGGGAAGCTGATCGAGCAATTCCGCAAGGGCTGGCAGGGCGTGGCGCCGCCATCGTTCGGCCTGAGCATTACGTTTGCGGTCGCCTGCCTGCTGGTCGCGACCCTGGCTCGCTGGGGCCTCGCGCATGTGCGCCCCGACGTCTACTTCACGCCGTACTTTCCGGCCGTATTCTTTGCCGCCGCCTTCGGGGGTGCTCGGGTCGGCGTGGTGACCGCACTCGTCGGCGGCGTGCTCGGCGTGATCGTGAATTTCAGCGATTTCTCCGCCGATCGCGCCCGATTCGTCCTGCTGACACTGTATTGGGCCGTCTCGGCGCTCACCATTTGGGGGGTCGAGCACTACCGCACCATGCTGGCCGAGCAGCGGCGGATCTCCCGCCGTCTGATCGAGGAAGAGGATTATCGCAAGGTTCTGGTCGACGAGTTGCAGCACCGGCTGAAGAACAAGCTGTCGACCGTGCATGCCGTGCTGCACCAGGTACTGCACGACGAGCCGCAGGTCTGGGCCCGGATCGACCCGCGGTTGCGATCGCTGGCCGCAACCGACGATCTGATCTCGCGGATCGACAAGGCCGGCTGCGACATCCGCGACCTGCTGATCTCCGAGCTCGGCCCCTACGGCCATGTCCGCTTCACCCTCAACGGCGAGCGGCTGTTCCTGCCGCCGAAGCTGGCGGTCACGCTGTCGTTGATGTTTCACGAGCTCGCCACCAATGCCGGCAAATACGGCGCATTCTCCTCGCCGCGCGGACTGTTGCAGGTGTCATGGACGGTCAGCGACGATCGCCTCACCATCACCTGGGACGAAACCGAGGGACCGACCATCGGCGAAATCTCTGCGCCCGGCTTCGGCACCAAGCTGCTGAAATCGGCACTCTCCGCCTTCGACGGCAAGACCGAGACCTCCTATTTGAAGACCGGCCTGCATTGCATCATGCAATGTCGCATTCCCAAAAGCGAATAGCCAAGAGGTAAGTAAGCTCGATCGGCTTGGTTCACCTCTCCCCAGCGGGGAGAGGTCGAATTACTCAGGCGTGCAATTGCGCGCCTGAGTAATTCGGGTGAGGGGCCGCGGCATCCAGTGAAACCAGATCCCCTCACCCGGATCGCATCTCGCGATGCGATCCGACCTCTCCCTACGGGAGAGGTGACCGCCCCCCGGAGCTCATACCCTTTCCATCAATGAACATGATGCCGTTCGCTTCGCCACAAACGAAAGCGAACCGCGCGCTACGCTTCCCGCTTTCGCAGGCGCTGTTGACGTCCTGTTAATGACGATCGATGGCGCGCCTCGCATCGTCGCAACTTTCTCGCAAAACACCCCCGTATTTCTTCGGACCCCTTAACCAAACCTAAGAGGGAACTGCGCATGATCGCGCCCATTGCAAAGGCGCGCTGAAACAACAAGATTCATGAATTCTATGAACGACAACGCATATAACGGCGCGAACGAAGCCGAACTCGGATTTCTCAAGGAAATCGTTAGAATGCTTCCTGCCGGCCTGACCGTGCAGGACGCGCAGGGCACGCTTCTGCTGGTTAACGATGTCGCGGCGTCGCAGCTCGGCATGGACGGCAGCCGTCCCTCGCCCGATCTCGCGCCGCGTCGCGAGGCCTGCCAGCAGGCCCTCAGATCCGGCCAACCCGTCACCTCCGAGGAAGCGCTCCACCACGGAGCCGTACGCCGCGTGCTGCTGACCACCCATCGCCCTATCAGCTTCGCCGGACGCGAGCTGTTGATCTCGGCCTCCTCCGACATCACCGAACAGAAGAATTTTGAGGACCAGCTGTTCCGCTCGGCCTATTTCGACGAGCTGACCGGCCTGCCCTCGCGGCGCGTGATCGAGCATCGCGCCAACAGCCTCTTGGCGCGCGGCGAGGCTAACGATCGTTTCGCGCTGGCCTTTCTCGACGTCGACAATTTCAAGCACATCAACGACTATTACGGCCACGCCGTCGGCGATGCGCTGCTGGTGGAACTGGCCAAGCGGCTCGGTCGCGACTTGCGCGACTCCGACATGCTGTCGCGAATCTCAGGCGACGAGTTCCTGCTGCTGCTGTCGCCGGTCCAGAGCCAGGAGGAAGTCGCCGAATTCATGCAGTCGATGCTGGAGCGCCTCACGGCGCCGTTCTTCATCGACAATTCGGAGGTGTTCGCCTCGACCTCGGTCGGCATCAGCCTCTATCCCGATCACGGCCGCAGCTTCGAGACGCTGCGTCAAAACGCCGACATCGCGATGTACCGGATCAAGAACGACGGCAAGGGCTCGGCGGCGTTCTTCAATTCCAGCATGGAGCGCGAAGCGCTGGCGCGGATGAAGATCGAGCAGTCGCTGCGTCTCGCCATCCTCGAGAAGCGCTTCTGCTGCGCGTTCCAGTCAAAGGTCGATATCCGCACCCAAGCCGTGAAGGGCATCGAGGCCCTGGTGCGTCTGCGCGACGACGAAGGCGTGATCCAGGCGCCCGGCTCGTTCATCGATCTTGCCAGCGAACTCGGGCTGATCGACGAGCTCACGCATCTGGTGCTCGCCGAGATCGTCAAGTCGATCGACCCGATCAACGACACGTTCGGCGCGGACGCGACCATCAGCATCAATGTCGCCGCCAAGCAGGCCGGCAACCCCGAGTTCATGCGCAGCTTTGCGCAGGCGCTGCAGGACACCGGCTTTCCGCAGCGTTTCATGATCGAGGTGACGGAAGACGCCTTCGTCGCCAAGAATCACTTCCAGGCCGAGATCCTGCCGATGTTCCGCAAGCTCGGCGTCGGCATCTCCATCGACGATTTCGGCATCGGCTATTCCTC
Organism: Bradyrhizobium guangdongense; assembly: GCF_004114975.1. Taxonomy (NCBI): domain Bacteria; kingdom Pseudomonadati; phylum Pseudomonadota; class Alphaproteobacteria; order Hyphomicrobiales; family Nitrobacteraceae; genus Bradyrhizobium; species Bradyrhizobium guangdongense. The sequence goes on from NZ_CP030051.1 coordinate 7,414,534, forward strand.
GCTCTCGGCGCTCGCCGACATCACCGCCGACGAGATCAAGATCGACCGCTCCTTCATCACGGACATCCATAAACGTCCGCGCAGCCAGGGCATCCTGCGCGCGATCGAATCCTTGAGCGAGGCGCTCGGCATGACCGTGATCGCCGAAGGTCTCGAATCCTTCGAGGAACTCGCCTATCTCCAGGCCGCCACCAAGATCCGCTACGCGCAAGGCTATTATTTCGCGCGACCGATCTTCCTGGAGGAGCTGAAGCTCGCCACTCCCGCCTCGAGCGAGTCCCGCGGCAGCGTGTCCGCCCGCCCGATGCAGCAAAACCGCCAGGGCTATTCGCGCGCGAGCGGCTATCGGCGGTAGGCTACTCACCGCTTACGCAACGAGCTGACCGTTCCATCATCCTGGGGTGCGAGCGGCGCGATGCAGCAGCAGCGCGCCGCAAGCCTCGAAGGATAGACGGCCGGGCTGCCAGCCGGGCCGTCACCCTTCGAGGGCCGCTGAAGAAGCGGCCACCTCAGGGTGACGGGAGATGGGGTTTCGCAAGGACGCCGTCTCGCCATTAACCCCGCCTCACCGAATTCCCTTTGAAATCGCTGCCCTTTTGGTAATAACGGGCGGACCTCCCCGAGGCGCGCCATGCCCAGCACTTCTCCTGATGTCAGCGATCCCGCCTATGTCCGCGCGCGGGCGATGGTGACGCTGTTCGAGCGGCTGGAGCATCTGTGCGAAGGCGCGATTGCGATCGACCGTCGCGGACGGGTCATCTACGTCAACGAGAAGTACCTCACCTCGCTCGGTCTCAAGCACACATCCGAGGCGATGGGACGGCCGATCGAGGAGGTGATTCCGAACAGCCTGATGCGGAAGGTGGTCGAAACAGGCGAGCCGATCCTGCTCGACATCATGGAGCTCGGCGGCGAGCAGCTCGTGGTGACGCGCATGCCGATCGAGGACGAGCAGCGCAACGTCATCGGCGCGATCGGCTTCGTGCTCTATGATCATCTGGAGAGTCTCAAGCCGCTGCTTGCCCGGGTCGCCCAGCTCGAGAGCGATCTGCGGCTGGCGCGGCGGCAATTGTCGAACGCTCGCGCGGCACGCTTCACCTTTGCCGACTTCGTCGGCAAGACTTCAGGGATCGCGCAGGCCAAGGAGCTCGCCGGCCGCGCCGCCCGGCAGAACGTCACCGTCCTGCTCACAGGCGAGACAGGAACGGGCAAGGAGATGCTGGCGCAGGCCATCCACAACGCTTCCTCCCGCGCCGACAAACCGTTCGTCAGCGTCAACGTCGCGGCGATCCCGGACACGCTGATCGAATCGGAATTTTTCGGCACCGCGCCCGGCGCCTATACCGGCGCCGATCGCAAGGGTCGCGAGGGAAAGTTCCGGGTCGCCGACGGCGGCACGCTGTTTCTCGACGAGATCGGCGAGATGCCGCTGCAATTGCAGGCCAAGCTGCTGCGCGTGCTGCAGGAGCGCGAGATCGAGCCGCTCGGATCGGACAAGATCTCGAAAGTGGACGTGCGCGTGGTCGCCGCCACCAACGTGGACTTGCGCAAGCGCGTCAGCGACGGTGCGTTCCGGCCCGACCTCTATTACCGCCTCAACGTGCTCTCGATCGACCTGCCGCCGCTGCGCGACTGCCTCGACGATCTCCCCGAGATCAGCGCCCGGCTGCTCGAGGACATCAGCGCCACCGGCGATTATCTCAGCGCCAAGATCACGCCGAGCGCGCTGTCGGCGCTCGCCCGCTACGACTGGCCGGGCAATGTCCGCGAGCTTCGCAACGTCCTGGAGCGCGCGCTGATCCTGAGCGATTCCGGGCGGCTCACCGGCAACGACTTCGCCCGCATCCTCCCCGTCGGCACGGATGCGAGGCCCGCGGCGACGATGCGGACCGCCGGCATTGTGGTGCCCTATGCCGAGGCCGAGGCCGAGTTCGAGAAGCACACGCTCGAGCAGGCGCTCGCCGCCAGCAACGGGCAGATCTCCGAAGCCGCCAAGATGCTGCGCATCTCGCGCGCGACGTTCTACAAGAAGCTCGCCAAATTCGGCCTCGCCTCAGGACCGGCCTCCGTCTGAGTTTCGAGATTCATCTTGTCTGGAGTCTCGGATTCCTGACACGGCACCGGGCGCCGCTTTTGCCGCCTTGGTTCGAAATTGTCGGGTTTTCAGCCATTTTGCGCAAGGCGCACGCATCTGGCGCGGACCTTGCTCTTCGCTTTTGCACAATGACGCATGCTGCACATGCGCATTCGCAAACCAGGGAGGACGCAAGATGAGTGAAGCGATCTCGGTCCATCAGCTTCAGGCGAGACAGCCCTCGCACGTCACGGTCGCCACCGCGAGCCTGATCGGCACGGCCATCGAGTGGTACGATTTCTTCCTCTACGGCACCGCCGCGGCGCTGATCTTCAACAAGCTGTTCTTTCCGACGTTCGACCCGATGATGGGCACGCTGCTGGCGTTCGCGACCTATGCGCTCGGCTTCATCGCGCGCCCGCTCGGCGGGGTCGTGTTCGGCCATTACGGCGACAAGATCGGCCGCAAGACCATGCTGTACCTGACGCTGCTGATCATGGGGGCGGCGACCGCGGCGATCGGCTTCCTGCCGACCTACGAGACCGCCGGCATCGGCGCTGCGATCCTGCTCGTCACCTGCCGCCTGGTGCAGGGTTTTGGCTTGGGCGGCGAATGGGGCGGCGCCGTGCTGATGGCCGTCGAGCACGCGCCGGAGGACAAGAAAGGCTTCTATGGCAGCTGGCCGCAGCTTGGCGCGCCGCTCGGCCTCGTGCTCGGCACGCTGGTGTTCTCGGTGGTCTCGGCACTGCTGACCGACGCGCAGCTCTATGCCTGGGGCTGGCGCATTCCGTTCCTGTTCTCGATCGCGCTGGTGCTGGTCGGCCTGTGGATCCGCTTCACCATCGCGGAATCGCCCGAGTTCCAGAAGGTCAAGGACACCAAGCAGGAGGTGAAGATGCCGATCCTCGAGGCGATCAGGATGTACCCGAAGAACATCCTGCTGGCGATGGGCGCGCGCTTTGCCGAGAACGGCTTCTTCTACATCTACGCGACCTTCGTGCTCGCCTTTGCGACGCAATCGCTCGGCATGAACAGGCAGGACATGCTGAACGGCGTCTTGATCGCCGCCGCGATCGAGACCTTCACCATCCCCGCCTTCGGCGCGCTGTCCGACAAGGTCGGGCGGCGACCGATCTACATCTTCGGCGCGGTGTTCTCGGCGCTGATGTCGTTCCCGCTGTTCATGCTGCTGTCGACCAAGAACCCGCAGCTCGCCTGGATCGCGATCGTGCTGGGCCTCGCCATCGGCCATGCCGCGATGTACGGCCCGCAGGCGAGCTTCCTGTCGGAGCTGTTCGGCACCAAGGTGCGCTATAGCGGCGTCTCGCTCGGCTACAACCTCGCCTCGATCTTCGCCGGCGCGTTGTCGCCGTTGATCGCGACGGGCCTGATGACGGCCTATGCGCCGGCGACCTGGCCGATCTCGCTCTACATGATCGCGCTCGCGATCATCACGGTGGTGTCGGTCTATTTCGCCACGGAAACGCGCAAGATAGTTCAGGCCTGAACTCGGCGCTTGCGGCGGGGCGGCCTGTTCCGGGGCCGCCCCGCGCGCTAGACTTCGTTCAAAGCAACAACGATGGCGTGCGATCCACAGAGATCGGGAGGAATGCCGTGAGCCAGCATCCCGCGTTGCCCTATTTGCCGCACTCTGAGAAAGGCAAGGTCGTCACGGCGGCCGAAGCGGTCATGCTGATCCGCGACGGCGACACGGTGGCAACCGGCGGCTTCGTCGGCATCGGCTTCGCCGAGGAGATCGCGATCGCGCTGGAGGAGCTCTATCTCTCCCATGAGGGCGATGCGCCCTACACGCAAGGCAAGCCGCGCAATCTGACGCTGGTCTATGCCGCTGGCCAGGGCGACGGCAAGCACAAAGGGCTCAACCATTTCGCGCATGAAGGCCTGGTCCGTCGCGTGATCGGCGGGCATTGGGGGCTTGCTCCGAAACTGCAGCAGCTCGCGATCGCAAATCAGATCGAGGCCTACAATCTGCCGCAGGGCGTGATCACGCATCTGTTCCGCGACATCGCGGCGCACCGGCCCGGCCATATCACGCGCGTCGGCATGGGCACTTTCGTCGATCCACGACGCGGCGGCGGCAAGCTCAATGCACGCACCACCGAGGACATGGTGGAGCTGATCACGCTGCGTGGCGAAGAATGCCTGCTCTATCGGACGTTCCCGATCAATGTCGGAATCATCCGCGCCACGACAGGCGATCCCGACGGCAACCTCACCATGGAGAAGGAGGCGCTGACGCTGGAGGCGCTGGCGATTGCCATGGCCGCGCACAATTCCGGCGGCATCGTCATCGCCCAGGTCGAGCGTGTCGCCGAGAGCGGCAGCCTCAATCCGCGCCAGGTCAAAATCCCAGGAATTCTGGTCGACTGCGTCGTTGTCGCCAAACCCGAGCACCATTGGCAGACGTTCGGCACGCAATACAATCCGGCCTTCGCGAGCGAGATCCGGGTGCGCGCGGCATCGCTCCCCGAGATGCCGATGAGCGAGCGCAAGATCATCGCCCGCCGCGCGGCCTTCGAGCTGAAGGCCAACAGCGTCGTCAACCTCGGCATCGGCATGCCCGAAGGGATCGCCTCCGTCGCCAACGAAGAGCGAATCATCGACCTGATCACGCTGACGGCCGAGCCCGGCGTGATCGGCGGCATTCCCGCCAGCGGCATCGATTTCGGGGCGGCGATCAATACGCAAGCCGTGATCGACCAGCCCTACCAGTTCGACTTCTACGACGGCGGCGGACTGGACGCCGCCTTCCTCGGGCTCGCGCAGGTCGACCGCGCTGGCAATCTCAATGTCAGCAAGTTCGGCCCGAAGCTCGCCGGCGCCGGCGGCTTCATCAATATTAGCCAGAACGCCAAGGAGGTGGTCTTCGTCGGCACCTTTGCCGCGGGCAAGCAGCGGGTCGCGGTCAGCGACGGCAGGCTATCCGTCCACGAGGAGGCGAAGTCCCGCAAATTCGTCGATCATGTCGAGCACGTCACCTTCAGCGGCCCGTTCGCGGCCGCGCGCGGACAGCGCGTGCTGTATGTCACCGAGCGCTGCGTCTTCGTGTTGCGCCCCGACGGGCTCGAGCTCACGGAAGTCGCGCCCGGCATCGACATCGAACGCGACATCCTGCGCCTGATGGATTTCAAGCCGCTGATCCCGCGCGATCCCGCGCTGATGGATGCACGCATCTTCCGCGACGGTCCGATGGAGCTGCGCGAAAGGCTGCTGACCATCCCGCTCGACCAGCGCTTCACCCTCGACGAGCAGCAGAACCTGTTCTTCGTCAACCTCGAACGCTATCCCCTGCGCAGCAAGGCCGAGATCGACGAGATCGCGCGGATTGTCGCGGCGCGGCTCACCCCGCTTGGCCGCAAGGTCTACGCCATCGTCAATTATGACAACTTCTCGATTCTGCCTGAGCTGCTGGACGATTATTCGGCCATGGTGCGCAACCTGGTCGACCGCTTCTATGTCGGCGTGTCGCGGTACACCACCTCGGGCTTCCTGCGCATCAAGCTCGGCGAGGCCCTGGAGAAGCGCGGCGTCGCGCCGCATATCTTCGAGAGCGCGGACGAGGCGCAGTCGGACTGGCGTCAGCTCGAGGGCACGCCTCCAACGTCCGGCGAGACGCCTACCGCGCGGCAGGCCTAAAAATGATGCAAGCTCATCTGCCGATACAATCAACCGGAAGGTTGAATTGCAATGTTCGCACTGTTGTGCAAATCGCTGTTGCCGAGAAACTTTAAATCAGGAGGGACCATCGTGCGTCGTTCACTCATCATAACAACAACCATTCTCGGGTTGGCCGCGGCGAGCGCCGCGCACGCCGACGACCTCAAGGTCGCGCTGATCTACGGCAAGACCGGCCCGCTCGAGGCCTATGCCAAGCAGACCGAGACCGGCCTGCAGATGGGCTTCGAGTACGCCACCAAGGGCACGATGACGATCGACGGTCGCAAGATCGTCATCATCACCAAGGACGACCAGGGCAAGCCGGACCTGTCCAAGGCCGCGCTCGCGGAAGCCTATCAGGACGACAAGGCCGACATCGCGATCGGCACGACCTCTTCGGCCGCCGCGCTGGCCATTCTCCCCGTCGCCGAGGAGAACAAGAAGATCCTGATCGTCGAGCCCGCCGTCGCGGATCAGATTACCGGCGAGAAGTGGAATCGCTACATCTTCCGCACGGCGCGCAACTCCTCGCAGGACGCGATCTCCAACGCGGTTGCGATCGGCAAGCAGGGCGTCACCGTAGCAACGCTGGCGCAGGACTATGCCTTCGGCCGCGACGGCGTCGCCGCCTTTAAGGAGGCGCTGGCCAAGACCGGCGCGACGCTGGCCGCGGAAGAATACGCCCCGACCAGCACCACCGATTTCACCGCGGTCGGCCAGCGCCTGTTCGATGCGCTGAAGGACAAGCCCGGCCGCAAGGTGATCTGGGTGATCTGGGCCGGCGCCGGCAATCCGCTGGCGAAGCTCCAGGACATGGACCCGAAGCGTTACGGCATCGAGCTCTCCACCGGCGGCAACATCCTGCCGGCGCTCGCCGCCTATAAAAGCCTGCCCGGCATGGAAGGCGCGACCTATTACTACTACGACATCCCCAAGAATCCGGTAAACGATTGGCTGGTCGCCGAGCACCAGAAGCGCTTCAACGCGCCGCCGGATTTCTTCACCGCGGGCGGTTTCGCCGCCGCGATGTCCGTGGTCACCGCCGTCACCAAGGCGAAGTCGACCGACACCGAGAAGCTGATCACGGCGATGGAGGGCATGGAGTTCGACACGCCGAAAGGCAAGATGGTGTTCCGGAAAGAGGACCATCAGGCGCTGCAGAGCATGTATCACTTCAAGGTCAAGGTCGATCCGAACGTCGCCTGGGCCATTCTCGAGCCGGTGCGCGAGCTGAAGATCGAGGACATGGACGTTCCGATCAAGAACAAGCGCTGAGTGGTCCACCTCTCCCGCTTGCGGGAGAGGTCGCGCCGTAGGCGCGGGTGAGGGCTTTCTCCTCTTGGGGATTGTCCCATTGCGGAGATACCCTCTCTCCGGCCCTCCCCCGCCAGCGGGGGAGGGAGCGCAGCGTGCCCGCGGGCGTATCTCGTCTCATCATTGTCCGAGCCTCATGACCTTCTCCCTCGAAACCCGCGACCTCACCATCCGCTTCGGCGGCCATGTCGCGGTCAACAATGTCAGCTGCACGTTCCGGCCGGGCGAGCTCACCGCCATCGTCGGGCCGAACGGCGCCGGCAAGACCACCTATTTCAATCTGATCTCGGGCCAGCTGCGGGCCTCCAGCGGCAGCATCCTGTTCGACGGCACCGACATCACCCAGCAATCCGCGCCGCTGCGGACCCGTGCGGGTCTGGGGCGCGCGTTCCAGCTGACAAATCTCTTTCCGAACCTGACGGTGGAGGAGAACGTCCGCCTCGCAGTCCAGGCGGCTGATGGCACCCACTATGACATGCTGCGGCCCTGGATGGTCCGCCGCGACCTGATCGCACGCGCCGACGCCATCCTGGACCAGGTTGCGCTCGGCAGCCGCCGCGGCGTCGCCGCGACCGCGCTGTCGCACGGCGACCAGCGCAAGCTCGAGGTGGCGCTGATGATCGCGCTGGAGCCGAAGGTGTTCATGTTCGACGAGCCGACCGCCGGCATGAGCATCGACGAGGTACCTGTGGTCCTGAACCTGATCGCGCAGCTCAAGCAGGACAGAAGCAAGATCATCCTGCTGGTCGAGCACAAGATGGACGTGGTGCGCTCGCTCGCCGACCGCATCATCGTGCTGCATAACGGCCAGCTCGTCGCCGACGGTCCGCCGGCGGAGGTGATCGCCTCGCCGATCGTGCAGGAGGCCTATCTCGGCGTCGCACCCAAGAATGCCGCAGGGAGTGCAGCATGACTGACCTGCTCGAACTCTCCGGCGTGCACACCCATATCGGGCGCTACCACATCCTCCAGGGCATCGACCTCGCCGTGCCACAGGGGCAGGTCACGATGCTGCTCGGGCGCAACGGCGCCGGCAAGACCACGACGCTGCGCACCATCATGGGCCTGTGGCAGGCCTCTGCGGGCGAGATCACGCTCGGCGATGCGCGCATCGAGAGCCGCGCCACGCCAGACATCGCGCGGCTCGGCGTTGGTTATGTGCCCGAGAGCATGGCGGTGTTTTCTGATTTGACGGTGAAGGAAAATCTCGTCCTCGCGGCCCGCGACGCGCCGATGGACGACAAGCAGCTGGACTGGATCTTTGGCTTCTTCCCGGCGCTGCGCCGGTTCTGGCTGTCGCGCGCCGGAAGCCTCTCGGGCGGGCAAAAACAAATGTTATCGATCGCGCGCGCCATCATCGAGCCGCGCAAGCTGCTGCTGATCGACGAGCCGACCAAGGGATTGGCGCCCGCGATCGTCGTGGCGCTGATCGAGTGCCTGAAGGAGATCAAGCGCAAGGGGGCGACCATTCTCCTCGTCGAACAGAATTTCTTTGCCGCCCGCGAGCTCGGCGACAGCGTGCTGGTGATGGACAACGGCACCATCGTCCATCGCGGCGCGATGGCTGATCTCGCCGCCGACGTGCCGCTGCAGGAGCGGCTGCTCGGCTTGAGCCTGGAGGCACATCAGTGACTGAAATCGCCGGATCCGATCCGCTGCCGAAGCCGAAGCGCGACATCGCGCCGGCCCTGCTGCCGATCGCGCTCGCGCTTCTCATGATCCCGCTAATCGGCTCGACCAGCTCCTGGCTGACGCTGACGGCCGCGAGCCTCGCCATGGGCATGATGATCTTCATCATGGCCTCCGGACTGACGCTCGTCTTCGGCCTGATGGACGTGCTGAATTTCGGCCACGGCGCCTTCATCGCGGTCGGCGCCTATATCGCAACATTGGTGTTCGCGCCGTTCGCGGCCTCGGTGCAGGCCGATTCGCTTTGGATCAATCTCGCGGTGCTGGCGCCGGCGGCGCTGCTGTCGATGGCGGTGTCCGGCGCCCTCGGCCTCGTCGTCGAGCGCGTGCTGATCCTCCCCGTCTACGGTCAGCACCTGAAGCAGATCCTGATGACGACGGGCGGCCTGATCGTCGCTGAACAGACGCTCTACGCATTGTGGGGACCGCAGATCATCCCGATGCCGCTGCCGGCCTCGCTGAGAGGCTCCTTCATCCTCGGCGACGTCGCCATTGCAAAATACCGTGTGCTGGCGATGGTGATCGGGCTCGCCGTCTTCGTCGCGATCCAGCTCGTGCTCAACCGCACCAAGCTCGGCCTGTTGATCCGCGCCGGCGTCGAGAATCGTGAGATGGTCGAGGCGCTGGGCTATCGCATCCGCCGGCTGTTCCTCGGCGTATTCATGACGGGATCGGCGCTCGCCGGCCTCGGCGGGGTGATGTGGGCGCTCTATCGCGAGCAGGTCCACGCCTCCATGAGCGACGAGCTCACGGTGCTGATTTTCGTCGTCGTCATCATCGGCGGGCTGGGGTCGATCGGCGGCTGTTTCATCGGCGCGATCCTGGTCGCCATGGTCGCCAATTACGGCGGCTTCCTGGTGCCGAAACTCGCCCTCGTTTCCAACATCCTGCTGATGGTCGCCATTCTGATGTGGCGGCCGCGCGGTCTCTATGCGGTGACCAGCCGATGATGATCCTGTCAGGCGATTCGCCGCGGAGCCGCGTGCTCACGCTGATTCTCGTCGTCATCATCCTGGCGCTTGCGGCGACGCCGTTCCTGTTTCCGGGCGCGAAGGCGCTGAACGTCGCGGCCAAGATCTGCGTGTTCGCCGCGCTGGTCGCCTCCTACGATCTGCTGCTCGGCTACACCGGCTCGGTGTCGTTCGCGCACACGATGTTCTACGGCATCGGCAGCTACGCGATCGCGATCGCCTTGTACGGCATGGGCCCGAACTGGGGGGCGGTGGCAACGGGCATCGTGGTTGGGCTGCCGCTGGCCGCGCTGCTTGCGCTCGCCATAGGCCTGTTCTCGCTCCGGGTCGCGGCGATCTTCTTTGCCATGATCACGCTCGCGGTCGCCTCCGCCTTCCAGGTGCTGGCCTCGCAGCTCTCCTGGCTGACCGGCGGCGAGGACGGGCGCAGCTTCCAGCTCCCCGAGCTGCTGCGCCCCGGCACGGTGCTTATCTCCAAGAACCTGTTCGGCTTCGAGATCAATGGCCGCATCCTGACCTTCTACCTGGTGTTCGCGATCTCGGCCCTGATGATCCTTGCCCTGCTGCGTGTGGTGAACTCGCCGTTCGGCCGCGTGCTGCAAGCGATCCGCGAAAACCGCTTTCGCGCCGAGGCGCTCGGCTTTCGTACCGTCTTTCACCTGACTTACGCCAACTGCCTGGCCGCGCTGGTCGCCGCCGGTGCCGGCATCCTGAACGCGTTATGGCTTCGCTATGCCGGCCCGGACACTTCGCTCAGCTTCTCGATCATGCTCGACATCCTGCTGATGGTCGTGATCGGCGGGATGGGGACGATCTACGGGGCGATCATCGGCGCCGCGATCTTCATCCTGGCCCAGAACTATCTGCAATCGTTGATGGGCGTTGCCTCCAAGGCGGCATCGGAAGCCGGTCTGCCGCTGCTGCCGGGACTGCTTCATCCGGACCGCTGGCTGCTGTGGCTCGGGCTGCTGTTCATCGCCAGCGTCTACTTCTTCCCGAGCGGGGTGGTCGGGCGGCTGCGCCATGGCGGCGGCAAGGGCGTGGGCACATCGCATTAACCATCGGTTCACGATGCAGCGCAGCGATCGTTGCGGACCGCTTGCAACCGGCGAGCGATTCACGCTGCGCTTGTCTCGGAGCGGAATCCGCAACCGTATTAATGCTTGGGTAACTGGCTTTCCTAAGGTTTGCGCCATTTGTGAGGTGTACTCCTGTCCTTCGAGGGAGGGGGGAATGCGTCAGATCTTGTCCAGGATCGCAGCCGGAATGTCCCTGGCCACCAGAGGCGGCTGGGAGGCCGCGACGCGGCGCGGCCCGGTGTTGTGGCTGACAATGTGCGGCGTGCTGCTGGTCGCCGGCATATTCGCCGTGACCGCCATGGCGATCGGGGATTTTCGCGAGCGCACGCTGACCAACCGCGAGCGCGAACTTGAAAACACGGTGCAGCTGATCGCACGGCATTTCGATCAGCAGTTCGAGGACTCCGACGTCGTCGCCGCGGATGTGATCGGCCAGATGAAGCTGCCGGAGATCACTTCGCCCCAGATGTTCCGCGAGCGCATGTCGGGAGACGATGCGAACCAGATGCTGCGCAGCAAGATCAGCGCCGTGCCCTATCTCGGCGACATCGCGATCTACGACGTCGACGGCGAGTTGATCAACTGGTCGCGCGCCCAGCCGCTGCCCAAGATCAACATCTCCGAGCGTGCCTACTTCCGGACGTTCAAGACCAATCCGACGGCAGAGCCCGTACTGCTGGAATCGGTACGGAGCTTCATCATCGGCAAGTGGACCACGATCGTCGCGCGCAGGCTGAGCCTGCCTGACGGCACCTTCGTCGGGGCGATGGTCCGGCGGATCGACCCTGACAGCTACCAGCAATATTTCGCGTCCGTGGCTCTTGCGGAGGGGACCGCGATTTCGCTGTTCGACCGCGAAGGCAAGATGCTCGCCCGCTATCCGAACAACGAGGAACTGCTCGGCAAGAGCTTCAAGGATGGGCCCCTGCTACAGAAGGTGCTGGCCAAGGGCGGCCGGCAAACGCTTCGCATCAAGAGTCTGGTCGACGGCGGGGAACGCCTCGGCTCGGCCGCATCGCTCACGCATTTCCCCCTGATCATCGCCGCCACAAACACCACAGCGGCCGCGCTTGCAGACTGGCGGCAGCAGACCGGGTTCATGATCATGACCGCGGCGCTTTCGGCCACCGTGATCGCGCTGATCCTGTTCCTGATCATTCGTCAGATCAACCGGCAGAACCGCGACGCCCAGCAGCGGCTGGAAGCCGAACGGCTGCGGCTCGACACCGCCATGAACAACATGTCGCAAGGCCTGATCCTGTACGATGCGAACGGCACCATCGTCACCTGTAACCGCCGCTACGCCGACATGTTCGGCCTCTCCCATGACGTGATCAAGCCGGGCTGCCACATCCTCGAGGCGATGTACCATCGCAAGGAGTGCGGCGCCTTCGACGGCGACGTCGAGGAGTTCTGTGCCGACGTGATGCGGGTCGTGGCCGAAGGCACGGTTTCCACCAAGATCCATCTGCTGCCCAACGGCCGCGCGTTTCAGGTCATCAACACCCCGCTGGTGCAGGGAGGCTGGGTCGCCACGATCGAGGAAATCACCGAACGGCGTAACCTTGAGCAGGAACGTGATCGCAACTACACGTTCCTGCGCGAGATCATCGACCATATCCCGTCGCAGATCACGGTGAAGGACGCTCGAACGCGGCAATATCTGCTGATCAACCGCACCGCGGAGGAGCAATTCGGTCGATCGAGCGAAACCGTCATCGGCAAGACTCCCTTCGACATATACCCCGAGGAGTCCGCCAGGGACGTCACCGAGGACGACAGCAAGGCGCTGCAAGCCGTCGACGGGCTGTTCAAGGATGAACATGCCTGGCCGAGTCTGACCATGGGACAGCGGTACATTACCTCAACCCGGATCGGTATCCGCGACGGGTCCGGCGAGCCGCGCTACCTCATCAACGTGGTCGAGGACGTCACCGAGCGACGGCGCGCCCACGAAAAGATCGCGCATATGGCGCATTACGACCCGTTGACCGACCTGCCCAACCGCACGCTGTTCCGCGAGCAGATCGAGCGCGAGCTCGAGAAGGTCGCCGGCGGCAGCCAATTCGCGCTGCTCTATATCGACGTCGACGAATTTAAGGGCATCAATGATTCACTCGGCCACCATGTCGGCGACGAGCTGCTGAAGGCGATCGCGGGCCGTATTCGCGCCTGTCTGAAGCCGGGCGATCTGATCGCGCGGCTCGGCGGCGACGAATTCGCCGTGATCCAGAGCGGAATCGACTCGTCCGCCGACGTGCTGGCCTTCGTGACGCGGATTCACGAAGCGATCCGCCGCCCCTATCATTGCCTCGGACACCAGCTCTCGACGGACGCCAGCATCGGCATCGCGCTCGCACCGCAGGACGGCACCGATCTCGACCAGCTCGTCAAGAATGCCGACCTCGCGATGTACGGCGCCAAGGCGGAAGGGCGGCGCACCCATCGCTTCTTCGTGCCGGAAATGGATGCGAGCGCCAAGGCCCGCCTCACGCTGGAGCAGGATCTGCGCCAGGCGCTGGTCAATGGCGGCTTCGAGATCCATTATCAGCCGCTGGTCAATCTGCGCACGGGCATGGTCTCCGGCTGCGAGGCGCTGCTGCGCTGGCGCCATCCGCAACGCGGCATGGTATCGCCGGCCGAATTCATTCCGATCGCCGAAGACACCGGCCTGATCAACGATCTCGGTGACTGGGTGTTGCGCACGGCCTGCAACGAGGCCGCGACCTGGCCCCTTCATGTCCGCCTCGCCGTCAACGTATCGCCGGTCCAGCTCAAATGCGACACGCTGGCGCTTCGGATCGCCGGCGCCCTCGCCGCCTCCGGGCTCGATCCTCGCCGGCTCGAGCTCGAGATCACCGAAGCGGTGTTGATCCGCGACGACGAGGCGGCGCTCTCGATCCTGCACCAGCTCCGCTCGATCGGCGTGCGCATCGCGCTCGACGATTTCGGCACCGGTTATTCCTCGCTGAGCTATCTGAAACGCTTCCCGTTCGACAAGATCAAGATCGACCGCTGCTTCGTCGCCGACATCGACGCCGATTCCAGCGGATCGCCCGTGATCGTCCAGGCCGTGGTGAACATCGCCTCCGCCAGCAACATGACAACGGTCGCCGAAGGCGTCGAGACCGAGGCCCAGCGCGAGATGCTGCGCACGCTCGGCTGCACGGAGATGCAGGGCTATCTGTTCAGCAAGCCGAAACCGGCGGCGGAAGTGCGCGGGCTGTTCGGCCCTGATGATGTCCTGCCTGTGGCGGCGGTGGCCTGAGATGGCAAAGCTCACCAAGGCTCCCGCCGATCCCGTCGACGTGGCGGATTCCTACGCGGTGCGGTTGATGCAGCATCTGGTGGTGCCGACCTTCGTGATCGATCCGAAGCGGCGCGTCGTGATCTGGAACAGGGCCTGCGAGCGGCTGACCGGCGTTGCAGCCTCCGAGGTGATCGGCACCAGCAAGCACTGGCAGGCCTTCTACGAGACCAAGCGCCCCTGTCTCGCCGATCTGGTCGCGCTCGACCGGCCCGAGCAGCTGCCGGAATTCTATCCGGAATACGCCGCGCGCGGCCATAACGGCCTCGGCTTTTCTGCGGAGAACTGGTGCCGGATGCCGAAGCTCGGCAACCAGCTTTATCTTGCGATCGACGCGGGCCCCATCCATGACGAGGCCGGCAATCTGATCGCCGTGGTGGAGACGCTGCGCGACCTCACCGACCAGAAGCGCGCCGAGACGGCGCTGAAGGAGCTCGCCACCAAGGACGGGCTGACCGGGCTCTCGAACCGCCGCTCGTTCGACCAGATGCTGATGAGCGAATGGGCGCGCGCGCAGCGGACGCGGAAGCCGCTGGCGCTGCTGTTCGTCGACGTCGACCATTTCAAGCTGTTCAACGACCATCACGGCCACCAGACCGGCGACGAGTGCCTGCGCGCGGTCGCCGGTGTCGTCAGCCGGCATGCGGTGCGCCCGCTCGACCTTGCCAGCCGCTATGGCGGCGAGGAGTTCGCGCTGATCCTGCCCGAGTTGAACTGCGACGATGCCTGCGCCATCGCCGAGCAGATCCGCCGTGCCGTCCTGGCCTTGGGGATCGTCCACGGCGCCCATGGGGCCGGCAACCACGTCACTCTCAGTGTGGGCGTCGCCAGTCACGTCCCCGGCGAGACCGACAGCGCCCCCGACCGGCTATTGAGCGCCGCCGACCAGGCGCTCTATGCCGCCAAGCGGCTCGGCCGCAACCGCATCGTCTGCTCCGATCGGGTCTTGGCCGAATTCGCAGGCCTCGGCCGGGACGATGTGCCTGACAGCGGCCAGGTTCCTGGCTCCTCCCCGCGCAAATCGGCCTGATGCACGGCTCATCCCGCGGCAAGACCGGTTGCCCACCCCTCGCCATTAGGCTAAATGAGGCCTCGTTGCGCCCGTAGCTCAGCTGGATAGAGCGTTGCCCTCCGAAGGCAAAGGTCACACGTTCGAATCGTGTCGGGCGCGCCACCTTACGATCTTGCACGACACCGTGCGATTTGGCCGCCGCAAGCCGCCCGAATAGCTCATCCCGACTGTGACGAAGACGCGGTTCGAGAAACGAGCATGAGCCGGATATCTATCTCATAAATGCAATCGTCAACACTTGCATCCGCATGCAATCCAAAGGCGTCTGTTAACGGATTTTCGCGTATTGGCTTACCGAAACTCCATACTGAGGCCGTGATTGCGATGGCGCTGTCGAGCAATTTCAATAAGCCGTTTGGGGATCCCTCGAACTATCCGCCGGCGGCCGGCGACGAGGACATACGCGCCCTGTTGCATCGGACGGCCGACGAATCGGCCGTCTTCAAACATCAGTTCCCGCCGCGCTTCCCGATCAGCGGCCGCACTTATTTCGGCGGCCTGCCGACGGCGCCGGCTGATTTTCGCTGGCCACGCGCACCGGACGGCACGCCCTATTCGTTCATGGCGCAAGTCGACTGTGCGGAGCTTCCCGACTTCCAGCTCCGCAAGTTCCTGCCGGCAAGCGGCGTGCTGCATTTCTTCGTGAATTGGGATGTCTTTGACGGCTTGGATGAGGCTCAGAGCTGGCCCAACCACGTCGTTCTCAGCCGCGACACCACAGAACCTTGCCGTGAGGTGCGTCCACCGGACGATCTGCCGCCGTGCTACGGAGCCTCGAACGCCAGATTCTATTTCCCGTGGCTCGAGCATACTGACCGGCACGACTACCCGAGGGCATTCGCCAGGAAGGCCATGACGATGGGTGTGGTGCGCACCTTTGCCGAAGAGCACCCGAGGGAATTGGACGGCAATTCGGCGGGGCGCTACCAGCAGATCTGGGAGGAGGAGCAAGCTGCCGAGCTCGCGCGTTTCTATGGCGATCCCGTGATCGCAGATGCGCTCCCCGGACCGAAGGACGACTTTGCGGCGAGGCGAACCGTTCAGCGGCCCACAACGACATTTCCCGCGGGCTGGATCGATATCGAGGTCTTTTGCGGCCTCTTCCTCAAGGAGGTGCTCGAAAGGGGCATCAAGCAAATCGAGCGCGGCAAGGATGCGGCCGGCCAACCGTGGCCCGTTGACCCCGCGGCGGTCCGGGCAGCTTACGAGAATGCTCTGACCACAGCGAACGGGTGGATCGAGAGGTCGCGCAGTGCCGGACTCACGAGCCCTGTGCCGGAGGCAGACCGAATGGCGTTCTGGAGCTGGCTCGAGGAGATGAACGCCGCCGCCGTCGACCCGATAACCGATAGCAGGTGCGCGCGGGTCCTCAACCAGCTGAGCTGGAAAACAGTGCGCACTGGCGCTCACATCTGCCTGTCCGCCAGTGAAGCCGCATCGTCGCTCGTGCCCGAGGAAATGATGGGCGAGCTGCGCATGGAGCACAGCGTGCTGGTGGCGGGCAAATGGCCCCGCCGGGCCGGACGCCACCAAATGCTCGGCGCCGGCCGCGATGTGCAGGGCGCACCACGGCGCCATACGCTGGCAGCCGGGGATCCGCTCCTCAGCGACGTGCTCCTCCTGCAACTCGACACCGATTGGGCCGTGCCGTGGATGCTGGCCGACTGCGGCGTGCTGCAATATTGGATTTCCGTGAGCGATCTTCGCGCCGAAAGATTTGACCGGGTCCGCGTAACGATCGAGGGGCATTGACCCCTTGGCGCGTTCGATCGTGTCTTCGGGACGAGGGCGTAGCGTGAGATCGCGGCCCGTCGCAACTTCGCCCGTTCGAGCGTATCGCCGGCTATGGAATCATAGCGCCACGGCGAAGCAATAGTGCCCATCTTCATCGGCCGTGGCGCGCCAGTTCTATGCCCAAGTACGTCCACCGGCCCTGAGAGCCGCTGCCAGCACTATTAGGGGTCACGGCTGGCGACACCGGATGATCCGCAATTCTGGCGCGACGACGAGCAGACCCGTCCCGGTTGGATATGAGAACGGTCGTATGGTCGCTAGCGGACGGCAAAATAGACGTCGCGATCTCGACGAGAGTACGCTGCGATAAAGCTCTGCTCAGAGTACCGCCGCAGACCCTTACCGCAATGGGATGTTAGGTGTCAGTCGTGACATCATCCCACGCTTGCTCGTTGTATCCGATAAGCCAGTTCAAAGCGTAGTGTCTTTCTTCCGTTACACCGGGATCGAGATCTGCCGGTACTCGCAGTCCTTTGATTTGGGCGTTTCGAACGGCCCAGTGGTACCTGTAGATCAGATCAGCTTGATCGAGAATGTCAGCGATCGGACGAAGTTCGGCGTCTTCGATGAATTGTGAGGTTGTCCTTTCGGCCATCGTGCTCGCGGCGAATGGTACGTCGCAAATCTGAGTTGGCTTGCCGAGTTGGGCCACGAAGCCCAATGCCCAAAGCAGCGTCCAGGCGGCTTCGTGCCTCCACGTGAATTGAATCCGGTCGGGCTGCGAGGGGGAATTGTCGAGCACGAAGGCGAGCTCCTTGGGCGTCAGATGCGGACGGAGTTCGTATGATTCCAAAAGTCGCTCTACTAGCTCTTCACCAAGCCCTTTGCCCTTTGCGGCAACGAAAAGGAGACAAAGAGTGCGCAGCGCGACCTCTTCTTTTGAGCGTCTCAGCGCCTCAGACGCGGTGTCGATAACCGGCAACGCCGCCATGAAAGGCACACCCTGGGCTTGAAGAAGCCTTTCCGATCGGAGCTTCCTGTCAACAGCTTCCGCTGGGATTCCCCTGTTCTCCCCTAACCCCCTCCCACTCGGGATAAAGTCCTTTGGGGTGCCCGGACCGTCGGCACCTCCCGTCCCCTGCGCCTGTGTCTTGGACTTCAACCAATCGAAGAAACCCATCCTGCCCCCAACCGGTGCAATCGACCCTGTCCCGCCAGTCAGAGCATACTCCAAATTCGCCCGTAAGTTGTATTGAAGTGGTGAAGTTCAGCGGCGAGAAGGCAGCGCCCGGATGGTATCTAGCGGCTCACCGCGCTGGGCCACGCGAACGCTCGCGCCGGCGCTGGCGGATTGCAGCGGATCAAATGGCACGAGGGCTCTGCCGGTTCTTCGCTGTCCGGCGTCCGTCTCAACGATCAGAACCGATCCACGCAAACGCGCCGAGCGCCGGACTCAACACTCCTTCGTACGCAGAAAAGCCGGCTCTGTGCCCCCCATCACGGCAGCGCGGCCGACATAACCGCATTCTCCTCGGATCGCGCGCGGAATGGTCCGCCCGATATACAAAAGGAGACTGCCATGCAGAACATGGCTCGCGAATTGACGGAGATGGAGCTCGAGACGATTTCCGGCGGAAGCTTCTGGGGCAGCATTGCCGGGTTCTTCCGCGGCCTGTTCGGCGGCCCCGGCGACCTGCGCCGTCCGCTCGACCGTCCCTGATCTCAACTCATTTCTCGACTGCAGCATCCGGACGAGGGTCGCACGCGGCCCTCGTCCTCGCCGAATTCAGTGCCTGATATGCTCGAACACGACGATCACGCCGGTCGGCTCGGGCTCGTGTGCCATCAGGCGCGTCAGATCTGCATCGCTCCAGTCCGCGAGGCTGACGACTTCGCCGGTCTCGCGGTCCGCGCCGGCCGACGGGGTCGGCTCCAGGACCTTCAGTCCCATCTCGTCGACGAAGAACGTGTGCTCGCCGAACATGCTGTTGAGCTGCGGCATGGCGGGATGCTCGTCGGGCAGCACCTGCGCGCCGAGCTGGTTGACGGTCTGCTTCACCTGTTCGGATGTGAGCTTCATGAGCTGCTCCGTTCTGTCATTCGCGTTTCGTGGAACTGAGCCGGAGCGTGCGTGTTCCCTGCGCCTGTCTCGCCTGGCTCACACGTCCGAACAGGTGCTGCGCGCGAATGTTCCTGCAAGATGAATTTTGTGATCGCGTGCTGCATCTGCCGTGTTCACGTCGTGGGATCGCCACAGGATTTCCACGATCCGCCGGGCTACGCTACTCGCTCCTGACTTCGCCAATCGAAAGTGCGCAGATGCGTGACAGATAGGTGTAGGGAAGGCCGGTCTCCTCGGCCCAAGCGTTGAACTGCGCCTGCACTTTTGCGAGATCGCCTTTCGACTTGACCTCTTCGGCGATGTCGAGGCCGGCATCGCGCAGGCAGGCGACGACGTCCTTCGAGGTGACGAAGCCGTCCCAGCCGACGAAACGCAGCAGCATCTGCCCTGTGTTGCCGCCCAGCCGGCTGCCGCGCTTGGCGAGGAGATCGAGCAGGCCGATCTCGTTGGACGGCGGCCATGCCGCCAGAAACCTGCCGAAGCTGCCGTGCTCCTTCGCAATCTCCTGCACGAAGGCCGCATTCTCGCGCACCGACATGATCTTGGCGCCGTTGCGCACGATCCGCGCGTCGCGCAGCAGGCCTTCCCAATAATCCTCGGGCTGGAAGCTCAGCTTGGCCGGCTGGAAGCGCAGGAAGGCGTCTTCGAAGCCGTCCCATTTGGCGTCGATCACGCTCCAGGCAAACCCTGCGCAAAACACCCGCTTGGTCATCTCGGCGAGGATGCGATCGTCGCCGAGCCTGGCCAGGCGTTTGTGGTCCGGCTTCTCAGGCATCAGCCTGTCGAGCGCCTTGGGACCGCCCTTGCGCTTCTCGGCGCGGGCGCGAATGGTCTTGAAGGAAGTCATGCGGACACCTGCGACAAAGGTGCTCCACGACATCAGAATTCGGCGATCCGGTCCAGCCCCACTGGCGTCGGGCGGCTCGCACGGCGCACGGACGGTCGAGCAAACCTTGGCTATCGCAACAAACGTTTTGCAAGATGGACGGAGAACCAGTCTCCGAGGCCGGAGCTTTCATAACCCGCCTTCTTTGCAAGGCCGCGCATCTCCACATTCGCCCGCGCCGTTTCGGCCGCGATCATCTCGTGACCGAGATCGCCCGCCTGCCGCTCCATCGCATTCATCATCTGCAGGCCGATGCCCTTGCGCTGAAACATATCGGCCACGGAGATGGCGAAATCTCCGCAACGCGCGGCCGCATCATAGGCATATCGCGTTTCGCCGATGATCGTGGCCGGCCCTCCTCCCTGCCTGAGTTCGGCCAGCAAGGTGAAATGACCGGGATGGCCAGCCATGGCGACGCATTCCGCTGCAACCACCGCGAGGTCGGCGCGCGCTCCCATGAAACGCCTGTTGCGCGACATCGAGGACAGGCCGGTGAAATAGATCGAGAGGCTTTCGACATCAGATGCCTTGGCGGGACGGATGCAGACCGGACCCGTGATCCGATGCGGCCGGACGACGGCATCCAGAGACAGCTGTGACATGCGCGAGGCTCTCGGCAGGTTACGGGACTAGCAGACCTAGCCGAGGTCACGCGTTCGCGGCTTGGACGTGGCCGCCAATCTTGCTGCCGAAAACGAACTGCCCTTGTCCGGTGCTTGATGTCACACAGAGGCCGCGCTCATGCGGCCTCACGCCTTCCAACGCGCCGCTCCGGCCGTGCTGCCGTCATCGCCTGCTCTTCGGCATCCTGGGGCGCACCCCAAAATTCCCGCACCGTCGGGCCCCATCGCAGCCGTCGGGCGCGCAGGAATTCCAGGATCTCGTGCGGCCAGACCCGGCGTCCCATCTGCGTGTACCAGCGCATGGCATGACGCAGGCCCGCATCGCGCTGAAACAGCACGCGCCAGATCGCCTTTGGGCGACATTGCAGCACCATCTCCGTGAACTTGAACCAGACCAGCACCCGCCACGGCGCCATGTGGCGCGTGGCCAGCACCTGGTGCTTGTAGTCCCAGCGACGGCGATCCGGCTGGATCACGCGCCGGTCGGCCGCAAGGCGGAAATACGGTGTCCAGCGATGCGGCGTGACTTAGAGCAGCTGGACCTGATCGGGATCATAGGCGAGCAGCTGCTTCAACCCGCGCCAGTGATCGCGATCGGTCTCCTCTTCGAACCCGACCACCCAGGTTGCCATCGACAGGATGCCGTGCTGCCGCAGAAGGCGAATGGCCTCGCGGTCCGTCGCTGTCGTGGCACCCTTTCGGATCAGCTCCAGTGTCTTCTCGTCGGTATTCTCCAGCCCGAGCAGGAAGCGCTGCCAGCCGGCCTTCTTGTAGAGATGCAGGATGTCGGCATCGCGCACGATGTCGTCGGCACGGGTCGAGCCGACCAGGATGAGTTCGACATTCTCGGCGATCAGCGCGTCGAGAAAGGCGCGCCATGCTTTCTTCGAGACGGTCGGATTTTCGTCGGCAAAATTGATGACCTTGACGCCGTGCTCGCGATGCAGGCGCGCCAACTCCTTGGCAAAGCGGACGGGATCACGATGGCGCCAGCGCGTCCAGAAGCCCCGCTGGCCACAATAATTGCACAGATGCGGACAGCCACGCGAGAACTGCACGACCACGGCGCGCAGGCCGCCCCAATAGCTGTAGCGCGCGTGATCGATCAGCTCCCAGCCGATCCGATAGGCGTCAAGATCCGCAATCACGGGCGCCGGGGACGTCGCGCGTGGACCGGCAGCGTCGCGAAACGCGATGCCGGGAATGCTGCCGAGATCGTGGCCGCATTCGAGCGCTCGCATCAGGCGCCGCGCCGTCTCTTCACCTTCGCCGCGCACGATCGCGCTGACATGGGGCTCGTCGCGCAGGATCTCCCGCCAGTGATAGGTCGGGAAGACGCCGCCATAGACGATCAGAACGCGCGGCATCGCTTTCACCAGGGCCCGCGCAATCTCTGAAATGACGGGATGTCCGGAGGTCGAGCCGGAATGGCCGAACAGCACGGCATCCGGGGCAAAGCGGTTCGCTTCGCTGATGATGTCCGCGGCCGGCATCGGGCCGAACTCGGCGTCGATCAGCCGCACGACGTGGCCGTCGTCGATCAGCGGCCCGCCGATCGCAAGCAGGCCGAGCGGCGGCAGATGATCGTCCGGAATCCGACTTCCGATCGAGGGATGAGGCACATTGACGAGAAGAACACGCATGGACTTTCGCTCCCGCTTTGGCTGGCGTGATCGTCCGTCCCACTTCGATGAAGAAGCCCAATCCCCCGACTGAACCTGAAGACACTGTACTGGAACTGCCGCGGAGCTCTTGCTCGGCTCCGCCTCACTCCTACGCCCGCGAGAGTGAAGGCACCTCCTCGGGCAGGATGGCCTGAAGGCCGCCGAAACGGCGCTCGCGGCCATGGAAGGAGGCCAGCGCCGCGGCGAGATCGCCCGCGTCGAATTCGGGCCACATCCGCTCGGTGAAATGCAGCTCGGCATAGGCGCCTTCCCAGAGCAGGAAGTCCGACAGCCGCTTTTCACCCGAGGTACGGATGATGAGATCGACGTCGCGCAAGCCGGCCTCGCCGGTGACGAGCTGCGAGAAGGCTTCGCGGGTCAGGCTGGTCAGCGCGGCGGCTTTCGCCGCGGCGTTCAGGATGGCATCGCGCGCGGAGTAGTCGACGGCGATCCGCAAGTGCAGCGTTGCGCCGTGTGCGGTGGCGTCCTCTGCGCGCGCGATGGCGTTAGCGATGCCTTCAGGCAGGCGATCACGGCGGCCGATCACGTTGAGCTTCACGCCATTCTTCACCAGGCTCTGCACTTCATTGGCGAGATAGAAGCGGAGCAGTGTCATCAGCGCGGCGACCTCGGCTTTCGGCCGGCGCCAATTGTCGGTCGAGAACGCGTAGAGCGTCAGCGTGCCGATGCCCTGCTTGGGCGCTGCCTCGACGATGCGACGGATCGTCTCGACGCCGGCCTCGTGGCCGCGCACGCGCGAGAGGCCTCGCCGTGTCGCCCATCGTCCGTTGCCGTCCATGATGATGCCGACATGAAGCTTGTCATTGAGGGACGTGACGTCACTTTGCATCGCAAAGTCTCCGGTCAAAAAAAGGGAACGGTCAGGTCGGGAGAATTCCGAGGTGACCGAGCGGGGTTGCCTCGCGGCCGGCGGCCTTGGCGGCATCGCGCACCAGCCGCTCGAGCACCGCGAGATAGTCGAGGAAGCGGCGTCGGCCGGTCTTGGTAAGTCGGCAGGTGGTGTGCGGGCGATTGCCCTCGTAGCCCTTGGTCACCTCGACGAGGCCAGCCTCCTGGAGCACGGCGAGGTGCCGGCTGAGATTGCCGTCGGTGAGACCGCAGAGCTGCTTCAAATCGGCGAAGGCAAGCCCCTTCGGGTGAGCCATCAGCGAGGTCAGAAGCCCGAGCCTCGCCTTCTCGTGGATCACACGATCGAGCCCCTCATAGGAGAAAGGCGCGCTGTCAGTCTTCGACATCATTGTCTCCGGACGCGAAATACAGAATGGCCGCCATCATCGACTGGCCAACCACGAAAGGCAGCCCCATGGTCCACGGCGACAGCATGTGGGTCCCGCTCGCCAGCACCACGACCGCAAAGCCCGAGACGAAGTACCAGGCGCCGGCGAACGCGACGCTGCGCGGCAGCGAACGAACCGATGCGAAAATACCGAGCGACACCAGGATCTGCCACAATCCCGGCAGCAGCCACAGCGTCTCGGCGGCGAACTTCCACATCACCACCGCAAGCAGCACGCCGGCGACGCCCGCCGGCAGGAACTGCTCGACGGCCTGGTGGATCATCGCGTCGGCAAGGCCGGAATGATGACGACGCGAACGCGCGCGCATCTCGATCCAGATCATCAGGCCGGACAGCGCCGCTGCAACGAACCAGCCGAAAAAGAAACCGAGCGGCTCACCCGTGGGATCGCCGAGCAGCCAGAATTGCAGAATGGCGGTGACGAGTGCAACCGCGCCGGTGGCGACCATCGTCGCAGGACCGTAACCGCGGAACGCGGTGCCGGCCGCGATCTGGCTGCGGATCGCCACGATGTCGGCCAGCGCCTTGTCGAGATCCCGCATCGGCAACGCCAAAACTCCGCTCCACCCGGCTCACGGACCGGCTTGCCCGGTCACTTTGTATCGCAAAGTATACCGCGTTACAAAGTAAAGGCAAGGATGAAACTCGTCCAGGACAGGAGGGGCGCGATCGAACAACTGTCGGTTGCATCCCGGCCGCCGGCCCAGCTAAGATGCGGCCAAGGTGCCCTGGGGGGAAGTCATGCGGTTAAGGTCGTTCGTCGCTGCAGCTCTGCTGCAGGTGTGTCTGGTTGGGGCGGCGCATGCGAAAGGACCATTTGGCACGGTCAATGTCGGCGGCTGGGTCGGGGGCGCCTTCAGCAACGACGAAACGGGCGCCTTCTCCCATTGCGCGGCGACGGCGCCTTATGCGAACGGCGTCATCCTCGTCGTGAGCCAAAATGCCGCCGGCATATGGTCGCTCGCCTTTGCCAGTCCCAACTATCACTTCAACAAGGACGAGAACGCCGCAATCGACGTGACCTTCGACGGGCGGGAGCAAGCCAGGCTGTACGCCACGGCGTACCGGTCCGACATGCTCACGGCCGTCATGCCGCTGAACGTCGTGCATACGTTTCAGAAGGCGAGCCTGATGGTCGCGACGGCCGGCCACGCCGTCCTGAACTTCGACCTCAGGTCAACCGGCCCGGCGATCGCCGCATTGGCCAATTGCGTGACCCGGGTGAAAGCCGACGGGCTCGACAAGGCGGGTGACTTCACCAAAGGCGCAACGAAGCCGGCAACTGCGGCGGACAAGCAGGGCTCACCACCGACAGCCAAATCCAGCAGAGGGACCAAGAGCGGCTTTGGCACCGGCTTCGTGGTGAGCGCCAGCGGCCACATCGTCACCAACAACCACGTGATCGACGGTTGCAGCGAACTCAAGGGCAATCTCACCGGCGAAGCCGCGATGGTG
Source organism: Bradyrhizobium guangdongense (assembly GCF_004114975.1). Lineage (NCBI taxonomy): Bacteria > Pseudomonadati > Pseudomonadota > Alphaproteobacteria > Hyphomicrobiales > Nitrobacteraceae > Bradyrhizobium > Bradyrhizobium guangdongense. The sequence goes on from NZ_CP030051.1 coordinate 7,439,520, forward strand.
TTGCGCGTCGTGTCGAACGACGCGAGCAACGATCTGGCCTTGTTGCAGCCCGCGTCGACGACGGCATTCAGGGATTTCGCGAGGATCCGCGACCGCTCGATCCGCTCCGGCGATTCCGTCGTCGCGATCGGCTTTCCCCTTCACGGGCTGCTGACCTCGGATTTCACGGTGACCACAGGTATCGTGAGCTCGCTCAGCGGCATGCGCAACGATTCGCGCTTCCTGCAGATCAGCGCGCCCGTGCAGCCCGGCAACAGCGGCGGCCCGCTGTTCGACACCTCCGGGCAGGTCGTCGGCGTGGTCACAGGAAAGATCCCTGGACTGCGTATCGCCGCAATCACCGGCGACATCCCCGAAAACATCAACTTCGCCATCAAGACCGGTGCGCTGCGCGACTTCCTCGACAATTCGGTCGTGCCGTACCAGACGGCCGAACCGCGGGGCGAGCTCAAGACCACCGAGATCGCCGGCAACGCCCGTGCCTACACGATGCTGATCTCGTGCAACGGCACGGTGCAGGCGGACGCGAAGAAATAGCGACAAAGCCGGTCTCGTAACCCGGATGGAGCGGAGCGTAATCCGGGACCGCTGCTTCTCCGAGAGGACTCAGGCGACGAAGGCCTCGAGCTTGTCGAAGAACGAGCTCCAGCCGCGCTGGTGGTTGTCGCGCGCAGTCTCGTCGAAGAACTGGGCGTGATAGAAGATCATCAGCGTACCGGCGCTGTCCGGCTTGAGCGTGATCGTCACCAGCGATTCGCGTTCGGGCGTCGAATGCCAGGCCCAGGTGAAGACCAGACGTTCGTTCGGCATCACCTCGCGGTAGATGCCGCCGGCCTCGAAATATTCGCCGTCGTCGCGGGTGAACGAGATGCGGAAGCGGCCGCCGGTGCGAACATCGACGTCCGCACGCAGCGTCGCCGGCTTGATGTTCGGCGGCCCGAACCATTGCACTAGCTGCTCGGCTTGCGTCCAGGCGGCGAAGACCTTTTCCGGCCGCGCGCGGAGGCGGCGCGTGAGCGTGAGGCTCGGCGCTTCGTTTGCACGTTCGGCGACGCCGGCGACTGCGTTGACCATGGTTTGTCCTCCACAAAGGCGGCAAGGCGATCGAAACTCTCCGACCAGAACTGCGCGTAGCGATTGAGCCAGTTCATCGCCCGCTCCATCGGCTGCGTGGTGAGCCGGCAGGAGACGGTGCGCCCGCTCTTCTCCCGCACGATCAGGCCGGCATCGGTGAGCACGTCGAGATGCTTCATGATCGCCGGCAGCGACATCGCGAACGGCGCCGCCAGCTCGCTCACCGACAGGCTGTCCCCGTCGCCGAGACGCGCGAGCAGGGCTCGCCGCGTCGGGTCGGACAGCGCGGCAAAGGTGCGATCGAGCGTCTCGTCCTGATACTTAACCATTAGGTTTAGTATAAACGCAAGCACGATCGCGTCAAGCGGGAGCCCGCCCGACGCGATGCATCAGACTGCAATCGATTTGGGACGATCAGTAAGGCGCTACAGGCCGCGCACGACGATGCAGCCGAGGTTGCGGCTGCGGCGCCGGTTCATAAGCGAAGCGCGGATTCGGCCCGCAATACAGCAGCCGGCCCGAGACGCTGGCCAGGCATTGCTCGTAAGTGCTGTAGGCACATTCGCCGGGGTAGTCGAATTCGCCGCCTTGCGCGCACCACGGGTAGTCCCGTGCCGCGGCAGGTGTCGCGGAGACGAAGCCGGCAAGGAACGCCGCACCCAAGGTCAACAGCACCAATTGCGTCTTGCGCATGGTCCCAACTCCTCTCTTCCCGGCGCGAGATACGCACCATGTATCATCAGGTCTTGCTGCGCGATTTTATTCCAGATCACCGCGCAAGACCACGCAAGAAAAAGCCCCGCCGTTCGGCGGGGCTCCGTTTGCGGCGATCACAAGATCGCTACTCGACCTTCAGGCCGGCAAATTCGACGACCTTCTTCCACTTGGCGGTCTCGGCTTCGATCTCCTTGCCGAACGCCTCCGGCGTCTCGATCAGCGGATCGCCACCGAGCTCGACCAGGCGCTTGGTCATGTCGGGCTCCTTCATCAGCGTGTTGATCTCGTTGTTGAGCTTGGTGATCAAGTCCTTAGGCATATCCTTCGGCGCACCGATGCCGAACAGCGCGCTCGCCTCGTAATCCTTCACGGTCTCGCCGATCGCGGGCACGTCCGGCAGCTGCGGCGAGCGCTGCGCCGTGGTGACGCCGAGCGCGCGAAGCGAACCGGAGCGGATGTGCTGGATGATGGACGGCATGTTGTCGAAGATCACCTGCACCTGTCCACCGAGCATGTCGGTGATCGCGGGCGCCGCGCCGCGATAAGGCACGTGCTGCATCTTGCAGCCGGTCATCGCCATGAACATCTCGCCGGACAGATGCACCGAGGTGCCGTTGCCGGAGGACGCCATGTTCACCTTGCCGGGATTGGCCTTCACGTAGTCGATGAACTCGGCGACGGTCTTGGCCGGCACGTCCTTGTTGACGGTCATCACGTTCGGCACGCGCTGGAACGCGGCGATCGGCGCGATGTCGCGGACGAAGTTGAACTTGAGATTGGCGTAGAGTGTTGCGTTGATGTAGTTGGCCGGATTGATCAGCAGCACGGTGTAGCCGTCTGGCTCGGCGTTCACGACCGATTCGGTGCCGATATTGTTGCCCGCGCCAGGCTTGTTCTCGACCACGAATTGCTGGCCGAGCCGCTCCGACAGGCGCTGGCCGATCAGGCGCGCCAGGATATCGGTGGCGCCGCCCGGGGGATAGCCGACCACGAACTTCACCGGCCGGGACGGATAATCCGCTGCAAAAGCTTTCGACAGCGGGCTGGCTGCAAGCGGAGTGGCGGCGAGCAGGCCGAGCGCGGAACGGCGAGTGATCATCTCAAGGGTTCTCCCAGGTGTGTTCTTGATGGTGGCGTCCGCGGCGTTGTAACAAAGCCTGCTTGCTGCGGAAAGTGCGCAAGCCCGATGACGACGAAAGGATAAGGCATGCCGCTCAAGGTTCACGCCCTCGATCATCTCGTGATCAACGTCGCCGACGTCGCTGTCACCGCCGAGTGGTATCGCAGGATCCTCGGCATGGAAGTCAAGGTGTTCGACCCCGGTGGCGGCAAAGCGCCGCGGACCTCGCTTCAGTTTGGTCAACAAAAGATCAATGTCCGGCCGCGTGATGCCGACAAGGTGGAATGGTTCACCGCCGACCACGAGACTCCCGGCAGCGAGGATCTGTGCTTTCTCACCACCTCGACTCCCGACGAGGTGGTGGCGCATTTGAAAGCACACGGCGTCGCGATCGAGCAAGGCCCCTCACCTCGGCAAGGCGCCCGCGGCACGCTGCACTCGGTCTATTGCCGGGATCCGGACGGGAGCCTGATCGAGATTTCCTCGTATGAGGAGTGATCGGTGAGGTCACGTCTTCCGCTCCATCGTCATTGCGAGCGAATCGAAGCAATCCAGACTTTCTCCGAACGGGCAGTCTGGATTGCTTCGTCGCTACGCTCCTCGCAATGACGGGGAGAGAGCGGAGCCTCCGATTGCGCCCCGCGCCGTCCGATGGCAGGAAGACGCAATAATCAAAAGGCAGCCGCGAGCAAGATGCAGGCTGCATGGGAGGATGCATTGGCCATTCAACAGACCGCCGCCGGAATCGTGGGCCCGTTCGACGGGCTCGACGTGCCCTGGCTGCTCAAGCTGCGCGCGGAGGTGCGCCGTGATCATCCGTTCCTGATCTGGGCGCCATTCGACGCGCCGGCGCGGCATTGGAGCTATGGCGAATTTCACGAGCGGGTCGGCGCGCTCGCGGCGGGGCTCACCCGGCGCGGCGTGGAGCCGGGCGAGTATGTGCTCATTCACCTGGACAATTGCATCGAGGCGCTGCTGGCCTGGTTCGCCTGCGTCGAATGCGGGGCCATCGCGGTGACCACCAACACCCGTTCCGCGCCGGCGGAGATCGCATATTTTGCCGATCATTGCGGCGCGGTCGCCGCGATCACGCAGCCGGCCTATGCGGAAGTCGTCGCACAGAACTGCCGCAACATCCGCTGGATGGCGGTGACGTCGCATGATGCGGGCGCTGCGCCTGCCCATACGGTCTCGCACGGCGACAGCTTTGAAGCGCTGTTCGCCGACAGCGCCGACCGACCCAGGCGCGCCACGGATCCGCTCGCGCCCTGCAGCGTGCAGTACACGTCGGGGACGACGTCGCGCCCGAAAGCGGTGCTCTGGACTCATGCCAACGCATTGTGGGGCGCCAAGATCAATGCTGCACATGAGGACCTGCACGCGAGCGACGTGCACCAGACTTATCTGCCGCTGTTTCACACCAATGCGCTGGCCTACTCGATGCTGGCGACGCTCTGGGTCGGCGCGAGCTGCGTGATCCAGCCGCGCTTCTCGGCCAGCCGGTTCTGGGGCGTCGCGCGGGAGCACGGCTCGACCTGGACCTCGACGATTCCGTTCTGCATGAAGGCGCTTCTCGAGCAGGAGATCCCGAAGGACCACAAATTCCGCCTGTGGGGCACCGCGATCAACGAGCCGCCGGCATTTGCCGCATTCGGCGTCAAGATCATCGGCTGGTGGGGCATGACCGAGACCATCACCCACGGCATCGTCGGCGAGGTCGACCAGCCCAACATTCCGATGTCGATCGGCCGCGCCGCGGGCGAATATCAGATCCGCATCACCGATGATGACGGAAGGCCGACCGCCGTCGGCAACACCGGCAATCTTGCGATCAGGGGCATTCGCGGCCTGTCACTGTTTGCCGAATATCTGCACAACGAGGCGGCGACGCGCGAGAGCTTTGACGAGCACGGTTTCTTCATCACCGGCGACCGCGTCGAGCGGCTGGCTAACGGCTTCATCAAGTTCGGCGATCGCGCCAAGGACATGCTGAAGGTCGGCGGCGAGAACGTCGCGGCCTCCGAGATCGAGCAGGTGATCGCAATCGTATCAGGCGTGCGCGAGGCCGCAGTGGTGGCGAAGAAGCATCCGATGCTGGACGAGGTGCCGGTCGTCTTTATCATCCCGCATGGCGGGGTCGCGAGTGCTCCGCCTGATCTTCAGGAGCGCGTGATGGCGGCGTGCCGCAAGAGCCTTGCCGACTTCAAGGTGCCGCGCGAGATCAGACTCGTCGACGACATGCCGCGCTCGACGCTGGAGAAGGTGGCGAAGGCGGAGCTGCGAAAGATGCTGGACTAGCGGCGCTGTCGTATGGTGGGCAAAGGCGCTTCAGCGCCGTGCCCACGTCCTTGGAAGTGGTGGGCACGCTTCGCTCTGCCCAGCCGGCACCGAGCTCTCAGAACGATCCCAGCGCCACGGGCCGGAACGCCTGCAGCAGCTGCTGATCCAGCTTGCCGCCCATGCCTTCCATCATCGTGAACGCGCGCGCGTGGGTGAACGGCATGCGATAGGCGCGCTTCTCCACCAGAGCGGCATAGATGTCGACGATCGTCGTAAGCCGCACGATGTCGCTGATCTGGTTCGAGGACAGGTTGTTGGGATAGCCGCTGCCGTCGAGGAATTCGTGGTGATGCAGCACCACGTCCAGCATTTCCGGCGGGAAGCCGCCTTGGGCGGCGAGGGCCTCGTAACCGCGGCGTGGGTGCTGGCGAACTTCTTCCATCTCCTCGTCGGTGAGCTTGCCGGGCTTGTCGAGCAAGGCGAAGGGAACGAAGGCCTTGCCGACATCGTGCAGCAGGGCGGCGCGGGTCAGGCGGCGCTGGTCGTCCTCGCGCATGCCGAGATGCTGCGCGAAGGCAACCGCGAAGCCGGTGACGAACAGGCAGTGGCGATAGCTGCCGACATGATGGCAGCCGACCGTGGTGAGCCATTCGCGCAGCGAGGAGTGCTTGATCGCCTTCAGAATCTTGTTCTCGGCGGCGATGACGTCGTCGAAGGTCAGGGGCACCCCGAGCGGCAGCTTCTCGAACATCTTCGTCAGCACCGCATGCGCCGCCTCGACGCCACGGTTGAGCGTCTTGCCGCGATCGGTCGCGTCATAGCTTGCCGTATCGGGAAACGCGGCGCGGATGCGCTGGAGGATCGCATCGGGCTGCAGCGGTCGCGAGATGGTATCGGTCGCGCCGAGCGCCCAGGCCTGCATGGTGCCGTGATGCAGCGCGTCGGCGAGCACGAACAGCCGCGGCATCGAACGATAGGCGTCGCCGCGCAGCTTGTTGCGCACCCGCTGCACGCTCTCGGGCGAGCGCAAATTGATGTCGACCACGAGACCGGAGAGATCGCGCGAGGGCTGCTCGGGGATGCCTTCCGTCGTCACCGTCGAGACGTCGCCGACGGCCTTCAGAATGCTGGCGAGCTCGGTGCTCGCATCGCTCCGGTCGGAGGCGAGCAGAAGCCGGCGTTTGGCGGCGGATTTGGCTGGCGCGTTCATGGTTTCCCCAGAGCATGGGAGTGTCTTCAGAGTCAGCCTAAGCCGGATCAGGTTCTCCGGCCCTTAAGAGGCGTGCTCAACGGACCCTGTCGGATTTGGGTACAATTTTAGCGATCGCCCTTCCTTCGATCGGAACCCGCGAAACGACGTCCAAAACAACCCCATGCACAGTAGAAGGGGTACTGAAAACGCTGACTTTTTGGCGACGAAAAATCCGCCGGAGGCTGCCCTCCGGCGGATCATCTCGTTCGGCAATCCAAGCCCGGCTTACGCCTTCATCGCCCCCTTCACGGCTTCGGCCGTGATCGGCAGCGCCCGGACGCGGGCGCCGGAGGCGTTGAAGATGGCGTTGCCGATGGCCGGGGCGACGACCGTCACCGCGGGCTCGCCGACGCCGGTGGCCTTCTCGCCATTGGCGATCACGGCGACCGCGACCTCCGGCATCTGGCTCATCCGCAGGGGCCTGTAGCTATCGAAATTGGTCTGCTCGATGCCACCGTCCTTCAGCGTCGCCTTCTCGTACAGGGCCAGCGACAGGCCCCACAGCGCCGCGCCCTCGACCTGGGCGCGGATGTTGTCGGGATGCACCTGGGTGCCGACGTCGGTTGCGACCGTGAGCTTCTTCACGGTCACCTCGCCCGAAGGCGCGACGGCGACGTGCGCGACGCAAGCGGTCCAGCTTGCGGTCGCGCGTTCCTGCGACGACACGCAGGCGACGCCCATGCCTTCTCCCTTGGGGAGTTTCTTGGTGCCGTAACCGGCGAGGCCCATCGCGGCGAGCAGGGTGTTGCGCAGCCGCTGCGCGCCGCCGTCGTTCTTGCCGGCACCGTCGAGCAAGGAGATGCGGTATTGCGCCGGATCCTTGCCGGCGGCAGCCGCGATCTCGTCGATCATGCTCTCGACCGCCCAGAAGGTCCAACCCGGCGCCACCGAACGGAGCTGACCCGAGGGGGTGGCGTTGTGCGCCATCTCGTTCTTGATCGCCCGCACGTGATGGTTGGGCACGGTGTAGAAGAAGTCCGATCCGTTCACCGTGAAGCTGTCGAGCGGACCCTTCTTGTCGACCGAAGGCGTGAGGAAGTCAGGAATTCCCCAGCGCGCGGTCGGCCAGGCCGACACCACGTCGTGGCTGAGCGCAATGAGCTTGCCGTCGCCGTCCACACCGGCCTTCACCTTTTGATAGGTGAGCGGACGCGAGAAATCCATCGTCATGTCGTTCTCGCGCGTGTAGATCACCTTCACCGGCTTGCCCACGGCCTTCGCCGCCTGCACCGCCGGCACCATCATGTCGGCGTCCAGCCTGCGGCCGAAGCCGCCGCCCAGCCACATCTGGTGCATCACCACGAACTTCGGATCGATCCCGGCGGCGCCTGCCGCGATCGCGCCTGAGCGCGTCGCGAACTGGTTGCCGGAATAGATGTGCAGGATGTCGCCCTTGAACTCCGCGGTGGCGTTCATCGGCTCCATCGGCGCGTGGATGTTGATGCTGGTGGTGTACTCCGCCTCCAGCACCTTGGCCGCGGTGCCGAGGGCGGCTGCCGGATCGCCGTCCTTGACGAAGAACTGACCGGAGTCATCGAGGGCCTGAAGCCGCTTGGCTTCGTCGAGCAGCGACTGGCTCGACAGCTTCGCGTTCGGACCGCCGTCATAGGCGATCTTCAGCGCTGCGGCCGCCTTCTTGGCGTTGGCATAGGTGTTGGCCACCGCCACCACCCAGCCGGACGTCGTCTGCGTCTTGTCATCGAGGGCGATGGCCTTGATGAAGCCCGGCACGGACTTCGCAGCGGAATCGTCGATCGATTTCACCGTGGCGCCGAAGCGCACTGGCGGCGTCACGATGGCGCCATAGACCATGCCCGGAAGCATCACGTCGATGCCGTATTTGGCCGTGCCGTTGGTCTTGGAGGGGATATCGAGTTGCGGCACCGACACGCCGATCATGGTGTATTGATCCGGCGTCTTCAGCTTGATCGCCTTGAGCTCGTCCGGCGTGAACGTCTTGGTAGCCTTGCCGCTCTTGACGATCTCGGCGAAGCTCATCTGCTTCTTCGATTTCGGATGCGAGACAACGGAATCGCGAACGACGAGCTGGTCCTTGAAGTAGGGCGGCAGGCCCATGGCCGCCGCGGCGGCCTCCGTCAGGGCCATACGGCCGGCAGCGCCTGCGCGGCTCATCGCCTCGAAGTTCATCATGGTCGACCAACTGCCGCCGGTGATCTGCGCCCCGAGGACCGGGTCGTTGAACTTCGGATCGTTGGAGGCGAGATTGACTCGCATGTCGCTCCACTTCGCGCCCAGTTCCTCGCAGACGATCTGCGCCATGGTCGAGGCGATGTGCTGGCCCATGTCGGCCTTGCCGCAGGTCACGGTGACGAGACCGTCAGGCGAGATCGCGTACCAGACACTCGGCTCGAAATTGGCGGGGACTGCGGCCAGCGCCTCACCGACGCCGGGCACGCCGGCATAGCCGAGCACGAGGCCGGTCGCGGCCGCGCCGACCAGGAAGGAGCGACGGCTGAGATCGGTCGCCTCAGGTGTGACGTTCTTCACGTGCTGGTTCATGTGGGCCTCCGCTCGTTGCCGGCGGCGGATGCGGTGCGCATCTCGGTGGCGGCGCGCATGATCGCCTTCTGGATCCGCGAATAGGTCATGCAACGGCAGAGATTGCCGTCCATATGCGCCACGACCTCTTCCTTGGTCGGGTTGGAATTCTTCGCCAGCAGCGAGGCCGCCTGCATGATCTGACCGGATTGGCAGTAGCCGCATTGCGGCACCTGCTCGGCGATCCACGCCTTCTGCAAGGGATGATCGCCCTTGGCGGAGAGGCCTTCGATGGTGGTGATCTTCTTGCCGGCGACGTCGCCGACCATGGTCTGGCACGAGCGCACGGCTTCGCCGTTGACGTGCACGGTGCAGGCACCGCACAGGCCGGCACCGCAGCCGAACTTGGTGCCGGTCATCTGCAATTGTTCGCGGATGGCCCAAAGGAGCGGCGTGTCGTTCGCCGCATCCACGGACATACTCCGCCCGTTGATCGTGAGCGTTGGCATAGGCGTCTTCCCCTGCCGGTGCATGAAGCCGCTTACGGCGGCAACTTGAACAGCGAACGCCCACCGGGCCGGCGCCCACCTTGCGCGGAGAATGATCGCGTTCGGAGCCAGAGGCAAATGCAAATTGGAAGCGATCGAAACTATATCAATGTCGGCTTATGTGCGTTGCGACAACGGCGCTGACGTTAGCGACTGGACGCAACAGGAGCGCGCTCGGATATGCATACCATGCCGACCGCGATGGTTTCCTCCGAGTAACCTCGTCAGCTAGGATGGTGAGGACTGAGACAACCAATATCGTAGGGGTCGGCAAAGCGACTTGTCCGCCGTAGCTCAAAGAGCGAAGGCGGAAGCGTGCCCACGCTTACCTTGCTCTATTGGGCAGGCGTGGGCACGGCGCAAGTGCGCCTCTGCCCACCCTACGATACGGGACTCGCGAAGAGGTAGCGGCGAAACAAAAAAAGAAAGGGCGGAAACAATGCCAAGGATCGATCGGGACGGCGTCGGAATTTACTATGAGGTTCATGGCGACGGGCCACCGCTGCTGCTCACGCACGGCTACTCCTCGACCTCGGCGATGTGGCACGGCCAGGTCGATGCGCTCGCGCGCGATCACAAGCTGATCCTGTGGGACATGCGGGGCCACGGCCAGTCCGATTATCCCGATGATCCCAACGCCTATAGCGAAGTGCTCACCGTCGGCGACATGGCGGCGATCCTCGATGCGGTCGGCGCGCGGCGCGCGATCATCGGCGGATTGTCGCTCGGTGGCTACATGTCGCTCGCATTCTATCGCGCCCATCCATCGCGCACGCGCGCGCTGCTGATCATCGACACCGGCCCGGGCTTCAGGAAGGACGACGCGCGCGAGGCCTGGAATGCGCGGGCGCTCGCCACCGCCGACAAGCTCGATCGCGAAGGCCTCGACGTCCTGAAGGCGGCAACGCGCGAGCGCGCCACCGCCAGCCATCGCAACGCGAAGGGATTGGCGCTCGCCGCGCGCGGCATGCTGACCCAGCGCGACGCCAAGGTGATGGAGCTGCTGCCCGAGATCGCAGTGCCCAGCCTGATCGTGGTCGGCGCCGACGACACACCGTTCCTGGCGGCGTCCGACTACATGGCGGCCAAGATTCCCGGCGCACAAAAGGTCGTGATCCCCGCGGCCGGACACGCCGTCAACATCGATCAGCCCAAGGCTTTTGTTGACGCGGTGCTGCCTTTCCTGAAGAACTTGCCGGCATAGACAGGCAAGGAGGATCACGGCGATGAAGCGGGCAATCCTGGCGGCGGGCGCAGCGCTGCTCGCAACGGCAGCGTCGGTGCAGGCCGAGCCGTTCGGCACGGTGCCGCTGCGCCGTCCCTTCGTCGACACCCTGTCGAACAACACACCGCTGGCGTTCGGGATGGATGCGGAGCAGACCGCGCATGCGCTCGGTCAGCCCCTGCAATATGTCCGGGGTCGCCCCGGCAACGAGATCTATCTCGCCCTGCGCGATATCGGCGGCAGCGGATTGATTCCTTATCGCCACCGCCTGTTCCTGCAATTCCGTCACGGACGGCTGGCGGGATGGAAGGAGGATTACGGCGAGAACTGGATGTGGGAGTGAGGGGCAAGAGCGAGCTCTCGCATTGACGATCAACCAAGAAGGACAACCCGCGTGGGACAAGACATCAGACTGACGGCCTCGGACAATTTCCAGCTCGGCGCCTACCGTGCGGATCCCGCAGCCAGCCCGAAGGGCGCGGTGGTGGTGATCCAGGAGATTTTCGGCGTCAACCATCACATTCGCGCGGTCTGCGACCGCCTCGCCGGTGAGGGCTATGTCGCGATCGCGCCGTCGATCTTCCACCGCACCACGCCGAACTTCCAGTCGGGCTATACGCCCGACGAGATCGCAGTAGCGCGCAAATTCGTCGCCAATCCCAATTGGGAGGCGATGCTGCGCGACACGCAGGCCGCGATCGATGCGGTCAGCAGCGTCGGCTCGGTTGGCATCATCGGCTTTTGTCTTGGCGGCAGCATCGCCTATGTCGCGGCGACGCGCCTGACCGGACTGAAGGCTGCGATCGGCTATTACGGCGGCGCCGTGGTGCGCTTTGCGGATGAGAAGCCCAAGGTGCCGACGCAATTGCATTTCGGCGAGAAGGATGCCGGCATTCCCTTGAGCGACGTCGAGACCATCAAGGCCAAACGGCCTGACGTCGAAGTGTTCGTCTATCCCGGCGCCCAGCACGGCTTCCATTGCGACGAGCGGCCGAGCTACGACAAGGCCAGCTCGGATATTGCCTGGCCGCGCAGCATGGCGTTTTTTGCGAAGCATTTGACGAAGTAGCGGGCAGCTCTCTCCTCCGTCATTCCGGGATGCGCCGGCGAGGCGCAGGCCCGCAATGACGGAGAGAGCGGAAATCGGGTGGCCGCATCTCTCCGCCCGGCGATAGAGCTGGCTGATCAAAGCCAGGTCACGCCGGAGAGCGCCATGCAGCAGGCCGACACGAACATCGTCATTCGCAACCCGTTCGGCACCATGGATGTGCCGGACCCCCGCGGTTCCGATGTCATGCACTATGCGATATCGGCTTCGCTCGCCGGCGATGCCGACGACGGCAATGCGGCGCATTGGGCGTCCGTTCCCGCATCATCCGATCCGCTCGAAGGCGCCTGGGCGAGCCGCTGGAACGGCGGCGCCGACCCGACCATCGCGGGCGACACGCCGGAGGCATGGAAGCAGGGCCGCGCGGAAGTCCGCGTCGCGAATGGACGGGTCTATCTGCGGTTCGATTGGGACGACGGCCGTCGGCACGGATTGATCGATGCGATGCGCGAGAGCGGCAATCGTCTGGTCGGGAAGTATATCAACCTGACCAATCCGGCGATCACGCGGCCATGGATCGGGCTCGTGGTGGCCCCCGCGCGCATCGACGGATGCTTTCCGAACGGGCGACTGGACTTCAGGCGATGAAGGAAGCGGGGCAGAGCGTCAGAACCATCGCTCGCCGACGAACACGGTGTCGCCGGGGCTGACGGGGGTGCCGAGCGGCACGACGGCGCGCATGGCGCCGCCGGCTTCGGTATGCGTCACGGTGACCATGTCGCGCTTGGCGCGCGGAGAAAAGCCGCCGGCGATCGCGACGGCGCTTTCGACGGTCATGTTCGGCACGTAAGGATATTGGCCGGGGGCGGCGACCTCGCCAAGAATGAAGAACGGACGATAGGACTCGATCTCCACGGCGACCGAAGGCTCGCGGATATAGCCGTTGCGAAGCCGCGCGGCGATCTCGCCGGCAAGCCCGGCGGTGGTGCGACCGCGCGCCGGCACCGCGCCGATCAGCGGCATGGTGATGGAGCCGCCGGCATCAATGGCGTAGCTGTTGGTGAGCCCTTCCTGGCCGTAGACCACGACGCGCAGCTTGTCGCCGGCATCGAGGTGATAGGAGGAATCGTAGCGCACGGGGGCGGCGACCACCGGTCCGCCATAGGCGACCGGCACGGGCGCGGGACCCGAGGCAAAGGAATTGGCGAGCGCATCGATGGCGCCGCCGCCATTGGCAACGACGACAGGGGGCGGAGCGCTGTAGGGCTGGCCATAGGCCATCGAGTCGAGATCGGGACGGGGCTGCACCATCGCGACGGGACCTGTGGTCTGCATGCAGCCGCCCAGGGTCAGCGCGGCGGACGCTGCCAGGATCGACCATCGAAACGCGCGCAGAACCCGCACTTGGAGCATCCCTACAAACGAGACAGCTCCAGTGATGCACCGGTTATGGTTAACAAAGGGTTGAGGGGGATGATGTGGGACGGCGCTGCACGCCGCGAGCGAGGTGCGCCCCTCTCCCGCATGCGGGAGAGGGTTTCTCCTCGACGGGACACTCCCCGGAGGAGAGAGCCCTCACCCGGCGCTACGCGCCGACCTCTCCCGCAAGCGGGAGAAGTGCACCATGTCCGTGGCTTGCTTACGCGCTCACGCCGACACCGATGGGACACGACACCCCGGTGCCGCCGAGACCGCAATAGCCGGCGGGATTCTTTGCCAGATATTGCTGATGATAGTCTTCGGCGAAATAGAACGGACCCGCGGGCGCGATCTCGGTTGTGATGGCTCCCAGGCCCTTGGTGGCGAGCGCCTTCTGATAGAGCGCCTTCGACTGCTCGGCCGCCTTCTTCTGCGCATCAGAGGTCGTGTAGATCGCGCTTCGGTACTGCGTGCCGACGTCATTGCCCTGGCGCATGCCCTGCGTCGGGTCGTGGTTCTCCCAGAACGTGTTCAGGAGCTTCTCGTAGGAGATCTTGGCCGGATCGAACACGACCAGCACCACTTCGGTGTGGCCGGTGCGTCCCGAGCAGGTCTCCTCATAGGTCGGATTCGGCGTGTGGCCGCCGGCATAGCCGACCGCCGTCGTATAGATGCCCTCGCCGAGCTCCCAGAATTTGCGCTCGGCGCCCCAGAAGCAGCCGAGCCCGAACACGGCCTGCTCGAGGCCGGTAGGATAAGGCGGCTTCAACCTGCTGCCGTTGACGAAATGGGTGCTCGCGGTGGGAATGGCTTGGGAACGGCCGGGCAGCGCTTCGGCTGCATCAGGCAGTGCGGTCGTCTTGCGCGTGAACAGCATGATCGGATCTCCGGGAAAACGAGCTGTGCGTCGCCTGAACCAGGCGCTCAGGCGGCGTGCTCGCGATCGAGTGGGAATATAAGTCTTTACGCAGCCAGGGACAGGCTTGTTACGGCGCCCCCATTCGGTCGCTCAATCCGGCGGGAACCGAAGATCAATCCCGGGCGGGAATTGAAGATCAATCCCGGCGGGAATTGAAGATCAATCCCGGGAATAGCCGATCAGCGGCTTGCGCGGACGGAACAGGATCATCAGCAAGATGCCAAGGAGGCCGAGGACGGCGAAAACCGGCTGGTCGAGCACGAGGCGGATCACCGAGGTCCAGAGCCAAGGCGCCTTGGCCTCGACCCAAGTCCGGAAGGCCGATTGGCTGGCCTGGTTGATGTCGTTCCAGAACTGGCCGAACCGGGTGAAGCGCAAGGTCTGGTCGGCCACCCAGCGGGCGCCGTCATAGACCATGAAGAAGAACCCGCCGGCCAGCAGCAGCAAGCCAATCAGTCGGAAAAAGCCGCGGATCATGGTCCACCCCAGATGATCGTCCGACCGGACGACCTTCGAAACGCCGCCAGCCAATAGCTGGGAGACGGCAGAAATTCAACCTCATCAGGGCGTTACGGCCTCCCTTGGCGCACCGGGAGCCCGCTTTTCCAGCCCCTAAAGCGTTGACGGTGCGAAAGACCCCCTCTATAAGGGCGCCAACTGGCGGCGGGCGCAATCCTGCCGCCGCTGTTCTTTGAGCAGTTGCAGGCTCTTTTGGGGCCTCAGAGATAGCCGCAAGGCCTATCGCTCATGTTCCGGGAACGGCCCAGCAACCGAACACCCTAAATCCGAGCGTCGATTCCGCGGTCAAGCTGCCGGCGCTATCAGAGCAAGACGCGACCGGTACCCGCAAAGGACATTGAGACCATGGCCAATACCACTTCCGCCAAGAAAGCGACGCGCAAGATCGCCCGCCGCACCGCCGTCAACAAGTCGCGCCGCACCCAGATGCGCGGCGCTGTCCGCAACGTCGAAGAAGCGATCAAGACCGGCGATCGCGCCGCTGCCGCCAAGGCGCTCGCCGCTGCCGAGCCCGCCCTGATGCGCGCCGCCCAGCGCAACATCATTCACAAGAACAACGCCAGCCGCAAAGTCTCGCGCCTCACCGCGCAGATCGCCAAGCTCGCCAAGTAAACTTCGCAAGTGACTTCGCGAGATCGTCTCGCGAAGTAAAGTTCGCAGCGCGACCCGATCCCTCATTCGATCGGTTGAAGCCATCGAACATCGCGCACGTCGATCAGCCCGGCTTTCACGCCGGGCTTTTTGTTGCCCGTCACAATTCACGCTTGCGGTCCTTGTGAGAGCTATCTTTCATTGGAAGAGTCTCGCCGCCTTCGCTAAGCTGCATCCGTAGTTCTACCAGCCGGTGTTTGTGCAACAGCGGAAACTTTCACTGCGCTGCGAAACGCTTGGCAAAAACCCTTGCGGCACGGGCCTAAGTTGAATCGCGGGCGCTGAAGTTCTGCACACCGTAGTTTCACCGGAACATGGGTTACCCTGTGAAACGAGACTCGAAAAACGATGTCTCGCTAATCACTTATCGACATAGCGCCGACAAGCATTTGGAAAATTCGCTCGCAGCTCGCGTGCGTGACGATTTTGTAAAAATTTTTTGGCGATGGCGGAGTCATTGTCACATGACGCGCCGCATTTTCGAATCTGTGCACGAATCCAAAAACTTGGTCTCAAGCCTGTGAACAACTCGTGCGCGGCGTTAACGCTGGTCAAGTTTTTTGATGCCTCAAGTGTGAATCAATTCCGTTGCGAGTCTTTCCGCATAGTGTATTCCTTAAGTCGTTCGCGGCGCCCACGATCTTGAGACCAGCGCGGTTTGAGAAACGGGGCGAGCGTGCAAATCGGCGGCGGTGTGCACGTAGGCGACGCTTCAACAAGCGATTGTCGGATCAAACCCATAGCAATATGGGAACGGTAGAGCTTTGTCTTATGTCTCCAAGCGGGATCTTATCGCTCCCGCTCGCGCCAGGCGGCAATGAGAGACAATTCGAGGCTGCCCCGACAGGCGCGACGGCGAAGCCGAGCGGACGACACGAACAGACGGGCAGGACATCCGCGACTTGAGTACAGCGCGGAAGTTCATTTACGCAGGACCTTGCCGTGAGCGATCACGGCAGGACGGGGAGGTATCATGTCCTACGGATTCAACGCGGTATTGACTTTGGCTTCATCGTTCAACGATGCCGTTTCCAATCCGTCCTGCGACCATCCTCCGCGTGAACACGCGTCGAGTACGCGCTGACCTCGCGAACTCTCCATCTCCGACATCGCTGATCTGACCCGCGGCATTGACGCCGAACGGTCGAGCTGTGCCCGGCAGATGGACTCGCTCGAGGTCGCGTCATCCAGACGTCCGGCAGGACTTCTGCATGGCGCCCACCACGCAACCTTCTCTCTCTAGAAAAGTTTTCAA